>NZ_MIKC01000008.1 GCF_001730315.1 Enterococcus ureilyticus
GCTGCAGTCCCGTTCAATATCGCAAACGGATGACCGCATAAAAACCCGACCAAATTTCTTCGGTCGGGTTATGGTCTAACTATTGGGTCTCACTTCAGACGTAAGTCCTAAGCTCTTTATTGTTCTGTGTATCTTCTATTAAGGATGTTTATATGCCGTTATTCTAAGCCTACGATAATCAGCCTCCCAGTGATCGAATTTCCATAAGCTTGATTTCAACGCTCGCTCCAAATTTTTAAGAACCTGCTCTTTCTGCTCTTCAGATAATTCTCCTAACTCCGTAGCGTAAAATTGCTCCATCCATTCTCTCAAACCAGACCAACCGCCTTTTAGTGGTGTTGGTCGTTCATATTCCAAAATCTCTACAACTTCAAAATGATTTTTTTCAAGCAAAAGTTGATAATCTGCAATTGATGTAAAACAGAAAGGCTCCTCAAAAGGAATACTCAAAGCCTTTAACTCGCGCCCAAAAGCTCCTCTGATCGCCTGCACATTCCCAACTGCACCGAACTCACAAATCAACTGACCATTCGTATTTAAGTGTCGATTGATATTTTTTAATAACAAATCTTGATCAGGTATCCAATGAAAAACTGCATTTGAAAAAGCGACATCATACAGACCAATTTGATCGGAAGGATTTAAGATATCTTCCTGTAAAAAATTCAAATTAGGATAACTTTTTTTTGCTTGATCGATCATATTTACTGATTGATCGATTCCCGTCACTTCATGCCCCAGGTCCGCAATTTGACTCGTTAATGCGCCAGTCCCACAGCCAATATCCAACACTTTTTTCGGCTCTTTCGGTACTAACTCCAACAATCCTGCGCCATACTTAAAAACAAAATCATGTGTCGTATTATATTTTTTTGCATCCCATTCCATGGTTTTCACCCTCCTAACGATTTAATGAAAAGCAGGGTGTGGGACAAAAGTAAAAAGCACTTTTGTTTCACACCCTAAATATGAATAAACGGTGGGAGCAGAAGCAACCCTTTCGGAAATAAGCTGAAATTACTGTAAAACACAGTAAATATCATAAACTGATGTTGCATAGTACCTACGTGGTTCTCGGGGTTAAACACTCCTGTCCCAACCTCACTCTTACTATTTCTTATTGCCAATATGCTGGAATCTTCGCTTCATAAGCCGCAATCTCAGAATCATGCGTCAAGCTGATCGCAATCTCATCTAACCCATTCACTAATTTATGCTTCCAAGTGCTGTCAATTTCAAAAGAATACGTACCAATCGACGTCACCACTTGTTGAGCAGGTAAATCGATTGTAATCATTTCATCTGCTTGAAGCCCCGCCAATGCATCCAATTCTTCTCGCTTCAATACAATTGGCAATAGTCCATTTTTCGTCGCATTCATATAAAAAATATCACTGAAACTTCCTGCAATAACCGCTCTAAAACCATAATCATCCAACGCCCAAGCCGCATGCTCTCGTGATGAACCTGATCCAAAGTTGTCACCAGAAATCAGAATCGTCGCGCCTTTGTATTGTGGTTCATTCAAAGTGAATTCTGGATTTGGTGTACGGTCCGGCAAATAACGCCATTCATCAAATAAAAACTCGCCAAACCCTGTTTTTTCGATTCGTTTTAGAAATGATTTTGGAATGATTTGATCGGTGTCGATATTGTCATTCATTAGTGGAACCGCAGTTCCTGTATGTTGTGTAAATGCCTCCATTATGCACCAAGCTCCTCTCTAATGTCTCTAAACGTTCCTTCAATCGCAGCTGTTGCCGCCATCGCTGGGCTGCAAAGATGGGTTCTTGCCCCTTTGCCTTGGCGTCCCTCAAAGTTTCGGTTCGAGGTTGAAGCACAGTGAACACCCGCTGGTACTTGGTCTGGATTCATGCCTAGACACATGGAGCAGCCTGGTTCACGCCATTCAAAGCCTGCTTCGATGAAGATTCTATCCAAGCCGATTTTCTCTGCTGCTTTACGAACAGGTCTTGAGCCTGGTACTACGATTGCGGTAATGCCTTCTTTGACTTTTTTGCCTCTTACGATACGAGCCGCTTCTTCTAAATCGGATAGTCGGCCGTTGGTACATGAGCCGATAAAAACGTAGCCGATTTCGATATCTGATGGGCGTTGTCCTGGTTTTAGATCCATGTAGTTATAGGCACGTTCGTCGTTCATGTCTTTGATTTCTGGAAATGTCCCTGTGATTGGGATGCCCATTTCTGGATTCGTTCCCCATGTAATGAAGGGAACCAGTTCATCTGCGTTTAATTCTAGATCCACATCATAAGTTGCGTCTGGATCACTTGGCAGTTTTTTCCAATCAGCGATTGCCGCTTCCATATCTTCTGGTGCATATTCTCTGCCACGTACATAGTCAAAGGTTTTTTCATCTGGCGCCATCATCCCCATTTTTGCGCCGCCTTCGATGGCCATGTTACAGATGGTCATGCGTTCTTCCATCGTTAGATTTTCAATCGTTTCACCGTAAAATTCAACCGCATGTCCAACACCAAAATCAACCCCATATTTTGCGATCAAGGCAAGAATAATATCTTTGGCATACACGCCTTTGGCTAGTTTTCCAGTAATTTTAACACCCATTGATTTTGGCTTATTTTGCCAAATGCATTGTGTGGCAAAAACATGTTCCACTTCACTGGTTCCAATACCGAATGCCAAGGCTCCAAATGCGCCGTGAGTTGCTGTATGTGAATCCCCACAAACGATGATTTTCCCTGGTTGTGTCAAGCCTGTTTCGGGTCCCACCATATGCACGATTCCCTGACGGTCACTGCCGTTATCACAGAGCGTTACACCGAATTCTTCACAGTTTTTCTGCAAGGCTTCGATTTGTTTTTTTGCCACCAAATCTGTGATGTTAAAAATATCTTGTGTTGGTACGTTATGATCCATCGTCCCAAAGGTTCTATCTGGTCGGCGGACTTTTCGGCCTGCTTCTCTTAGTCCTTCAAAGGCTTGTGGTGAAGTGACCTCGTGGATCAGATGCAGATTGACGTATAGTAGTTGTGGTTCTCCGGCAACGCCCGATACCACATGTTGTTCCCAAAGTTTATCAAATAGAGTTTTTCCCATATTAAGCACCTCTCAATTCTGTTATTATAGCTTCTGTAAAGTCTGTTGTTGTCGCTTTACCACCTAGGTCAGTGGTTAGGATTCCTTGATTCATGACACGATCGCAAGCCTCTTCGATTTTCTTTGCTGAATTTTCTAAGCCAAATGATTGACGTAACATCATCGCTACTGACAAGATCATCGACATTGGATTGGCGATATTTTGATTAGCAATATCTGGTGCTGAACCATGGATTGGTTCGTATAATGAGGGACCAGATTCGCTGTGACTGGCGCTTGGCATCATCCCTAGTGAGCCTGGAATCACCGATGCTTCATCACTTAAGATATCGCCGAATAGATTTTCTGTTACAAGTACGTCAAAGGCTTTTGGCTTTTGGATCATGACCATCGCCGCTGAATCGACTAATTGATGTTCTAAGGTACAATCTGGAAATTCTCGTGCGACTTCTTCGGCTGTTTGACGCCACAATTTGCTGGTCGCTAGTACATTGGCTTTATCAACAGATGTGACTTTTTTATTTCTCGTTTGGGCGATTTCAAAGGCTTTTCTGATAATACGTTGGATCTCAGCTTTTGAATAGGTGCATAGGTCTGAGGCTTCTGTTTCCCCTAGCTTTTTTTCACCAAAGTAGATACCACCTGTTAGTTCACGAACGACCACAAAATCAACGCCTCGAACGTTTTCTTCTTTTAATGGCGATAAATGAACGACTGCATCTGGCACAGAAATCGGACGGATATTTGCAAAAAGTCCTAAAGCTTTTCTTAACCCAAGCAAGCCTTGTTCGGGACGTTTTGGTGCATTGTCCCATTTTGGACCGCCAATGGCACCTAGTAAGATCGCATCAGCTTTTTCACAAGCGTTTAGGGTTCCTGCTGGTAAGGGATCACCTTGTTCATCAATACCAGCGCCGCCAAAGGCAAAACGTTCAATATCAAAATCCAGATTATCTTGCACCATGATTTCGGCTAAAATTTTTAGTGCGCTATCCATGATTTCTGCTCCGATGCCGTCACCCGGCAATGCTACAATTCGTTTGCTCATTAGGCTTTCCCCACTTCTTTTTGAAATTGTTCACTGGCTTTGACGTAAGCTTTCGCTGATGCTTGTAAGACATCGAAATCGATGCCGATACCGTTGAATTGCTTGTTGTTTTCAGTATCTGCTAAGGTTACATGCACTTCTGCTTGGGCATCTTCACCGCCTGTGATGGCTTTAATGTAATACTCTTGTAGTTCTGGTTTTTGGTCGAATATTTTATCGATCGAATTATAGATCGCTTGGATACTACCAGAGCCGATCGCCGATTCTGTTTTACTTTCGTTTTCACCTGTATTGATGGACACGATTGCTCCTTGACTGCCGTCAGAAACGTATTGTAATTGGACACGTTCTAAGCGATAATCTTCGCTACATTCTTGCGATTGTCCAACCATTAGCGCGATCAAATCGTCTTCTGTGACTTGTTTCTTTTTGTCTGCCAATGATTTGAAGCGTTTGAAGGCGTCTTTTAGTTCGTCATCTGTTAGTTGGTAGCCTAGTGCTTCCATTTTTGTGGCAAATGCATGACGCCCGGAAAGTTTCCCTAGTGGCAATGAGTTTTCATTTACCCCAACAAGTGATGGTGTAATGATTTCGTAGGTATCTGGATTTTTCAATACGCCATCTTGATGGATACCTGATTCGTGAGCGTAAGCGTTCGCTCCGATGATTGCTTTATTTCTTGGCACTGCCACGCCTGATAGACGGCTGACGAGATCGCTGGTCCTTTTGGTTTCATTCAATGTGATGTTGCTTTGGGCTTCGTAGAAATCTTTTCTGATGTATAGCGCCAACGCTACTTCTTCAAGCGCCGTATTGCCAGCTCGTTCGCCGATGCCATTGATTGTTCCTTCTACTCGACGAGCGCCATTTTCGATCGCTGCTAAGGCATTGGCCGTCGCCATTCCTAAGTCATCGTGGCAATGAGAAGAGAAAATAATTTCTTCATCGCTTTGGATATTTCCGATCAGAAATTTAAATAGTGCGCCGTATTCTGTTGGATTGGAATAACCAACCGTATCAGGAACGTTGATGATTGTTGCACCTGCATCAATGGCTGTTTGAACTGCTTTTAGTAGAAATTGTTTGTCTGTTCTGGTTGCATCTTCTGGTGAAAACTGAACTTTCTCAAATTTGGTTCTAGCGTAGCTAACGTGTTCTTTAATAGAAGCGATTACTTCGTCTGGTGTCATTTTTAGTTTAAATTCCATATGAACCGGGCTAGTTGCTAGAAATACATGGATTTGTGAGTGCTTGGCATTTTGCAACGCTTCATGAGCGCGATCGATGTCAGCTTTTTGGCACCGTGCCAAACCTGCGACGGTCATTTTTTCAGCATTTTCTGCGATGGCTTTAACTGCTTCAAAATCACCAACTGATGCGATCGGAAATCCTGCTTCGATCGTATCGATACCCCATTTTTCTAGTTGTTTGGCGATTTGAACTTTTTCTTTGGTGTTGAAATTTACACCTGGTGTTTGTTCGCCGTCTCTTAGAGTGGTGTCAAAGAATTGGATAGTGTTCATTTTTCATACTTCCCTTCTGAATTGAGTTAATGGTTTTCTTCATTTTTTTAGGTTAGGGGACACGAATAAAACTTCTCTCGCTTCGCTCGCCAAGTATTGTGCATCATCAGCTCTGCAAGCAGTCGCTGTGTTTTAGACGAATGAAACTTCTCTCGCTTCGCTCGCCAAGTATTGTGCATCATCAACTCTGCAAGCAGTCGCTGTGTTTTAGACGAATGAAACTTCTCTCGCTTTGCTCGCCAAGTATTGTGCATCATCAACTCTGCAAGCAGTCGCTGTGTTTTACAATAAAAAAGCACCCCACGATATGGGATGCTTGTCATCCCGTTCATGCAATGCGAAAACAGGACTCTCAACGTCTGATAAGAAAAAGCTGTGCTGCAGCTGGTTTCTAGAAATCAGTGTGATGAGTCCTTCAGTAATAATAAGAATGTAATTGTCGTTGTCTGCTTGTTCATCTTCCTCAACATCCTTTATTGTCAGAATTTTTGAATAATTCAAACTATAATATTAAAGATACAAAAGTTTTTAATCAAAGTCAACAGTTTTATGAGATTTTTTTAAGAAAGTGAACGGGACATAACTCTTTGAATCATATCCCACTCACATGGAATCCGTATGAACGGTAGGGATGGAGCAGAAGCACTTCCTGTCCCAACCTTTTCATTTTTTTATAGTTTATTCAATGCTTGCCCCAAGTCAGCAATAATATCTTCAATATTTTCAATTCCAATGGATAGACGAATCAATTCTGGCGCTGTTCCTGAAGCTTTTAATTCATCTTCACTCAACTGTGAATGTGTTGTTGAAGCTGGATGAATGATCAATGATTTCGCATCACCGACATTTGCTAATAGTGAGAACAGCTCAACATGATCAATCAAATTTTTTCCAGCTTCGGCCCCACCTTTTACTCCAAAAGTAAAGACTGAGCCTGCTCCTTTTGGTAAGTATTTTTCTGCTAGTTGATGATATTGATTGTTCGGTAAGCCTGGATAATTAACCCACTCAACTTTCGGGTGCTTATTTAAAAATTCCGCTACAGTCTGCGCATTTTTTACATGTCGCTCTATGCGCAAAGATAATGTTTCTAGACCTAGAATCAATAAAAAACTATTGAAGGGTGAAATCGCTGCCCCTGTATCTCTTAATAAAGAAACGCGTAAGCGTGTGATATAAGCTGGTGCACCAACATCTTTTGTATAGGATAAACCATGATAGCTTGGGTCTGGATCAACAAGTTTAGGGAATTTACCATTTGCCCAGTTGAATTTGCCAGAATCAATGATAACACCTCCCAAAGCAACACCGTGCCCACCAATGAATTTTGTTGCGGAATATACGACGATATCAGCGCCAAAATCAAAAGGACGATTCAAATAGGCCGTTGCAAAAGTATTATCCACGATCAATGGTAACTCATGTTTATGTGCAATTTCTGCAATGGCTTCTAAATCTGCAACATTCGTAATTGGATTACCAATCGTTTCTACAAAAATCGCTTTGGTATTTTCTTTGATGGCTTCTTCAAAATTACTTAACTGATCTGGCTCAACAAAGGTTGTCGTGATCCCAAATTCTGGCAATGTATGAGCAAATAAGTTAAATGTTCCACCATATAATGTTGAAGCTGAGACAATATGATCACCGCTGCTTGCAAGGTTTTGAATGGCATAAGTGACAGCCGCTGTTCCTGAAGCTACTGCTACCGCTCCAACACCGCCTTCTAATTCATTCAACCGGTCTTCCAATACTGCTGTTGTCGGATTTGTGATGCGTGTATAGATATTTCCTGCTTTAGATAGTGCAAATTTCTCGGCTGCATCTTGTGTGTCGTCAAAGGTATAAGATGTTGTTTGGTAAATAGGTACGGCTCTAGAATTCGTCTCTTTGTCGGGTTTGTGTCCTCCATGGATTTGGATCGTTTCAAATTGATAGTTAGAGTTTGTCATTATGCGTCATTCCTTTTCTATTTTTTATTTTATTGATTTTTTTTATATCGCCAATCCACATATCACCTTCTTGCATAATGACCGCCTCTTTCTGTTTATTCTCATTAAAAGGAACAAAAAAGCCGTCCCTACTAGCTTTATACTAGTAAAGGGCGACTGTCGCGGTACCACCTTTATTGGAAATCACTTCCATCTCAACCCAAACGTCGAATCACTTCTTGATTTGGTGCCTTGTTAACGGTAGCTGCCGTAAAAATCAAATTGATTTTTCCTCTCCAAGATCATTTTCGACAAGGGATCATTACTTTCTTGCACCAAACGAAAGCTCTCTCGCTCCAATAACTGATCACATTAATTCACTGGATATAATGTCTGCTTGTGTACTCTTCTTTTCAATGAGTTTTAGTATTGGTCATAATATTAGAGCATTCTCATTTTTTTGTCAACGTTTTTTTCTTTATTTTTCATTTTTTATAAATATTACTCTTCTATTGAGTGTCCTATTTCTCTTTCTTCTACTTTTTTATTATAATTAAGAAAATTGGAGGTCGATTTAATGTCAGCAAGTAATGAAAAAGTGGAAATACTCTTATCTTATTTATCTGAAATCCATACAAAGAGCTTAACTTTATACGATTTAGTCACCAGCCGCCCACGCCCTGAAGATACTCGAATTCTTTTAAATATCAATGAAGTCTTCACCTATTATCATAGTGTACGTGTTTTTTACTACAGTAATAGTGAACTAACGGCCTCAGAGGTTCACCCCTTTTTTAAAGCCTTTGAAGATTTCTATTTTGAATTGAAGCAGGTCTTTTTTCTTGAAGAGGATGATAGCATCCTACTTTATAATAAGTTAACGGCTATGAAAGATTCTTTTGAACAGTTGACGAATGATTTTAATGTTCTATAATAGAGTAGACAACAGGTAAAGAAGGTGCCCAAATGGATCAAAGTGAAGTCGTAGAGCGCTTGCGCGAAGAGTTGGAGATTCCATTTTTTAATGGAACGATTGAAGAACGTGAATACACAGAAGCTGAATATCAGAAGATCAAATCTGATCTGATTCAGTATTTTGATGATTATGTGCGTAATGTAGAAAATTAATACGGAATAGTCACATGAAAATCTAAAGATCTAAAACAGACTGTAATGTTTCTGTTTTAGATCTTTTTCTATGTCTTTAAAAGCAAGTCTCTTTTCTTTGCTTAAAACAGACAAAAAATAACATTATGTATGTTAAAATTAAAAAGATAAAGATATATTATTAATATGATATTTATTTTCAAAAACGTATAAATAAAAAACCATCGGCGGAAAAGGCCGATGGAAAAGGAGTATTACTCAATAAGAGTAAAATGAAAAATAAAAAGGTTGTTGTTGGTATGATCATATAATACAACAGTTTTTTTCTTTTGTCTACTAAAAATAACATTAAATTAAAATGAAATCTTACTATTTTTTGTCATTTTTCCATTTATTTTTTTATTTATTTAATAAAAGGTTGCTCATTCGTGTGATAGCAAATGAAATGTCATCTGTTGCTTTATCTTGCTTTTCTTCTGAATGATTGAACAAATCAACATCGATCCCTTTTTCCGGATCTAAAGATAAAATCATTTCGTTACAACCAGCTAAATATTCGATGTATGAACGTTCGAATTTCTTATGGATTCCCATAACACGGGCAGGTGGACGCAATTGAGTTACTTTTTCAAGCATAATTGTATATTCCTTGGTGCCATCTTGGAAAATGCGTTGAATCTCAGCAATTCTTTCTGGAGCCAACTCCGTTACTTTGCCGTTATCGATTGCTTTACGAACTTCCTCGTAATAGTCGTTCATTTTTTCTCCGACTTCTTCTGTTTCTTTAACAATATCATTGATGTTTTGAACATAATAGCCTAAATTTGGTTTCACAATCTTTCCTACTTTCTTTTAGTAATCACTCAATTTTACCCTGTTTGATAGGCAGATGACAAGAAGAATCTGCAAAAATACAATTTTACCCTGATTCTTCTTATAAAAAAACTGCAAACAGATTTTTTGTTTGCAGTTTTTATGTTTTTATTGAATTTCGTCACTTGTTTTGATGATTTTAGAAATCATGCCATACTCTTTGGCTTCGTCAGCTGACATCCAGAAGTTACGGTCTGTATCTTTTGCGATTTTTTCGTAAGTTTGACCTGTCGCTTCAGCGATCAAGCGATTGACACGTTCACGCATACGGATGATTTCTTTGGCTTCAATTTGAATCTCTGTACTTTGTCCTTGCACACCGCCAGCAGGTTGATGGATCATATAGCGTGTATTTGGTAAGCTATAACGATTCTTCGCTTCAGCAGCTAAGTAAATCGTAATACCAGCACTTGCAACCCAACCAGTTCCGATCACGATCACTTCTGGTTTTACAAATTTGATCATGTCATGAATCGTATCTCCCGCTTCAACATGTCCGCCTTGGCTATTGATAAAGATTTTGATAGGCTCATCACCCATTGCAGCTAGCAACAATAATTGAGATGTTACTTCTCGTGCTAAATCTTGATTGATTTCTCCGTAAATCAAAATTGTTCGCTCTTCAAACAATTTTTTCATAAACGCATTTGGTTGTTGTTTTTCTTCTGTTTCTTCATTTTCATCTAAATAGTTCATCACGACTAACCTCCATATTTTAAAGCTAAATCTCTATATTAATAATACCGCAATATGAAAATTTGTCCACTTTTTTGACTTGTTTTGACCTTAAAAACTATTTTTCAAACATCAAGGATCCATCGATACTTAAAAGTAATCTATTGTTTATTTTTATCTGAGACATAACACTACGAGTCACATCCCCTACTCCAGGAATTCGAATTACTAGTGAAATCAGAAGTAACTTCGCGAGAATTGCTGAGAAACCCAGTGAGGTACAGGGCGACGTCACACTGGATCTATTTGATTCTCATCTGTCATAAACCATACAAAACTTATGCTGCATTCTTTGCCTTAACATTCTTCGTCTTTTTGCCAACTAATAAGTAAAAATAGATTATCACTTTACCCCATTAATATAGGAAGTATTATGAACTTCCATAAAGTGTTGATAAGGCTTCATACACACTAACAAAAAAGAATGATCTAATAACATATCTACAGAGATTGGAATGATATGAGGATGATCTTCTAACACCGATGGAATCAGGGCCTCTTCACAAAAGATATATTCATTACGAATCGATTGGTCATATCCTTCAACTTCGTATATGGAACGGTAAAATTTATTCTCTACCACTATATCGAAAACATTAAATTCAGAGAATTTACTTTGATACAGTAAAAATTTTGAATCAGAATCGGTTACGATTTTCAAATGGAAGAACAGTTTTTCTTGCATTAAAATAGGGCCCGCTTCTTCAATAAAACGATAGATTAAATTTGTATCAATTACAAGAAGATTTTTAATTCCTTGTCCCCATTTAAATAAAACTTTGACGATTCGTTGAAACAGCTCTTTATTTTTAGGATGCAGCGTATAAAAAGAACCGTGGACTAAAACTTGATGATTATACCAAGCATTCCTTGTTAAACGGATAACCCCTTCTTCAAAACTAAAATCCCCTAATAAAATTTGATCAAATTCTTCTTCAAAATATTGGATTAGTCGAATAATATCTGGACGACCAACTAAAAACGTACTACGTAATTTCTCATGGTCTTCAAATAAATTCTCTAATTGACTAAAAGAATACTCACAAGAATTAAAAAGAGACACCACATAAACAATTTCATGTTCTGGTAAAAAGCGCTCCATATTCAAACTTTTCCATGCTTGTTCGACTAACTTGAAAATGGGGCGTTTTTTTAAATCGACGATGACCTTTTCTTCTAATTCAAGCTTTTCTTTATCTTGACGTGAATAGGCAATATTCATTCCTTGTAAAATAAAATAACGACTTTCTTCCGTATAAACTCTGGTTGAAAACTCGTGTTCAATCAAATCGAGCATGTCCTCGCACGCTTCTTCAAATTCAATCGTCTGATTTGTTTCATAATTGATGTCAATTTTTGTTAGATAGTATAAATATAAGAACCTCGTTTCAAATTCTGAACTATTCAACCGTTCATTTTCACAGTCCAGATGACAAGCAGAAAAAAAAGCTTCCGCTTTTTTCTTCAAATTATAAGCTTTACTAACTGAAATAAATTCTTCTTCTACTAAATCCAAGTAATTAAACTGTTGTTCCAAAAATTTGGTACACGTCTTTAGAAATAATGATTGCTGATAGATGATTTTGCGAATTTCAAATAATGGAATATCTTTATTAAATTCTACATAAAAGTATTTTTTTTGTTTCTCATAACTTAATATGTACATATCTAGTATCTGAACTAAATCTTCCAAATCATTTTGTACTGTTGTTGGAAATGCTTCGAATATTTCTATATAATGCGTAATGTCAATTTTTTCATATTTGTATAGTGCTTCAAGAAGAACAATTTTTCTATAAATATTTTTTTCTAAATACTTTTCTAACATCTATTCCCACTCTTTGCATAGTTGATTTCTCAATTATTTTATCAGTAATTGAGTTTAAAAATAGATGCGATGACTTACTCTACTAAACTTTTTTATTAAGTAGCCTATCGTTATAGATATTTCATAAACATAGCTAACTTAATTATTGCCGAGTGGAAGTCATCACACTATCAATAAATATACTCCATTTCAATTTTTAATATACACGCAAATGAGTAGATAGAAAAGTAATAAGTATTTCTATAAAAAAACTTAATTTTTTCACTAGATATCTGTTTAACCGGTAATTCATTTTTGAAAGAGTGGGGATTATCACTTCCTTATAAACGTCTATAAATAATTCAAATGATTACTCTTTCTTTTCTCTCTTTTTAGTATTCGATCCTTTTTTACGAAAAATAATTAAGGAACTAATTAAAGCAACGATACAAAAAACAAAAGCCATCGCAAACGCATGACGATAATCGGTAACCTCCAATGATTCTTTTATAGCAAGTGTGGAGCTTCCAATTGCCAATGATTGTGTAGGAGTAGCTTGGGCATGACTAGATAGAAACGTAACTAATACAGCAGTCCCAAAGGAGCTAGCAATTTGCCTTAATGTATTATTCGTTGCGGTCCCATTACTGATCATGTCATTGGGTAAAGCATTCATTCCCGTTGTTGTCACTGGCATCAAGACCATTGATATTCCCAATAAACGAATAGCATAGAAAATAGCTATGAAAAGAATTGGGGTTGTCTCAGTAATAAATAGAAATGGAAATGTCCCTAAAGACAATAACGTCAAACCAATCGGGATTAAAAAACGTCCACCAAATCGATCAAATAATTTTCCTGTAACTGGATTCATTAATCCCATCACAATACTTCCAGGCAATAAAATCAACCCCGAATCAATTGGACTTTCTAGATGAACCTTTTGAATATAGTCTGGTAAAATAGATTCAAATCCAAGCAAGGCTATATAAGAAATGGCACTTAGAAACACAGAAACTGAAAAAGTTGAGTAGCTAAACACTTTTAAGTTCAATAGTGGATTTGAAATTTTCAACTCTCGTACAATGAAAGAAATAATCACAGCACATCCTATAAACAAAAGAACAATCACTTCTTTAGACAACCAGCCTTTAGTACTGGCTAAACTAATGCTGTATAACAAACTACCAAATCCAATGATCGATAAAAAAACAGAAGGAATGTCTAACTTACTCTGTTTTAAGGGTATGCTGACTTTAAAAAACAGCAAAGCCCCTATTTCAGATAGAAGAATCAACGGTATTGTAATAAGAAATAATGTTTTCCAATTAAAATAGGTAATAATATATCCAGATAGCGTTGGCCCTATCGCGGGAGCTAACGCAACTACTAAACCAACAAACCCCATAGCAGTTCCACGCTCGTTTTTTTGGAACAGCGTTAATACAATCGTCTGAATCAAAGGAAGCATAATTCCAGAAGCAATTCCCTGTAATAATCGTCCAAAAAGCAAATACTTGAATGTTGGACCGAAATAACAAATAAGCACGCCCATTAAAAATAAATTCAAGGCAGTTAAAAATAGATATTTAGACTTGATTTGTTTCATTAAATAAGCAGACAAAGGAATAGTAATACCTGATACTAAGAGAAACAACGTTGTTAACCATTGAACGGTGCTTAAACTTATATTCAGGTCTTTCATAATCGTTGGGTAGGCTGTGATCAACAGCGTCTGATTCATAATAATACAAAATGCGCCCAGTAGAATAACAACCATAAGAGCACTTCGATTATAGCGTACCCCATCATAGGTTTCTTTGTTTTTATTCATCCATTCACGTCCTTAAATAATTACACCGATTTTCCCATTTACCAATCTGGAATAACACAGAAAAGAAACACTCATTGAGCTATTTCGTTTTCTGCGCGACTGAATCTTCCTCTACAGTTCCTTACTGTCTAGTCTTTGAAAACTGATTCAAGTTCACTAATTATTTACTACTAAACAGGATCAATTTTAATTGCTTTCTCCTCTACTTTGATCATTTTTGAATAGAAGGCAATTCCCACTAAAACAATTGCTGTAAACCATAAAGATTTTTCACCATAAGCTTTTGTCAAAATAGTCCCGATTAGTCCGCCACCTGCAAAACCAATTAATACAGAAAAATATAACCAACTATTTTTCCATGCATCTTTTGCTCCGGTAAAAGCTTGAATAATATAATTGAACGCTAATTGTACCACTAATGTCACGGCAACATTTCCATAAAGCATGCCATCTATTTTATGAAATGCATTCCCTTGCATTCCAGCTAGAAAAGAAACAAGCATACATATCTGTAGGATGGTAAAAACACTATTAATTGATGAAAAACCTAAGCCAACTAAAACGACTGCTTCTATAAGTAAAATTTCAAATGCCCAGATTTTCTTCATTTTAATGCCCAACACTTCAATAATTCCTGTCGTCATCGCACCTAATCCAAAACATAAGATGGTTAGTGCCACTGTAGCTAAATGCTGCCAGTCTTTTGTTGCAATTGTTTGTCCTAATAAAATGATATTTCCTGATTGTACTGTGCTAAATGCTTTTCCTACAAAGTAGGTATACCCGTCCATTGAGCCAGCCGCAATCGCTAGAAAAAAAGCAATCCAAGGTAGTTCCATTACAGGATAAGTCGGTACTTTACGATTATTCACTCTCTATTCCTCCAATTTTTGATAGTAAAAAGCCTAGAAAATTTTCCTATTTATTTTCTAGGCATTGAAACAAAAACTATTCTGGTTTTTTAAACCAAACAACAGGTTGTGGCTTTTCTGGATTTGGTAGTGACTCCGCAAATTGTTTCGTAACGTTTAAATGATCCGCTACCATTTGCGATGGGGAAGAGCCTAACCATTTATTTAATGAAATATCAGAATACTCACCATGCTTGAAGACTTCTACAAAAATCAAGGGTTCATCACCAATATTTTGTACGTAGTGTCCAGCTACGATTGGAACGACACCTACGTCACCTGCTTGGAAATCAAACGTTCTAGAAACACCAGCAGAGTTAAAAACTGTCATGCGAGCTTTCCCTTGAATGTAGTATTGCCATTCTGCAGCTTTAGGATGCCAGTGAAGTTCGCGCATTCCACCTGGCTCTACTTCCACAAAAGCAGCCGAAATTGTTTTCGCTACAGGAAAAACGTTTTGATCGACGATTCGTACACGACCAGCTTCTGATTCAATCGGTTTAATTGTATCCATATGAAATGTAAATGGCGATGGAACTTTCCCATTCACATTTGGACGTTCGACTTCTTCAATAGAACCAGGAATATTTGCTTTAAAAATATATTTTTCTTTAGCAGGGAAACTTTCAATTTCCTCTGTTGATTTTTTAAAGTTTGCCGCAACCACTTCAGGTGGCGTATGTGCCAACCAATCCGATAATAAGAATGTATTGTTTTCAGAAAAATCAGCTTCACTGAAAACTAATAAAAATTCACAGCCTTCGTCTAACGCTTGAATAGAGTGAGGAACTCCCGCTTCAAAGTTCCATAAATCTCCGGCTTTAATGTCATCAATGAAGGAGCGTCCGTATTCATCAATACCCGTCACACGAGCATTTCCATAGAGCATCAAGCCCCATTCAGCTTCCTTATGCCAATGCATTTCTCGATAAGCACCGGGTTCTAAGCTCATGTCTACGCCAGCAACATCTTGTGAAATGGGAAAATCACGGTTTGTGATTTCTCTTGTCCATCCGCCTTCTTCCAAGCGTTGATGTGAATCAGAATAACTAAATCTTAAATTCGCCATCGTTCCATGGTCAGTAGCAGGTGGCACTAGAATATCTGGATTTTCTTCATCACGACTAGTATTTCTAGGTCCATGATCAATCCACCCTTTCCCATCGGTGTGTCTGTAAGGCTCAAGTTTTTTTTCTTCTGACATATCCAATCACTCCTTAAATTTAATATGTATTGATTGTCTCATGAAAATCGATTTTTAGACAATGATATACTTATGATTGACTTTTTACAAAAAAATTAGAATTTTATTGATTTCTATCCCTTTAAATGCTGATCCACCGATTCTTTATACGTTTATGCCCATAATTCTTTTCTTCCTTTCCTATCGCAGCAAGTGACAACTGTTCATCAAAGTTTCCTGTTTACTCTTTGATAATAGATAATATACAGCAAATAAGTATTCACTTTTTTTTTATTATTCAAAAATAAGAGCTGTTTTTTTTTGAAAAAAAAATAAAAGCCTCTAAAATAAGCTTAATCCCTGTTTCTCTTTTCAGTAAAACTAAATCGAAATAGTTTGAGAGTCTTTTTACATTGATTTAATTAAAAAAAATACAAAGACCAAAAATCTTTTTCATGATTTTTGGTCTTCGTATTTAGTTGACTTTAAACTTATTTATAAGTCTATTCATTTTTTTCGATTTGTTGTTAACTTTTTCCCATTCTACGTTGAACAAATTTTACAATTTCAACGATTGGGATAATCGCAAATGACGTTCCAGCAACGATTGCCCATTGGTAAGCATCTAATGACGTTACGCTGAACAAGTCATTGAATCCTGGAATTAGAATCGTTGCTGCTAGTAACAAGAACGATACTAAGATAGCCCAGTTAAATGATTTGTTTCTGAACAACCCAACTTTAAAGACAGATTGGTAAATAGATTTCACGTTGAATGCGTGGAACAATTGAATCAATCCTAATGTTGCAAATGCCATTGTCAACGCATCACCATGTTGTAAATCATATAAGGCTGCTGCTGATAAGTTTGGCATATTCGCTGCTGTGTGCGCTGGGAATTCGATCGCCATTTTATACACGATCAGCGTCAACGCACCTTGTGTGATCCCTTGATAAATTACACTACTCAAGACACCGCCAGAGAAGAAGTTTGATTTCTTCCCACGAGGCGCATGGCTCATCACGTCACGCTCAGCAGGCTCTACGCCCAAAGCAATTGCTGGGAATGTGTCGGTTACTAAGTTGATCCACAATAAGTGAACTGGTAGTAAGGTATCCCACGCTAACATTGTTGCAATAAAGAGTGTCAATACTTCCCCTAAGTTAGCAGAAAGGAGATATTGAATCGTTTTTTGGATATTTGAGAAGACTTTACGTCCTTCTTCAACGGCTACGATAATAGTAGAGAAATTATCATCCGCTAAGACCATATCAGAGGCACCTTTTGATACTTCTGTACCAGTAATCCCCATGCCGATACCGATGTCAGCTGCTTTCAAGGCTGGTGCATCATTCACACCGTCACCTGTCATAGCAACGACTTTACCTTCTTGTTGCCACGCTTTCACGATACGAACTTTATGTTCAGGTGAAACACGAGCATAAACGGAATAATGTTCAACGACTTTTGCAAATGCTTCATCCGATAATTCATTTAATTCAGCACCTGTAATTACAGCATCGTCGTCACCTTCTTTAATGATACCAAGACGTGCAGCAATTGCTTCGGCTGTGTCTTTGTGGTCACCTGTGATCATGATTGGACGAATGCCAGCTTCTTTGGCTACTTTTACCGCTTCGGCTGCTTCTTTACGTTCTGGATCGATCATGCCGACAAGACCTGCAAATACTAAGTCTTTTTCAACTAAATCAGAATCCATTTCCGCTGGAACCGCATCTACGATTTTATAAGCCATTCCTAAAACACGTAATGCTTGTTTGGCTAATTTTGTATTAGTCGCTAAAATTTCTTGACGTTGTTTGTCATCCATTGCTGGTGTTTGACCCTTTAATAATGCTTGATTACAACGTTTTAGTAATTCGTCTGGTGCACCTTTGACAGCAACTAAGAATTTACCATCTGCTAATTGGTGAACAGTTGTCATCAATTTACGATCTGAATCAAATGGAATTTCAGCAACACGAGGTTCAGCAGCAACTTTTTCCGTTACGTTAAAATCGTGATCTAAACCGTATTGAACAAGTGCTGTTTCAGTTGGATCACCAATCAATGAACCGTCTTGTGCAATTTTTGTATCGTTTGTGTAGTTCATGATTTTTAAGGCCATATTATCCATAGCAACAGCATCTGTTGCAGGTTTTACTTCATTATCTGTGTAAAGAGCTTCAACCGTCATTTGGTTTAATGTTAACGTCCCAGTTTTATCTGAACAGATAATATCTGTGCTTCCTAATGTTTCAACCGCTGGTAATTTGCGGACGATGGCATTTTTCTTCGCCATTTTTTGTGTACCTAAAGCTAAAATAATTGTAACGATAGCTGGCAATCCTTCTGGAATCGCTGCAACGGCTAATGAAATTGATGTTAATAACATATCGATCCATGTACGGCCGTTCATCATACCAACAACAAACATCACTGCTGCAATCACTAAAATAGCGATCGTCAACATTTTACCTAATTGGTTTAAGTTTTGTTTCAATGGTGTTTCAGTTTCTTTTTCGTTGGCTAACATCCCTGCAATCTTACCGACTTCGGTGTTCATCCCTGTGCCGACAACCACACCGATTCCGCGGCCATAAGTCACGTTACTGTTAGAATACGCCATATTGATCCGATCACCGATTCCGATGTCATCAGATTTACCTTCTAAAACAATAGCTTCTTTTTCAACTGGTACAGATTCACCTGTCAAAGCTGCTTCTTCGATTTTAAGACTCGCAGCTTCCAATAAACGTAAGTCTGCAGGAACAACATCTCCTGCTTCTAATAAAACGATATCTCCTGGTACTAGTTCATCACTTTTCACTGTGATCACGTGACCATCACGACGGATATTCGCATTCGGCGAAGACATTTCTTTTAAAGCTTCAATCGCTTGTTCTGCTTTGGCTTCTTGAATCACACCGAAGATCGCGTTTAAAATAACCACGAGTAGAATGATGATGGAATCAACAAAATCACCTGAGAAGACTGCGGAAATTACTGCAGCAAATAGTAAGACAATGATCATAAAATCTTTAAACTGTTCAAAGAATTTTACAACGATTGATTTCTTTTTCCCTTCATCTAAAGCATTAGCCCCATAGCTTTCTAATCTTTTCTTGGCTTCTTGATTGGATAGTCCTTCGACTGTCGTATCAAACTTTTGTAAGACTTCTTCATCTGACTGCGTATAAAATGCTTCAGATAATTGAACCTTTTTCTCTTCTGACATGTTCTTCCTCCTCTGTAATGTGCAGCTACTTAAATCTATTTTACTTCATATTAGCGAAACGAACACGCTTTTGGACTTAATGTTCGTAGCAAAAACGAAAAAAAATAGACCTCTGTATGCTAAATAGAACATACATAAGTCTCACCGTTTAAGACAACACCAGAAATTTCTTTCGGAGTTGGTGATGTTGCCGCAGCTAGCGCCGCCAGTTACTCCCTCATGAAATAATAGTGGTGACAGATCAATATCCTTCACCAATTATCATTGATGAACTAATTATACCTGTTCTTTTAGTGTTTTTCAAATGAAATCGTCTTGATTTTCAGAAAAATTTCTGTTTAGTTTGAAAAAGTTGTAGTTTATTCTTTGTTTAATAGGATCTCTTTAATTTGTTGCCAATATGTCTTAGTCCCAACAATGAGAGATAGCTCTCCTGTGAGCCCATACCGATTTTTGAATTTTCTTGGCAATCGTAATTCTCCTTTAATGGTAAAAAAAGTTCCTTGTTCACTTGTCGTACTTGTTTCTGAAATTTCTGTTAAAATGCCATCAACCGTTGTTGTTTCTCTGTTCTTATCTAATTTGAAGTGAACATTCATTCCTTTTTCTATACGATTAATTTCATTTGTAGGCAATAGTGCAGTGAACATCATATAATCGTCCTGCAAGATTGGATAAATCTCCGCTAAAAGCGTTCCTTGTTGAACAACTTTTTGCCCACTTACTTGTTCAGTTAAGTGAACCCTTCCATCGATCGAAGCCCTTAGAGTACCTTGTTCGATTTGTTCATTCAGCGTCTTGAGTGCAGTCGTATTTTTCTGTTGAGTATTCGTTAATTCAAGCAAACTTTGTCTGGTAGTTGCTACCGTCTGTTCTATCTTTTGTTTGGCTTTTTTATGATAACTATTGACTTCATTATCAGAGTTAGCTGGTATAACCAGTTTAGCTAGTTCTCCTTGTACTTGCTCTATTTCCTTATTTAGTTGTGCAATCTGCTCTTCGATTTCAACTAAGACAGTTGTCCGTACTTGATTATTTAGTTCTTCTGAAGTATTTGATAACTGAGATTGCCAGAATTGATATTTAGCCATGATTTCTGTAGCAAAACCTTGGACTTCTTGCTGATTATTATTCCACGCAGAACGAACTTGCTCCCATTCATTCTTTTGGCTTTGTCTTTCATTCAGCTGTTGAGACATCTGCTCTTTGTTTTTCTGATACATCTCAAGATTCTTTTTAGTTATTTCTATACTTTGTTTGGACATATACTCATTGGATTCATTTTCTGCTACTAAGCTTTTCAATTGATTACTGTAACCATATATATCTTCGCTTTCAAAAAGATCACGCTCTTGAGTTAAACTATCAATAAACGTTTGAGCTGCTTTCTTTTGCTTTTCAATTGTTTTATTTTCTTGTTCAAGCAGTTTTTGTTCATTCGACAACACTTCTGTATCAAAAATTATTAAAGAATCACCTCTTTGTACTCGTTGGTTTTCATGTAACTTATTTTCTAGTATTTTAGCATCTATAGGAACCTGGACTTTCTCTGTTTCTGTGCCAATTAACTGTGCTGTCGTTTGTATGACTACTTCTTTTTTGGCGAAAAATAAAAAGAGTCCTAACAACAAAAATAGGATGATAACTGGATACACTATCCAACGATAAAAGGTATTGTGTTGTTGACTATAAATACTGGAGTGGTCAAGCCAATCATTCTTTGCCATTGTCAATCCTCCTTTTACTATATTTCCCACAACTGCTGGTAAATTCCTTGGTTAAATCGTAATTTATCATGAGTTCCTTGCTCAACTAATTGTCCTTCATGAAGAACAAGAATTTGATCACATTCTTTCGCAATTGATAGATGGTGAGCGATAAAAAGAAGTGTCTTATTCTCAAGTTGTAGTAAATACTCTAAAATTTTATGTTCTAATATAGTATCTAATCCACTGGTTGCTTCGTCTAAAATCAGAATGTCTGCATCTTTTAATAACGCTCGAGCAATAGCTAGACGCTGACGTTGTCCGCCCGAAAGATTCACCCCACCTTCTTCCAAAACTGTTTCCAAGCGCAAAGGTTGCTGGTTAATAAATTCATTTAATTGGACAGCTTTACAAACTTCTAAAATACGTTCAAAACTTGGTATTATAGATAAACCAAAAGTCAAGTTCTCTAAAATTGTTCCACTGAAAAAAAAAGAGTCTTGCGGGATATACGTCACATTTTCTCTTAGCTGTTTGTATTCAATATCTAGATGGTTTACCTGTCCATAACTGATTGTTCCTTCTGAAGGAGAATAAAAATTTACTAGTAATTTTGCTAAAGTAGATTTTCCCGACCCGCTAACGCCTACTAATGCAACTTTACTATGAGCAGGAATCCAACAGGAAATCGCATTTAGCGTAGGTGCTTTCATATGATAGGAGAATGAAACCCGCTCTAAAGAAATGCCTTGCTGAAAGTTTTCTACAGAAATAGTTTTTTCTATTGAGGTATTCACTTGTTCAGGTTCAATGTCAAAAATTTCATTTAGTCGTTTATTGGCCACTTGAGCTGTTTGCATTTTTACTTGAAGGTTTATGATATTTTGTAAAGGATCCGTAAAAAACACAAGTAATGCGTTATATGCAATTAATTGACCTAAGCTAATGGTTCCATCCATCACAAAATATGAACCTAGCCACAGAATCAAAGCACTACTGATCAATTGAATGGTATGTTTTATTCCTTGTTGTACATTATCCAAGGTTACAGTCTGAAATGATTTTTTCATAAGTTTGATAAATTCTCTATCAACGCGATCATACACCTGATTTTCTCCACTATAAGCTTTAATTGTTTCTATCCCTTTCAGACTTTCGATAATATTGGCGTTTAGCGTAGCTCCAGCAGTCATTTCTTCTTGATTCGCTTTTTCGTAGCTTTTAACAAATGCTAAAATTGCTATGAGGTAAAATGGTAATGATGCCAGTGTGATTAAAAAGAGTGTGCTATTTTGAATGGCTAAGGTAATTCCCACTAATAGCACCATTCCAATATCTAAAAAAACAGAAAGTGTGGCGCTAGCAAGAGCATCAATAATCTTATTCGCATCTAAAAAACGAGAGATAATCTCTCCTGATTTACGTGTTGCAAAAAAAGTCATTGGGAGTGTTAACACATGTTTAAAGTAAGTCAACATAATTGCAATACTCATTCGTTGCCCTAATATAATTAATAAATAACTGCGACTATATTCAAAAAACACCCGAAAAAGATAGACAATAATCAATCCACTAGACACAATATTAAGCGCCGAATGTGCTTGATATGGAATAAAATAATCTAGGAGACCCTGAAAATAATAGGAACTTCCAATGCCAAATAAAGTAATAAAAAATGAGGCTAATACAATATGAAAAACCAATTTTTTCTGTTGCCAAATTATTGGTAAAAACGAACTTAATCCATTAACTTTTTCCTTAATCGGTCGATAGGATTTCTTTGGTGTAGGTAAGATCAAAATACCTGTCCATTCTGCTGAAAATGCTTCAATTGACTTTTTTACTTTTCCTTTGGCTGGATCTGCAAGTGATAACGAGGCTCCTTTTTTATCGTACACAACGACATAATGCATAAAACTATTGTCGACTAACACATGAGCAATTAAGGGAAATGGCAATTCTTTTTCCTGCCAAATTTCATTATCTGCTTGAATAGCTAAACACTCAAAATCTAAATTTTCCAATGTTTTTTTTAAGCCAAAGGCAGAAGTTCCTTCCAAATCGGTCCCTGATAATTCTCGTAATTTATGGATAGGGATTTCTGTTTTATAATAGTTTAGAATCATGGCTAGACAAGCCACACCACAATCTTTTTCATCTTGTTGTTGAATATAAGGAAATGGTTTCATATATTATTTGATATCCTTTCCAAAAATTAGTTAAGAATTTTTTGAAACCGTTCTTTAATCCTATTGGTTTTTCCAATAGCAAATGTCCTTGTTAATTCTGCATTAAAATAAATCAAACGTTTTTTGAACTCTATTTCTCTAACGTTTTTAGGATTAATCAAACAAGAACGATTGATTTTAAATAATACCGGGTATTTCTTTTCTATATCTGTTAATTTCCCATAAAATTCATATTGACCGTTTTTTGTGTAAAGTGTCACTCTATGAGGTAGCGCTGAAGGTTCTAGTAAGTATATTTCTTGTAGATCAAGTAGAAACGTTTGTGAACCAATCGAAAAAACAAACGCATTATTTTGCTCTATTTTCAAAGAGTCAATTCTGTGCTGGGCAAGAGCTAACAACTCTACGATTTCGGCTCGGTAACTTTCTAATGATTGATCCTTTACCACAAAACCCAATGTTTCTATCCGACGTTTTATCGTTAAAGGAATCATTTCATCGTGAGTTGTAATAAAAATAATCTTTGCCTGTACATCATGTGATCGTATCTCCTCTGCAAGTTCGATCCCATTCATTTTATGATTTAAATCAATATCCAGAAAATAAATTCCCTGCTTTGGTTTAAATTTATGCAGGTATTTTTTTACTTCTTCTGGACTCTGTGTTTTTAATGTAATTTGAAAAAGATTATTATGAAAGAGAATAAAATTCTGAATAATAGTCTCAATTTGATTTAATTGGATAATTTGATCTTCACAAATAATAATCGGATAACTCATACTGCCTCCCTTACTCCCAAATCAAGATGATCTGAGTGGAAAATTTATATTGATCTTTTTGGTATTGAACAAACATATTCTTATTCTTTTTGTTTATATCCTTAATTGTACTCAATCCTAAACCTTGATGATTTCCTTTAGTTGTAAAGCCTTTTTTTAGTAGAGAGTTTAGAGGAATATCTAGATCTTGAAAAGAATTTTCAATATAAAATTCCAGTTGATAATTATCTTGATGAATCATAAACGATATTGTACGTTCTTCATTTTCACTTGTCGCTTCGATTGCATTATCAAGAACAATACCTAAAACACGAATACAATCAAAAATCGGCATCGGAATTTTTTCGACTACTTCATAGCACTCAAATTTAAAGTAAACTTGTTGTTTCTTTGCTTCATGAAACTTAGAGATAATCAGACTTTTCAAATACATATTTTTAATATTTTGGCAGTGACCGTAGTTCAAATCCGATGTTGAAATGTAATGATTCGAATAGTTTTCCAACTCTTGCACTTGCTCAAAGAACACCTGA
Source organism: Enterococcus ureilyticus (assembly GCF_001730315.1). Classification (GTDB taxonomy): domain Bacteria; phylum Bacillota; class Bacilli; order Lactobacillales; family Enterococcaceae; genus Enterococcus_L; species Enterococcus_L ureilyticus. The sequence goes on from NZ_MIKC01000008.1 coordinate 24,480, forward strand.
TTTTCACTATTCGCTGAAGCCTCTTTTAGACTTAGTAAAATATTTTTATAGTCATGTTTGAATTTTGATAATTGTTCTTGATTCTGTTCTAATTGGTCTGTATAATTTTTTAAATTAATCAATTCTTGTTTTTCTAATTGTTGTTCGTATTTCTCTTTTTGCCTTAATGTGATTCGGATAAAAAATAAGATAACAAATATAGTTTGAACAATAATGAAACCCGTCACTCCCATAATAAATTGATCAAATGCCTCATAATAATGAGCCGCATATGAGACAAGTAAAGAAACTGCAAATAGATAAATCATCAGAACTGATGTTAATTCGGAGCTATAATGCTCAATTACTGAGTTAACATGTAATTTTTTGTATAACATGATAAAAAGTGATAGTAGAAACAATTTCAAAATCAATTGAATAAAAATATACGTGTACCCTTTTATTCCACCATGTGAAAACCCAAAATACATAATAATTGAGCTTACGATTGATGAAACGTCATTTATAAGCATACATAAAGTAAGCTTGTTTAAAAGAATATGATTAAATTTCCCGTTTCTTTTTAATAAAAAATAACTGCTCAAAATAGGAATCATATCTGCCAGACCACTAAATAATTGGAAAATAAAGGTTATTGGTAGGAAAATAAAGATGATCGCTAATTTTTTCTTAGTGTAGTCATTTTTATTAATATAAAAAAGTAACCCGTATAAATAAAAAAGATCCACAATCATCCTTAATATGTAAGCTTTTGTATTAATATTAATCAAGTGATCCCCTCCTGATTAAATTATATCAAAAAGAATCACTATTTAACATTTCTTGAAAAAAGAAAACACACACTGTGCAACATTAGAAATTGGTTTTCCATTATATAAATTAGTTCCTCCTCTTACAACCAATAATTGTTTATCGGAACATTTTTTTACATTCTTAATTTTTTTGATATCCATTTGTTTTCCCTCCCTATATGAATTTACTAAATTTAGTATGACACAATTTCTATATAACATAAAAAAACTTCCTGAACCACGGTTAAATCGTTCTCGAATGAATGAAAAGTGCTATTTAGCTCATTCAAGAATGAAATCAATAGTATTCAGGATCTTTTTAACACAAATTAAATAAGCCACTATATAATCAAGTATGTAGTAAGGTCTCGCAAAAAAAAGGGTCGTACCAGTATGAAGAATCAACGATCGTCGAAAGGAGAACAAAACAATTGAAAAAGACTTCTAACGAAAGGATCAGGATAATAAAAATAGTTGAAAAAGGAATTGACATAGCTTCTATTACTGAAAAAACAATAAGTGTCATAATCAGTTACATTATTGCGGATTGGATTAATGATACAGTATCGATTTATTTTAGAATCGATAGCTTTTTATTAACGAATTTTATCGGAATTACAATAATCGTTTTAACTTTGACTCTCTACTTTTATTGGAGAGGAAGTAAAAATAAAAAATGAAAGAAAGAGGTAAGAAAATGATCAAAAAAGAATTGAACGAGCAAGAATTAAAAAAGATTTGTGGTGGAAGTAATGATGGTTTTTGGGAACGTTATGGCGTTGGCCTAGGAGCCTATACGAAATGTTCATTATCTTCTTTAAATTTTGCGAATCCTGTTTGTACTGCAAAAGGAATCTATGGAGCAATCAAAGGATAATTTGAAAGGAATGATTATTTTGAAAAAAGTGATTTCAGAAAAAAAACTAAAAGATATTAAAGGTGGCATTGGGCCAGCAGCTTTATTAATTCCTATCGGTGGTTATCTTGCCAAACAAGCCTTTGAACACTCCGACCAAATTGCCAAAGGCTTCCTAAAAGGTTGGAACGGAAAATAAATTCGTTCATTTAATGTGAAAAAGACAGAGTAAGTAGTTGATTTTTAGAAACTAGTTATTCTGTCTTTTTCTTCTATTTATTAGTCAGCAGTTCTTTATATTTTTTCGGCGTATTGCCCCAAAAAGTTAAAAAATTCCGGTTGAAGGTGCGAATCGACTGATAGCCACAGGCTTCAGCGATCTCACTGATCTTTTTAGATGAGCTCAATAAAAGAGAACGGGCAAATAACATTCGATTATATTCTACCAACGCATTAAAGGTCATTGAAAACTCATCCAAGACGATTTGATCGATTTTAGTTGGGCTAGAATAAAAATATTTAGCTGCGGTTTGAATTGAAATTGGTTCACTATAGTGTTGATTAATATACGTATAGATTTCAAAGGGGAGACTGTTTTGAAAACGAAACGAATTCATTTTCTTATCAGTTGCTCTAATTTTTCTAACTTCTGTAGGTGAATAACCTGTCATAGCCTTAAATTGTTTATTAAAACTAGGAACTGACCGATAGCCGATAAAATCAGCAATAAAAGCGATATCTAGCTCCTCAAACTTTAACATTGCTAAAGCATTATTGATGCGAACGTCAATCAGATTTTCTACAAATGTTTTTCCCGTTAATTTCTTTAGTCCTCGATTGATCGTTTGCGGTGTACTTTTAAATTTATCCGCTATTTCGTTGAGTAGCAACTCTTCTCTATAATGAAAATGAACATATAACAAAATTTTGGAGCTGATCTCACGAATTGGTTTTTCACGAGTCCATTGATGTCTTGCCGTTCGTTCAAACCAGACAATTACTTGATATAAATCCGCAAGCAACGATAGATCGTAGAGTCGCTCTTGTTGCTCATATTCTTGCAGTCCATGGGTAAAAATCGTTAATAAATACGTAAAGTCCTTCTCTTCACATTTAAGAACAGGTGTGTCCCAATATTCAAAAAAACTCATATGCTGTTCAACCGAACGGGTAGTCAAGGAGGACAACATTAAAACATTTAAAGAAAGGTCAAAAGTGATGGCTTGGATTTCTTCATAAATTTCAACAAAATGATACACATGATATGAAAATAGCCAAAGTACACTCCCCTTTTCCACTAGGTATTCTTGATTATTGATCTGAACTTTTCCAGAACCGTTTTTTATAAAAAGAAATTGAACAGTCATACGGCTCGTCTTAGCCGTTGCAGTTTTGTACCGTTCGTTTCTTACAATAAAATCAGCTTTTGTTAATTCAAAACCATAGTAACTAGTTCCAGTATAAGGAAGACTTGCTTTCATAACACCACTCCTTTGTTCATTTAGGATAAGAATTGTATTTCTCGCGTCCAACATTTCCTCTTCATTACGATTATACTATAGTTGTACATGTGATTCATATCACAAATAGATTTTAGGAGGTTTTACTCATGAGTAAAAAAGTTTTTGTGTTAGGTGGAACTGGTTTTTTAGGGTATTATACAACGGAAGAATTATTGAAAAAAGGCTATGAAGTCGCTACGATTTCTTTACCGCCAATGCCAGCTGAGGATTTATTTTCTAGTGATGTTTCAGTCACTCTGGGAAATATCAATGATATGACGGATGAAGCAATCTTAGCCATGCTTGAAGGTTGTGTTGGTTTTATTTATGCAGCTGGAGCAGACGAACGTGTCGTTCCGAAAAAACCTGCGTCTAAATTTTTCTACGAAGCAAATGTATTGCCTACTCAACGTTTAGCTTACTTGGCTAAAGAAGCTGGTGTGAAAGATTTTGTTGTTTTTGGCTCTTACTTTGCTGAATTCGCTGAGCGTTTGCCTGAATCAAATTTAACACTTGAGGCTTACCCAATGATGCGCTTATTACAAGAACAAGTAGCTTTTGCAGAAGGTGACGGCAGCATGACTGTAACCTCTTTACGTCTGCCTTATATTTTCGGTACAATGCCAGGCCGTGAACCGCTATGGAAAATGTTTACAGAACAAATCAAAGGTCAAGATGTTTTCCCAGCACTAAAAGGCGGCACTGCAATGGTAACTGTTGAACAAGTTGCTGAGGCCGCCGTTGGTGCCATGGAAAACGGGACACACCGCAGCACGTATGCAATTGGTGATACCAATATGAAATATCAAGAATTTTATCAAATGATGGTCGACGCTTTAGGACAAGATACAGCAGTCCCAGTCGTTTCTTATAATGATGTCAAAGCCATTTACGAAGGTATTGATGCTGAAGCGGCAAAAGCTGGTTTGGAACATGGTATTCATTCGACAAAATCAGCGATGATGCAGGAATATGATTTGTATCTAGATCCTAATGATACCTTCCCTACGTTGAATGTGAAACATTATGATGTGGTTGCCTCTATTAAGGAAACACTAGCAAAATGCGTCGATCCCTCATAAACACAAAAAGGCCATCTGATAGATATTCAGGTGGTCTTTTTGTGTTTCAATAGTTTGCAGTTCCTGCTATTCTTTGTAGATCAGCTCTTTTTCATATTGGTTTGTTTCATCACCAGTTTCAAAGGTATAAACAACTGTCACTTTGATTTTATTGGTACCAATTTCCGACAGTTCTTTGGTAAGATCGTATTCGTACACTTCTTTACTTAACACATTGTACGTAATTGAAAGCGAACCTGAAATTTGATCGATCGTCTGCCATTTTCCCTTTTCTTCTATAGAATAGGTTGTATCAGTTTCTATCAATGTCATAATCTTTTCCGAGTGATTCGTAATGAGCAATTTTTTCCCTTTAAATTCAAATTCGACTTGTTTGCTTTCAATTGCTTTAGGGTTTACTTCTTCAGTTTTCGATGGCTCTATTTTCGAACAACCACCAAGTACCAACAAAAACAACACAATAATTTTTTTCATAGTACTCCTTTTTTCACTCAGGTGATAGCAGTGACTTTGTCCAAAAATTTTCAGATGTCCCTTGCTCCAACCCCATGATAAATTTCTCTCGAATATCAGGGTAACTTTGGGCTAACCCACTTACAAGATGTTTGATTTCTTCCCGTTTGGTTTTCTTATCAACAGGACATGGATTGAAAATCACAGGGAGCTCTTCTCTTTGAACAAACTGAATGATCTGTTTTTCTTCTAGATAAAGTAAAGGGCGAATCAAGGTGATATCTGTTTTGGATAAATAGCTCATCGGATCAAAGCTAGCCATTTGACCGTGAAATAGAAAATTCATAAAATACGTTTCGATAGCATCATCTAGGTGATGACCTAAAGCCACTTTATTGCAGCCAACTTCTTTGGCACGCTTATACAAAATTCCTCGACGTAATTTGGCGCAAAGCGAACACGGTGAGCGTTCTTCTCGGATATCAAAGACAACTTGGGCAATATTAGTCGGCACAATGTCCAGCTCATACCCTAATCCTTCCACAAATTCCTGCAAAGGGCTGATATCCATATCAAACCCCATAGCTAATGTGATCGGCACGATTTCAAATTCAAAGCCTAAGCGTTTTTGCTTGCTGATCATATCTAGAAAATACAACAAGCTTGTGCTGTCTTTGCCACCACTCATCCCAATTGCAACTTTATCACCTGGTTGAATCATTTGGTGGTTCAACACGGCACGACGAATCGGATTATAATACGTTTGATTATCTTTCTTTTTAAAGCTCATCGTTTACTCCTTTTCACCTCATTTGTTTCATTTAAAAAAATCTGTTTTTAAGCTATAATTTTCTCCAGAAACAATATCATATTGAATCAAGCGATAGTCTTCGTATAATTCTTCTTGTGCTTTATTTAGAGCAAGTGTTTTATTCCATTGTTTATCCTTATAATAGAAGCTTTTCTCAAAAGCTGGAACTTGTTTTTCTAATTCAGATAGCAATTGATAAAAACCAGTCATTTGCATGCCGCTTTGTTCAAATAATGAAGGCGTAAAGTAAAAAGGACTTGTAACTGCATCATGTATGTTTCTCTCGCTAAGTTTTCCTTGATTGTCATACATTAAGAATTCCGTTTGGTGTATTTTTACTTCATCGTTAGCCGATTTGATCTCATCTGAGTAAATACTAGGCAAATGATCACCCCAAAAAACAACTAATGTCCGTCTTTTGAGCTCCTTCAATGAACTTGTAAATTGTTTCAATGCTTCACTGCTATAGGCAACATCTTGCATGTAGCTATCGATTGCTTTTTTGTTTCCTAAACTTTGTGAAGAGTAATCTGAGCTCTTGTATTTATCGCTATATGGCATATGCGTTTGCATCGTTACCAAATGAACGAATTGCGGCTTTTGATCCTCTTTTAATAAATCGAATACTTCTTTATATGCCGACTCATCAGAAATATAAGGATTATTTTCAAGTGTTTCTGTGTATTTCATCGTATCTTCACTGATAAACTGATCGAAGCCCATCGTCTGATAGACATCTTTACGCTTATACATCGATGTATTATAAGGATGAATCGCGGTTGTTTGATAGTCCTGCTGATTCAATAACGAAACAATCGACGGAACTTCCTTCATTTTAGGGATCAGCATTGTGTATGGCGTTGTCAGTTGAGGATTGAATAATTCCATGGAGAAACTGGTCAGTGCCTCAAATTCAATATTCGCTGTTCCCCCACCATAATTCTGCGAGAGCATTTGACCACTATAGGTTGTTTTTGCAATATCATAATACTCTTTTAAAGGATCTTTATTGACGGTCACACCGTTTAAATTTTGCGGATTTGAAAAACTTTCACTCATCACAAAAATAATATTTGGCTTTTCTTCAGATAAACTGTTTGTTGCTTGAGCTGTTTTTGTGTATTTAGTCGTGATGTCTTCAATGGTCTTTTTTGAGTAGTTTTTTGGTTTATCCATGGCATCAACTTTTAAGTTATACAAAAATCCACCCATAAATCCAGTATTGTAATAATTCATTTTTTGACTATAGGGAATCCATAACGCTGTTTTGTTATAGGCTTTCCTTAATAAATTATTTGGGTTGTTAAAATCGCTGACATACAGCAATAGTGCTGCTGTGATAACTATGCCTGAGATTCGTATGATCTGCCATTTTTTCGATAACAGACGGCTTTTATAAATGGCTCTGCCGAAAAAGAATAAACCGATTGCTGCAATCAATATAATAATAACAAAAGGAATCGTTCCAATCATTTCTCTTAATAAACCAAATTCCGTAATCATTTTTAAATCATCTGGATAAATCGGCTCAGTTCGGTAAAACATTTTTTGATAATCTGCAAAGCCTAAAATTCCGATCGTAATTACATACAGGACACTTCCAAGTATTAGTGAACCTGCTACACTACATAGAAATAATAAAAATAGCAACAAGACTAGACTACCTAAAATAAATTTTTCAGTATGCCAAGAAAAAGCAAATTTAGCTACTAAATCAAATGATAATTCGTTTTGACACCACTGTAAGTATAAGTTGCTGATAAAAACCAACAAAATCATTCCAACTATGATCAATGAATACTTAATTGGTTTCTTTTTAAATAATTGTAATTTTTTTTTCACAAATACTCTCCCTTTTCTTCTTCCTAAATCCGCTCTTTAATATTTTATGCTTAGTCTAAAAAAAAGTAAAGTACCCTATTTAGGGAACTTTACTTTTAGGATGAAGCTATTTCGTTCATTTGATTCATCTTTTTGCTGCTTTAAAGATTTCTTCGATCAGAACCATCACTTGACGGACTTCTTCATTTTTAACTACGGGTTCTGCTTGTTCCCTAACAACTTTGTAAAAATTTTTATAAAATGTGTCATATTCTGCAGTAATCTTGGGTAATGCTACCGTCTCGGTTGCTTCTTCTGATGGTGGCGCCATGGTTTTAGTCAAACCAACGCCTGCTTGAATTGGTTTTGGTGCTTGGATATTTTTCTTGCCTGAATCAACGATCATCTCACCAGAAAGATCCCAATCTTGGATGACGGCTGTTCCTTGGGTTCCTTTTAAATACCAGCGAGGTAATTTTGTATAATTAGTTGTCCCAACTTCGATAATTGCTCGAATGCCATTTTCAAAAATAATATACGTGATAAAGCCATTATCCACCTCATCGCCAAGAATATAGCTTAAATCGGCAGATACTTTTTCGATTCGGCTATCCACTAAAAATAATAGTTGATCTAATAAATGGACACCCCAATCTAAAAGCATACCGCCGCCATGTTTTAACTCATGACGCCAATCACCCGGGATGCCATTTGCTCCTTGAACGCGTGATTCGATTTGGAATAATTCTCCGATTTGTTGTTTTTTGTATAATTCTCGTGTGATCAAAAAATCAGGGTCCCAGCGTCGGTTTTGATGAACCATAAAGGTTTGACCTGTCTCTTTAGCGACCTTTAGCACTTCGTCCAATTCTTCTACATTCATGGTGACTGGTTTTTCACAGACAACATGTTTTCCAACTTTCAAAGCTTGGATTGCTAGATCTTTATGTGAATCATTTGGCGTAGCGATCAACACTGCTTCGATCGTTTCATCGGTTAGGACTTCTTCTAGTGAATGGTAGATTTTATGCTTGTGTTGACTGGAAATTTTTTGACGTTCGCCTGAAATATCGTAAGTTCCAACGACATGGATTCGTTCGTTTTCATTAGGCATAATATTATGGATATGGTATGAACCCATCCCGCCATAGCCGATTACGGCAAAATTGATTGCTGTCATTTTTTGAGTCCTTTCTATTAAAGAAGGTAATTTTTGTAGGATGGGGAGAAAATTGATCAGAAACAGTCGCGTTCTTCTCTTTGACGTCTAGCTTTGCAGGCTAGACTTTTCGACAGTAGATAAGAAAAATCCGCGATAAAAAGCATCGCTATATTTTTCTCATTCTACTGCTCAAAGTCTGAGCAGCCTACTCAGCTTTTGTTTCATCCAGCTTCACGAAGCAGCTCTCCAGGAAAATAGACAATCTTCATATGGAACAAAAAGCGTTCCACATTCAGATTCCTAATTGCTGTAAAACACAGTGAATGCAATGAACTGATGTTGCTCAGTACCTACTTGGTTTCTTGAGAGCTAAACGCTTCGTTCAGCTTTGCTGTGAACCACGAGGAACACAGTGAGTCGATGTTGAACAGTACAAGGCTACTATATGGAGCGTTGTTTCCTTAATTATACCCACCACATTTCCGCAGGTTGTTCTTTAATCATAATACTTTTCAAATTAGTAATCGCTCTGTTTAAGCCTTCTTCTGTTGACATGATCGGGTCTTCATGTTCAATACTTAAAACATAATCGTATCCATAAATTCTAAGTGCGCTAATAATGTCTGACCAAACTTTTAAATCATGACCGCATCCAACTGAGCGGAACGTCCACGCACGGGTTTTGACATTCCCATATGGCTGCATATCCGTTAGTCCATGCATATTGATGTTGTCTTGATTTAAATACGTATCTTTCGCGTGGAAATGATGAATTGCACCCGCTTCTCCTAAAATTTTTACTGCAGCTACTGGATCGATGCCTTGCCACCATAAATGACTTGGATCTAAATTACAGCCGATTGCTTTGCCTGTGGCTTCACGGAGTTTTAACATCGTATAAGGTGTATGACATAAGAAACCGCCATGCAATTCGATGCCGATTTTCACTCCAGCATCTTCTGCGATGGTATTGATATTTTTCCAGTAAGGGATCAATTTCTTTTCCCATTGGTAATTGTAGTTATCATCGTATTCTGTTGGCCAAGGTAACACGGGCCAATTGACTTGGGTATCGGTAGCATTTCCTCCTGAGACACCAGAAAAGCCATTGACGACTGATACGTTCATTAAAGAAGCTAGTTTGATCGTTTTTTGCAATAGTTGATCTGCTTCTTGGGCCGTTTCTTTTAGTGGAGAAATAGGATTATTATGACAGCTTAATGCACTGATCGTTAAGCCTTTGTCAGCAAGTTTCGCTAAATACTCTTTTCTAGCCTCTGAACTTGCTAATAATTGATCGATATCTAAATGAGCATTTCCTGGCGAGCCGCCTGTGCCGATTTCAACTGCTTCTAGTCCTGCTTTTGAGACTGTATCGATCATTTCTTCAAAGCTTAAATTATTGAATAATGGAGTAAATACACCTAATTTCATTGTTCATTTCCTTTCTTGTTTGTAATAGATTCTAAAGGTTCATGGTGCCCGTAATTTGGATAAGCATTTTGCGTTGGTTGACAGCAGCGGATACCGTTTTTGATTACTTTTTGGATTTCTTTATTATAATAAGAAGGATACGTTTCATGACCTGGCTGAAAATAAAAGATCTTTCCGTTACCACGATGGTAGGTACAACCACTGCGAAAGACTTCTCCGCCTGGATACCAACTGATAAAAATCAAGTCATCTGGTGTTGGGATATCAAAATGTTCACCGTACATTTCTTCTTTTTCAAGCTCTATATACTCACCGATTCCTTCAACAATGGGGTGGCTTGGCGCTACAGTCCAGATGCGGCAATGTTCTTGTGCTTCTCGCCATTTTAAATCGCATGATGTGCCCATTAGTTTCATGAAAATTTTTGACATATGACCTGAATGAAGGACGACTAAGCCCATCCCTTCCAACACACATTGATAGACGCGTTGCACAATCTCGTCAGAAACTTCTTGGTGGGCAACATGTCCCCACCAAATCAAGACATCGGTATTTGCTAGAACTTCTTCTGTTAAGCCATGCTCTGGTTCATCTAAGGTAGCTGTTCGCACAGAAAAATCATCTTCCTTTAAAAATTGTGCGATTTGTTGATGAATGCCATCTGGGTAAACCTTTTTTACAGCTTCATCTGTTTTTTCATGACGGAATTCATTCCAGACTGTGACTTGGATCATCGTTTTTTCCCCCTAATTTAGAAGCTGAATGAGCCGTTTAGCATCGACGAAAAATAGGAAAATATGACTGTGATGTTTTTTGTCACATTCATATTTTATCTTTTTTACGAGATGCTAGCTCATGAAGCTAGATAATCTTGAGTTAATTGAAAAATACAGGTTGATTCGTTTCGGATGCTTTGTAAATTGCTTCAAGAATTTCTGTCACAACTAAAGCTTGCTCAGGTTTAACAACAGGTTCTGTATCATTGATGATTGCATCGATCCATGATTGTACTTCTAACACTTCCGGCTTGTCGCCAGCACCATCATAAAAATCAACGCCACCAGGTTCTAATTCAATTTTTTTCTCAAAAAGTGTACTGTGATCTTCTCCATTGATGGTTAATCCATCATTCATATCAGCCCCGCCTTTAGTGCCGTGAAGAGTAGTTTTAGCTTCTTTTACATCTAAACTATTCAATGCCCAGCTAGCTTCTAAAAAGATTGTTGCACCATTTTCCATCATAATAAAACCGAATGCCGAATCTTCAACAGTGAATTTTTCAGGGTCCCAAGCCCCCCACGCATTGGCTGCGTTTTCGGTCTCTGCAAGTTTATGATAGGCTTTTCCTACTACATATTTTGGTTTATAATTGTCCATCAGCCATAGCGTCAAATCCAGTGCATGCGTACCAATATCAATCAACGGGCCGCCACCTTGGGCTTCTTCATCAAGAAAAACACCCCAAGTGGGAACAGCACGACGGCGAATGGCATGGGCTTTAGCAAAGTAAATTTCGCCTAGTTCGCCTTCATCACAGATTTCATGTAAATAGGTCGAATCTTTTCGGAAACGATTTTGATAGCCAATCGTTAATTTTTTTCCTGTTTTTTCTGCCGCTTCGATCATGCTACGTGCTTCGGCTGATGTTTTAGCCATTGGCTTTTCACACATTACATGACAATCGGCTTCCATCGCTGCAATCGATAGTTCCGCATGCGTGCTGTTTGGCGTACAAATATGAACAACATCCAACTCCATTTCTTCAAGCATCTTCTGATAATTAGTAAATGTCTTCGCTGTTAATGTTCCATAGTGTATTTTTGCTTCTTCTGCTCGTTCACTGATCAGATCACAAAAAGCAACCAATTCTACTTCCTTAACCTGTGCAAGCGCTGGCAAATGTTTACCATTAGCAATCCCACCACAACCGATAATTCCTACTTTCAACAATGTCATCAAAAAACCTCCAATAATATACATCTATTATTCAGTGGACAATAAAACGGTTCCACTTCTACACTATTACTATACAAAAAAATGAAAGAGCTTTCTTCCTAGATTATGGTTGAAAAATTCCTGGATATTGCTGTGAATCACTGCGACTGGCTCCGCCAGAGCAGATGATGAACAGTACTTGGCGAACAACGTGAGCGAAGTTTCCTTACATATCAATCACCAAACACCTTACAACATACTGATGTTGAACAGGACAAGCCGTCTAAAATGAGTGTTATCTACCTACTTGCAAAACACCAACAATTAACAACAGCATGAAAACAAAACAGCCTAAATAAAACGAAAAAAGCTCTTCCTTTTATACTAAAAGGAAGAACTTTATTCTCTCATTTGTTCTGAAAAACACTTAGCCAGCACTACCAGAAGCCATCACTCGATGTCTTTGCTCCCGCTTATATTGCTGAACGATTTTCAATGCCCGTTTTCTGGTTTTTCGGTTTGTACACTTCAATCGTCTACGTGCACTTGAAAGGTCTTGTTTCTCCATCAAATCACCTCTTTGCATCTATTGGTCGGTCTCATTACCAGCTTGCTTTGTGTACGCCTGGAATTTGTCCTTGGTGTGCTAACGTTCTAAAATTGATCCGTGACATGCCAAATTTACGCATATAGGCTCTTGGTCGTCCATCAATCAAATCGCGATTTTTCAAGCGATTTGGATTAGAATCTTTTGGTAATTTTGCAAGAGCCACGTAGTCATTATTTGCTTTTAACTCGTTACGTTGTTCAGCGTATTTTTCGATCAATGCTTGTTGACGTTTCGCTTTGGCAATTTTTGATTTTTTAGCCACTTTTCTTTCATCCTTTCTAAATCGTAATGATTACTTTTTAAGAGGGTTAAGAGTAACATCAAACAAAAGAAAATGCAAGTTTTTTATTATAAAAAAAGCCCACGATTTAGGCTCTTCTTTTCATTCAATTTATAGTTAACTTGTTTTCTTTTATTCTATAATCATCTTTTGATATTTCAACGGTGAAACGCCTACTTGCTCTTTAAACACATGATGGAACGTCTTCACACTAGCAAATCCTGACTTTTCAGCTACTTCGATCATCGGTACTTTTTCATTTGCCAAAATAAACTTCGCTTGATTGATGCGGTATTCCGTCAAAAAACGCATGAAAGTCATTCCAGTATTCGCCTTAAAAAATCGGGTGAAATAATAAGAGCTAAAGCCGCTATATTTTGCTACCTCTTCCAATGTCAGCGATTCTTCATAATGATTCTCAACATAGCTAAAGATCCGATCTAACAGTTCCAAGTTCTCTTTGTATTTGATTGTGGAAGCTTTTGCACCTTTTTTAACTTCTAGTTGTGTTTGAGGTAGTCTTCTATAAAAAGTTGTGATCAATTGAAATAGTAAACTAAAGAGCGCATACTTTTTCCCCTGATTATTTTTTTCGTATTCTTCAAATAACTGTTGCAATAGCTGTTTGATATCTGACACTAAGGACTTCGACCATTTTGAACTGTGTTTTTCTCCTGTTTCAAATAATTCAATCAACGAGCCGTCCCCTACTGATTTTAACTGCTTCTCATTAAATAAGCTTAAATCAAACTGATAAACGATTCGTTCACTGTTTGGTGACGCTAAAAAATAATGAGGTTCGCCACTGGCAAAAAAATAGATTTCTCCTTCAGATAAGTGGACAATTTCATCGCCTACACCGATATTGACAGTTCCATGGATTGAGTATATCAATTCAATTTCTTTATGCCAATGCGGGTAAACGATTGTCATGCCGTCATTGATAAACGCTCTAAAAAGAAGCTTTTCTTCGAATTCGGGTCTTTCTAAATATACGCTCATTTTCTGCCTCCAACTCTGTCTCTTCCTCTTTACTTTATCAAAGTTTTGATTATTTACAACCGCTTTTATGCAAAAAAATGACCGAGATATAACTCTAGGAGTTACAACTCAGTCACCTGTCAGCTGGCCGAACGTTTGTGTCTCAGCCTCATTAAAAGTTTCCTATTTCATTTGTGCTAGTTTAGACTTTATCTCTTCAACTGAATAAGTTTTAAGCAGCCTTTTCACTTCTCCTTCTACGTTGAAGACCCCAGCTTTGGTAAATCCTAAATTTTTAAGTGCAACCGTTAAATAATCAATAAACTCATCGTCTTTCAAACCAGTTCACTTCTTTCTATTTTTATATTTTCCATCGATGAACATTTTTCTTAAAACAAACATAGCCCAGCGTTAGCAAAATGACTGTCCCTAAGCTCAAAACAATGACACCATTCAAACTATTGATTTGTTCATTATGCATCGTTCTAGGCAGACACCAATTTGCATAATATTCTTGGTTTTCAATTGAAAATAATTCAAAGGGATGAAAATCGTAACCGACAAATAGTTTACTCACATTCAAGTAGGTAAATGGATTCACATGTGCGTACTTCCTTGCAAGCGCATTGTTTAAAGTACTTATTGTGTGCCCTTCAAACAAAATCAATAAGGTCACAATGATACTAAAACTCGTTTTTTTCACTAAAATACTGACCAAAAAGTGAAGCGCCAAAACAAATGCCAAGACAAAAGCAAATACAAACAACAACTGTCCAATATATTGACTAATCGGGATGAATTTCATCGACGTTTTTGTAAAAACAATCACTGGGTAAAAAAATGAGCTTTTACCCGAAAATAGACTCGCTATTATAAACCCAAAAAGTGATAGCCCTCCAATCATGAGCATCGACTGAACCCAAGCTAGGCTATATTTCATAAAAAATAAACGACTTCTCTTAATCGGTTGAGAAAAATAAAAATATAAACTCCGTTCTTCGATTTCTTTCGTTAGACTATCCCCAAACAAGAATAACAACAAAATGATCCCAAAGCCACTTACTAAGTAAGTCAATAAAATCGCCGTAAAAACAGTATTCTTTGTTCCATAACGCATCGATTGTGGAGGGATTTTCTGTTTTGCTAGCTCATTATTTAACATCGTCCGATAAAATGGATATGTTGGCAATGTCAACTCTCCAACTAATGATTTTCCCTGATCAGCGGCTGTGCGAAACCCTTCTTCCTGTGCTTCTATGTCTTGGTTTGTCTGTTTTAAGAAATGATCGATTTCATCACTATACTGACTTTGACCCATAACTGCTTTTTTACTACTTTCTAAAGAATTGATCAAACTATTTTCTTTTTGTCCCAGATAGCCATTCAATAGAAAGAGCATCACCGCCATAAGAAGACCAAGCACTAGAAATAAATACGTCTTACGTGTATGACCTATTTTCTTTAGCTCAAATAATAGTAGATTCATCGCTTCTTCTCCCTCCAATTCAGTCGCCAAACTAGAGCTAAAATTAGATTCCAGCTGATTAAAATAGCCAGTTGCGTAAGAAAAGAGCTTGAAACGTTACCACTGCCTCCAGCTATTTTAGGTGACAGATCCATATAGAAAAAAGGAAGATACGCATTGATTGCCTGAATCTTGGGCAGCAGTTTTTCTATAAGTATTGGAACAAACATAATGACTAGAAATATGCCTAATACCTCTAGAGCATTTTTTAGCCATTTAGACAACAATAATAAAAAGCTAAGTGTAAATGAAATAAAGAGTAATTGTAAACTGATGGTTTTAAGTAAAAAGAGCCATAATGGAATCAGTTTGACTGTTGTTCCCTGATAAATGGAGACAGGATAAATCAATGAGCCTGTTCCATGGAAAATACTTGCTACGACGAAGCCTAACACTAATAAAGTGATCAGACCACCAATAAAAATAGTGAGCGCAACAATATATTTACGTTTAAAAAATCGTTTTTGACTCACTGGTTGAACGGCCATAAATAAATAGTTTTTCCGTTCATATTCACTAGTCAGAAAATCAAAAAACAATAAACCAATCATGATGACGATCAGAAAATTCATCCAATGATTTAGTAAATAGTAAACAAAATAAAAACCTTGTTGTCCTATTTCTAACTCTACTACAGGGATTTTCCGCTCAAGGAGCCATTGATTACGAGCAAGTTGCTCTGCAATGTTTGTTTCACTACGCCAGGGCTCCCCGCCTAAATCTAGGTATTTTTGCTGTAATTTGAGGCGGTTCGTTTGGATCGTCGTTTTTTTAGTCCACTTTTTTTCTAACTGAGCGGTATGTTCATCTTCTAATAGATAAACAATATCGATCAAGATTTTTTGTAGTGCTCGTTCTTTGCTAGAAGGTAGCTCCCCATGTTCATCTAGGAGCAATAATAATTTATAGTTCTCTGACGGACCAGAATATCCTTGAGGAGGGTCGATCTCATCATTGATTGCTTTGAGATGCTCAAAAACAGCCTGATCTGCTTCTTGATTCTTATCATAAAGATTTGCTAAAGAAACAAAAACTGAGAGCAGTGCTAAACTCACCAATAAGATATTTTTAGGATTCTTACTCCATTTTTTCCATTCAAATATCATATTGAGCCTCGCTATTTTTTTCGTATAAATTGAAGTAAATTGTTTCAAGTTGACCGTGGGTTACCTGGCAATCAAATAATTCTATTTCCTGCTCTTTACAAAAGGATCGAAAAACAGAAAATTGCTGTTTGGAGAATGTTCCTACAAACTTATAGTCAGAAAGTTTGGTGCAAGTAACATCGATTCTTGATAAAAAGGACAGTGCTTTTTCAACTTCCTTTAAAACAATCGTATATTCTATCGCATCAATCATTACCTCTTCTTTTTCGATCAATTTCCCTTCGTACAAGAAGACTACGTTGTCTGTTACTTTTTCAATTTCGTCAAGGTTATGCGAAGAAATAATCATCGATACCCCCTTACTCGCTAATGAACGAATAATCGTTCGTACTTTTATGATACTATCTGGGTCTAGTCCATTTAACGGCTCGTCCATCAACAATAATGCGGGTTGATTGATCAAAGCGATTGCTAATAGTAGATGCTGCTTCATTCCTAATGAATAATGCTTTACTTTCTTTTTCATGTATGTGCCAATGTCCAAATCTAAAATCAACTGTTGTAGTTCTTCTTTTGATTTTCCCTGCTCTTTTCGAACAAATTCTAAATGATCCCATCCAGTCAAATGACCATATAAAATCGATGAATCTTGTAAATAAGACATTTTATAAAATAACTGATAGTCCGTATGTGGTTGGTCGAATACTCGAATCGTTCCTTCATCTATTTGATCGATATTTGCAATACTATTTAATAACGTTGTTTTTCCAGTACCATTCGGTGCTACTAAGGCCAAAACTTTGGGCTCATCCAACGAAAAATCAAGTTCATCTAAAACTTGCTGTTCACAAAAGTATTTCGTTACTCCTTTAATTTCTAAAATTTTCCCCATTTTTCATTTTTCTCCTAATTTTTCTTAATTGCTTTCTCTCTGCAATCGTACACTTACTATTCTATCATTAAGCAGTAGATAGAGCCTTGCATTTTCGATGAACAATATGTGAATAAAATAAGAAGGTCAGATTTGTTCAATTTAAATAAGCACCCAAAATATCCGCCATAACTGCGACTATTTGGATGCGTGACAAATTAGACTTTAAATAACAGATCACTCGCTTATTTTAATACCATGATTGCTTCTGGTGAAAGGCTGAATCGTTTAATTCTGGCCGCTTCGATCTGCTTGCTGCCTTTCCACCAAAGATTGGTTTCTTGGCAGTTGAACCAAGCATTTTGCTCAAATGGTGTTTGCTGGCTGCTGATATACTCTACATCTAACTGATTAATTGCCGTATCATCTAACACTAAATCATGTGATCGGATTCCAATATAACGACAATCTTTCGGGACCTCAGTTGCAACTGACAACGGTATTTTCCAGCCATCAACCTGAACGGAATGGGCATCTAGTGGCTTAACGGAAAAAATATTTTTGCACCCAGTCAAGCGTGCAGCTTCAACAGTTTGCGGTTGCTTAAATAAATCACTTGTGTTGCCTTTTATTAAGTCTGATTCAGTTAAGATCGCTAAAGTCGGACACAATCGATACAGTTCATCCAAGCTATGACTCACAATCAGCACATTGCCTTTGAAATCAGCTAAATGATCGTGTAATTCCAGTTGCAGTTCTTCTTTTAAAGCTGTATCTAGAGCCGAAAATGGTTCATCCAACAGTAACAATTCCGGCTCAAAAGCTAACATCCGCGCACAAGCCACGCGCTGTTTTTGTCCACCAGATAGTTGCCTAGGATAGCTGTTTCTTACATTTTCTAAATGAAACATGTGCAATAACTTTAAGATCAATCCTTGATCACTTGTCACACAACTTAAATTTTTATACACCGTTAAATGAGGAAACAAGGCATATTGCTGAAACAACAAGCCGACTTTACGCTTTTGCGGTGGCAAATTGATTCCTTTTTCCTGATCAAACAACACACGCTCCCCCAATTGAATCCGTCCTGAATCTGGAGTTTCGATTCCAGCAATACATTTAAGCAGCATACTCTTCCCACAACCTGATGCACCTAAAATGCCTAATGTTGTAGCTTCTATTTCAAAGGCGACTTGTAACGGATGATCCCGCAACTTTTTTTGAATGTCGACGAAAAGTTTCATAGTTGTCTCCTCCGGGCATTTCTACTGAAAAGCTCTGTCAAAAATAACATGAGCAAACAGATAACCACAATAACTGTCACGTAATTTTGAGCTAAGGACCAATCACCAGCCGCCACTGCCGAATAAATCGCTAATGGCAGCGTTCGGGTTTTGCCAGCGATATTTCCTGCTAACATGGTCGTTGCACCAAATTCTCCTAATCCTCTAGCAAAAGCCAATACCCCACCAGCCAAAAGTCCATTGAGCGCTAGAGGCAGCGCAATTTTAAAGAAGATTTTTTTCTCTGAGAATCCTAACGTTTGAGCTGCAGCGAACAAATCTGGTTCAATTTGCTCAAAAGCAGCGATTGCTGAACGATACATCAATGGAAACGACACCGCGACTGCTGCAATCACCGTAGCAGTCCAAGAAAAGACCACTTTGACAGCAAAAAAATCTAATAAGAATTTGCCAATCGGCTGTTGCACCCCAAAAATATCCAGTAAGAAGAAACCAAAAACCGTTGGTGGCAACACCAGCGGCAAGGTAAATAGACTGTTGAACAGAATTTTAAGCCCATGATTTTTTAATCGAAAAACAAAATAAGCAATCAGCGTCCCACTAAAGAAAGTCAAGACTATCGACAGCATCGCTGTCTGAAACGAAATAATGATCGGACTCAACTCCATTACACTCACCTACTTATTCATAATAAATCCAGTATCTTCAAAATATTTTGCAACTTCTTTGCTTTCTAAGAATGTCAAAAATTCCTCAGCTGCAGCTTTTTCTTGCGACTTTTCAACTAGAGCAACTGGATAGATAATGGGTTCATTCAACGTATCTTCTGGTAAAACTGCCACAACTTTTACTTTATCGCTCGAAGCGGCATCTGTCGCATAAACTAAACCAGCTTGCGCACTTCCTTCCGCCACCCAATTTAGTACTTCGGTTACATTGGTGCCAAAACTAGCATGATTCTTGACATAATCCCAATAGCCTAAGGCTTTTAGCCCTTTTTCAGCATATTGACCTGCTGGGACACTGGCTGGATCACCAACTGCAATCATTTCCGCTTTTTTCAAGTCACTAAAGTCCCGCCAATCAACCTCAGAGGCACTTGGAACGATCATCACTAATTGATTTTGCAGTAAGGGTACCACGCTCTTTTTATCGATCAACTTTTGCGAAACCAGAGCATCCATTTGTTTTGTAGCAGCCGAAAAGAAAATATCCGCTTCCAAACCTTTTTCAATTTGTGCTTGTAATTTTCCTGAACTGTCATAATTGCCTTCGACCGTTGTCTCAGGATGTTCTTTTTCAAAAGCTGGAATGATTTGTTTTTCCATCACTGACTCTAAACTTGCTGCCGCTGCAATCAATAAATGTTGTTCCTCCCTTTGACTGCTTGAACTGGATGAAGTTGCTGTCTTTTTATCATTAGCTGTACAAGCGGTTAGAAATAGAAAGGCTACTAGCAACAGCCGAATGACTTTTACCTTGTGATGTTGTTTCATTCTTATTCCTTCTTCCACTTTATTTTTATAAATAGCCGCCATACCCTAAAGCATTGATTTCACTTTTTGTTATGTTGTCTTGCGCAATAATTCTTGGTAACAATAAATCGAATACTGTCCGCTCAGAAAACATGACTCCACCTGGCAGTCCTACAATCGTTTTTCCGTTCAAATAAGCTAACAATAACATCGAACCTGGTAAAACAGGCGTCCCATGAGAAATAATTTTTGCACCAGTTTGCTTGATGGCTAAAGGCGTACGGTCATCTGGATCAACACTCATTCCACCTGTACAAAAAACAAGATCTGCACCTGCCAGCAGCATTTCTTCGATGGCTGCTGTAATCATGTTTGGATCATCATTGACGATTTTATGAAAGTCAATGGTACATGGCGGATACTGCGCTAGTTTTCCTTTCACAACTGGGGTAAAGGAATCGGCAATCAATCCGTTGAAAACTTCACTCCCTGTCGTAACAATTCCTGCCACTACAGACTTAAAGGGAATCAGCGATAAAAGGGCTGCTCCGCCAAGTAACTCTTCTGCTTGAAGTAAGGTTTCTGGTTCGATTTCCAAAGGAATGATCCGTGTACCAGCCAACTTTTGCCCAGCTTTGATCCTTTGGTTACTTTTCAATGTTGCAACGGCAATTTTTCCAATTGAATTCAGCTTAAATAATAAGTCTTGGTTGACTTTTAACAATCCATCTACTTCCGCTACAACCTCGATCTTTCCTTCTGAAATAGACGTCGGCCGCATAAAGTCTCCAGCGATTAAATGATATAAAAAGTCGGCAGCCTCATTTTCATGGATCAAATCGGACTCTTCTGATTTTAAAAATAAGTGCTCTTTACCTAGTGAAAGTAACACAGGGATATCTTCTGCTTTCACTTGATGTCCTCTTGAAAAGAGGGCTCCTTTAAAGCTTCCTTTGACGATTTTGGTAATATCCTGACATAAAATCAGTCCTTGTGCATCCACTGTTTTTACCACTTTCATTCTGCTTTCCTCCGCTCAATGCGCTGTTTTTCGATCGGTCAAAATATCTAAGGCATGAAGTAAAATCGGTCGTAAATAGGTTAAGTTTTCTGTCACGCCTTTAGGACTTCCCGGTAAATTGATGATCAGAGTCTTTCCACGTTGAACTGCAACACCTCGGCTTAACATGGCGAATGGCGTTTTTTGAATACTTAACATGCGCATTCCTTCACTAATACCCGGAATCTCTTTTTCTGCAATCCGTAATGTCGCTTCCGGTGTGATATCACGAACACCTAAACCTGTGCCGCCTGTTGTTAGTATCAAGTCACAGGTTGAACACCATTCGATTAGAAGTGGGCTTAATTGATCTGCTTCATCTGGTAGTATCACTTGTTTGATTACGTCAAATTGCTCTTGTATCAGGTGCCTTATGATAGGGCCTGATTCATCTGTACGAAGTCCCTGAAAACCTGTATCGCTTAAGGTAATGATGCCAGCTTTATACAACTTCAAGTTTGTCTCCTTTTTTGATGTGTCCTGCTGTTACTACAACCGCAAAAATTCCTTCTCTTGGCATAATACAGTCACCAACTCGAGCATAAATCTGACAATGTTTATGACATTCTTTCCCAATTTGAGTCACGACTAATTCTGCTTGACCAATACGAAGTTGGCTCCCTACAGGCAGTACCCGTAAATCGATTCCCGAAACAATAATATTTTCACCAAATGCACCATTGCCAACTCGAGCTCCTCGTTCATTAAATTCTGTGATTTTCTCAAACGACAAAAGACTAACTTGGCGATGCCAATTGCCACCATGGGCATCATTTTCTAAACCAAACCCTTTCACTAAATCAACTTCTGGAATTTCCTTTTTTTGTGTTCCTCGTCGTTCACTGATATTGATCCCAATAATTTCACCTATTGTCATAATATTTATCCTCCAATTTGAGACATTAGTCGAGAATCTCCCTGATTCTCTAAAAAATGATGTTTCTCAGGTTTTTGTTGAATTGCCGTAAAGACTTGTTCTAATAATAATTCTTTATTTTCTGTCCGTAGTGCTTCTTTGACATTACAACCATCTTCCATGTGTAGACACGTTTTTAAGCTCCCATCAGCCGTAAAACGAATGCGGTCGCATTCCGCGCAAAAACAGTGACCAAGCGCACTGATAAAGCCTATTTTCCCTTTAAAATGCGGGATAGAAAAGTAGCTGGCTGGTCCATTCCCTAAGCGCTGTTCAAATGGAGTCAGTACACCATAATTGTCTTGTAACACTGAAATAAGTTCTTCTTGTGTTTTCCCAGGACAACCTTTCCCTAAACCAATTGGCATCAGCTCAATAAAACGAACGTGAATGGGGCTTTCTTTTGCAAATTTGGCAATCGTACAGATTTCTTTTGCCGTTAGTTCGCCTCTTGCTACAGTGTTGACCTTGATATTAGGCAACTCCACTGCAACCGCTTTACGTAATCCATTCAATACTCTTTCTAACTCCCCAACTCTCGTGATTTTACGAAATTCATCTGGATCAAGTGTATCAATACTTATGTTGATTCCATCTAGTCCCGCTGTTTTTAACGCACTGGCATATTTATCTAATTGAATCCCGTTCGTTGTTAGAGTGACCTTTTCGATTCCTTGAATGGCTTTGATTGCTTTGATCAAAGGGATGGTATCTTTCCTCGTTAAAGGTTCGCCACCTGTTATTTTTACTTTTTTAATCCCTTGTGCTGCTAAGTTTTCAACTAAAAATAAGATCTCTTCCAGGCTCAATACTTCTTCTTTTTTCAAAAAACACATCCCTGTTGCCGGCATGCAGTATGTACAGCGAAGATCACAACGATCCGTTACTGATAGTCGAATATAATCAATTTCACGATTAAATGAATCTTTCATTTGAAGTCGCGTCCTTCCTACTCTTTCATTCGTCGCTTACTTGGTTTGTTGAGATAAAGTCACCACTTTTCCCACCAGATTTTTCTAACAGACAAACATTCGTGATTCTCATTTCACGATCCATTGCTTTACACATATCATAGATCGTCAATAGCGCAACATTCACACCAGTTAACGCTTCCATCTCTACCCCAGTTGGTCCAATTGTTTTGGTTAGACACTGAGCTGTCAAAAGCTGATCTGAGTTCCAGCTGAAGTCGATTTCACACTTGGTCAATGCTAGTACATGGCACAGAGGAATCAACTCGAACGTTTTTTTCGCTGCCATGATCCCAGCTATTCTTGCCACTTGCAGGACTTCGCCTTTTTTAATTGTTTGATTTTTGATACCGATGCCGACTGCTTTTTTCATATAGATCTCACCATATGCGAGCGCTGTTCTTTCACTTGCTTTCTTATCAGAAACATCGACCATCCGAGCCTTTCCTTGTTCATCGATATGGGTAAATTGTAGCTCTCTCTCCATTCAAACACCTCTCTTAAAACGCTTTCATCTTCTTGTTCTATCTGAAACTAATTCTCTTTGTTTTAAGTTTAGCACTACAACTAAAAAAAAACAATCTGATACAAATAATTTTTTTTAGCATATTTAACAAACAAAGATCAAGATAGAAAAGTACGCTTCATTTTCTACCTCAATCTTCTGTTAATGATTAGAATTCCCAGTAATACACGGTGACATGATCCCCTTTATTCAATGCCCGTTTAGCAGGCTGATCAATGAAGCAGTTTGTTTCTAATGTACTATGAAATACGGAAGAGTAGTGTAGTTTTGTCTTCAAAGAAACACTACCCTCTTCTTCATAAGCACGAACAAAACGCCGAATCTTCGATAATTTTAATTCTTCCGTTAATTGAGCGCTCCTTCTTTTTAAATTTAATTCTGGACAATTCATAAAGTGCGCCAGCGCTGACCAATAAAATAAATGGAGATTGACCACCGCAGCAAATGGATTTCCAGATAAGTGTAACATTACTGTTTGCTGGTACAGACTGGCCATCATCGGCGTGCCTGGCTTCATTTTCACAAAATGAAACAGCGACTTGCCTTTTAGCTGTTGGATCACTTGAGGCACATAGTCTTTTTCTCCTACAGAAACTCCTCCTGTGGTGATCAGTATATCGACTTCTTGTATTTTTTCTCTAATAACACTTGAAATACTGTCAATCTCATCTGCACAATGTTCCATGAAAATAATTTTGCTGCCACTGGCTTGAATGAAGGAAGCCAGAGTATAGAGATTGCTGTCATAAATTTTTCCTGAAGTTAAAGGTGTTTTTAAAGAAATCAATTCACTACCAGTAGCAAGTATTCCAACTGTCATCGGGGCTAAAACAGTGACCTCTTCAATTCCTTGTGCAGCCAAAATACCAATTGCCCGACTATTCAGTAATTGGTATTTTGATAGCACTTTTTGATCAGCAGAAACATCCTCCCCGATGCATCCATAGTTACTTCCTACTTTGACTTCTTGATAAATCAGCACAGTACTCTCGCCATAATCTGTGCGTTCTTGCTTGATCACAGCATCATATGGCTTTGGGATAGGCGCGCCTGTCATGATCTTAACAGCTGTTCCTTGTGCTTGCTCTAGATTGTCAAGCGCATCCCCAGCAAAAATCGAGCCGACTACCTTTAAACAAATTGGTCGATCACGACTTGCACCTTGTGTTTCTTTTGCAACCACTGCATAGCCATCCATTCCCGCTCTAGGAAAATGAGGAACGGCTACTTTTGCTAAAATATCTTCGCCACACACTCGTCCACAGGCTTCTATAAGCGGGACTGTTTCTACTTTCTTTTGCTGCGCTAAAACCTGTTTGATTTTATGTTGCGCTTCTTCGACTTCAATCATTACAAGCGCTCCTTTTTACTTGATTGGTGTAATAGACACTGCACAAACCTTGTATTCAGGAATAATCGCGATATCATCAAAGGCAGCATTCGTCAGCTCATTTACATTGGCATCTGGAAAATGAAACGTCATGAACACTTCTTGTGGAAAGACTCGATTCCCAACAGCTGCATACGTATCGATCGTCCCACGTCTAGAACTAACTCTGACTTTGTCCCCTTCTTCGATCCCCAAAAGTTTGGCATCTACTGCATTGATTTCAATATACGATCGATCCGCAATTTGATTGATTCCTTCGGTCCGTCCAGTCATAGCTCGAGTATTGTAATGATACAACATTCGACCCGTCGACATTAGATACGGATAGCGTTCATCTGGTAGTTCTCTAGCTTTCTTGTATGGAATTGCCATAAATAATCCTTTGCCCCGAGTGAATTCACCTACATGCATGATCGGTGTACCAGCATCTTCCAATGTGCGACAAGGCCATTGCAGTCCTTCTTTTTCCAACCGCTCATAAGTAATCCCACCAAATGTTGGTGTGACAGAAGCAATTTCTTCCATAATTTCTTGGGCTGAATCATAATGGCACGGATAACCTAGACGAGTCATCACGTCACAAAAAATGGCGAAATCTTCTCTTGCTTGCCCTTTTGGTTCCACTGCTTTTCGGACACGTTGCACCCGTCTTTCAGTGTTAGTAAAGGTGCCATCTTTTTCTGCATAACTGATTCCTGGCAACACGACATCTGCATAAGCGGCAGTTTCCGTCATGAATAGCTCTTGTACCACAAAGAACTCTAGATTTTCCAGCGCTTTGCGTACATGATTCGTATCTGGGTCTGTGACGATCGGATCTTCTCCAAATATATACAAGCCTTTGATTTTCCCTTCAGTTGCCGCAGGTAGTACCTGGGTTGAAGTCAAACCTGTTTTTCTATTTAATGATACTCCCCAAGCCTTTTCAAATTTTTCCATCACTTCTGGATTCGCAACTTTTTGATAACCAGGAAAATCATACGGCATGCAGCCCATATCACAAGCACCTTGTACATTATTTTGGCCACGTAATGGATTAACGCCACAGCCAGGCTTGCCGATTTTCCCAACTAACATAGCGAGATTGGACATACTCATCACGCCCTCTGTTCCTGTAGAATGCTCGGTCACTCCTAAACAATAAATGATTGGTGCTTTTTCTGCCGTTGCATATAGTTTAGCAGCTTTGATCAAATCTTCTGCTTCAATGTGACAGATTTCCGCCACTTTTTCTGGAGTATACTCTGCGACCAAGCGCTCTAATGCTTCAAACCCTTCTGTTTTTTCTTCAATAAAGGTTTGGTCAGCTAAGCCTTCTTTTAAGATCACGTGCATCATCCCATTCGCGAAAGCCACATTTGTTCCCGCTTGGATCTGTAGATGAAGTTCACTATTTTTCACTAAGTCGATTTTCCGTGGATCAACGACGATCACTTTTGTTCCATGTTGCATCGCTTGACGAATTTGAGAGCCGATTACAGGATGGGCTTCCTCTGGATTTGAACCTACTAGTAAAATCACATCAACATCTGTCGTGATATCTGCAATTGGATTAGTCATTGCACCTGATCCTAGTGTATGTGCTAAACCATGTACAGAGGCTGAATGACAAACGCGGGCACAGTTATCTACGTTGTTTGTTCCAAAAGCTGCTCTCATCATTTTTTGAAACACATAATTGTCTTCATTGATCGAACGAGAACAAGAAAATCCCGCTAAGGAATCTGCCCCGTGCTCGGCTTTTAATTGACTGAATTTGTCTGCAACTAAGCTCAGGGCCTCATCCCAAGTCGCTGGTTCGAAAATGCCATTGCGTTTAATTAATGGTTCTGTGAGTCGATCGCCTGAACCAACAAATTTATAAGAGGCGAATTTTCCTTTTACACAAAGAAGGTTTTTATTTGCTGCTCCATTGATTGGCTCTACTCCAACTAATTTATTGTCCTTCACCACTAAATTCATCTGACAACCAGTGCCACAATGCGGACAGGTCGTCGGGATTTTTTTTGTTTCCCATGCACGATACTTTTTGTGGTCTTTGCTGACTAACGCACCCGTTGGACAAGCAGAAACACAGTTTCCACACGATTCACATAATGACTGATCGAATGCTGCGCCATAGCTAGGGGTCATTTTTGTATCAAAACCACGCTTAGCAATACTAATCACATCTCGTCCTTGTCTTAATTGACACACTTTCGAACAACGTCGGCACATAATACATTTTTCTGGATCATAGTCAAAGAATGGATTGCTTGTATCTTCTTGATGACACGGCATGCGTTTCCCTTCTGTAAAGGTAGTCTCATCAATTCCATAATCGAGACAATAATCTTGTAGTTTGCACTCTCCATTTTTGCCACATGAAAAACAATCTAACTTATGATTGCTTAATAGAAGATCCAATACAAACCGACGAGAGTCATTCACTCTAGGCGATGCTGTATGAACCACCATTCCATCTTGGCAATGCGCTGTACAAGCAGTCGTCAAACCACCTTTGCGACCGCCTTGTATTTCGACTGTACACATTCGGCATGAGCCATCAGGAGCTAATTCTTTTAAATGGCAAAGCGTTGGTATTTCAATGCCCAGCTTTTCAGCAGCGGCTAAAACCGTTGTCCCTTTTGGAACTGTTACTTGATGATCATCAATCGACAATGTGACAGTCGCTGTTTTTAATGTTGTTTCCATCTTACCAAAGCCCTCCTTTTACTGATGTAACTGCGGTTTGAATGCCTGCTTCAAATTCTTCTGGAAAATAACGAAGGCCGCTTTTCATAGGATTCGCCACAGATTGACCTAGCCCACAAGCCGAAAGATTCGTGACATGCATCAGCATTTTTTCAAGACGTTCCAGATCTTCTGGAACTGCTGATCGAGTATTGAATTTTTCTAACAATTCTAATATCCGTGTTGTCCCTAAGCGACATGGGGTACATTTTCCACACGATTCATGAGCAAAAAACGCCGCTACATTCACTAAATAGTCAACGACATTTACTTGATCATCCATCACAACGATAGCACCTGAGCCAATGGCTAGATCATGATCCCACAATCCTTCATAGGAATAAATACACTCCTCAAGGTTGTGCACCGCACCAATCGGTCCTGATTGACCGCCGAAATGAATAAATTTCAACGGGCGACCCGTAGACGAGCCACCACCATATTCCTCGGAATACAAAATGTCTTTTAGAGGTGTCCCGAGATTTACTTCATATAATCCACGATTTTTGATATGACCAGACAAACAAATCAGTTTCGTCCCTCCGCCATCTTCCGTTCCTAAATCACGATAAGCTTGACCGCCTTCTCGTAAAATAACTGGAATACCAGCAAAAGATTCTACATTGTTTACTAAAGTTGGCTTCAAATACAACCCCACATCTGCTAAGTGAGGTGGTTTCACTCTAGGTCTGCCTGTTTTACCTTCAATTGAATTTAACAGTGCCGAATTTTCACCACAAACGTATGCTCCAGCCCCAGAAATAATTGTAATTTTGTAATTAAAGCCTTCAATTCCTAAAATATTTTCTCCTAAGAATCCTACTTTTTCAGCATTATCCAACGCTTCTTGAAAAATTTTTTGAATCCGCAGATATTCACCGCGCATATAAATATAACCAGCTTTAGCGGAAAAAAGAAATCCTGCAATGATCATTCCTTCGATCACACTCAAAGGATCATGCTCTAATAAAGCCTTGTCTTTAAACGTTCCAGGTTCACCTTCGTCTGCATTACAAACAATATACTTCGTATCTCCTTTGGCACCGTATAAATGGCGCCATTTCTTCCCTAATGGAAAAGCTGCTCCACCACGTCCACGTAAATGCGCAAGATCCAACTCAGCTAAAATTGTTTCTTTATCCATCTCGATAGCCTTCAACAAGCCTGCAAACCCCTGATATTGCTGGTATTCCTCCACATTTGTGGCTTGCTTCATTTTCATCGTACGTTCTAGTAAAACCGGTTGATTTCGTTGGATCATTTTTTTCCCTCCTATAGCTCCTGATAACATCCGTTTCGAAGATCATCGATCAATTGATACACCTTTGCCTCTGTCAAATCGCCAAAAACAGTGTCCTTGATTTTGATGACAGGACCTTGGTCGCAAGCCCCAATACAAGGAATACTGTGATACATAAACAAACCGTCCGGTGTCACTTGGTCTGCTGGCACTTCCAAAATTGTTTCTAGCACTTCTGCTAGCATTGCACTTCCTGTAAAAAGACAGGGCGTGCTATTACAAATTTTCAGTACATATCTTGCTTGTGGTTCCGTTTTCAAAATAGCGTAAAAACTTAAAATTTCATACACACGCGCTTGCGATAAATGAAGTCGTTCCGCTACTAATTTTGCTGTTTCTTCATCGATATAGCCTTCTTCTGACGCATATTGAATAGCGATCAGCATATTCAATATGCGCTGTGGATCTGCATCATGCGCTAAAATAATTGCTTCTTTTTCTGCCAAACTCAATGAACCCATACTTTTTCTCTCCTATCTTCCACGCTATTCTTAGAAAAATGTACACCCTCTTGATCCTTTATAAGCCTAATTGTTTCAGGTAATTCAGGCGTATTTAAAATTAGATCGGCATATTGAATCACATTCGCTGCTGTTTTCTTAATACTTTTTTGATTTGCCATCATCACAAAGATACCTGGTTTGACGACCTCACGAAGAGAATTCGACTCACAAACAATCACTGTATCTCTTGGAACAACCTGCAAAAACGTGAGAAATCCTTCTAACAGATGATCATGAAATACTTTTAATAAGTAGACTTTTTTACATCCGGCTTTTAATAACTGCATCGTATCCTTTGTTCCAATCCTATTTGTTTCTTCGATCAACTCATAACCTTCCTCAATACTTGTACAAATTCCACACCCTACTTCTCCTCGTTGACACTGACCACGACGACCACTAATTGTGATGATTTTCAATCCATAAATAGAAAAACGCTGATAATTTTCAGCAATCAACTTTTTAGCGAGCGTCGTTTTGCCACTGTTACGTCCAGTTGAGCCGATTTGAATCAAATCGAGAACCTCAATACTTTTCATAGACACCCTCTGTCTCATGGACTTCTTTCTTTTCCGTCGTTACAAACATCAATGGAACTGCTAAAAATAAACTACCACCAACTGCATTTCCCAAGAACACAAACAACGTATTGCTTAGATAATCAGACCATTGAATACCACTAACCGTTGAAAAAATTGCAGCTGGTATAATAAATGCATTTGCCACTACGTGCTGGAAACCGCAAACAACAAAAACCATTACAGGAAACCAAAGCCCAAACATTTTTCCAAGATACGTCTTGCCCATTGCTCCTAAATACACAGCTAAACAGACAAAAATATTACAACCAATCCCAGAGATAAACGCGACGAATGGCGGATCTGCCATTTTTGCTTGAGCAACTGAAAGTGTCTTTTCTAAAAATGCTCCTTCTGTCAAGCCCACGATATGGCCAAAGAAATAAGCGACGAGCATGCCACCGATACAGTTTGTGACCAAAACAATCAGCCAATTATAAAGTAGACTTTTACCACTGATTTTTCTTTGTAAAAGCCCCAATGTCATAACCATCATATTTCCTGTAGCTAATTCACCACCAACAAAAGTAAGCGCTACCAATCCGATTGGAAATAAACAGCCGCCTAAAAAAGTTGAAAATCCTCCCCAACTTTTTGGCACAGTTCCCGATATTCTGATAAAAGCTAAATAACCTAATGCAATAAAACAACCTGCCATGATTCCTAAAATGCTTAATCTAAAAAATGGTAACTTACTTTTTGCTAACGCTTTATCGCCTAAATTGCCAACGACCTCTTGACTACTCTCAAAATCCATCTCAAACTCCTTTCTTCTCACTGATTCCATAAGATTAATTCTTTTGGTGTATTAACATTTTTTAACTCAAAAGACGATTCTAAGGTCATCACTTTCACTGAAAACTGTCTGAATTCTTTTCTAATGCGCCAATCATTTGTCTTAAGTTGCTGTTGAAAAATCGGCTGACAAGAACGATGATAAAAAGCATAGAGTGGCTCAAAACGATGATCTTGCTTACAAATAACGATATCATACGCTTGAATATCTTTAGCCATTTTCCAAATCAACTCGCTGTGTAAGTTCGGAATATCACATGCTAATAGAAATAAATGATCCGTTTCTATATTTTCTAGCGCTGTCACTAGGCCACCCAAAGGTCCTTTTTCTGGATATTGGTCTTCTAACATATAAACTTGGGAAAAAATTGGTGGAAATTTAGCTCGTCTATCTGTCACAAACATGGTATGTGAGAAAATCTTTTTGAGCTGCTTTATTGTTTTTAGTAGCATAAATTCTCCATCAAGCTGCAACAATGCCTTATCAAACCCCATTCGTGAACTTTTCCCACCACACAAAACAACAGCCGTACAATTTATAGTTTGTTCGATGGTCCCACCTCCTAAAAAGATAAAACTAAAAAAATATGATGACTAAAAAATATTTTTTAGCAATAACTTTTATTCCATTATAAAACATCCTTGCGACAAGTCAATTATTATTTTACAATTTCATCCCAGCAACTAATGCTATTTGGTCTTATTTTTAGAAAAATCAAACAAATTAAGAAGTAACTCTGCTGCAAATACGGTATACTAGTATATGAAATACAGAAGGAGGTTTGTTTAATGGACTATAACATGACAGAAAATACTGTTTTCCCGTTAGTCGAAGTGGCTTTAAAAACAGGTGAAAGTATCCAATTAGAAAGTGGTGCCATGGTTTATCACAATGGTGAGATCAATCTTGAAGGCAAAATGAATAGCAATGGCAAAGCTGGTATAGGTGGCGCTATTCGCGCGTTAGGTCGTTCAATGTCCAGTGGCGAAAGTTTTTTTATCACGAAGGCTTCTGGCTTGACCGATACAGCGAAAGTTGCTTTAGCACCAGCAACTCCTGGCACAATCAAAGAACTCCAAGTAGGATCAGAGCATTGGCGTTTAAATACTGGTGCATTTCTAGCTTGTGATGCATCTGTTTCTTATAATATGAAACGTCAAAAACTTAGTGGCGCGATCTTTGGTGGCACAGGTGGTTTGTTCGTAATGGAAACGGCTGGTTCAGGTACTTTATTGATCAACAGCTACGGTGATATCGTTGAACTTCATTTGGATGGAACAAAACCGTTTGTTGTAGATAATCAGCATGTCGTTGCTTGGTCAGAATCACTGGATTACAACATTAAAATTGCCTCTGGTCTCTTTGGTTTTACAACTGGTGAAGGTGTAGTCAATGAATTTCACGGCACTGGGACAATCATGATCCAAACAAGAAATATTGAAGGCTTAGCTGGCTTGATCAGCCCTTTCGTTAGCAGCGGCTCATAAAAATAAATAAGTGTGAAACGCTCAAACGAGGGTTTCACACTTATTTTTTGTTTCAAAACGAATATCATTTCTAAAAATCAGCAAATCCAGCTTCTCTCTCTTGCGAAAATAAATGATGCTTTTCTGCAATAATCTGCTCAAAAAATAGTATTTCTGACACACCATAATATGGAATAACATAGATTCCGGCTAAACCAAAACTAAAGAAAGTTGCAAACTGCCACAATACAAATGAGTAAGAAAAAACCAGATATTCTAACTTGTAACCTTGCATGAGCGCTTGGCTTAACGCCATCGCTTCTTTTGGTGAGAGTTCAGAATCTTTTTTCAATAGATAATTTGTCATACTATAAGATAATTGCTTGATCACTCCAGGAATAACAAATAATAATGACCATAAAAATGTATAGAGTGTCACTAAAAGATTGGCTATCACTGTCCGTTTACCATTCTCTCTAATAAATGCTAGAAAAACTGTTTTAAGATTAAAACTGCGGTTTTCCACATTATCGACTGCTGCCCATTGCACCATTCCACGATACATTATTGTACCAAGACACAAAATTGTCCCAATTAAAAAAGCAAGAAAAGCAAAAAAGCCATTTGCTACCGTTGTAGTCTGAGTATACGTCACGGTGTGCGTACCATTTTTCCGTGAAACTGACGCAGGACTTGTTAATGAATGTAAATTTTTCTCAGTAAAATTGTCTTCCTCATAATAATCATCTTGATAAAAAGCTTCATCATATCCGTCATCATAGCCGTCTGAATAGCCATCATCATAGCCTTTTTCATAGTTAGAATAAGTGCGGTTCGATTTTTCAGTATACTCATCTTGCCAAGAGTGATAATCATTTGACGGATCACTAACGTGCGCTGACGATTGAAACAGGAAAATTATAGAAAAGAAATAGATAAATAATACTGCACAAGGTAAAATAGCAATCAAACTCCAGTTTCCGTAATGTCCATGTAGATGGGTTTGAGCTTTCTTTTTTAGTTCATTTCTTATCATATGTTCTCTCCTTTTAACGCTTCTAGAATCTTCTATAGCCGTTTCTATCTATTTTATCGCTTTTTTCATTATACCTCTTAAAATGTTGTTGCGACCACTCAATTCCTTTGCTATTTACGGAAATTTTTGAGAAATAATGAGCGTAAATAGAAAAACCATCTGTTTAATTAGATGGTTTTAAGGATTTAGTGTATTTTTGTTAGAGTGAGACCGAAAGAAACAAATGAAATTAATGATCTGCCAGCTGATTTCAATCCACTCACTCTAAACAGAGTGAGACTTCTTCAATTAAATTCATACGTTGTACCATTTCCTATTTCAATCCACTCACTCTAAACAGAGTGAGACGCCAGTTGATTTACTAAAGTTTCTTTTTGACTAGATTTCAATCCACTCACTCTAAACAGAGTGAGACTATCGAAACAACCATCCCCTAATAGAGCATCATAATATTTCAATCCACTCACTCTAAACAGAGTGAGACTTTCGCGCTAAAGCCTAAAGCACCCATCACTTTAGATTTCAATCCACTCACTCTAAACAGAGTGAGACTTATCGATACGTGCATGCTTGAAGACATAGAGACATTTCAATCCACTCACTCTAAACAGAGTGAGACCCTGCAGCGGCAGCGGCACCTACAGAAACAAAAATTTCAATCCACTCACTCTAAACAGAGTGAGACAAACTTGTATTTCAGTAGGACTATTAAATTTAGAATTTCAATCCACTCACTCTAAACAGAGTGAGACTAAGATTGTCTTAACGTAAAGTGACGCGCAAGTAAATTTCAATCCACTCACTCTAAACAGAGTGAGACCGTGAAAATAGAGTGATTTTCTAAAAAAATACTCTATTTCCAACTAAAGTAACTTATAAGATGAGATTACGATGAGAAAAACACTGAAAACAAGTCATTTCTCAGTAAAAATCAGTGCGGATCCCCCAGCTATTTCATGTACACTTAGGGTTCGCACCCACATTTTTTTAGCACTTAACTTTATTCACTACATATTAAACATTAATTTCTTGATCGTATCGGAAAGAACTGCGCTTGCTAAATTGCTAAACACATCCGAAGTAAATTGCGGTGCATGTTTCTTTAAAAAAGTAGCAACTTTCCCTTGATCTTTTGATTCAGATTCTATCAGTAATTTCAAACTAGCCTGAAATTCTTCACTATTTTGGGGAAGCTGTGTCAACATTGTTCTAATTTCTGTAGAAAATTGCGCCCAATCAATCTCTTGATTTTTCCCATTAGTAACTTTATTATTGTTCCCGATCACAACAGTCGAATGATTGATTCCACCAAAATCATTGCCTTTTATATTCATTTTTTCACCTCATTATTTTTATCTGTTTCAGGCGTATAGTGATTCTTGCTTTGGTCGTTAACGCCATTGTTCACTTCATTTTGATCACCCGCTATAACAGTACTATCATGAATACTTTGATCCACATTCCACACGTTTCGATCAATTTGGATATTTTCCTGCTTCATATTGATCACTACTTTTCCTTTACGATGGTCATCATTGATACAATCTTCAATCACTTCCCGTACCTTTTCCGCAAAAGATTTATTTTCACAATGAATCAAGTAGGTAAAACCAGAATTAAGATTCACATAAATATAATAGCCCTTATTCAAATTTTCCATAATCACCAAATAAATATAAAAACCTGTAAGAATCATTCCAACCATACTCCAAAAGCGAAACAGCATGAAGCCTCCTGAAGAAAGAATAAATAATACCGCTGCTAACCAAGGTATTGTTAAATTTGGCTCGGCTACAAATAGTTGAGAAACATTACTGATCTGAAGCGTCCGATCGTCTAACGCAATGACATTTTTCTCAATTGAAATCTGCGTTGGATTTATTTTATTTTTTGCATTTGGATGAAAATTGAGTTTACCAAACATATCGGTCATTTCCATTTTTCGGCGCTCCTTCCTATCCTTTATTTTTTACTAAACATCTCTAATAATAGCATAGATTAAACACTTTTAGAATATAATTACATACTTTTAGTTTTCTATCTGTTTTTTTGCATAAAAAAAGTCTGGTACATAACTCTACGAGTTATGTACCAGACTGAAGGAATCCGTATAAACGGTGGGAGCAGAAGCAATCACTACGCTTTGCTTCGATCACATCAAATTCTAAGTGCTAAAGCACTAAGATTTGAAGGCTTCAGAAATAAACACTCCTGTCCCAACCTCTGCTAATGAATCATTTATTATTGTACTAAACTTGCTATCTCTTCTTCAGAATAAATTTTCTTGTCCGTCTTGATAATCTCTGATTGATCTTCTGATGGTGACACAAATCTAAAAATGGTACACTTCGCAACGGTATCACTAGTATTTGAAATGCGGTGAATGCTATTATTCATCCGAATCATCTCACCAGTTGTCACTGTCTTATTTATGATAGCCGACTCGATCCATTCCAAAAATAGCGTCCCTTCATTTACCACAATAATTTCTTCGATTTTGTTGTGAACATGCCAATCTTGGACACAGCCAGCTGGGATGACATTTGTATGAACTTCAAAAGTATCAAATAAAAAATAGCTCACGTCTGTTCCATTTTCCTTTGTTACTGATACCGCATTTGTCTGATCAATTATTATTGGATTCTTTTTCTCTGTTTTTCTCATTAGATATCTACTCCTTATTGCTTGAATCCCAAATACTTTCGTTTTCATCTTCAGACGAATAGATTTCTTTAACATTCCCGCTTTCATAAAATAAATAAAAGGTTTCATTACTATTTAAAAAAATAGAAGGGCAGACTTTTTCTCTTATTTTAATTTCCCCTCTTATAGATAGTTATCTAAGCTTACCATATTCTTATGGAACAAGAAATATACACCTTATAGATTCGTCTACAAAAGAACACACAGACTAATTCGCTTACTTCCTCTCAAAAAAACGTATAAAACAAAACCAAGATTTAGCTTTGCTTCACACGCTTATGCAAATTAATCAATAATCACTAGTTACACCTAAGCCTTGGTTACCACTCAATTGCTTTGTTCATTTAGTGATTCATTGCTGTTCTCCTAAATATTCATCATCGGACATCATCACTTCTTTTGGCACACCGAACAAATAAGTCAGTACAAAAGATAAAATAAAGATACAAATCCCAACTACGATATAGGTCACCAATTGATAAGAGCTATAAATATACATCAATGGAGACAGAATCACCGCTAAACCATATGAATTCGCTTGCACATTTAGTAAAGATAAAACAGCGCCGCCTAATGCAGAACAACCAAGCATAATTCCTAGCGGTTTCATCCCATAACGAATGGTGATCCCAAACAAAGCAGGTTCACTTACGCCTAACAGTTGTGTCACCCCAGCACTGGTTCCGATAACTTTTACATTTTTGTCTTTGGCTCTCACACTCACAGCAAAACTGACCGCCGCATTGGCAAATCCATACATCGCACATAATGTAATCAGCGGATTAAAGCCAGTCGTTGCGAGTAAACTTGTTTCAATCATAATAAATAGATGGTGCATTCCTGTCATAACCGCTAGAGGATACAAGAAACCGATCAACAAACCACCGATCCCAAACGGTAATTTAATCAAGCCTGTAATCAAGTACACCAGCCCATTTTCAACAACGTGCAAAATTGGTCCTAAAACTAATAGCCCGGTCAACATCATTACTAAAATAACGACAAAAGGCGTGAACATTAAATCCAAAGAATTCGGCATTTTTCTCCGCAGTACTTTTTCCAATTTTGCGCCTAAAAGACCAATGACTAGTGCAGTTAAAACACTACCTTGATACCCCACGATCGGAATAAAGCCAAACGCCATCAACGGTTCCACTCCACTATTGAGATCTGCCACGGAATAAGCATTCGGCAACATTGGTGAGACCAACATCAAGCCAATCACAAAACCTATAATTGGCGTTCCCCCGAATTTCTTAAAAGCCGACCAACAAATCAATGCCGGCAAAAAGGCAAAAACAGTATCTGTCAACACACTTAATAGAACTAACGCGAACTCTGGAATTTTATCTGCTGATGTTCCAAAAAAGGCTAGAACACTATCATTTAAAAAGACACCCTTCAATCCTAAAAATAATCCAGTTGCTACGATGCCTGGAATAATTGGAACAAAAATATCAGAAAGCGTGCGGATCGCATGTTTGATTGGATTACTTGGCTGTTTCATCTCTTCTAAGGTCGTTTCTTTTTCTAACAATTCATGATTGTTTTGAACTAATGAATCATACACTTTATTAACGATACCAGTACCTAAAATAATTTGATATTGACCAGCATTGAAGAACACCCCTTTTACTTGATCAATTTTCTCAATTTTTTTATCATCAATTACTGAACGGTCCTTCACTTCTAAACGTAAACGTGTTGCACAATGGGTAATTCCTGTAATGTTCTCTTCCCCAACAATGCTGATGATTTCTTCTCCAATTTGTTTGTAGTTAATTGCCATTGCCATTCACCTCATTTATTTTTTTAAACAAAATACTTTGATAAGGATGAAGCTTTACGTCATTTGTTTCACTGACTAAATCATCATGAGAATTTAAAAATAAATCAATTGAGCCAGCGTCTAAAGAAACTAGCTCCTCAGTATCACTCAAATTGGTATAACAATAAACAACTCTGTCTTTTAATACCCGTTTATATGCAATCACATTGTCTGGTACATTATCTAAGAAAACAATTGTACCATTCGTTAAAACATCACTTACTGCCCCATGTTGTCGCAGTGCAATCATCTGTTTATAATGCGCTAGTACAGGATTAGACTGTGCATTTCGATTTGGATATTCTTCGGTCATCGAAAGCCATGGCGTCGTATCAGAAAATCCACCATATTGACTAGCATCCCAAGGAAATGGTGTACGTGTATTATCACGACTTCGTTGATTGACAAATCCCAACGCTTCTTCCGGTGTGAAGCCTTCTTGAATCGAGCGATAGTAATTATCGATACTTGAAATGTCATTGAATTGATCGATTATTTTACGTTCGGCATTTTGCATGCCCAACTCTTGCGCTTGATAAATAAATGGTGTTCCACGTAGAAAGAAATAAAGCATACCGATCGCTTGAGCAGCTTCATTCGTCTGAAACTCAGGCTTGATAAATTTTGAGACCGCTCGCGGTTGGTCATGATTTTCAATAAAATTAGCGCCCCAGCCATTGGCTTGCAACACTTCTTGTGATCGTTTTAGCTTTTCTTTGAATTCCTTTGTAGTCCAATTCGTTCGCTTAAACCAGTCAGAGCCAGATTCAACATCAATATCGGAATAATTAAAATCAAAAATCATTGAAAAATACCCACCGTCACCGATAAAATCACCGTATTCCTCGTAAGGCACACCTGGTGCTTCACCTACTGTTACACAGTTATATTTCTCAAAAGTCTCTTCTTTCAATTCATTTAAAAATCGCTCAATGCCAGGCCGATTTCTTGTTTTACTTTTACAAGAAGCTAAACCATCTACACCATCCGCAGGTAAACTAGAAAAATCTTGATCTTTCTTGATAAAAGTGATCGAATCGATCCGAAAACCTGCAATTCCTTTTTCTAACCAACGATTGATCATTCCATAAATTTCTTGACGCAGCTTAGGATTTTCCCAGTTCAAATCAGGCTGTTTTTTGTCAAAAGCATGAAAATAATAAGTATCTTCATTCGGAAGTTTTTCCCAAACTGAACCTCCAAAAATCGAACGCCAGTTATTTGGTTCAGTTTTTCCTTCTTTAAAAATATAATACTCTCGATACGGACTTTCTTTGTCTTTTAATGCCTCTTGAAACCAAGGATGTTCATCTGAGGTGTGATTGATGACTAAATCTAAAATCACTTTGATTCCCAACTTATTCGCATCTTTTAACAATTGATCAAAGTCAGCCATAGTCCCAAATTCAGGATTAATCCCTTCAAAATCAGAAATATCATAGCCATTATCCACCATTGGAGACGTAAAAATCGGACAAATCCAAACCGTAGTGATCCCTAGTTCTTTTAAATAAGGGAGCTTTTCTCGAATTCCCTGAATATCTCCTATTCCATCATTATTTGAATCCTTAAAACTTTTGGGATAAATTTGATAGATCACTTCTTTTTCCCACCAATTTTTGTTTATCATTTCTATACTCACTATTTATTCATCCTTTCACCCTTTGTGGTATCGATACCATATTTCCATAAGAATAAATCCACCTAAGTGGATTTACGCTCAATTAGCGATAAAATAAGTTCTTTTTTATTTACTTTGTAAGTTACTCCTTCAAGCAAAGCAACCATCAATTTCGTTGCTTCGATCCCTAAAGCCGTCGTTGGCTGATTGATTGTTGTGAGAGGAACAGCAATAATACTTGTACTTGGCTGATTATCAAACCCTAATACAGCCAAATCTTCTGGTACATGTAATCCTTGCTGAAGCACTTCTTGAATAATCCCAATAGCGACCTCGTCACTTCCACTAAAGACAGCATCCGGTCTGTCATTTTTAGGTAGACTTAGTATTTCTCTCGCTACTTTTTGACCATCTTCCATGTTATGGACTTGTTTAAAGATCCACTTATTTTTAATGGATAACTCATGTTCAGACAGCGCCCGTTCAAAGCCTTTGGTTCGTTGTTGCCCATGTCCACCAATGGTTAAATTCCCACCGGTACAATAAGCGATTTTGTGATAGCCTTTCTGGATGAGATAATTCGTTGCCTCATAACTGATTGCTTCTTGATTGGTAGAAATATTGGGAATTTCTGTTCTATCTAGTTTTTCATTACATAGCACAATTGGTCCATAGCTTGAATAGTCTTCAATCACTTGTGAATCGCTTTCAATTGATGTCATGATCACACCTGCGACAACTTGCTGTTTTAGATACTCCAGCATTTTCAGCTCTGCTTTTGGATCATCATAAGTTTGCATGATCAGCAGTTGGTATCCATGTTCCTTTGCTTGTTTTTCGATTGCATCTACTAAATAAGAAAAAAATGGATTGGTGATTCTAGAAATCAACACACCGATCGTTGTACATTTTTTTGAGCGAAGTTGTGTGGCAATTGCACTCGGTGCATAGTTTAGTTCATCCATTGCTTGTTGGATTCGTTCTTTTTTATCATCTGAAATATACGGATGATGGTTTAAAAAACGCGAAACCGTGGAAACGGATAAACCAGCTTTTTTTGCAACATCTTTGATTGTGGCCATCGGCTGTCTCCTTCTATGATATCGATACCATAAATATAAAGTATCTTTTTATTTTTGTCAATGCTAAAATAACTCTCTTTCATTTTAGCATTGACATCCTCTTCCAAAAGCTTCTCACTTTCCT
Organism: Enterococcus ureilyticus; assembly: GCF_001730315.1. Lineage (GTDB taxonomy): Bacteria > Bacillota > Bacilli > Lactobacillales > Enterococcaceae > Enterococcus_L > Enterococcus_L ureilyticus. The sequence goes on from NZ_MIKC01000008.1 coordinate 65,055, forward strand.
TTTTAAGAAGCTCTTTTCAGCACAGATTAAAACTAAATTAGCCCTGGTATTCCCCCCTAATGATAAGTTGAACGATCTGACTTCCACTGCAATAAATGCTGATTCAGCGAATCTATTTCATTCGACTGTTTATCAGATGAAAATCGAAATGTCCGATTGTTCATCTTTATGACGATTTTAGCTTCCGATACCATTCTTGCTTTTCCACTAAACCTAATTTTTCTAACTTTCAAAATAGCTGTTTTTCGATATTCAAATACCTCTTCATTAATTATTAACTTAAACCTATACTTTCCAAGCTCTACTAAAGATATTTTTTTATAAAATAGTTTATTGTAGCACTTCTGTAAATAGTGAGAGATAACTATCAAAAAAAGACAAAGTGTGATTGATACGATCCAAATTTGTGCGGTCGTCAAATTTTTAGTTGGGATATTAAAAAGAGCCATTACAATTCCCATACCTACTATTACTAAGAAAAAACCTACTATAAAAGAAAGACTACCAACAACTGTTGGCAGCAAAAAATAGCTAGAATATCTTAATGTTACATCCCTAAGAATCGTTTTATCTTTTGACTGTTTATTCCCTTTAAATTGAACCATTTTTTCTCCTTACAAACACTAAATATTTTAGATATACGATAAAAAACTATTCATCTATATTTACTAAACCAGATCTTACACATTCCTATTTTAAATAAAGGAACATCAAAACCTAAAAATTGAGACCCATTTCTTTCAACAAAAACAGAATAGAAAATAATGTAAAAAAAACAGCAAATATAGAAAAGAAAAAAATCATAAATCGCTTTCCAAATTGGTTATCCACTGTAGAAAATATCTGATTGACGTTAGTAGGATTGTAGCGTAATTCAACCTTGGAATGAACGGGCAGTCCTTTTCTCTGACCTATAGGTATTTTATGGAAATAGATCAGTTGATTGATTTAAAATTCTCTTTTATATTGTTTGTTATTGATTGTATATTCAACCAATGACACTCTACCATAATTTGTTCCATCAGAACTTTCTATTTTATACGTGCTATTACTAAGTACGATCTCGACCACTCTTTCTGTCGTTTTCTTTTCTACCGTTTTCATCCTAAAATAAATAAGTAACACGATAACCCAAAAGATAAATGCGTGAATCGCACTAATAAAAACATCCTTCATATTTAACTCCTTTCAAATCTACTTCTACTCTTTTTTAAATGATAAAATCTCTTGCAAAGCTTTTTCACCATTCATATTGCCAAACGTTTTCATATCAATATCTACACAAGGAATAGCCAAAGGCGAAAGAAGTTTTTGTAAGCTTGCCGTTTTATACCGAACTTGCGGACAAACCATCACACGATTAACATACGGTTTAAAAATTGGTGTTAACGTTAGTTGATTGATCTCCGCTTCGCCACCATACGCAATCAGTGTGGGGTACAGAGTAGATAAATTCTCAAAATCGGCAATCACATCATGGAGTTGCCCAAAATAAACTGCTTTAGGATCTGCTGCTTTTGCGGTTTTTTGGCAAAACATACTAGACGTCATACCGCCTGCACAACAAATATAAACGAGCATATTATCCTCTCCTTAAACTATTATTATGCTATTATTTAATGTTTTCTTTAAATTCTTGCTCTGCCTGATTTAATAATGGTCGTACAGATTCTTCAACTTTTGAGTCTACATTCATGCGCATCATAAACTGACTAGGCGTTTCTTTAAATCCATTCATAAGACTATCTTTATATTCTGTTACTAAAAATTGGCTTGTCTCTTTTATTTCTTTCTTATCCATTGTTTTGTCTACTTTCTATTTTTAATTATTCTATATGGTAATTATACTCGTTTTTTGAGAATAAAAGAATCATAATTAGTCATTTTCGTTATAACATCAGACAAAAATCTGCATAAGTAGCTCCACAATTAGTCGCTACTTACACAGAATTATTTTATACTCTTACTTCGGGTTTCCCTTTGTAGCGATTGATATAATATCTTTCCAACCAACCTTGTCCCCAGCCAATCGCCACACAAAGCAGCCAATAAATCACTGCCACCAAAATATACATCGTCATATAATCAAAGGTTCTTCCACCCACGATTTTGGCCTTTTGAAAAATATCAGGAATCGTGATCATTGCAGCTAATGACGTGCCTTTTAACAAATCCATCGCCACATTGCCTAATGCTGGAATCGAAATCCGAAAAGCTTGCGGCAAAATAATTTTGCGCATCACTTTTCCAAAAGGTAACCCCAACGCATACGCCGCATCCCACTGCCCTGCTTCAACTCCTGCAATCGACCCTCGATAGATTTCAGCAATAAACGCACTACTCGTCAAACTAAAGCAAATACACGCGGCAGTTAAGGCACTTAACTGATAGGGAAGTCCAAAATACAACAGAAACAACAAGACCAAACCAGGAACTCCCCGTAAAAACGAAATATAAAAGCGAACGAACCCTTTGATTACTTTCGAAGGCAACATTCCTAACACAGTCAACAGAATCCCAAGAACATTTCCCATCAAAAACGTCACGACACTGATGCCAAGTGTATAAGGCAAACCCGTCAACAGAAAGGGAATCGAGTCGATCATTAACTGAAAATCGATTTTTGGTATATACATCTATTCAACTGAAACACTTTCTTCAACTTTTTCTTTCGGCTCCACTGAAACATCGGTTTGGAAATATGTTTCAGAGATTTTTTTCATCGTACCATCATCTGTCATTGCTTTTAATGTTTCATCAATTTGTTTACTTAATGCAACACTGTCTTTTTTCATTAAAAAACCAGTAAAATTCGCATTAAAGTAGACATCTTCTAAAATTTTTACCGGAATATCAGGCAACGCACCGACTGACATTTTTTGTAGATAATAATCATTTAAAATAACATCCGTCCGACCATTGGCAACATCTGTCAGGTATTGATCATTTGTCGCATTATCGTAGGTTACTAATTTTGCTCCGTATTTTTCCGCTATTTTCATGTAGTTTGTATTGGGTTCGCCAGCTGCTTTTTTGCCTTTTAAATCTTCAAGAGAAGCAATCCCAGAATCGTCACTTTTTCGAACGATCATGCTGTCAAATGAATACTTGATTGGAGAAGATAAGATAAATTTTTTCCCTCGGTCCCCTGATAAACCAAAGTCATTCGCCGCTAAATCAGCTTCACCTTTATCAACGGAAGTAATCTGACCATCCACATTGTATTCTTTAAATTCAACCTCAACATCTAAACGTTTGGCAACTTCTGTGATAACATCCACATCATAGCCGGTTAATTTGTTTTCATCATTATAATAAGAAGATGGGAATAAGGTTCCTGAAGTGGCAACTGTTAATTTTTTTGCTTCTTCGACTTTTTGCCAGCTATTATCTTTTCCAGCAGTCTGCTCTTTTGTTCCACCACACGCAACGAACACTAAACTTAATACAACAATACTAAAACTAGCAAATACTTTCTTCATTTGAACCTCCTATGATTCACGATAAAATTTTGGTAATAAGAATTTCTGTTCTTGCTCAAACAACTTTCCAACTTGGAATAATACATCTTCGCGGCCTTTCGAAGCCATAAATTGAATGCCTAACGGTAAACCAGATCCTGCTATATGAGTAGGTAAACTGATTGCTGGTTGTCCTGTTAAATTCGCAAGCTGAGTAAATGGCGTGATCGTTAAGCTTTTTTCAAACATATCATAGATCAAGTCTTTTAACTGTATATCAGAAAATGACGCCGCTTGAGCTAAGTCTTTACGAATCTGATCACTCTGCAGTTCTGCATCTATTTTAGGCGCACTATCAGCAGTAGTCGGCGTTAATACTACATCATATTCCTCAAATAATTGCTCCATTTTATATGCCGCTAGATCCCACAGATGAAGTGATCTTGTATAGTGACTTGCAGGAATCTTCAAACCATATTGGTAAATCCCCCAAGTCATCAGCTCCATATCATTTTTCGTAAGCGGTCGCTGAATGGCCTCTTGAATCCCATCAAACATAGCGGCTGTTTCAGCACCATTCATCAAGTAGTAGCTATCAATCAATTGACAACCATTGACTGGATAGGAAATTTCAGTTACTTCATGTCCTTGTTGTTCTAAAAATATTGCTGCATTGTGTGTTGCTTTTATTGCCTCTACTGAGACTGGTGTCCCAACAGGAGAATCGGTTAAAAAGGCTATTTTCAATGTTTTTTTCTCTGACGCTGCTTGATGATTCCACTCAGCTTTCGGCGCTTGATAGGGCGCTGCTTTTTCGGTTCCACGTAAATGATAAAATAACGTTTCGGTATCTCTCATCGAAACTGTTAAAGCAAAATCGATCGAAGCTCCTTGCCAGCCACGCCAACCATCAGGTCCAACTGGCATACTGCCGCGTGTTGGCTTTAACCCAATCAACCCACTAAAAGAGGCTGGAATCCGAATCGAACCACCGCCATCACTTGCTCCAGCAATTGGAAATACCCCACTGGCAACGGCTGCCGCAGCGCCACCACTTGAACCTCCAGGTGAATAGGCAAGATTCCATGGATTTTTAGCTGGTCCGTAAATCGTCGGATCAGAAATATTTTTAAAGCCGAACTCTGGCGCATTGGTTTTTCCTAATGGAATCAAGCCCAATCGTTCTAAACCTTTCACAAAATTATCCGTTGCATTTGCACGGTTTTCTTGAAATAAACGAGATCCAGATGTTGACTTCATTCCTGCTTTATCTTGTCCGAGCATTTTTAAAGGAATAGGTAAGCCAAAAAAAGGACCAGTTTCTGCTCCTCTAGCTTCATATTGCTGTTTCGCAGCTTCCGCATCCCAGTCAACAAAGGCATTGAGTTCAGGATTTAGCTTTTTTACCTGCTGCGTTCGCTCATCGATCCATTCTGTCACACTTAGTTTTTTGTCTCTAAATTGTGTTGCGTAATACAAGCCGTCTTTCATGATCATCCCCCTTACAATCCTGATGATTTTATTATACAGGTTATTGGGGATTTTTTAGGTTTATTTTGCTTAAAAGATTATCGTCCTCAACAGTGAAAAGATTATTTTAGATGCTTTTTCATGATTAAATCGATCTGCTCATCCTCGCCCATATAAAAAGCATGCTGGCCTACCTGAGTAAATCCCATCTTATGATAGAATTTCATCGCAGAAAAATTACGCTCCCAGACTCCTAACCAAATAGCGGTCTTATTCAACTCTTTCGCTCGTTCTATCGCTTTAGTATATAACATTTTTCCAAGTCCCAATCTCTTAAAATTCGAATCGATATAAATACGTTCGATTTCTAACGCATCTTTCTCAATGGTTTCAGTCTGGGCATCATTTACATTGATTTTTAAATATCCAGCCAGTTGTTCATTTGAATAAATAAAATAGAACTCTGACTGTTCATTTTGCAGCTCACTAGTTAATTTTTCTTCCGTATATGCTTGGTCAAGGTAATCTTTTAAATCGTCTGGAGTATTGTCTTTCGCAAAGGTATCTGTGAAGGTTTTGATGCTTAATGCTTTCAGTACTGTTAGGTCACGTAAGCTGATTTTTTTAATTTCTATCATGATAGTTCCTTCTTTCCAACTTTTTTTGAATGGAATCAATTTAGAAAAATAAATGAACCTCTTTGCTTTCTTGATTTGGCTATTCCCTTTTTCATTTCACTATTAGTACTTGATGCCTACAATTTTTTGAAAGCCATCACATGCCTTTATATTATTTTTCAAATAAATTAATTCTGCCAACTGTCTGATTTGCTTTTTCGTATAAGGACGAACATTCCAAGCCACAATCGATTTATCCTCAAAAAGAAACTGAACTTCTTGAGAAATGTATGTTCCTTTCCTTCCACGAATTGTAGGCTCTTGAATGGTTGTCCCTAGATCTTTGGGAAAGCCAAATTTGATGAGCTTTTTCAACTCTAGATGCTCTACTCTTTTATCGAATTCTTTCGCGTTATTTCTCGCGTAATAGCGACTTATTATGAGCTTGTCTTTTTTCAAAATATAGTAAGTATTCATAAAACGCCAAGGAGCTAATAGACTAAGAATAAGATAGATTGGATTTTGTGGTCTGATTTTTTTCATTGGATTTCCTTTTCAATCAATAAATTTCATGTCATTTCCTGTTTTTCAGTACTATTCAAATTGAAACTTCCATCAGACTATCCACTACAGCCCTTCAAATATTCAAACTTTTCCATAATAGTCTGAAAAATAAGAGTGCCAATATTTTTTCAAACTATATATTTTTCATTCCGAATACATTTGCTTTTTGACTGGTGCTGAAGGAATAGCATACAAATTTTTGCCAGATTTTTCTATTATCAAATGGTTTACATTATCAAAATAAGCTGCTGAAAATACTTCTATTCGTAACTTAATATCGGTATTTCTATTGAAATACCGATATTAATAGTAACAAAAATTTATTAGCTTAAGTGTATACGTATATTTTTTTCATCGTACACTTTCTTACACATTATTGTTTTTGAATTTTTTCTTTAAACATAGCATATGACTTATGTAAAAACAATACATCCTATACCAGAATGATAAGTTATATGAGAGACCTACACCGACAGCTCTCTGCTATGTAAGGTTATATATACACAATCGAGAATGAGCATTTCGGCAATTGGTTTGTTTTCAATTAGAACACAACGTAAGACTCTGCTAGACTTTCCAGACTTATCTGATTGTTTGACTCCTTAAGAAGATAAGTCAAAAAAACAAACTGTTGTCGTGTCAAAATGAGGTTGGGACAGGATGATGTGACCCAACCTCTAAACCGAAAAATAATTTAAACTTGACTACATTATTTATAATTGGTTCTGGGTAAGAAAATTAGTTGACTTTACTAATTTTTTTATTTAGAATATACGCACTAGCCAATAACGCCATTATACCGAATTCAATTAGTAACGGAGATTTTGTTTCCCCAGTGCGAGGGAATGTTTTTTCTCCATCGCTGATGTCTTTCATTTTCTTGGTTGTTAATTGGTTGCCTTCATCACCCGTACTGATAGCCTCGGAACTTTCAGTAGTATTTGATGGAGGCATCTTTGTTGTGTTGGCATTAGTTTCTAACACAGTAAGAGTTATTTCTTTTTCGGCAATAACTTTTTCATTTTCATCTTCGATATAATATTGAATTTTGTACATACCGACTTTTGCTAAAGTATTGTCAACTTTATAGACTGGAATATCTTCTCCCAAAACTTTAAACCCAACAGTTAATTCTTCAGCATTATTAAATGTAGCCCAATTTAAAATATCGTTCTCAGTAAGTTTATCACCAACATACATCGTCTTATCTGAAGCTTCTATTGATGCTTTTTCTGAAGGTTCAGTAGCCTTATTTTGCACAATAACGGTCAACGTTTTATCAACGGCTATGCCATCACTACAATGAACTCGATAGACGACTTGGTATGTTCCTGGGGTTGTTGTATCGACCTGATTCATTATAGCTGAGAAATAACCATTCTCATCATAAGGAATCGTTTCTGATCCATTTGTAGCAGTAGCATATTCTGCTGGATTAAAGCTATCTCCTACATTTAATGTTATTGTATCTGAAACTAAGTTGATACTTACATTATCCGATACTAAATTATTATTGTTAGTATCTGCTTCTTTTTCTTGTACAATAACTGTTAAAGTTTTATCAACAGCTATACCATCACTGCAATGCACTCGATAGACGACTTGATATGTTCCTGGGGTTGTTGTATCAACCAGATTTACTATATCTACAAAATAGCCATTCTCATCATAAGGAATCGTTTCTGATCCATTTGTAGCAGTAGCGTATTCTGCTGGATTAAAGATATCTCCTACATTTAATGTTATTGTATCTGAAACTAAGTTGATACTTACATTCTCTGAGTCTAAGTTATTCATTGGTGTTAACCTACTAGCAATGTCTTCCTCTTTTTTAACTTCTTTTTTATTTGTTGTATCTATCTTGTCTTGCTCTGATAATTGTGTTTCTACTGTAGACTCTGCAACCCCAATCGTTGGAGATAACACCTGTGTTGCTAGTAAAGAAATAGCAATAATTGACAGAATTTTTTTCTTTTTCATAATTTCCTCCTAGATAACGAATAGACATAATTAATTTTGTTTATTAACTTCCTTCTTAACTGCTCCCCCTTTTTTTCGCTCCATCTTTTCCGTTTATACCACCTCCTCAAAATTCAAGCTGAAGCCATTATTTCAAAAGTAGGCTTCAAAAGTAGCTTAAGTCGTTTTTTGATAAAATAATTACATGCATCTTTTTAACTGATTAAATATCTAACATGTACCCTTTAGAACGGACTGTTTTTATAAATTCTGGTGTATTCGGAACCACTCCCATTTTTTTACGCAAATGAAAAATTATATTACTGAGACGATATGATTTATCCTCAACACGATTGTCTTTCCAAACACTGGCATAGAGTTCTTCATAAGATACAGTTACCTTGGGATGATCATATAAAGTGTTTAATACTCTAAATTCTATACGGGTCAGAAGAACCTCTTTTTCCCCTCCAAGAAGTACGCTATTATTTCTTTCTATCAATTCTAATTTTTGACTTTCTTTTTTTAAATCAAAGTTTTGATATGACATTTTTTTTTGATTACGCTTTATCGCATTCGTCATTATTAATAACCACTCAGCTTGATTCATATCTGAATAGGCAACGAAATCTGCACCTAGATTTAAATAAACTAAGCGATTCATTCTATTGTTTTCTTGAATCCAAACCCAAGATAAAAAATCTGATTTATCTTTTAATGAAACGAGTTTTTCACAGATTTCTCCAATTTGAGAACTAGTTTCTTCTATATAAAGTAACAGATCGATATGCTCTAAATTTAATTCTTTATCTGGCTCTATAAATCTGATGATCCAATCCCCTGGTAATTTATTTCGCCACTGATTTAATTGTCCTTCCTGTTCTTCTAGCGCGATTAAACCAATATGATACATAGAATTTCTCCTTTTTATTTTTATTAAAACTATAAAACCTTTTTTAAATCTCAAACAAGAGATTCTTATTGTTTACTATTTAATTTTTAGTAAATTAGTCGTTGAAAAATCCAGATGTGCTATATAATAACTACCTAAATCTATATCCTATTAGGATTTAAGCTTTTGCATTGTTTATATTTTTTTATGATCCTATATCTTCTAAAGTCTTATTAATCATTTCAAGGTCAAAAGATGTCAATGCTAAAGATATGTACACGATCTTTTCTTTCGGCAACCGCTTAGTAAGTCTGTTCATAAGGGTTGTCACAACAAGATCATTTTCCTGAAGTTCCGAAACAAATTCAATTTTAAATTTACCTTGAAATTCTTCGACAAGTTTACTTTTCATCGTGATATCATAATTTTTTCCTAATTCAGTTTGTAAATGTATTCGAATTACCTTTTTATAGTTATTTACCGAAGTAAGAAAATTCACTAAATAGTAACTCGTTTCTTCAAAGTAACAAATTGTTGCTAATACGGGGTATTGATTAATCATCGCCTCTGTAAATCGGTCGAATTTATCAAAGAATTGATCTGCGTTTTTATTTATCTTTCTATAATCAATTTTAACTAGTCTCATACTTTCGAATGCAATATCTAAGCGAAATATATAATTGGATACGCAAAAGCGAGCAAGCCTATCATAAATATCCGTTAATTTATTAGCAGGAATTTCTATTTGGAAAAAATTTCTAAAATTTTCTAACCAGCAATCGTAAAAGCTTTCAATTTTTTTATTAAGTCTTGAATTCGAATTTCTTTCAAATTCTATTTGAAAGACTTCTGACGAATATAAAATCAACAATAGCAGGGATTGATTTTGTAAACTATACTCTTCAAGTCCTTCAATTGGAATATCGACAAAAAATTTGTCGATCTCTTTTATTTTTTCTTGTGTCATGAGATTATTACTATCAAAATTTCGCTCTAGTAATATATAAATCCAAATACTTAGCGTCTCAATTTGATTAATATCAAGGCTCAAATGTAGGGAATAAGCAATACTTTTTGCTTTGCTTAAATATAAGTCTTTATTTTCTAACCACTCTATATTTGAGATTTGGCTGTAAAATCTCCATATGAATAAAAACAACACTGTTTTTATACTAATTTCGTCTCCAGAAAATTTTATCTTATTTTCACTTATTTCAAGTTTGACATTGATTTTTACCAAAGTATCATTTATTTCACGAATTTTTCTTCGACATGTTGCTTGACTAATAAATTTCTCTTCACAAAATTGACTTAAGGAAATTGATTGGTTCAATAGCAAGGATTTAATTAGCCCATAAGATATTTCTTTTTCGAATAATTTTCTATAATATTCAATTAGACATACATTTTCTCTTTGAATTAATATGTATTTATGCATATTGTCTTTCTTGATAAAGAGTTCATTATCTTGATATACTTCTGTTAATTCAATAGTAATTTCTGCTAAGTATTTATAAGTAGTATTTATGCTTACTTTTGTGAATTCAGCGATCTCTGATATAGATACCTCAGTTCCTCTGCCCAGCAAATATTCAAAAATATTCTTCTTAATCAGCGATACCTTAGATAAACCTAACATCATCTGCTCTCCTTGTTTTGTTTTTGATAATTCATCAATAACACGTTTGCGTTTCCTTCTCCTTCCAATTTTTCTACACCATTATTTTTTACTAAAAATAGCGAAGGAACATACTTTATTTCTTGTTCACTTATAAATTGAGACCAACTTTCCATCATTTTCTCATTGTTCAAATCTACCCTATGGATAGATTTATCTACAGGTAAGCTATTATTTAATTCATTACAATCGCTACATCCATTTTTCTCGATTAGAAGGTAAAAACTATTATCTGATCTTTTTAAAGAATCATACTGATCAAAATTGAAAGTAGCTGATTCATTTTTCGTAAATAAATGATAAAGTGTACAACCGGCTGCTACTATAATTGCTAAAATTACTATTTTTTTCATCTTATTAAAAATCTAAAAGATTATAATAGATATAATCTTTTAGATTTCCCCTTCCTTTTTATTTTTTTCTATTTACACGCATAAATAGAAAAAATATTACTATAATAATAAAAAATAATCCGATGAACATATATCTATAATTTATGGTGCTATTTGTATTCGGGAACATTCCAATTTTTTTTGGTCCTTTGGAATTAGTATTCGAACTACTCTTTTCTACTGTGGGTTTATCTAATCTATTTGGCGGAGGTGTCACCGTTGGTTTTTCTGAATGGATACTCTCCCCTTCATCCCCAAACACTAAGTCGGCTTGGTTCGGGATCCCATTTTCTTTACTGTATGCCGCTAAAGCTTCCTCCGTTGCTTCTTCACTGATCGTAG
>NZ_MIKC01000009.1 GCF_001730315.1 Enterococcus ureilyticus
TTTTACTACCTCGGGAATAAACGAAGATGTTAAAAAAGTTGAGAGCTATATCAACAAAGGTATAGAGATAAATAGCCAGAAGAGTTCTAAATGAACTGGAGACGTTATTTCAAAAAGAATAGTAAAAAGATGTTTTTTTGATCACGCTAAAGCAATTACCAAATTTAGGAAAAGAGATGGAATCCAAACTAAAAAGTATTGGAATCAGTACAGCTGAGGAATTACAGGAAAAGGGAGTTAAAAGTGCGTATCTTAAACTTAAAATGAGGTATTCGAATATTTGTCTGGTTCACTTATACTTATTTGCAGGGGGCAATTGATTCAGTTGACTACAACAAGTTATCAGCAGAGAAGAAAGGGGACTTGAAAAAATTTTCTGATAGTTTGAAAAAAATGTGAAATTTATTTCACTATACGCATTGCTCTCAAAAAGGATCAGAAAAAAGAAACTTATAATATGAACTTGAACAGACTATTTACTAACTTTTGAAGTCCTAATCTATATGAAAAAAGTGAAGTAGAGTTTTGGACAGATCTGTATATTTCTAAACAATTGCTGAAAGCGTATTTAAAGAAAAATTTCGATGGGCAAGTAGTAACATAACATTTATTGAGCAATCAATTGACTGGATTTGTAAATTGGCCCCGTTTTTGAATTTTAAAAATGTCGTTGATCTAGGGTGCGGTCCAGGATTATATGCAGAACGATTAGCACTCAAAAACTATAATATTACAGCGTTAGATTTTTCGGAAAACTCAATTGACTACGCTAAAAGAGAAGCGAAAGCAAATAATTTGGTAGTTGATTATAGGCATCAAAATTATCTTACTTGGCAAGAGACTGAAAGATATGATTTAGCACTATTAATTTATTGCGATTATGTAGCTTTAAATGTTGAAGATCGGAAAAGGTTACTCAAGAATATTCTTAGCTCGTTAAAAAGTTGAGGGAAATTTATTTTAGATGTCTTTTCTTTGAAAAAATTATCTCAGTTTGAAGTAAGGAATAGCTGGGAGTATTATGAAAATGGCGGGTTTTGGACAACTGACAAACATGCTACTATAACAAAAAATAAACTTTATGATGGTGAGATTACCTTGGAACAAACTATTGTAATAAATGAAGATAATATGACTGTGTTCAATATTTGGCATCAGTATTTTGATATAGAGAAAATAAAATTGGAGCGGGAGAATGCAAATTTTATAGTTCTTGATTATTACGATGATGTGAGTGGGAAAGAATGGACTGGTAAGAATGAAACAATGAGTTTGGTTGTGCAAAAAGTATGAAAACATAAAAATCCACACGTGGATAAATTTCCTCAAAAAAGATCAGGAAGAAGGAGTATGGTGGAAAAGTTATTGAAAGAGAAACTACAGATAAAAAAGAATCGCAACAAGATAATTTCTATCGTGTCTTTATTGTTAGTATTATTTGTAGTGGTCTTAAGCGTAAAAAAGAAACAATCAAATGAATTAGAATACATGGAACTTCAAGTAATCGATAATATAGTAGGAACTTATGAAGAAGGCGATTCGTACACTTCTTCAGGTGAATGGATAAAATTTTTAAACGTATATAGAAGAGATGGAAAATACAAAATAGATATAAATCCTTTATATGTAAAATTAAAAATGGATAACAATTATAAAGAAGCAGAGGAGTTAATGCAAACAAAGAAAGAAGTTGTCAATTTAATGCAGCTAAGATTAGACGACTTAATTAACAATGGCTACCAAAGTTTTTTAGATTCACTCCCGAAAGAAGTAAAGAAAAAAACAATAAGCCTGCTATTAGATTATGCCAAAGAAGATCCTAATAGAGAAGAGACAATAAATTTTATACTGAATGGTGGTTCTCCAATACATAAAAATGGTATTCAAATTGATGTAGCTACTAATATAGTTCATGATTTAGTAGATGAAGTTATTTTTAAAGATAAAATCAATTCAGAAAAATATGAAAAATTACATGGATTATCCGACAAATTTTTTAGAAAAGATTTTTATCCTATAGAATTATACGACAAAGAAAAAAAGTAACAAAAAAGGATTGATAGCTGCGTGCATTAGATCAAAAAGGTTTAAAAATGAAGGGAGTGATTTTGTTGAGATTCCTCACGTGCTGGAAAAATAAAAAGGATAAAGAAAATACTCAATTGAGAAAAGCTTTATCTGAAATTAGACAACCACTAATAAAAATCAAGCTTTTATCTGAAAAACTGAACTATTCTGGATTCACTAAAAGATTCGAAGAATCTTTAGAAATTCTAGAATCAAACTTAAATGATCAAGAGAAGGCAAAACGATTATTAGTGAAAACTGAGATACTTGGCGGTATGGGAACTTGGATGGATTCTCCACCATGGACAGCTTATCAATTAGGAATAAGTAGCGAATTTGAAGAAACAACAAAACGATTTTCTATTGCAAGAAGTAAAATAAAGAAATATTTAATATAGCTATGTTGAAAAAAGATCAATAGGAGATGATAGAAATGATAGGAGGAAAAGTGAATTAAGAAAAGCTTTATTAGTAATTGATATTCAAAGTAAAACAATTGGACCACTGTATGGTAAAAAAAAGTTTTTGAGAAGAGTAAATAGGATGATCGTTTTTTTCACGAGAAAAATATACCCGTTATATTCTTTAAGCAAGACGGATGTGGAGAGTTATCTAATAATTTAAATCGACTAGATAACGATGTTGTTGTAGATAAAAAAGAAGGAAATGCATTTACGTCTTCTCAATTTAATGAAGTAGTAAATAATCTCAAACTAGATTCATTCGTGGTTACAGGATTAATGAGTAATGCCTGTATTCAAAAAACATGTAAAGGTGCATTGAAACAAGGGTATTCTGTGAATCTAGTAGAAGATGCACATGATTCCATAGTTAAGCCATTGAAAACTATCTGGAATAAAAGATTAAAGAAAATTGGAGTCAATACAGTAACTTCGAGTATGTATATCACTATTCAAAAATAAATTTATTATTATAGAGGCTATCCTAAAAAGGATCAATAAAAAAGAGGTTGAGTGAATGAATTTAATATGTATTATTTTTCCAATAGTATTTATGATGCATGAATTAGAAGAAATTATTTGGATGCCAGATTTCTCTAAAAGAATATATTCTTCAAAAAAACAACTACCAAAAATAGTTAAGAACACATTAAAAGAAAGTAATTCAAAGAAGTTTTCATTTATTGTAATGGAGGAGTTTTTGCTACTTGGTTTAGCTACATTTTTTTGCTATTTCTATTCACAATATAATGTTTATGTCGGAATTATTATTGGTTATGGAATCCATATAATTGGACATGTTATTCAAACATTGTTTTTGAAGGAAATTATACAATAATGATGAAATTTAGAAAGGTGATATTTATGAAAACTAGAAAAATATTGTTCAGTATTGCGCTTTTAATGTGTCTGTCAAATATAATAGGTTGTTCAGCTAAAAAGACTTGGTCTTTTTCAGAAAAAGAAAATACTTTTATTGGTAATACTGCAAAAATAAAAATAAAAAAAGAAGAAAAGATACCACTATCCGGCGGTGGATATGCCGTTCGAGTTTACTATAAAGTAACGAATTTGGACTCTAAAAAAACAGATGGATATTCTTTAATATTGCAACAAATAAACGGGTTATACCAAGATGGGAAAGAATTAGATTCAGCTACTATTGTAGGTGCAGAGGTTGATGATGCTGAAACAGCAGTAACAACAGAAATAGAGCCAGAAAAAACAGAAGAAGTCTATGTTGACTATTCAGTAATTAATTATGAATCTGAGATTGAAATTAGTTTTTCTGAGGATGGGAGTAGCGAAGAACGAGCAAAATATACTTTCAAACCCGACAATCTTTCAGAGGCAAATACAAAAGGTCTTTTTAATTAAAATTAGACTTTCAATTTCAGGCGCTCGGCAAAACTAATCTATGTCAAAAACGATAGAACTTTTAAAGAAAATAAATGAATGAGTACTTTAAATATGTTTTTCAAGAAAAAGGAAAAAAAGAATGTACACTATTGTTTGGAGTGTGAACGCGAAATTCAAGAAGATGAACTAAATTCTGATAATGAGGGATTCGATGGTTACTATTGCTCAAGTTGTGCGGATAATTTAGGACATTCTGGTTGGGATGTAGTTGATCCTGATCATAACTTTGATTCATTCTCAGATTGAGATGAGAATGGACACTAAATCTATCAATTGAAATGCTACTGTCAAAAATAATCGATAGCTGCATGTATGAGATCCAAAAACGATTGTTATTAAGGAGTTAAGAATGAAAAAATATAGTTTTTTTGGTGGTACTTTCATATTGCTTAGTTTGCTTTGTCTGATGATTTTTAATTTAAAAAGTAATCAAACAAATATAAATAATTTTGATGGTGTAAAAGTTCGTAAAATCTTAGTATCAATTACTGATACAGAAAATCAAGAAAATAGTTTTTTACTTGATATTAAAAATGCGAAGGATATAGAAAAAATAATCGCTTTGTTAAATGATATAGACAATTCTAATTTAAAAGAAATAGATGATTGGAGTGTATATACAGATTCTAAAACTTATAGAATTAGTGTACTTGAAGACTATCCCAAAGAAAAATTTTATTCTATTACAGGAAATAATATTTCTATAGGTACGGAATCGGAATCATCTTTTTACGCTGTGAGAAGCATGGGACAAAGAAAGATAAAAAAACTACTGAAATATGTATCTTCTATAGAAAAAAATGACGGAAACTATAAGAGTTATTATTGAAAAATCTTAATGTAAAAATTACTTTGTTTCTCAAAAAGGATCGATAGCTACATGTATGAGATCCAAAAAAACAAGGAAGGAAAATGGTAGCGTGATAAAATCGCTAGTAAAATATTTAAGGAAAAAGAATGATATCGGAGTTACAGAAGATGATCTAATCAATACCAAGCGAGCTTTACAAAATATAAATAGATTATCCCAAAAATTAGACGAAAACAATTTTTGTAGAATGTTCAATTCTGCTCTAAATATTTTTAAATTGGATATATTTAATCAAGAAAAAGCAAAACGGAGATTGCTAAAATCTCAGGTATTCGGTGGGATGGGATCTTGGAATGATTCTCCAGGTTACAATACTTACGATTGGGAATGAAAAAAGAATACGAAGAGGTTACAGAAGAGCTGTTTGAACAGCAATTGATTCTTCAGAAAAAGATTAGTGTTGCTGAAAAGGATAAATAGGAGGGCCTAACATTGAGTAAGACTGTAAAAGATATTTTGAAATGGAAGGAAAGTAAACAGGAATTTGGATTGGGAATTGATGGGTATGTTTGTTTTTTTATGGAACTTGTAGATAATTATGAATCGAAAATAAATGGTAACAAAAGGAATATAAAAACTATAAAGAGGAGCAATCTTGATAAAGAAGCGACAGATTATGTTATACACCAGTTGTTTATAATTAATGAGAATGCTGCAAGAGAACTTATGAATGGACTAGGGATGGAAGATCCGTATATTTCTGAAGAAAATAAAAGTCACTTAGAGAATAAGTCGAAATTCTAATTTGCAAAAGAAATATAGAAACATAAGGTGAATTAACTAAGTAGATTTAGTCCTAAAAAAGGGTGGATACGAATGGTAAAAAATCCTGAAGGCGAAAATAGTTCGGAAATTATAATCAGAATCAAAGTACCTAGTTGCACGGTAGTTCGGAAATACTAAAAAGGATTATATAAAAGAAGGGAATAATAATAATGAAAAAGACAATTTTTTTAATTCTATTTTTAAGCGTGGCACTAGTAGGTTGTACTAGTAAGCAATCAGAAGAAGTAGTTACTTCAAAGGTTAAAAGTCTAGAATCAGAAAATTCAACTACAACTATAACAACAGAAAATGTAACGGATGAAACGACAAAAGTGTCTACTGATAGCCATGAACCAAATTATACATTACAAGCAATAAGAAAAATGGCAGAAAATAGTGCCGATTTGGACACTATGATAATTGGTCTTTACGATACGCCTGATGATTACAAAATTTTAGCAGAACCAACTTATGAAGAAGGTTCATACAGCTTTATTAGTGGTCCTGCTAATGGGGAACCTGTTGCTTACACTGAAAACAAAGAAGATACAGAAAAATATAATTTAACTAAAAATCCAAAAGCAACTTCGATTAAAGAAGTGAAGCAAATGATAGAAGACTTGAAACAGGAACTAGCACAAAATGAATGACAAATAAAAAATTTAAATTTAAAAGATAGAAGGATTCTTAAAAAGGATCAGTAGTAGCATGAATGAGAACCAAAAAGGATGAATAATAAATCCGAAAATATAATAAATTAAAGAGAAAAATGAATAGTATAAAAGTAGTCACTTTATGTGGATCAACAAAATTTAAAACAATATTTACGGAAGTAGAAAAAAAATTAACTAAAAAAGGAGTTGCTGTATTAAGTCCGCAAT
Organism: Enterococcus ureilyticus; assembly: GCF_001730315.1. Lineage (GTDB taxonomy): Bacteria > Bacillota > Bacilli > Lactobacillales > Enterococcaceae > Enterococcus_L > Enterococcus_L ureilyticus. Next base: position 6,465 of record NZ_MIKC01000009.1, read on the forward strand.
TTTCTTATATCAATGATAGAGACGAAATGACATAAGAAGAAAAAATGTTATTGGATAAAATACACTTAAAAAAAATTCAAATATCTGATGAAATTTTTGTAATAGACTTTAATAATTACTTGAGGGAAGTACAAAAAAAGAGATTGAATATGCACGATTGAATCATAAAAATATAAGATATTATAGTAAGGAAAAGGATTTTTAGATTATCAAAACCGATGAATACGAACAGCAATAATTCCTGAAGCTGAAAATCATTCGGCTTTTAGTGCCAACATGTGGGGACTTGGTGTTGATTTTGTTCGGTTTATCAAAAAAGATCTTTCGGGAAAACGACTCATTTTGTCCAACTGAAGTGTGAGATCCACCATGTAAAATTTATTAAGAAGCGAACAATCGATCACGCCAGGACAATGTTTGAACTGAAAATGCCTAACTAAAAGTCAAAAAGGATTGATAGGTTTATTAACAAAAAATAGATCAATAACTAAAGGGGGGAAACATGATAAAAATATTTAAGTATGGATTTTATAGGTATTTGAAAGCAATTTTTGTTTTAGTAATTTTAGTAGGAGGATTTTTCTTTGCATACAAAAATGAACTGTTGAATTTTGAGGCAATTGTTCTATTTATTCTGTTTGCCATTTTTTTAATGATTCTTGTTTGGTGGCAACTATCCAGTCAAATCATACTCAAAGAAGGAATCATTACAATTAAGTGTTTTGGAATGACTATTAAAGAAATGAAGATAAATAATACAATATTCAAACTTAATGGATATGAAGACCCTAATGCTTATCGTTCTTTGACTAATAAGTCGGAACCATACTATTGCATTAGTACTACAGATAAGAATTCAAAAGACCATTATAAAATAAAGATATATGATAAGAAAGACTATCTAAATTTTTCGAGTGTACTTAAAAAAATAGTGAAATTAACTTAGTTCCCAAAAAGAATAGATTTTTTTAAGTGTAGGATAATTACATTTGAATCAAGAAATCGAAATAAAAAAAACTATATTTCAACTTCATAGAAATTGATACATAGTTTTTTTGAGAAATATGGTAAAACAGCTTTTAGAAATAGAATGTCAAAGAAACAATTGGATCCCAAGCTTTTGCAAAAAATAGTTTCACGATTAATACTATCCTTAAAGTTAAGAATATTTATCTTAAAGATGTAATAACAAAAAAAGGAGAAGTAAAGAAAAATCTGAATATTCTGTCGTTTTTTTTCGAAAATGGAATAATAAAGAGCTTTATTTTACAAGTGATTTTCAATCAGCAAAAAAATACTGGCATGGTCGATTAGCTGAAGAGGATATCAATTTATTTCAAAAGACAAAATCAGAAACGGCTATTACTGCATCAATATCTAATTTTGCATAGCTTATACATGTCAGATTATTTTAAATCGGAGGATCTAGAATAAGCGATTGACCAAATGATTGAAGATAAACTATGTGATCCAGCATGGCTTTTACATTCAACTCTTCATCATCATGAAAAGCTTTAGGTATGGCGACATGATATGAGCTTTTCAAATAAAAATTCATTTCAATTACTCCTTCTCATCATTTTTAGATAAAATATTTTCTTATTTATCTTATCAGAAAAATTAAATTAGAAAAAGAAGTGTCAAGAGTAATGATTAACAAAGCAATAAATGATACGTAAATGACTAAGTTCAAAATATAGTAAAGAAGTGTTGCACTTAATTTGACAATTCTAGCTTGCAAAAAGAACATATGTTTGCTATTCTGTTATTCATAGGGAGGGATAAGTATGAGTGCAACCTTTAGTGTAACCAAATGGGATGAACAACCCGTCGATGAATCAAAAATAGCGTTTCTAGTGAATCGAGTCCAAGCAGAATATGAGCTTGAAGGTGATTTACAAGGGAAAGCGTGGATCGAGTATCTTCTTTATTATTTAGAAAGTCAGTCAGAAGATGGTCATCTAGCAACAGCAAGAATAACAGGATTTCTTCATTTTGAAGGCCAATATAAAGGAAAAACAGGAACCTTTACAGCGGCTGAAAAAGGTATTTTCGATAAAGGCTCCCTTGATTCACCAGGAATGCTTATTCAAGGTACTGGAGAATTACACAGCTTGACGGGTTCTTATCAATATGATTTTGTCGGCGAAAATAGTAAGCTGATTCTGGATTTTAAGAACAATAAATAGTTTATCCAGATTATACATTATCTAACAGGGCATAATAAAGCGAAAGCTAGCTTATTAGCCTCTCAGTTGTAGTTTTCCAAGCGTGATATCGATATTTTACCTACGCTTGGTTTTTCCAGTATATACTCAAGGTGGACGAGCTGGTGGTAGTTGTTTATTGAATATACACCATTTATCAGCCACTTTTGTCGATGATAAAGAACAGGATCAGCTTATTTTGCGAGTGTTGCATCACTTGTTAATAAGTTACCCTCTCTATTTAAAAAGCAAGTAAAACCGTATATCGATATTGATTTTTCAACTTGTGGATGAGAAGATGAAGTAGCTTGGTGCAGCTGTTGAAATAATAAAATCAATTGAGTTAAAAGAAAAAATCAAGGTAGAAATCAAAAAAATCAAGCAGCTTTATTTAAAAAAATTGTTCTTAATAGTTCATTATTCCTCTTGAAACAATGACTATTGCTTGAGATAATAGCAAGGGAAAGAGGGATCATATGAGACAAATTTGGCTTGAGCGATTACTTCGTTGGAATGCACAGCTTCAAAAGTTATTAAAGGGCAGATATGCGCGCATGGATCAACTGAATAGTACCTTGATGAAGGGAAGCTTCGTCTTAATACTGCTTAACTTATTTTTACCGACTTCAATAGCCAGTTGGTTGGCAGCTGGTCTTTTACTGTGGCTAAACTATCGATTTTTCTCAAAAAGAATTTATCAACGTTCAAATGAAAATACTCGTTATGTTTTAAAAATGCAACAGTTAAAATCTCGATTTGCGACTGTCAAAGAAAAATTCAAAGAGCGTAAAATCTATACCTTTTTTAAGTGTCCAAAGTGTAAACAACAATTACGAGCACCGAAAGGAAAAGGGAAAATTAAAGTCACATGTTCAACGTGTAAAGAACAATTCAATAGAATAGTTTAAAAAATAACTTCTGAGAGTTTTTGTTAAATCTCAGGGGTTCTTTTCATTTATTTTGAAAAACGAACAATAAGATATTTCTAAAGTATTTTGTTCTGATTTTCCGTTAATAATTGAACTAATTATGATATAATAGGAAAAACTTATGCTGCTTTAAAAGCTGAATTTACGGCTTTTTTGTTATCAAGCGTTTAAATTAGGAGGAAATTACATGCGTGCAGTTTTAACAGTTATCGGTAAGGATAAGGTAGGAATTATTGCTGGTGTTAGTCAAAAATTAGCAGAACTGGATATGAACATCATTGATGTTAGTCAAACAATCATGGATAGTTATTTTACGATGATGATGGTATTAGAAATTTCAAAAGAGAATAATAACTTAGAAAAGATTCGGGCTGAACTAAATGCATTAGGGGAAAAGTTAGGTGTGACAATTAGTATTCAAAATGAAGAAATTTTCAATGTAATGCACAAACTATAATATAGAGTATTGTATTCTCTAATTTTCCGTCTGACCATTTAAAAAAGCTAAAAGCTGATTGTCGTCAGGCAAGGCTGAGCGAACTTGTTCAGTGTTTCATACTAAACTATGGCTACACAGATTATTCTCTAAACGAGCCTGTGTAGCTTTCAAATTCGGGAGGAACTACTTTGGAAACAAATCAAATTTTAGAAACAATTCGTATGATTGAAGAAGAAAATTTGGATATCAGAACGATCACAATGGGTATTTCGTTGTTAGATTGTATTGACAGTGACAGCGATCGAGCTTGCCAAAAGATTTATGATAAAATCACCCGTTTAGCTAAAAATTTAGTTAAAGTTGGAGAAGAAATCGAATCGGAATATGGCATTCCAATCATCAACAAACGTATTTCCGTAACACCAATCGGAATCGTTGCAGCTGCTAGTTCAGATACTGATTACGTTAAATATGCAAAAGCACTAGATAAAGCAGCACAAGCAGTTGGGGTGAACTTTATTGGGGGATTTAGTGCGCTAGTTGAAAAAGGCTACCAACACGGTGATGACATTTTAATCAATTCAATTCCTCAAGCATTAGCTGAAACAGAGTTTGTCTGTTCTTCAGTTAATATTGGCTCAACGAAAGCCGGAATCAATATGGATGCAGTTCGTCATATGGGCTATGTCATCAAAGAAACGGCAGCAAAATCTGATATGGGCTGCGCAAAATTAGTTGTTTTTGCAAATGCAGTAGAAGATAATCCATTTATGGCAGGGGCATTTCATGGTGTTGGTGAGGCTGATTGCGTAATCAATGTCGGTGTTAGTGGACCTGGTGTAGTCAAAAGAGCGCTAGAAAAGGTCAAAGGGGAACCATTTGATATTGTTGCTGAAGTTGTAAAACAAACGGCCTTTAAAATTACTAGAATGGGTCAACTAGTTGGGAAAATAGCATCCGAACGTTTAAATGTTCCATTTGGAATCGTAGATTTATCTTTGGCACCAACGCCTGCAGTGGGGGATAGTGTAGCCTATATTTTAGAAGAGATGGGTTTAGAAAGTGTGGGAACGCATGGAACAACTGCAGCATTAGCTTTATTGAATGACGCAGTGAAAAAAGGCGGTGTAATGGCTTGTAACCATGTTGGAGGGCTATCTGGTGCCTTTATACCAGTTTCAGAAGATGCTGGAATGATCGATGCGGTCAATAATGGCGCATTAAATTTGGAAAAATTAGAAGCGATGACAGCAATCTGCTCTGTTGGTCTAGATATGATTGCTATACCAGGAGAAACGTCTGCTGAGACAATTGCCGCAATGATCGCTGATGAAGCAGCAATTGGTGTGATCAACCACAAAACGACAGCAGTGCGAATCATACCGGCAAAAGGAACAAAAGTTGGTGACATGGTAGAATTTGGCGGTTTATTAGGTCGAGCACCCGTTATGAAAGTGAATGACTATGCTTCGACAGACTTCATTTTACGTGGGGGAAGAATACCAGCTCCAATCCACTCGTTTAAAAATTAGATTAAAATGAGTCTCTAAGTATTGGTGATAAAAAGATGTATGGTATAATAAAACAGTAGCTTGATCATTGTGTTTTCAGACATAACAAAATAGAAAAAATAATTATTGGACTTAAAAAAGGAGATTTTAATTAATGGAAATAAAACGTCAACAAGAAGTCGTAGAAGCTTTTCATTACGACATGCGTACAGAAGATATGGGAGAGGTAGAAACAGATCTTAGAGTTGGTTTTTCACCAATTGAATCAACGGATGAAAACTATCCAAAAGAAAACTCGATCATTGCAGCGCGCTTAGAGTTTCGCTTAATTTTTGAGGAATATATTTTGTCAGGTTCAGTTAGCCAAATCAATCATGTGATCAATCATAAAATTGAAAACCAAGAAGATATCTCTCAAGAAGAAGTAGACGAATTAGTAAGCCCATTATTTAGCATTGTGCAACGTATGGCATATGAAATTACTGAAATTGCCCTTGATAAACCAGGAATCCAGTTAAATTTCCAATCAGCAGCTGAATAACAAAATAGCGAAAAGAGTTTGTGATAGTTTTAAACTATCACAAACTCTTTTTTCTATCATTATAGAAACAAAATAATACCCCTTGGCCCATTAAATCAGTTACAATAAGAACATCACTGAAAATGAGCTTCTTTATTTTTAGGGGAATCATTGAAGAATGATTTCCGGGAACCTTTACTTCCTTTGATGGACTTGTCATTTAAACTAAATTACAGGAGGGAAAAAAATGACAACACTCATCACTGTTTTAGTGGTCCTTACTTTTCTTGCAGTGTTATACGTCTTTTATCGGATGCAGAAAAAACACTATAAATTTTCAACGCGTGTTTTTGCCGCATTAGGTGTTGGTATTGTATTAGGTGCAATTATTCAATTCGCATTCGGTACACAAGATAAAATCACAACGCAAGCAATGGAATGGATCAGTATTGTAGGTAATGGATATGTAGCATTTTTACAAATGCTCGTAATCCCCTTAGTTTTTGTTTCGATCGTAGGAGCATTTACTAAAATGAAAGAATCCAAGCAAGTTGGGAAAATTAGCTTTACCGTCCTAGCAACCTTGTTAGGGACAACAGCTATAGCCGCTTTAGTTGGAATCGGAACAACCTTATTATTTGGGCTACAAGGCGCAAAATTTACAGAAGGAACGGTAGAAACGGCACGGATCGCAGAACTTGCAACTCGACAGGAAACCGTTGAAAACCTATCGATTCCTCAACAAATTTTATCTTTTATTCCTAAAAATATTTTCGCGGATTTTGCTGGCACCCGTCCAACAAGTACGATTGGCGTGGTTATTTTTGCCGCATTCGTTGGGATTGCCTATTTAGGTATTAAAAGAAAAGCACCAAAAGAAGCAGAATTTTTTGCAAACTTGATCGACAGTCTTTATAAAATCACGATGCGAATCGTGACATTGGTTTTACGTTTAACACCTTATGGGGTTTTAGCATTGATGACAAATGTTGTTGCGACAAGTGACTATAATGCAATCCTTAATTTAGGAAAATTTGTATTAGCTTCCTACACCGCATTAATCATTGTAATGTTGGTTCACTTAATAATCTTAATGGCAGTCAAAGTAAACCCTGTAAACTATTTGAAAAAATCGTTTCCAGTGTTGAGTTTTGCTTTTACATCAAGATCAAGTGCAGGAGCAATGCCTTTAAATATTGAAACACAAACAAAAGCTTTAGGTGTTGATGATGCCACAGCGAATTTCGCTGCAAGTTTTGGTATGTCAATTGGTCAAAACGGCTGTGCAGGCGTTTATCCTGCTATGCTGGCTACTATAGTTGCACCAACTGTGGGAATTAATGTCTTTAGTTTAGAATTTATCTTGATGCTAGTTGCAATTGTAACGATTAGTTCGTTTGGTGTAGCAGGTGTCGGTGGCGGGGCAACGTTTGCTTCGTTGATCGTATTAGGCGCAATGAACTTACCTGTAGCGATCGTTGGTTTGGTGATTTCTGTAGAACCATTGATCGATATGGCTAGAACGGCTGTTAATGTCAGCGACAGTATGGTAGCAGGAATCGTGACGAGTTCACGAATCAAAGAGTTAGACCGTGATGTCTTGAATGATAGCAGTTTAGTCATTGAAGAAAATGTTTAAAGAGTGATCCACTTCTCTTCCCCAAGAGAGTTTAAAATAAAAAGAAGGTAAAAGCTATAAAGCTCTTACCTTCTTTTTTAATACCATTCGATATGTAGACCAACACCGACTTCTTCGATCGGCAGTTGAGACTGTATTTTCGCTTTAGCATGGAAAGAAACACAGTGACAGGGGTAGAGAGAAGTAATATGATTTTCCTGGAAATAACGAATCGTTTGTTCTAGTTGTTCATTGATGTCAAACAAATGAAAACCGCCAATCACACCTTTAATTGTTTGAGTCCCAGTAACTTGTTTCGCATATTCACAGATATTACTAATTCCACTGTGAGAGCATCCAGTAATAACAAAAATTCCGTCTTGTCCTTCAAAAACCAAAGCAGAATCATCTAAAACATAATCAGGTGTATAGCTCTGTGAGATTTTTGTTTCCCCCACTTGTTTGCGCGGTTCAAAGTTGACAAGTTCGGGTATTTCTCCCAAGAATGTGATGTTTTTAGAAATTTTTATTGGTTCTTTTGTAAGACGCACGCGATAGTTTTCTTTGAGTTCGCTTAACGTAACCGCTGATCCAATTACTACATCTTCTTCTTTTTTCGGGAAAAAAGCTAGTGGGTGTGCAACAATTTCAGGTTTTTGTTTTGTGAAGATATCAGAAATGATGCTTAGACCGCCAGTATGATCATTGTGCCCATGTGAGAGAGCCAACTTTGTTACTTGACTCAAGTCAATTCCTAATCCAGCTGCATTTTTCAAAAAGATGTCACTATAACCAGTATCGAAAAGAATTTTGTCCTCACCATCTTCGATGTAAAATGATAGAGCAGGTTCTCCATAGTAATAATGATCGATGTAAACATTATTATCCACCAAAACAGTTAATTTCATTTTTTCTCCTTCTTGAAGCAAAATTATTTTCATAAATCATACCATAAGCTATGATGGAAAGTATATAATAGAAAGATAGAACTATGACCTAAGAAGAGGAGTTAAATAATGTTTACAAATCAAATCAAAATTATGTTATATGTAACCAATGTAGAGGAATCAAGTAGATTTTGGCAAAAAATTGGTTTTGTAGAAAAAGAAAGAGATGCAGTTGACGGTACCTTAGTTGTAGAGATTGCACCAAGTGAAACGGCAGAAACAATGATTGTCTTATACGATTTAGAATTTATTCAACAGCACTCACCTGAGGTTGCTGGGAATACACCATCATTGATGTTTTTTGCGGATAATATAATAGAATTATACAAAAAAATGAAAGATGCTGGTGTGCGAGTAGGGGAATTAGTGCAATTACCTACTGGATTAGTTTTTAACTTTGCTGATAATGATGAGAATTATTTTGCGGTGTCTGGACAATAAGGAACCTATTTAAATGAACGACCTGAGCTTTTCTTTTTTTAGAAAGCTTAGGTCGTTTTATTTTGAAACATAATGAATTTAAGAGGTGATAGTGCGAAGTAAAAAAGTTCACCTCTATATGTGCATTACTCCACAAGCAAATAGCTCGCTTTTTTTATTTGTTTTTTTATATACTAAATATGTATGAAGAAAAAAACAGGGATTGTACAGTTATTATGGAGATAGCAAAACAGTTTCTTAGAAAAAGGAGAAAGATAAAATGGATTACCGCGTATTACTTTATTATAAATATACGACGATTGAAAACCCTGAAGAATTTGCAAAGGAGCATTTAGATTTTTGTAAATCGCTAAATCTAAAAGGCAGAATTCTAGTCGCAACAGAAGGAATCAATGGCACACTTTCAGGAACGATTGCTGATACAGATGCATATATGGAAGCGATGTTAGCAGATGAGCGTTTTAAAGATACGTACTTCAAAATTGATGAAGTGCCAGAAAATGCCTTTCATAAAATGTTTGTCCGTCCTAGAAAAGAATTAGTTTCTTTGAACTTAGAGGAAGATGTCAATCCTTTAGAAATAACTGGGAAATATTTAGAACCAGCTGAATTTAAAGAAGCATTACTTGATGAAGATACAGTTGTGATCGATGCTAGAAATGATTATGAATATGACTTAGGTCACTTTAGAGGTGCAGTTCGCCCAGATATTCGTAATTTTAGAGAATTACCACAATGGATCAGAGAAAACAAAGAACAATTTATGGATAAAAAAGTTGTGACTTATTGCACGGGTGGCATTCGTTGTGAGAAATTTTCGGGTTGGTTATTAAAAGAAGGCTTTGAAGATGTTGCACAACTTCATGGTGGGATTGCGGTCTACGGAAAAGATCCCGAGACAAGAGGTGAGCTTTGGGATGGTAAAATGTACGTATTTGATGAACGTATTAGTGTTGAAATCAATCATGTTGATAAAAAAATCATTGGAAAAGATTGGTTTGATGGTAGCCCTTGTGAGCGTTACATTAATTGTGCCAACCCATTCTGTAATAAACAAATATTAGCTTCAGAAGAAAACGAAGCAAAATATCTTGGTAGTTGTTCAGACGAATGTCGCCATCATCCTGCGAATCGTTATGTGATGAGAAATGAACTTTCAGAACAAGACGTGAAGGCTAGGCTTGAAGCAATTGCCAATTAAACAACTATTATAAAGTCGAAGGAAAATGATTGATTCATTTTCCTTAGACTTTTTTTTACAATAAAAAAATAAAAAATAGCATAAAGAACAACAAGAAAACGAAGTTGATTAAAGTAAACTGTAAAATAAACTGCTTTGATTGAGAAGGATAGTACTTTTTATATAATTTGAACCCAATTAAATTAGCTAATGAAGCAATGATCGTACCTAAGCCACCTACATTCACGCCCCAAAAGAGTGCTTGAGATTGAACGGTGAATGGCGCTATTAGAATAGCTGCTGGAACATTACTGATCATTTGACTAACGAGGATACTTCCAAAAAAAGTACGCGTATTCGTTGTAAATTGCTCTTTTATAAAAGTTGAAATCATTTCTACTTGAGAAAAGTTTCCCACAGCAATGAAGAAAAAAACAAACGTCCCCAATAATTTATAGTCAACACTGCTAAACGTCTTTTTATCATAGAAAATAAGGATGAGTGTAGCAATAGGAATGATAATGAAATAAGGAAAAATATTAAATACACCTAAAAGAATAAATAGACCGATCAAACTTAAAAAAAATGTTTTTTTCTTATTGATGATTGGAAGGAAACTATTTTGATTAGAAATCGTTGTTTTTTTTATAAATAGAAATGAGAGCAATAGAAATAAAAGCGAAGAAACGAGCAGCACAGATGCCCATACAAAAAATTCAGCCGTTGAAAGCGAGTAGTAAGAGAACAAGAAAAGATTTTGCGGATTTCCAAAAGGAAAAAAACTACTCCCTAAATTAGCAGCAACAATTAGCAATACAGCACCGGCAATTTTATCTGTCATTGTTGGAAATTTTTTGATGATCGTTAAATAAATAGGCATCAATGTCAGTATCGCGACATCGTTTGTTAGAAGCATTGAACTAAAGAACGATAATAGGACGATATTTCTGATCAGGCTACGAGTTGTCGCCGAGAAATCAATCATTTTTTCTGCAAAAAAAGTTAAAATGCCAAGATTCTCAACATTCTTTACAAAAAGCATCAAACCAAATAAACAAAAAATCACTTTAAAATCGATTGTTTTCAATGAAAATGCACCGCAATAAAGACTAATAATCGCAATCACAAAAGAAATCGTAAATAATAAATCATCGGTAAAAAAAGTAGTCATTCGTTTCATTCAACAATACTCCTTTCGATAGTCTGTTCAAATTTACTTCAAAAAATCTAAAATATCAAGAACAAAGCAACCTCTCTAGCAACAAAATGGATCACTCAATAGTCTGAGTGATCCATTTTAGCATAAGTGATCAAATATTAAGAACTTTATCCAAGAAATCTTTGGTCCGTTCATTTTGCGGATTTTCAAAGATTTGTTGAGGCGTTCCATCTTCTAAGAAATTCCCACCATCGATAAACATCACGCGATTGGCCACTTCTTTAGCGAAGCCCATTTCGTGTGTCACAATGACCATTGTCATTCCTTGTTTAGCAAGTTTTTTCATCACATTTAGCACATCACCAACCATTTCTGGATCAAGTGCTGAAGTGGGTTCGTCAAACAGCATGATGTCTGGATTCATTGCTAAAGCTCGAGCAATTGCGACACGTTGTTTTTGACCGCCAGATAATGATTCAGGATAACTATCTTTTTTATCAGCTAGGCCAACCGTATCTAAAAGCTTGAGGGCTTTTTCTTCGGCTTCTTTTTTAGAAAGGCGTCCTAAATCTGTTGGAGCTAAGGTAATATTTTCCATGATAGATAAATGAGGGAACAGATTAAAATGCTGGAAAACCATTCCGATATGTTGACGAATTTTATTAATATTTGTATTTTTGTCTGTTAGATTCGCACCATCAATGATAATGTCACCGCTTGTTGCTTCTTCCAATTGATTTAAACAACGAAGAAAAGTACTTTTACCAGAACCAGAAGGACCAATTACACAAACCACATCGCCTTCTTGAATGGATACATTAATATCATTTAAAACGGTATTATCACCGTATTTTTTTACTAAATGTTCTACTAGAATTTTTTCCGCCATATTATTTCACCTTCTTTTCCAAAACTTTAGCTAATTTCGTTAAGGCAGTAATTAAAATCAAGTACATCATTGCGATGACGAAGTAAACCATCGTACTTTGTAAGTTTCTTGCAACGATGATTTTACCAGTTTGCAATAATTCAATCAAACCGATTGCCGAAAGTATCGTTGTATCTTTTAATGAGATAACGAATTGATTGACGAACGATGGGATCATGATTTTGATTGCTTGTGGTAAAATGATTTTTTGCATTGTCCGATTATAGGAAAGACCTAAGCTACGTGAAGCTTCCATTTGACCAACAGGTACAGCATTGATCCCGCCTCGTACAATTTCAGAGATATAAGCACTAGCATTTAAGGTCAACGTAATGATCCCAGCTAAGAATACTGGAATATTGAAGCCTAAGATTCCTGGTAAGCCAAAGTAAATGAAGAACGCCAAGACCATCAAAGGAATTCCTCGGATAATATCCACATAAATCGTTGAAAGGATACGTAACGCTTTTGAGGGTGAAGCACTGAATAATCCCAAAATCACACCAACGATCAATGCAAGAATAAATGAAATCAAGGTCAATTGAATCGTCATCCATAAACCACTCAACAGACGTTTCCAATTGTTTTGGATCATACCCATAAAGGTTGATTCATCGACTTTACTTTCTGAAGAACCATCTTTTACATATTTTCCGATAATTTCATCGTATTCACCAGTTCGTTTTAACTCAGCCAACCCTTCGTTGAACATTTCGATTAATTCTGGATTTTTATCTTTTTTAACAGCGAAGCCGTACTTTCCGCCTTCTTCACGAGGAATCGGTGTTGCCAGTGGTTGCTTTTGTGCCACACCATAACCGATTACTGGATAATCATCCATCATAGCATCGATTTCACCAATCTCAAGAGCACTATATAAAGCGTCAGTTGTATCAAGGTATTTGATCGAATAATCATATTTATCTTTATTTGCTTCTAAGAAATCAGCACTTTCTGTTCCAATTTTTGCGCCAACTTTTTTATCTTTTAAATCTTCATAAGAATGGATCGAGTCATTGCCTTTTTTTACAGCGATTTGAATACCGCTATTGAAATAAGGCGTTGAGAAGTCAAATGATTTTTCACGTTCATCTGTGATGGTCATTCCTGCAATCATTGCATCTGCTTGCCCAGATTCAACAGCTTGAACAGCTGAGCTAAAGCCAATAAATTTAAATTCAATATTGAAATCTTGCAATTCAGCGATCCGATTTACTAAATCAACATCGATTCCTTCATATTTTCCATCTGCATTTTGAAACTCGAATGGAGCGAAGGTAGAATCACTAGCAATCACGTATGACTCTTTTTTTGGCTGGATCTTTTTCATTGTTGTATCAGATTCAGCTCCAGTAGAAATATACTTGCTTACAATTTCATCGTATTTACCTGAATTTTTTAACTCTTTGAGACCAGCATTGAATTGTTCAATTAATTCTTTATTTTGTCCTTTCTTAACAGCAAAACCGTAAGAACTCCCTTTTTCTTTTTCACCAACTAGCTGAAGTTTTTGCCCATTAGTGATAGCATAGCCTAAAACAGGGTAGTCATCAAAAATGGCATCAGCTTCACCATTTTCAAGTGCTTGATAAAGCCCGGTAGCATCGTCAAAGTTTTTGATCGTGTAGTCATATTTTTCTTGATTCTTTTCTAGGAAAGTTGCACTCTCTGTACCTACTTTAGCAGCCACAGTCTTTCCTTTTAAGTCGTTATAATCTTTGATAGTATTGTTCCCTTTTTTGACCGCCATTTGTAAGCCACTATCAAAATAAGGTTCAGAAAAATCAAAAGATTTTTTGCGTTCATCTGTAATACTCATTCCGGCAATCATACCATCAACTTGCTTCGATTGTACGGCTTGGATTGCACTGTCAAAGCCCAACGGTTTTAAATCCACCTTAAAATCTTGATCATCCGCAATGGCTTGAAGTAAATCAACATCGATCCCCACATATTCTCCTTTGGAATCTTGAAATTCAAAGGGAGCAAAAGTCAAATCTGTTCCTATAGTATATGTTTTTTCTTCAGCCTGAGCATTTTGCCCAAGTGAGAATGTCAGTAGACTTGCCATCATTACAATGAATGAAAGTAAAAAGTGTTTCCTTTTCATAAAATACCTCCTATATTTGCATATTTGATAATTATATAGTAAAAAAAGGCAAAAGCACAAGTCATTCACTATGATAAAATCAAAAAAAACTCATTTTCTCACATCCGATGTGATTAAATGTGACATTTTGCGGTAGAAAATAAATATAAATGGCTAATAAGCTCTAGTTCTAGATAATCCTTTAAAGGCAAACAAAATATTAAATAAAATGTAAATTAGCAAAAAATGCGTATATGCAAACTGCTCTATAACTAGCGAAAATATGTTCGGTATGTTAAAATAATTTTAAGAGTTTCTTTTTAATTGTACCTTGTGAAATCCTTATTGTTTAAAACGAAGCTTTGAATTGATAAGCTGCCGAGACTATCACTTATCTGGATCACTAGCTTATATTAAAGTGAGATTTTTATAGAAAAAGAACAATAATTAAATAAAAGGAGGATGTTAAATGATAGAAAGAGAGACCTCCAATACATTTGACTTAGTATCAAAATATAAGCCGGATGGAGATCAACCAGAAGCAATTAAGAAGTTGGTCGAAGGTATCGAAGGCGGAGAAAAAGCACAAATTTTGTTAGGTGCTACAGGAACCGGGAAAACATTTACGATCTCCAATGTTATAACGGAAGTGAACAAGCCAACATTGGTTATTGCCCATAATAAGACCTTAGCTGGACAGCTTTATGGAGAATTTAAAGAATTCTTCCCTAATAATGCGGTCGAGTATTTTGTTAGTTATTATGACTACTACCAACCAGAGGCCTATGTTCCTTCAAGTGATACATATATAGAAAAAGATGCAAGCATCAATGATGAAATCGATAAATTGCGTCATTCTGCAACTAGTTCATTGTTAGAAAGAAATGATGTAATCGTGGTGGCGTCTGTCTCATGTATTTTTGGGTTAGGTGATCCTAAAGAATATAGTGAGCAAGTGGTGTCTATTCGAGTTGGAATGGAAATGGACCGAAGCCAGTTATTAACAGATCTCGTTAATATTCAATTTGAGCGAAACGATATTGATTTTCAACGAGGTCGCTTTCGCGTTCGAGGGGACGTGGTGGAAATTTTTCCTGCTTCAAGAGATGATCATGCCTTGAGAGTTGAATTTTTTGGAGATGAGATCGAGCGTATTAGAGAAGTTGATGCATTGACAGGTGAAGTGATTGGCGAGACGGAGCATGTAGCGATTTTCCCAGCAACTCACTTTGTAACCAATGAAGATCATATGGAGCATGCGATTTCTCAAATCCAAGAAGAATTAGATGCTCGTTTAAAGGTACTGCATAGCGAAAATAAATTATTGGAAGCACAACGTTTGGAACAACGGACAAATTATGACATTGAGATGATGAGAGAAATGGGCTATACATCTGGTATCGAAAATTATTCTCGTCATATGGATGGCCGCTCAGAGGGAGAGCCACCGTACACATTGATTGACTTCTTCCCGGATGATTTTCTACTTGTGATTGATGAATCCCATGTATCAATGCCGCAAATCCGTGGGATGTACAATGGGGACCGTGCTAGAAAACAAATGTTGGTGGACTATGGTTTCCGTTTGCCTAGTGCTTTGGATAATCGGCCTTTACGATTAGAAGAATTTGAAAAACATGTCCATCAAGTGGTATATGTTTCTGCCACTCCTGGACCGTACGAATATGAACAGACAGATACGGTGATTCCACAGATCATTCGACCGACTGGGCTCTTAGATCCGTTAATTGAAGTACGTCCGATCATGGGACAAATTGATGATTTAGTTGGTGAAATCCATGAGCGAGTAGCAAAAGATCAACGAGTGTTTATCACAACGCTAACCAAGAAAATGTCTGAAGATTTGACCGATTACCTAAAAGAGTTAGGAATCAAAGTAAAATATCTTCACAGTGATATCAAGACGCTTGAACGAACGGAGATTATTCGTGATTTACGTTTAGGAGAATTTGATGTATTGATTGGGATCAATTTACTTCGTGAAGGACTAGATGTGCCTGAGGTCTCTTTAATTGCGATTTTAGATGCAGATAAAGAAGGATTCTTAAGGAGTGAGCGCTCATTGATCCAAACAATCGGACGAGCAGCTCGTAACTCAGATGGACGTGTCATTATGTATGCTGACAAAATCACTGATTCGATGCAAAAAGCAATGGATGAGACAGCACGTCGCCGTTCGATCCAAGAAAAATACAATGAAGAACATGGTATTGTACCAAAAACAATCATTAAAGAAATTCGTGAGTTGATCTCTATTTCTAAGACAAATGAAAAAGGTGAAACATTCAAGATTGACAAGTCCTATCACGAGTTGACTCGTCAAGAAAAAGCCGATCTATTAATGAAGCTAGAGAAAGAAATGAGAGATGCTGCGAAAGCTTTAGACTTTGAAACAGCAGCGACTTTAAGAGATACTATCTTAGAACTAAAAGCAGGAGATTAAAGTATAGTGACTGCTTCATTTGATTGGTAAAAAACATGGATTAGGAACGAGAGCGGATTAACAGATTTTTTTTTCAGCGTACTGTTCAAGATTCGCTCAAAATAATACTCGCTGTGTTTCACAGCAAAGGAGAGTAGTAATGGCAAATGATAAAATCGTCATTCATGGCGCACGCGCACATAATTTAAAGGACATAGATGTTACGATTCCTCGTGATAAAATGGTCGTAGTGACTGGCTTATCTGGTTCAGGGAAAAGTTCATTGGCATTTGATACCTTGTATGCAGAAGGTCAACGTCGATATGTAGAGAGTCTGTCAGCATATGCCAGACAATTTTTAGGTCAAATGGATAAGCCTGATGTAGATAGTATTGATGGATTGAGTCCCGCTATTTCGATTGATCAAAAAACTACCAGTAAAAATCCCCGTTCGACAGTAGGAACTGTAACGGAAATCAATGATTACTTAAGGCTCTTATTTGCCCGAGTGGGTCATCCCATTTGCCCTAATGATGGAACGGAAATCACCAGTCAATCTGTTGAACAAATGGTCGATAAAGTCTTAGAACTGCCTGAGAAAACTAAACTCCAGGTATTGGCTCCTGTGATCGTTAAGAAAAAAGGTCAACATAAGAAGATTTTTGAAATGATTCAGCGTGAAGGGTATGTTCGGATGCGTGTTGATGGAGAAACCTACGATGTAACAGAAGCTCCTGAACTTGAAAAAAATAAAAAACATGACATTGCGATCGTCATAGACCGAATCGTTGTAAAAGAAGGAATCAGGTCTCGTTTATTTGATTCTTTTGAAGCAGCACTGCGTCTGGCGGATGGTTATGCTTTGGTAGATGTGATTGATGGCGAAGAGATGCTTTTCAGCGAACACTATGCGTGTCCCTATTGTGGCTTTACAGTAGGTGAATTAGAACCTAGATTATTTTCATTCAATGCTCCATTTGGCGCTTGCCCTGACTGTGATGGATTAGGGATAAAATTAGAAGTCGATCGAGATTTAGTCATTCCAGATCCAACAAAAACATTGCGTGAAGGGGCAATTGCACCTTGGAACCCTATCAGTTCTCAATACTATCCGCAAATGTTGGAACAAGCAGCGGATAGTTTTAATATAGATATGGATACACCATTTAGTGAATTACCCGAAGAACACCAAGATATTATTTTAAATGGGTCAAAGGGGGAACCGTTTCATTTCCATTATGAAAATGATTTTGGTGGAGTACGAGATGTAGAAGTCCCCTTTGAAGGGGTCTTAACAAATATCAAACGTCGTTATCACGAAACCAATAGTGATTTTACTCGCGAACAAATGCGGCTATATATGACTGAACTAACGTGTCAAACCTGCTCTGGTTACCGTTTGAATCCTCAAGCGTTATCTGTTAAAATCGACAACACGAATATCGGTCAAGTTACAGGGTTGGCAATCAAAAATGCTGTGGCGTTTTTTGAAACACTTACTCTATCTGATCAAGAGCAAATAATTGCTAAACCAATCTTAAAAGAAGTGAAAGATCGGTTGAACTTTTTGGAAAATGTTGGGTTGGATTATTTAACTCTAAGTAGGGCAGCTGGAACATTGTCTGGTGGTGAGGCGCAACGTATTCGTTTAGCAACACAAATTGGTTCCAATTTATCAGGTGTATTGTATATTCTAGATGAACCTTCGATTGGATTACATCAAAGAGACAATGATCGATTGATCGAATCACTCAAAAAAATGCGTGATTTGGGAAATACGCTGATTGTTGTTGAACATGATGAAGATACAATGCGTGCATCGGATTATTTGATTGATGTCGGACCAGGTGCTGGACATTTAGGGGGAAAAATCGTAGCTTCTGGTACGCCAGATGAAGTAGCTAAAAATCCCAATTCCCTAACTGGTCAATATCTTTCGGGTAATAAAGTTATTCCTGTCCCAAAAGAACGTCGTAAAGGGAATGGCAAGAAAATAAAAGTTACCGGTGCTTCTGAAAATAACTTAAAAAATGTGACAGTAGAATTTCCTTTGGGGGAATTTATCGCAGTCACTGGGGTTTCAGGATCTGGGAAAAGTACCTTAGTAAATCAAATCCTAAAAAAGGCTCTAGCACAAAAAATTAATCGGAACTCCAATAAACCTGGAAAACATAAAAGTATCACAGGCTATAAGCATATCGAAAAAATCATTGATATTGATCAGAGCCCAATTGGACGAACACCGCGAAGTAACCCAGCCACATATACAAGTGTGTTTGATGATATTCGTGATTTGTTTGCAAAAACGAACGAAGCAAAAGTTCGCGGTTATAAAAAAGGGCGCTTTAGTTTTAATGTGAAAGGTGGACGTTGCGAAGCGTGTCGCGGGGATGGAATTATTAAAATTGAAATGCACTTTTTACCTGACGTGTACGTTCCCTGTGAAGTTTGTCATGGAAAACGTTACAATTCGGAAACATTAGAAGTTCATTATAAAGGGAAAAATATCTCTGATATTCTAGAGCTGACAGTTGAAGATGCAGTAGAATTCTTTCAACATATCCCTAAAATTCATCGGAAATTGAAAACAATCGTTGATGTTGGATTAGGCTATGTCACATTAGGGCAACCAGCAACTACATTGTCGGGTGGCGAGGCGCAGAGGATGAAGCTTGCAAGTGAACTTCACAAAAATTCCAATGGTAAAAATTTCTATATTTTAGATGAACCAACTACAGGATTGCATACAGATGACATCGCTCGTTTATTAGTCGTACTAGAAAGACTTGTAGAAGCGGGAAATACTGTTCTTGTTATTGAACATAACTTAGATGTAATCAAATCGGCAGATCATGTGATCGATTTAGGTCCTGAAGGTGGAGACGGTGGTGGAACAATCGTTGCTACAGGAACACCAGAAGAAATTGCTAAAGTCAAAACGAGTTATACTGGAAAATACCTCAAACGAGTTTTATAAAATGGTATACTCTATCTGAAAGGAATAACACTTTTTTAAGAAAGTTTGAAGATTAGAGTAAAATTATCTGTTGCTATTGATTTTTTTCGTTCCTTGAAGTAGAATCACACTCAGATAGATATATTGTTCAACCAAATTGGTATATATCTTTCCTTCTATAAATAATCCGTTCAAAAGAAAACAGCCTGAATTATTTAAGGTTGTTTTTTTTTATCAAAAGAATAAATTTCAATAAGTATAAAGGGTAAAGAAAACAATTAAATAAATAAAAATGAGTGAAAAATAATAAAACAAAAGAAAAAATATGTTTTTTAATAATCTTAATCTAAAAATAGTCAAAAAAAGGAAAAATCTATACGTAAGTTGAATGATTATTTATTGAAAATCATGATATCCTATAAATACAAAAAGTGTATGGAAGGATGATTTTTTCTTGGAAAAAAGAGAAGTAAAAATTGGCGCACATTATGTTTGTCATGGATCAGATTTTTCTTGGTTTTTTGTAGGAGAAGCCATCTCTAAAGAAGATGATGATGTACAAGTAAGAGTGATAAAATGTCACCCAACAGATCGTCCAGTCATAAATTGTGATGATCCCATTTTAAACCTAGACTACTTTAATGTCATTGAAGACGCGTAATTTTGATTTTTCCAAATTTAAGTTTGTTCTTACTAAATTGCTTTTAACAAGTAATCATATATATCAAAAAATAGATGAACACTGAGATATAAGCAGGGTTCTAAAGTTTCACAATTTTAAAGATAGTGCATCATTTTTTTATTTCACATTTCAATTTGGCGTATGAAGGATAACTAGTGATTAGTTTTCTTCTACGCTTTTTTTGTAGTTTATAAATATATTTAAAAAATATTTGTTATGAATATTATTGATACAAAAGAAAATGAATTAAGAGAAGAATTTTTTGAAAAAAAGTTGAAATTGAATAAAATATAGCCTACCAATTAATTCGTAAGAAAGTCTGAATCACAGATAAGAATGTTATGAAAAGCTTTCTTTGATACGCCCGGGATGTTATAATTAATAAAATGTTTCCTAAGGAGTGCTAAAAATGGTCGATAATCTACAATTAGTAATAATCACTGGAATGAGTGGTGCAGGAAAAACTGTCGCTATTCAAAGTTTTGAAGATATGGGGTATTTTTGTATCGACAATATGCCACCAAGTTTGATCCCAAAGTTTTGGGAGTTGATTAAAGAGTCTGGAAAAGTAACGAAAATTGCGCTTGTGATTGATTTACGTTCCCGTAATTTCTTTAGAGAGATTCAAGATATGTTGGTTGAATTAGAAAATACGAATTTAATAGATACTACGATCATGTTTCTAGATGCGACGGATGAAGAGCTTGTTTCTAGGTACAAAGAAACTCGTCGTGCGCACCCATTAGCGATGGATGGTTTAATCACCGAAGGAATCAGGAAAGAGCGGGCAATTCTTGAAGAAATCAAAGGCGATGCTCAAGTTGTAATAGATACGACCAGCTTATCTCCTAGACAACTACGTGAAAGAATCAATAGTGAATTTAAATCTAGAGATACGCACGAATTCCGTGTAGAGTTGGTTTCTTTTGGATTCAAATACGGTTTACCGATCGATGCAGATATTGTGATGGATGTCCGTTTTTTACCGAATCCTCATTATATTCCAGAATTAAAACCACTGACTGGACAAGATCCATCTGTCTATGATTATGTGATGAGTTTTCCTGAAACAGAGAGCTTCTATACTCGTTTTATCGATTTATTAAAAAATGTGATGCCAGGCTATGAAAAAGAAGGAAAATCGAGTGTTACGATCGCTATCGGATGTACTGGTGGACAACATCGATCAGTCGCACTGACTGAACGTGTCGGTAAGGAGTTAGGGCAAGAATATCATGTGAATATTACCCATCGTGATAAAGGAAAACGGAAAGAGACGGTAAATCGCTCATGAAAATGAAAACTTATCGGATTAGAAAACCCAAGATTGTTGTTGTTGGCGGAGGGACAGGCTTACCGGTTATTTTAAAAAGTCTACGAAATCAAAGTGCGGATATTACAGCAGTTGTAACTGTAGCGGATGATGGAGGAAGCAGCGGTGAAATCCGAGAATCGATGAACATGACGCCTCCTGGTGATTTGCGTAATGTTTTGGTCGCATTATCAGATATGCCTCAGCTTTATGAAGATATTTTTCAATATCGTTTCGATCATTCAGATAAATATTTTGCTAATCATGCAATTGGCAATTTAATCATTGCGGCTGTTTCAGAAATGCGGGGGAGTACCTATGAAGCGATTCAGCTACTTTCAAAAATGATGCATGTTGACGGGCATATTTATCCTTCATCAGAAAGACCATTGACGCTTCATGCCGTTTTCAAAGATGGTACTATCGCAGTTGGAGAATCAAGTATTGCAGTTGATCGAAAAACAATCGATCATGTTTTTGTGACTAACACGAATGATAATGAGCAACCAAAAGCTGCTAGGAAAGTCGTTAAGGCTATCGAAGAGGCAGATATGATCGTGTTAGGACCAGGTAGCATGTTTACAAGTATTTTGCCTAACTTAGTGATCAATGAAATCGGAGATGCGATCATTAATGCAGAAGGAGAAGTCGTTTATATCTGTAATATTATGACTCAAAAGGGCGAAACGGAACATTTTACTGATGCTGATCATGTTTGTGTTTTACATGAACACTTAAAAAGTAAATTTGTTGATACTGTTTTGGTCAATACTGAAAATGTTCCTGATGGGTATATGGATCCGGAGATTTATGATGAATATCTAGTTCAGGTGGAGCATGATTTTCAGCGTTTGAGAGATGAAGGCTGCCGTGTGATTTCGACAGATTTCTTGAAATTACGTGACGGCGGTGTTTTTCATGACGGGGATAAGGTTGTAGATGAATTATTCCGTATCGTATTTGGCCCAAGATATTAAAAAGTAAGAAGAGAGGAGGAAGGTAGATTGTCTTTTGCAGCGGATGTAAAAAAAGAACTAACGACCTTAGAAGTTCATCGGGAACATGCTCGATCAGAATTAGCTGCGTTGATTCGGATGAATGGTTCACTAAGTATCGTGAATCAGCAATTCGTCTTGAATGTTCAAACAGAAAATGCAGCGATTGCCAGACGAATCTATTCTCTTTTAAAAGATCATTATGAGGTGCGTTCGGAATTATTGGTTCGAAAAAAGATGAAACTAAAGAAGAACAATGTCTATATCGTAAGATTAAAGCAAGATACGAAAAGTGTATTAGCTGATTTAGACATTTTAGATGGTATGATGTTTAACACTCATGTGTCGGACGAAATTATAGGAAATGCACAAAAAATGAGGTCTTATTTAAGAGGAGCTTTTATGGCTTCTGGATCAGTTAATAACCCGGAAACTAGCCGATATCATTTGGAAATATTTTCTATTTATGAAGAACATAATGATGATATTTGTCAGATGCTGAACTATTATGACTTGAATGCTCGAACGTTAGAACGGCGCAACGGTTATATTTCTTATTTAAAAGGTGCTGAACGAATTGCTGATTTTCTAACGTTGATCGGTGCGACCAATTCAATGTTAAAATTTGAAGATGTTCGGATCGTTCGTGATATGCGTAATTCAGTCAATCGGTTAGTCAATTGTGAAACAGCGAATCTCAATAAAACAATCGATGCAGCTTCGAAGCAAATTGAAAATATACAGTATATTGAAAGTGTAGTTGGCTTATCGGCTTTACCAGGGAAATTACAGGAGATTGCTGAATTAAGATTAGAGTATCCAGAAGTAAGTTTAAAAGAATTAGGCGAGATGATCCCATCAGGTGCTATTTCAAAGTCAGGAATCAATCATCGAATTCGTAAAATCAATGAATTTGCAGATAAACTAAGAGAAAAAAGTGCGTAACCTTTTATGGATTGCTATGAGAGAATAGCAGAAAGTTGGGTGGAAATGATGGGCGTAGAAGATAAAGATTTTATCATGAGGCAAATCAAGCAACTCGGAGAAGGTCTAGGAAATTTTCTTGGCAAGGAGGATGTAGATAAGATTTTGAGTTTTGGAGAAGACGCTGAAAAAGAGATTCAAGATTCTGCAACAGCTAAGGAATCGAGTATTGACCGTAGCTCTAAAGAAAACGAGACCAAGCCTAAATAAATAGCTTGGTCTCGTTTTTTATTTCCCTTCTATATAACCAATCAATTCTTCTTTAGTAATCGATTCATCAAAAATATGCTCACCAATAATAATTGTTGGTACAAATTTGATATTGGCAGCTTCAGCTTCCTGAATTACTGCTTGAATGATCGCAGGTTCTTCTTTTTTAGACAATTGTAAATTATCTTGTGCAAAAACAGCGACATCTTCTAAAGAAAGATTTCCCCATTGGTCTTGGGTATCATACATTTGTTTCAAATCAGCCAACCCTTTTTCAGGTAAGTCATAATTGATATGATGATGCATGACATTGCCTCGTTGTAGGCTTTCTTTTTCTTTGTCTAGTAGCTTGATAATTCGTTGGACTTTTCCTTGTTTGACATACTCATTTAGGAAATCAAAGGATTCCTCAAACCATTTTTTACAATAAGGGCAACGAACATTCATAAATTCTACCATCTTTACTGAAGCCGAGTCTTTTCCAATAGCTAAACCATTTTTTGTAGTAACTTTTGTTGCATCAATAACTGAAATATCCATTTTACAAACATCCTTTCATTTCTTATACTTATAAGTGTAGCGCTTTTAATCATCAATTTAAATAAAAATGCCCAAAATTCTGGGCATTTTTCATTATTTACTTAATGAGCTGCTATTTTCCATTACTTCATCGATCAAACCATATTCTTTCGCTTGTGTAGCTGTCATAAAGTTGTCACGGTCGGTGTCGCGTTCGATGACTTCAAGTGGTTGACCAGTACGCTCAGCCAAAATTTTATTTAGGCGATCACGTGTATCAAGAATATGTTTCGCTGCGATCTCAATTTCAGTTGCTTGACCTTGAGCGCCACCTAATGGTTGGTGGATCATGATTTCTGCATTAGGTAATGCGAATCGTTTGCCTTTTGTACCAGCAGTCAATAAGAAACTGCCCATAGAAGCTGCCATACCAAGAACGATAGTTTGGACATCCGCTTTAACAAAATTCATTGTATCAAAGATGGCTAATCCAGCAGAAACACTTCCACCTGGTGAGTTGATGTATATATAGATGTCTTTTTCAGAGTCTTGTGCATCCAAAAATAATAACTGAGCAATGACCGAGTTTGCTACATTATCATCAATTGGACCACTTAACATAATGATTCTATCTTTTAATAATCGTGAATAAATATCATATGCTCTTTCTCCACGAGATGATTGTTCAATAACTGTTGGTATTAAATTCATAGTATATTCCTCCTATAATAAAGCTCTTCAAATCATTTTATCACAAAGCAAGACTTAATGCTTAAAAAAAGTATACTGTATTGGTCAATAAAGGTCAACTTTAATGCACTAAATTAAATAAAAAAACCTTAGAAAACTAAGGCTTTTTTGAGTATTATGAAGTGACTACAATATTTCCATTTTGATCAGCTGGTTTAAGTAAAGTCATGATTGAAGTGAAAAATGCAATAACTGCAGGAATCGCTGTCCAAGAGAATACTAGGTACATAATGCCTTTTCCAGTGAAACCAGAATAAAACTTATGAATGCCTATCCAACCTAAGAAAAAGGCTAATATAAAATAAATCCATTTATTAACAACTCTACCATGCTGTACATAGCCGCCAACGGACTGTGTATTGTTATTTTCATTCACAATGTTAATATTGATCTTATCTTGTAAATTGTCTATTGTATTTGTAGCTTGTTCTGCTTTGTGGATGATCAATTCGTCACCATCTTCAAATACATCAACTTGATCCCCAACTTCTGGCTTAAAATGAAACCACTCATACAAAGCACGAGTTGTGCTTCCATCTTCATTAGCAATAACAACATCATCAAAATCTAACTTAATAACTTTTTTCCCCATATCAACTTCCCCAATTCTCCAAATAATATTACTACCGCTATATTATATCATCAATTGAATGAGTAATCTAGACCTATAAATAAAGGAAATAAACAAAATGCTAAAAAAAAAATAAAAAGTTTAGTAAGATAAAATATTTTTTTTCATATTTTTTTGTCCTTGTGAAAGAGTATGTTATACTAAAAAAACAAGAATGAAAAGAGTGAGGGAATCCAAATGGTGGTTTTTATTGCAGGTATGACTGGTGTGCTAATTGGTGCAGTCATTGTATCAATAGGCGTGGCACTTCGTGTCACTTATGATGAACGCAAGGCAGTCCGTTACCGAGAATTAGAAAATTTTGTTAAAGAAATAGAAACACTGAACCTTCTAAACAAGAAGATCAATGAGATTCTACAAAAAAGAGATATCTATGTAGACAAGTCGGTGAATTTTATATCAATGGACGATTGTTATATCAGCATCGACGATTTTATTTATTTAGAATCTTTTTCTGCCCAAAATAATTTTTACTTACCAACATATTTGATTGAAGAATTTTTCAAAAAAATCGCCCATAGAAAAGTCATCTTAACACCAGATGAAGTGATCTCAATGGGTGGTAGTACTTATAAAGGCGGGCGCGTGATTTTAGAAAGCTTTTCAGAAGAGCTACTTTCAATCATTGAAGATAAGAAAAGACAAATGAAACGGTTGACACATAAACCTTTATACTATTTTCAAAGAGGATAATAGAGTAGACACTTGAAGGATTTCAAGTGTCTTTTTTTTTGCAAATGATAAGACGTATATTGGATTTTTCATGTCCTAAAATGAGATGAACAATGAAATAAAAGTAAGGACACTACTTCGACCAGATTAAGCTCTAACCATTCATTTGAAATCAAGAGTGGCAGCGATTATTCTATAAATATAAACGACGGAAAAAAATCAAAGCATTGAATTTCCATTCGTTAGATAGAAAAAAACCATAAGTAAGAAAAAGAGAACTTATGTTTTTAGAATTTTCTGAATCTTTTTATCAAATTTTATTGACATTCTCATTTAATAGGTTTATAGTTAACAAAAGCTTTTATTTATCACATGCTATTTTAATCTTTACGATAGATTTTTAAAAATGAGGAGACCGTTACTATGGAAAAGACAAAAAACAATCACGTATTAGTCATTATTTTACCGTGTAGGACTTAGAACACTGAGAAATTTCGCAGATGTTTGAGTCCTGTTTGTCTTTCGTAGATGGGATTCTTACTAAGACATCCCATTATTCAATGGGATGTCTTTTTTTTCAAAAAAATTGTAAGGAAGCAGAGTAAATAAAAAATTGAATCAGAAGCAGCAAATTAAAAGCTACTGACGATAACTGAATTGGAGTGGATGAAAAATGCGTAGTGATCAAATAAAAAAAGGGATTGAAGCTGCACCCGCCAGAAGTTTACTTTATGCAACGGGACAAGTGAAAAATGCTAAGGACATGCAAAAGCCGTTTATAGCAATTTGTAATTCTTATATTGATATTGTTCCGGGTCATGTACATTTAAGAGAGTTAGCCGATGTTGCAAAAGAAGCGATTCGGGAAGCGGGAGGAATTCCTTTCGAATTCAATACGATCGGTGTAGATGATGGGATTGCGATGGGGCATATCGGCATGCGTTATTCTTTACCTAGTAGAGAAATTATTGCAGATGCTGCTGAAACGGTGATCAATGCGCATTGGTTCGATGGTGTTTTCTATATTCCAAACTGTGACAAAATCACTCCAGGTATGTTGATGGCAAGTGTACGTACAAATGTTCCTGCAATTTTTTGTTCAGGTGGTCCGATGAAGGCAGGTGTTGATCCAAGAGGTCATACTACAACGCTCTCGAATATGTTTGAAGCAGTTGGAACATTTAAAGAAGGCAAAATGACAGAAGAAGAATTCAATTTTATGGAGCAAAATGCTTGCCCAACCTGTGGTTCCTGTGCAGGAATGTTTACGGCAAATTCGATGAATTGTTTGATGGAAGTGTTAGGAATGGCTTTACCTGGAAATGGGACGATTTTAGCTGTATCAGATGAACGGAGAGAATTAGTTAGACGGTCTGCGTTTCATTTGATGGATCTAGTCAAAAAACAGATTAAACCAAGAGATATCATCACAAAAGAAGCAATCGATGATGCATTTGCTTTAGACATGGCAATGGGCGGTTCTACTAATACAGTTTTGCATACATTGGCAATCGCAAATGAAGCCGAAATCGACTATAACTTGGAAGAAGTCAATGCGATTGCAGAACGTGTTCCATATTTATCAAAAATCGCTCCTTCATCTGCCTATTCGATGCACGATGTCCATGAAGCAGGTGGTGTTCCAGCAATTATGAAAGAGTTGGTCGATCTAGGCGATGCAATTCATCCAGATCGTATCACAGTCACAGGAAAAACGATTCGTGAAAACGTTCAAGATGCAGTAATCAAAAATGAAGAAGTTATCCATCCAAAGGAAAATCCATACAGTCCGGTTGGTGGTCTATCGATTTTGTATGGAAATATTGCGCCAAAAGGCAGTGTGATCAAAGTCGGCGGGGTTGATCCATCAATCAAAAAATTTGTAGGGAAAGCAATTTGTTTTGGCTCTCATGATGAAGCTGTGGCAGCAATCGATGATCATACGGTAAAAAAAGGTCATGTTGTCGTGATTCGTTACGAAGGACCAAAAGGCGGACCAGGTATGCCGGAAATGTTGGCACCGACATCAAGTATTGTAGGACGAGGTTTAGGCAAAGATGTAGCATTGATCACAGATGGGCGTTTTTCGGGTGCTACTCGAGGAATCGCTGTTGGTCATATTTCTCCAGAAGCTGCAGCAGGCGGACCCATTGCATTAATCGAAGATGGGGATGAAATTGAGATTGATTTAATCAATCGGACATTGGAATTACATGTTTCTGAAGAAGAGCTGGCGAAAAGAAATGATCAACTGCCGACATTCAAAGCAAAAGTAAAAACAGGATACTTAGCTCGATATACAGCGTTGGTCACTTCAGCTCATACAGGTGGAATCATGCAGATTCCAGCAGATTTGCTAGACTAGAGGAGGGAAGCTCATGGCAGAAAAACAGAGAAAAATGAAAAATGGTTCAAAGCTTTTAATTGACTCGTTATTGAAGCAAAAGGTAGAAATGATTTTTGGATATCCTGGTGGAGCAGTCCTCCCTCTATACGATGCGTTATATGATGGAGACATTCCGCATATTTTAACGAGACATGAACAAGGAGCCGTCCATGCAGCTGAAGGATATGCGAAAGCAACTGGTAAACCAGGTGTTGTTATCGTAACTAGTGGTCCAGGTGCAACAAATGCGATCACTGGAATTGCGGATGCAATGAGTGATTCAATTCCTTTAGTTGTCTTTACAGGTCAAGTAGTCACAGATGGTATTGGAAAAGATGCCTTTCAAGAGGCAGATATAATTGGATTAACGATGCCGATCACTAAAAATAATTACCAAGTTCGAGAAACAAAAGAATTACCAAGAATTATTGAAGAAGCCTTTCATATTGCGACAACTGGCAGAAAAGGCCCGGTTGTGATCGATTTACCAAAAGACATGACCATTATGGAAGCTGAGGCAGACATTGAGGTAAAACTAAACTTACCAAGTTATCAACCAACTGTGAAACCAAATAAACTACAAATCAAAAAACTTATGGAAGCCTTGTCGACAGCTAAAAAACCATTGGTATTAGTCGGAGCAGGTGTACTACACGCAGATGCAGGGCAAGAATTAGTTGAGTTTGTCAATAAATATCAAGTTCCAGCGCTAAGTTCACTGTTAGGACTTGGAGCAATTCCAACAGAAAACGAGCTGTTCTTAGGCATGGGCGGTATGCATGGCTCGTTTGCAGCGAATATGGCATTGACTGATTGCGACTTGCTGATCAATATTGGCTCTCGCTTTGACGACCGTTTGGCTAGTGCACCAAAAGAATTTGCTTCAAACGCAGTGATTGCTCATGTTGATATTGATCCTGCTGAAATCGGAAAAATCATCGATACTCAGATCCCAATCGTAGCAGATGCGAAAGAAACGTTAAAAGAAATGTTGAAAACAGAAGTAAAATGCAATGATTGGAGCGATTGGAAGAAACTAAATCTTTCACGAAAAAAACTACACCCATTCAAATATGATAAAGAACAAAAGACCGAAATCAAGCCGCAAAAGGTCATTGAATTCATTGGTGAATTGACAGAGGGTGAAGCCATCGTTGCAACGGATGTTGGTCAGCATCAAATGTGGGCTGCACAGTTTTATCCATTTAAAAATGAAAAACAGCTTATAACAAGCGGTGGTCTAGGAACAATGGGCTACGGTGTTCCAGCTGCAATCGGTGCAAAATTGGGTTGTCCAGATAAAGAAGTTGTTCTCTTTGTCGGTGATGGTGGCTTCCAAATGACAAATCAAGAGTTAGCAATTTTAAATGAATACAATATTCCAATCAAAATCGTGATTTTGAATAATCAGTCATTAGGAATGGTCCGTCAGTGGCAGGAAAGCTTTTTCAACGGTCGCTGCTCAGAATCAGTTTTTGCTACACAACCAGATTTTGTAAAAATGGCAGAAGCCTATCATATTAGAGGAATCAGAATAGAGGACCCGAATACTGTCGAGGCAGATTTAACTGAAGCCTTTAAAGAAACAGGACCATTATTGATTGAAGTGATGGTTTCACCAACGGAACATGTATTACCTATGGTTCCAGCTGGAAAAGCAAACTATCAAATGCTGGGGGTGGATTAAAATGAGACGGATCATTACCGCAACAGTCAATAATAATTCGGGTGTCTTAAACCGGTTTAGTGGTGTGTTGACACGCAGACAAGTCAATATCGACAGTATATCTGTTGGAGCAACGGAGTTAGAGAATGTTTCAAGGATAACGATCATCGTTCAAGTAGCAGATTTAAATGAAGCAGAGCAAGTGACCAAACAACTGAATAAACAAATCGACGTGATCAAAGTTTCTGATATTACAGATGAACCACATTTGGAAAGAGAACTAGCGTTGGTCAAGCTTAATGCGCCAGCTACTGTTAGAGCTGAATTGTTCTCAGTGATCGATCCATTTAGAGCGAACGTGATCGATGTCGGTACACGTACCGTCGTGATTCAAGTCACAGGCACTAGTGAAAAAATCAGTGCCTTTGTCGATGTTGTAGCGCCATATGGCATTAAACAATTAGCACGAACAGGTGTTACTGGATTTACAAGAGGCAATAACTAAAAAAGGGTCTTAAAGCATACGCTTATAAGCATAAAAAAATTTGGAGGGTTCAAAAATGGCAAAAGTATATTATGATAATTCAGTAGAAAACAATCAATTAGAAGGAAAAACAATTGCAATCATCGGTTATGGTTCGCAAGGACATGCCCACGCTCAAAACTTACGAGATAATGGCAATCAAGTAATCATCGGAATTCGTGAAGGAAAATCAGCAGAAGCAGCTCGTAACGATGGTTTTGACGTATTGACCGTTGAAGAAGCATCTAAAAAAGCAGATCTAGTCATGATTTTAGCTCCAGATGAAATCCAAGGAGAGCTCTATGACAATGAAATTGCACCAAACTTAGAAGCAGGCAATGCATTAGCATTCGGTCATGGCTTCAATATTCATTTTGATGTAATCAACCCACCAAAAGATGTGGATGTTTTCTTAGTTGCTCCTAAAGGACCAGGACACCTTGTTCGTCGTACGTTTACAGAAGGTTTTGCAGTACCTGCATTATTTGCGGTATATCAAGATGCAACAGGAAAAGCAAGCGATGTTGCTTTGTCTTATGCCAAAGGAATCGGTGCTACGCGTGTCGGAGTACTGGAGACTACCTTTAAAGAAGAAACTGAAACAGATCTATTCGGGGAACAAGCCGTATTATGTGGTGGTTTAACTAGCTTGATCGAAGCAGGTTTTGAAACCTTAACAGAAGCTGGCTACCAACCGGAATTAGCTTACTTTGAAGTATGTCACGAATTGAAATTGATCGTTGACCTTATTTATGAAGGAGGATTTGAAAAAATGCGTAACTCTATCTCAAATACTGCAGAGTATGGAGATTATGTATCAGGACCACGTGTTGTTACCTCAGAAGCTAAAGCTAATATGAAAGAAGTGTTGACTGATATCCAAAATGGCAAATTTGCTAAAGGATTCATCGATGATAATAAAAATGGCTTTAAA
The DNA here is from genome assembly GCF_001730315.1 of Enterococcus ureilyticus. Classification (GTDB taxonomy): domain Bacteria; phylum Bacillota; class Bacilli; order Lactobacillales; family Enterococcaceae; genus Enterococcus_L; species Enterococcus_L ureilyticus. Next base: position 38,096 of record NZ_MIKC01000009.1, read on the forward strand.
GAATTCAATCAAATGCGTAAAGAGAACGCTGGACATCCAATTGAAAAAGTTGGCGCAGAGTTACGTAAAATGATGCCTTTTGTATCAAGAGAAGACTAAAAGATACGTTCAGTAACTAGAGGCTGAGAAAAGAGCTGTATTCCTTCTGCAATTAATAATGGGAGTGCACCATTTATCTCAGCTTCTTTTACTTACATAAGAAAGGTGGGGAGTATTTGTTAAAACTTACGAAGGAAAATGTTGAAGAAGCGTATGATGTATTAAAAGAGGTCGTGACAAAAACACCACTACAATATGATCTATATTTATCACAAAAATATCAATGTAATGTTTATTTAAAAAGGGAAGACCTGCAAAAAGTTCGCTCATTCAAATTAAGAGGAGCGTACTATGCTATCAAGCAAACACCTGTTGAGATGTTAAAAAACGGTGTTGTCTGTGCTAGCGCTGGAAATCATGCGCAAGGGGTGGCTTTTACTTGTCAAGAAATGGATGTAGCAGCCACGATTTTTATGCCAACAACAACTCCTCAGCAAAAAATATCTCAAGTAAAATTTTTTGGTGGGGAGAAAGTAACAGTAAAATTGTTTGGAGATACTTTTGATGCCTCTGCCGAAGCAGCAAAAAACTTTGCCAAAACAAATAATCAAGCCTTTATTGATCCTTTTAATGATTTAAATATTATGGCCGGACAGGGAACCGTAGCAGTAGAAATATTACAAGAAGCTAAGAAATCTGAATTTCAAGTGGATTATCTACTTGCCGCTATTGGTGGTGGTGGACTTGTCAGTGGTGTTGCGACATATACCAAAAATAGTAGTCCGACAACTGCGGTCCTTGGTGTAGAACCGCTTGGCGCTCAATCTATGCGGGCTGCTTTTGATGAGGGAAAACCAGTAATGCTAGATAGCGTAGAAAAATTTGTAGATGGAGCTGCTGTAAAACAAGTAGGTGCGTTAACGTATGAACATGCTCTTGAATATGTCGACGAATTGTTAGCTGTTGATGAAGGTCAAGTCTGTTCAACCATACTAGAGTTATATACAAAACAGGCTATCGTTGTCGAACCGGCGGGTGCATTGAGTGTATCAGCTTTAGAATTAGTTAAAGAGGATATTAAAGGAAAAAATGTTGTTTGCATCATTAGCGGTGGTAATAATGATATTAATCGAATGGAAGAAATCGAAGAACGCTCATTGATTTTTGAAGGATTAAAACATTATTTTGTTATTAATTTTCCGCAAAGACCAGGAGCTTTAAGAGAATTTGTAACGGATATTCTAGGACCAAATGATGACATAACACGTTTTGAATATACCAAAAAAGTTAATCGTGGAACAGGACCTGTTATTCTAGGTATTTTATTAAAGGAAAAAGAGGAACTTCCTAATTTATTAGCAAAAATGGCGGAATTTGATCCTAAATATATTGATTTAAGTGATAATCCATCATTATATGCACTACTCGTATAATAACTATTTACGTTGAAAGCTGTCTAAAATTAAATCAAAAAAATTGAGTTGTCAGTCAGAAAAAAATCTGATTTTCAGCTCAATTTTTGTATTCTCAAAGAATATCTAAAATTTACTTAAAAAGTCGAAAATTGAAGAGAGAGTTCTTGCCATTTGTGTAGAAAGAACGTATATTTAAGTTACTACTTTAAATCGGTCAAAAAACAACGACCGTCAATGAACATGAGCAAGATAGAAATTTTTTTACACTTCAACAGGCCACCTTTTTTTGGTCAAACGCGACTTATTTTTTCTATCGATCGTCATTTTTTAAATCATGTTTCCTTTGTTAAAAATTACTCGAAATATAAAAAAGAATATTAGTAAAGTTGGAAAATATAAATGAATAATAAAAAAAGATTAGAAAATCGCCGTTATATTACCGGGTTCGATGGGATTCGAACAATATCGGTCATTGGTGTGATTCTGTATCACTTGTTCCCTAATATAATGCATGGGGGCTATTTAGGCGTCCCTATTTTTTTTGCAGTTTCAGGCTATTTGATTACTGACTTACTGAGGCAAGAATGGCTTCAGACGGAAACAATCGATGTTAAAGGTTTTTATATTCGAAGGATGAAGCGGCTGTATCCAGGCTTGGTTGCAATGCTGATTACATCCTCTGCATATATCGTGTTCTTTCAAAAAGATTTACTAAATAACTTACGCAGTGTCGTTGCCAGCAGTGTCCTATATTATAATAACTGGTGGCAAATTTTTAGGGGTTTCTCTTATTTTGATCGATTCACAACACAGTCTCCATTTACACATATTTGGTCTCTCGCTGTCGAGGCACAGAATTATTTGATTTGGCCATTGTTATTTATTATTCTAAAAAAATACGTTAAACATAGTGGTAAGATCTTTGGAATCATTATGGCGCTCGCTATGGGGTCAGGTATTTTGATGGCTGTTTTATACACCCCTGGAGCAGATCCTACTAGAGTGTATTATGGGACAGATACAAGACTGTTTTCAATATTGATGGGTAGCGGTCTAGCATTTGTTTGGCCAAGTTTTCGTTTAAAGGAAGAGATTCCGATAAAAGCCAAAAATTTACTGAACGGTGTCGGAATTGCTTCATTAGTAATCTTAGTGTGCTCCTTTTTATTTTTAGCTGATCATTTAGCATTTGTGTACTATGGCGGGATGTTTATTGTCAGTATATTTGCAACGATCTTAGTTGCTGTGACCGCGCATCCTGGTGCTGATCTGAATCGATGGCTAACGAATCCTGTTTTTACATGGTTTGGTAAAAGAAGCTATGGTATTTATTTGTATCAATTTCCAGTCATGATTTTTTATGAAGCAAAAATTCAGAATTTAAGTGATCATATATTTTTGCACTCATTGATTGAGATTGCGTTGATTCTTGGAATCAGTGAGCTCTCTTATCGTTTTATTGAAAAACCGCTAGGCAAATTCTATTATCAATATACATGGTTTGCAATTAAAGATTTTTTCCGAAAACCTTGGCTAACGATTCCAAAAGTGACTGCTTTGATCAGTGTCGTATTTACTTGTTTTGCACTTTTTGCTTTGGCTGTAGCACCATCAAATGAAATTACGGCAGAGCAACAACAACTTCAAGAAAATATTGCAGCGAATAAAAAGCAAGCTGAACAAAGAAAAGCAGAAGAAAAAGCCAAAAATGAAGGGAAAACAACTGATTCGAACAATCAAACAAATGTAGCGCCCGAAACGAACTTTGATTTGACTGAGGCAGAAAGTAAGAAAGCCAAGAATATGGAAGTCACTGCTTTCGGTGATTCAGTTATTTTAGACGCATCAGCAGGTCTCCAAGAAATTTTTCCGAAGATGATCGTTGATGGTGAAGTCGGCAGACAATTGTATACTAGTACGCCTAATATTGAAAAGTTGGATAAAGAAAAATTATTGAAAGATAACGTATTAGTGGGACTTGGGACGAACGGTTCGTTTACTGAAGCACAATTCGATGAATTTATGACAGCAATTGGTTCCAACCGTAAAGTCTTTTGGATCAATGTTCGTGTACCAACTCGTCGATGGCAAAATGAAGTGAATACGATGCTAGAAACAATGAAAAAGAAATATAAAAATCTAGTGGTAATTGACTGGTATGGATATAGTAATGAGCATGAAGAATGGTTTTACGAGGATCGGGTTCATCCAAATGTGGACGGTCAGGTAAAATACTCAAGTTTTATTGCTAAGCAGATTGTAGAAAAATGAATTTATGAAGTTAAATAAAAACATGGAAACAAATAAACGCTTTGAAGCGTTACTTGTTTCCGTGTTTTTATTTAAGTTAAGATCATTTGGTAAGCGAAACGTGCCCCATTGCTAATTGGTAGTAAAATTTCCCCTTGATAGCTAAAACCTACTTTTTCTATTAGGCGTTGCATCGCAGTATTTTGCGGATGGGTATCGATCCGAATATCTCGAAAGTCATTCAATCTAGCAGTGGTAATGAGATAGTTCATCAAAAGTGATGCAAATCCTTTCCCTTGGTAAAATGGTGCTAACGCAACACGATGGATCGTCATGTAATGCCCATAAGTCAGTTGCCATTGCCCATTTTTGATTTGTTCGTAGGGCTCTTCGATCTCTGATGAAAGCACTCCTAGGCCAGCAATAGCTTGATCAACAATGAGTACGTAACATCTCTGAAGCTTGATATCGTACTCTAACAGTTTTTGATTTGGGCCGTCGTTATTTTGCCACTGAGGGATATTTTGATCATACAGAAGTTTTTGCGCGTAGGTAATGATTTCAATAATAGTGCTAAGATCATCTGGTACAGCTCTTCTTAAATAAACGACCATGTTCTCCGCCTTTCTTACCGTTTAAGTTATTGTTGACGATTATTTTTTATTTGAATTTTCGTGTTTCAACTGATAAATCTTTGAAGGTCGACCAATGCCCACAGGACGTTCACCAATTTCTTCAAAATGATGAAGCATAGCTTTTTTAAAATTGGAGTGATCGATTGTCTTATAATCGATTCCAGAAAATTTAGCAAAGACCTTTCTGGCTTCAGTGATTGTAAAATCTTTTCCTAAGACTTGCAGCACTTGTGGATCATGTTCCATCTTGTTCGCCACACGATTAAAAGCTTTTAGAATGATTTCACTATGATCAAAAGCTAATGTGTCTTTTCCCGTTGAAACACCTGTATCTAAATCTAAAATAATATTCACATCGCCGTTATTAAGAGAAAGCAGGCTTTCTTTACGCTTCATTGTAAACCAGCGAACTTCCTTTGCATCATCTCCTGCAATCAAAGGTTCTTCACCAATGAAAGCGAGATAACTAACCGTTACTACCCAACCACGAGGATCTCGATCAGGTCGACTGAAGCTATGAAGCTGTTCGATGTTATCTTTAGAAATGATGACACCAGTTTCTTCTTGTGTTTCCCGCAAAACACTTTCCCCAGTAGATTCGCTTCTATTTACAAAACCACCTGGTAATGCCCATGAATTTCTATAAGGATGGCCTTTTCTTTTGATCAGCAAGATTTTCAGTTGATCTTCTTCTTTGTTATAGCACATCAAAACAATATCTACAGTCAGAGAAGGTTTTTCATATTCAGGAAGTTCTTGTTGATGGTACCATTTTAAAAAGTCAGTTTCAGTAGCTTGTTGCTCATAATATTGTTTTTCTTCTTCCTTTGAACTAAAGCGTGTCAAATTAGTCATCTCCCCTAAAGTTAGATAAAAGTACTTTTTACTTTATTGTATCATTCTCATCAAGAAAAACAACTAAAGACATAGCTTTAGTATAAGAAAAATAAACTTACGCCCTTTATTTTTACAAGTCATTACTTGAATTCTTTCAAACTAGAATGTTAATCAAAAGATTAGAATGAAGTTAAGGGAACTATGGTGAAAAATCGTTTAATCATCAATCGGTTAGAAGTCTATTTCTCATTAAGATGTTTATTTATTGTTTTTAAGTCAACCTGTTTTATATTAAGGTTGACAAAGGTGGGTTGAAATAGTATTTTAAATATATAAATCTTGTTTAAACATTTGGAGGGAACACATGAAAACAAAAGATATCACTAAAATTGCCATTATGATCAGCATTATTATTGTTTTAGGTTTTTTTCCACCAATTCCAATTAGCCTTTTACCTGTACCAATTGTTATTCAAAACGCTGGGTTTATGCTCAGTGGTTTACTTCTCGGCAAAAAGAATGGGACAATTGCAACCTTGTTATTTCTATTACTTGTAGCAGTTGGTTTTCCATTGTTGGCAGGTGGTAGAGGAGGGATGACCGTCTTTTTTAGTGTCACAGCAGGTTATCTTTTTGCTTATCCTATTGCAACATTTATGATTGGCTGGCTGACTGAAAGATTCAACCCAAATAATCAAAATAGTATGTATGGCTTTGGCATTACTTTCCTTTTTGGGGCATTGTTTATTGATTTCTGTGGAGCTGTTGGGGTAAGTCTATTATCCGATGTCTCTTTATCAAACAGTTTGCTTGCCAGTCTGGCTTTTATTCCTGGAGATACCATTAAAGCATTTTTAACAGTATTTATTTCAAAAAGAATCTCGAAATCTCTTGCTAAAAGGGGGTCTTGAGTTGGTAAAAATATTTGGTTCAATGGTTGATAAAGAAGGTAGATGTACTCATTATAGCTCTCTTGTGGATATCATTGCGAATAAATGTTATCTTTGTAAAAAATATTATGCTTGTTACCAATGTCATGATGAACAAGAATTACATCATTTTGAAGCATGGCCAGTTGCCACTGAACCGGATGCGAAAGTAGTTCTTTGCGGAGCTTGTCAGTTAGAAATGACGGTAAGTGACTATCAAAAAAAAGCACAATGCTTGAACTGCGGACGGTTATTTAATTCGAACTGTTCTAAACATAGTGACATCTATTTTAGTTAGATAAATTTGCTTAGAAAATGAATGGTAGAAAACGATTTAATAGAATTTAGAGTTGGAAGTAAAACTAGTCTTTAGTTTTACTTCCAACTCTTTTACATTTTAAAAGCATCAAGTCAAGTGAATAAAACCTTCTTCATAATTTGTCCAAATTGTTTGGACAAATTTGCGCTTTCATTCACTTGTATGGTGACAAGTGAGCGATTACAATAAAGAAGACATCCAAGCGGTTGTCTGAGAATTGATCTGCGCAGATTGAATGACTCAAAATTTTTCTTGTTTTAAATAGAAGGAGGAAAACAATGGAACAAACACAAGGGAATCTAAAAGTGAAAGTTCAACAGTTCGGAAGCTTTCTTAGCGGAATGATTATGCCGAATATTGGAGCATTTATCGCGTGGGGAATTTTAACAGCCTTATTTATTCCTACAGGCTGGTTTCCAAATGAACAATTAAATGAGATAACAGGACCAACGATTACTTACTTATTACCGATTCTGATTGGTTTTACTGGGGGGCGTTTGGTTTATGATATTCGCGGTGGGGTCGTGGGTGCAATGGTTACAATGGGCGTGATTACTGGAGCAGATATCCCTATGTTTCTAGGCGCCATGATGGTTGGACCTGCAGGAGCATACTGCATTAAAAAATTTGATCAATTAGTAGACGGCAAAATCAAACCAGGTTTTGAAATGCTAGTCAACAATTTTTCTTCTGGAATTTTAGCATCGATATTAGCAATCATTGCCTATTTGATCGTCGGTCCTGCGGTAGAAGGTTTAAATAATCTTTTAGCAACAGGTGTAGGATTTTTAGTTGAAAACTCACTACTACCGCTAGCAAGCGTTTTTGTTGAACCTGCTAAGGTATTGTTTTTAAATAATGCCATCAACCATGGTGTGATCAGTCCGATTGCAATCGAACAAGCCGCTGAAACAGGCCGTTCTGTATTGTTTTTATTAGAGTCCAATCCAGGACCTGGATTAGGTATCTTACTAGCCTATACGATTTTTGGACGCGGAAGTGCAAAACAAACAGCACCAGGTGCAATTATTATCCATTTTTTAGGTGGAATTCATGAAATTTATTTTCCTTATATTTTGATGAAACCAATTTTGATTCTATCAGCCATTGGTGGTGGCATGGCTGGTGTTATGACGTTCTCACTATTTAATGCTGGTTTAGTAGCGCCAGCATCGCCGGGTAGTATCTTTGCTATTTTAGCGATGACTCCTCGAAATGGCTATTTAGGTGTTTTTGCGGGAATTATTGTCGCAACTGCGGTATCATTTGCGATTTCAGCTGTAGTGTTAAAAACGTCTAAAGAAACTGAGACAACGATTGAAGCAGCGTCTGAAAAAGCAAGTGCTTTAAAAGGACGAAAAACAGTTAATCCAGATGTGGTAACAAGTTTTTCTGCGTCTGAAAAGATGAGTAATGCAGTAGAAATTCTTGCAAATACTAAGAAAATCATTTTTGCTTGTGATGCTGGAATGGGATCAAGTGCCATGGGAGCTTCTGTTTTACGAAATAAAGTAAAAAAAGCAGGATTAACGATTGAAGTAGTCAATTCGGCCATAGCTCAACTCCCTAATGATGCTGATATTGTTGTGACACATCAAGATTTAACTTCGAGAGCAAAAGAGCGATTACCAAAAGCCTATCACGTTTCAGTTGATAATTTTCTAAGTAGTAATAAATATGATGAATTAGTAGAAAAATTATTGGCTGTTAAAACATCTGTTTAAATAAAAATAATCATTTTCTAGAGAGGAGAATCTCATGTATCTTTCAGCAAGAGTTAGACTTATTTTGGAGCAGCTGTTGACTAATAATCGTCCCGTTTTTGTTCATGAGTTAGCAGAGGATTTAAATGTTAGTAAACGGACGATTCGACGCGATTTAAAAGAAGTAGAGGAAACGTTATCTACTTATCAGCTTAAATTGGTGAAGGAGCAAGGGATTTTATCTTTAGAAGGCGTTGATTTAGATAAACAACATTTTCGATGGCAATTGATGGATCTGTCTTATAACGAATTTAGTCCAGAAGAGCGGCAGCAGAAAATTCTCAAAACTTTGTTGAAAGAAGAAAGCTTAAAACTTGCCGGACTAGCAAATGATTTAAATGTTACGATTTCAACGATTAGTAATGATCTAACTAAAATCGAAGAGCGGCTACCTAAAACAGTAAAAATTGAAAGAAGACGAGGCACAGGTGTCTCTTTACAAGCTGATGAAGCACAAAAAAGAAGCTTAATGAGCGAGCTCTTTGGCCAACAGTTTCCAGACTATCAATTATTACAGTTCTTTCAAGAAAAATCCCGTGAAGTAGCCACTAATGATCGAGTAGAAGGGCGTTTGCTAGATTTAGTCAATGAAACATTATTGAAGAAAGTAGAATTTAGTGTCCGTAATTGGCGCAAACAAAATCTAGAAGAAATCAGTGATGAGGCTTATGCTAATTTAATTGTGCATATTTCCATTTCAATAGAACGAATGATTGCAGGAAACTTTATTCAAGCACACACAGATAATGATAAAATGATCAATTATCCAGAATTTGTTGTGGCAAAACAAATGTTAGCAGATATTCTTGAAATGGAAGTAGAAGTTGTCCCAGATGGAGAAGCTGCCTATGTCACAACACATCTTAGAGGTGTGAAGACTACAAAAAGTAACATGGGCTTCATGGAAAATGAAGAATTAGAAGTCTTGGTTTTAGTTAAGCAACTGATTGAACAAGTTGAATCTAAACTAGGACAAGAGTTACCTAAAGAGTTGTTAACCAAAGGGCTGATTGCACATCTACGACCTACATTAAGGCGCCTCCAACAAGGAATGCGAATTTACAATCCCTTAATTCACTCTATCAAGCAAGATTATGCCGATTTATTTGTAGTTATCAGACAAGCGTTTGACCAAGTGTATCAAAAAAGTCACGTACCTGATGAAGAAATCGGTTACCTAGTTTTACACTTTGGTGCGGTCCTTTTACAATTAGAGAGTGAAAATCGTTTTTCTGGATTAGTTGTCTGTGCAAGTGGGATAGGAACATCTAGAATGTTGGTTACTCGCTTGCGTCAGCGAATTCCTCAATTAGAAAAATTAGAAACAGTCTCTTTATTTGAGCTGAGTAGAAAAAAAGCAGAAGGACATTACCATGTTATCATTTCGACTATTGATCTAGGATCAGTGGATTTTGATTATTTTTTGGTATCTCCTATGTTGACAGAAAGAGAGCTTTCACAAATCAGTGTCTTTTTGAAAAGTCTGCATAGTGAATACCATAAAAAAATTACCTACGAAGAACAAGCAGTTCAGTTGACTTTGTTAGAAGCAACACATTTTTTAGAGCAAAAGCAACGATTTACATCGATTGTTTTAGCAATTTTAAAAAATTTCAACTACTCTAAGTTAAATGAAAATCTTGGAACGATTGAAGACACGGTTCGGGTCATTTGTACACAGCTTTTGGAGAAAGATGCAGAGTTAGATGTCGAGGCAGTCGTTAGTATCTTTTTGAACGACGAGGATAAGAAAGCCTTTGGTATTCCAAATACGCAAATTGGACTGTTTCATGCACGTAACGAATCAATAAAAGAACCGTTTTTTCAACTTTTTTCGTTAGAAAAATCGATTTTTATCGAAACCATGGATCATACAAAAATGGCGATCAATCGAATCGCGTTACTATTGGTTCCAGAAAAATTTTCACAAGAAGGTTTGGAAATCATTAGTTATATCAGTACGCTTTTTGTTGATAATAGACAAGTCATTGAAATTTTAGAATATGGAACAAATGAAGAAGTATCCGCCTATTTTGTTCAGAAATTATTAAATTACTTAGAGATGAGGAGATAAAATGATTAGTTTAAAGAAAGAAGATATCGCGTTAAATCAGCAATTTTTTGATAAAAAAACAGCTATCCAAGCAGCTGGAAAACAGTTAACCAGTTTGGGCTACGTAGCACCAGAGTATATTGAAAAGATGGTCGAACGAGACCAATTAACTACGACTTATATTGGAAATCTAGTTGCGATTCCACATGGGACGGATGAATCGAAACATCTAATCAAGAAATCAGGTATCGTTATTTTACAAGTACCTGAAGGAGTAGATTTTGATGGCAATGAAGTGAAATTGATTATTGGGATTGCAGGAATTGGCGATGAGCATTTAGACTTGTTATCAGCGATTGCTTTAGTTTGCTCAGATTTAGAAAATGTAGAAAAATTAGTAGCAGCTGACTCACAAGAACAGATTATTGAATTGTTTAATGAAGAGGTGACTGTATGAAAAAAATTGCAGTTCATTTTGGCGCAGGAAATATTGGACGTGGCTTTATTGGCTGGTTATTAGTTCAAGCAGGGTACCAAGTGGTATTTGCCGATGTTGACGAAAAAATTGTTGAGGCAATCAACACGCAAGGCGAATATGAAGTTATTTTGGCTAACGAAGAGCAAGAGCGATTTATGATTGAAGGGGTACAGGCTGTCAACAGCAGTAAAGAAGTGGAGCGATTAGCAAAATATATCAGTGAAGCAAAAATAGTTACAACTGCTGTAGGACCAACAGTTTTACCAAGAGTAGCAGAAGTTATCGCTAAAGGAATTGAGCTAAGAGTAGGTTCTGCTGAATACTTGACCGTTATTGCTTGTGAGAATATGATTGGTGGTTCTGAAATTCTTCAAGCAGCTGTCTTGCCATTGTTAACAGTTGAAGCCAAAGAATACGCTAAGAAATTTGTAGCCTTTCCCAATTCAGCAGTCGATCGCATTGTTCCAAATCAAAATCATGAAAATTTGTTGACTGTGACTGTAGAACCATTTTATGAATGGGTTGTCGAGGAGCCTTTAAATGAAGAAAATGCACCTGAAATTGCTGGGTTAAATTATGTACCCGACCTAACGCCCTACATTGAACGTAAATTGTTTACAGTAAATACAGGTCACGCAGTCACAGCTTATTTTGGTCATATGAGAAATATAAAATCAATTGAAGATGCGATTCACAATGAGAAGGTTCTCTTTATCGTACGAAGTGCTCTAGAGGAAACAGGAGCGTTATTGGAGAAAAAGTTCCAATTTTCTCACCACGAGCATCAAGCCTACATTGATAAAATCATTGAGCGCTTTAAGAATCCTTACGTTTCAGATTATGTAACACGTGTTGGTCGCTCACCGATCCGAAAAATAGGTGAAAATGATCGATTTATTCAACCTGCTAGACAATTTGTGGAAGCATTTAATGAAACGCCTAAGGCTTTGGCAATTGCGATTGCTGCAGCGATGAAATTTGAAGAACCGACAGATGAAGAAGCTTGTGCGCTTCAAAAAGCAATTAAAGAGCAAGGCTTAGATCAGACGATTGAACAATATACAGGGTTAAAACCGTATACAAAATTGTTTGAGAAGATTCGCACTTCTTATCATGAGTTAGTCTAAAAAATACTTAACCAAGCGAGAAAAGCTTGGTTAAGTATTTTTTGTTATTGTGTCAATTCTAATAATTTTGTTTTTAAATCTTCTTCCATATGACCTAATTCGATTTCAGCCGCACGACGTTTTTCTTTTCCTTCTTGCTGAATCCTTAATGTTTCTTGGATTGTTTCAACTAAATCGTTTTGCGTTTTTTGTAATGTATCGATATCAACGATACCACGTTCATTTTCTTTTGCCGTTTCAATTGCAGAAATCTTAAGCATTTCAGAATTTTTCTTCAATAAATCATTAGTTGTTTCAGATACTTGACGTTGGGCTGTTACAGCATCTTTTTGACGTAATAAAGTCAATGCAATCACTACCTGGTTTTTCCAAAGCGGAATCGCTGTGTTGATCGATGCTTGAATTTTTTCTGCTAAAGCCTGATTGGTATTTTGAATCAAACGAATTTGAGGTGCTTGTTGGATCGTGATTTGACGTGCTAAACGCAAATCGTGTGTTCGTTTATCTAAGCGATCTAAAAATTGCGTATAGTCATTCGCAATTTGTACGTCCATTTGATCACCAGTTTCTTCAGCTTTCTTCATAGCTTCAGGAATGATCTTCATTTGCAGTTCTTCAGTCTTTAACTCACCGGCTGCAATATAGATATTTAAGGCATCAAAGTAATCTTTGTTTTTATTATAAAGTTGTTCTAACATTAGATTATCTTTTAAAAGACCATTTTTTTCTTTTTCTAGTTTGACCGCAATTTTATCAATTTGAGCACCAATTTTTTGATATTTCGCAGTGATCTCAAAAATCGATTGTTTTACTTTACCAAACATTTTTTGAAAAATATTCCCTTCGCCCGCTCGTAATTCATCAGGATTCGCTTCATTTAATCGATACATCAAATCTGTTAAGGAATCACCAACAGGACCGATATCTTGAGATTGTACGTGATTTAACATCGATTGAGAAAATTCGCCTAGCTTTGTTTGCGCTGCTGAACCATAGGTGATCACAGCTTGAGAGTCTTGTACATCGATTTTAGATGCTAACTCGCGTGCTTGGGCTTGACGATCTTCTGGCAATTTATCCACTAATCGAGTTGCAACCTGCTGATCCTGTAAAGCAGAGATCTCACTTTGTTGGGTTGCTGTTAATGAATCAATAGGTGTTGAAAAAGGGTTATTCAATAAGTCATCTAAAGTATCACTGACAGGGGTGATATCTTTTGGTTTATCTTCCATTTTATTTCCTCCTAAATTTGAAAGTGTACCGAGACTTCAGCTCATGCAAGTACACAGTATAAAACATGAGTCAAAGTATAGTGATCAAGTGAAACAATAATTAAAATTCATCGTTACGTTCATTACTGCTATTATCTCTTTTTAAACTATTTTTAGCAACGGATATCTCAATATCTAAGTCTTCTAAATCATCAGCTACAAACTGTTCATAATCTTTTTTGATTAATTTAGAGACTTGGTCAATAATTTGAGCACTTTCTTCCAATTTTTCATATGTTTGTTTATTTTTGATCTCATGGTCATCGATTTCTAAGTATTTACTCGTTAAATCGACTAAATTAGGTAAGTGAGTATATAAAAAGTGATTCGCTAAATGCAGTTTTTTAGGCTCTTTCACTAACTCTTTAAAGAGAGCTTTGGATACTCGTAACGTATCGTTGCGCAAGTCGACCGCTCTTAATTTAGTAGAGGCATTCATATTTTCCTGCAACTGAACGATTTGCTTTTTAGTCGTATTCATTGTATCACGGAAAAAATTGATTTCCTGATCCGTCATACCTAAATTTGCATAATGTTCCTCTTTTGTTTTTGTAAGATTAGGCAATGCTTCTTCTTTTTTTCCAGTTTTCTTTTTTGATCCATTAAAAAGCAGAACGACAAGAAGCAAAAGAATCACGACAACAGCTGGTATGTGAACACCAGTAATAAAACGTAGAACTAAACCTGCTAAAAATAAATAAGCAACTATTTTGATAAGCCTTCCTTTTCTCATTTAAGTTCCCTCCAATCATTCATTCCATCGAAAGTTGTTAACCTCCGCTACATAAGTTATTTTAGCACATTCTGGGCTATAAATAATATCAGTCCAAAGGTTGATTTTGATATTTAGTGAAAATGTAAGAAATGGCAAGGGAAAAAAGGGGTTTTTTACTACTTTAGATGTAGAGTCAGCTAAATTGTTCACAAAAAAGTCAAAAGAAAGATGAGAAAAAAATAGAAACGTAAGGTATAATAGAAGACAACGATCTGGATAAAAGGAGAAACATTGTGAAGAAATTTAAAATCATAACTATATTATTAGTGGGGTTGGTCGTCACGGGTTGTTCTGGACGTAGTGTCGTAGAAGAAGAGGATGACGATGCTTATTTAGAAGAAACGAGTTCGAGTGTGGAAGAATTAAGTTCTTATGGAGATGATGAGGTATTTTATGAACCTCGTGATCGCTCAACAACAAGCACTACTGTAGATGAAAACCAAGTAGCAACGGATGAGACAAAAGAGCAACCGAGTGATTCAAAAAATAAAATCGAAGTAATCAAAACCAAGAATGGAAACTTTAAAATAGAAATGACAGACGGCTGGCAATCTGTTGAAGCAAAAGAATTAAGTGATAATGCGGATGTCAGTTTAAAAAATACTACAAATGAAGAATACTATATGGTGTTAAGTGAAGCAAAAAAAGATTTTGATAGTTTTGATGTATTTAAACAGTCTGTGGATTTGTCTGATTTAGGTGAGATTACAAATGAAAAAAAAGCTGCAATCAACTATAATGGATTAAAAGGTGAACGCCGTACTTTTACAGCAAGTAAAGATGGAGTAGAGGTTTATTACATCTACGATTTAGTAGAAGGTAAAGATCACTATTTGCAATGTATCAGTTGGACCTTAAATAGCAAGAAAAGTAGTAATGAATCAGATTTAATTAAAGTCATGAACTCTCTAGCTGAATTAGAAAATAAATAGTTTTAAATGATGAGCAGGATAAAAGCTGTAGATAGTAGAGAGAAGTAAAACTAGTGCCATAGTTTTATTCCTCTCTTTTTTTGATGAGAGCATGCTACATTTTTTGTAGAAATAGTTAAATAACCTCAAAAATTCCCAGATACTGTGAATAAAGGATTCACAAAAAGAGTGATAAGTGATAAAATTTCAAAATTAAGGTATGATATCCATAGAAAGATTGGTGAACTTGCATGATGAACTTTGAAGAGTTTGAGGAAAAGACGATTTCCAGAAAAGAAATATTTAAAGGACATATGATTGAGGTTGTTTTGGACGAAGTCCAATTACCTAATGGTGAAACTAGTACACGTGAACTTGTTTTTCATCCTGGAGCAGTTGCGATTATTCCAATAACAGCAGACAATAAAATGATCATGGTCAAACAATTCAGAAAACCGATGGAAAAAGTTCTTTTAGAAATTCCTGCTGGAAAAATCGACCCTGGTGAACAGGACAATCCAAAAGAAACGGCAGAGCGAGAATTAGAAGAAGAGACCGGCTATCGAGCAAATGAATTTACTTTTGTGACGTCTATGTATGTTTCTCCTGGTTTTGCAAATGAACTTCTTCATATTTATTTTGCGCAAGATTTAGTAAAGGTTCCTAATCCCCGTCCGCAAGACGATGATGAGATTTTAGAATTATATACAATCACATTAGATGAAGCGAAAGCAGAAATTGCTAGTGGGCTGATTTGTGATGCAAAAACCATCTTTGCTGTGCAGTATTGGGAACTACAGCAGCTAAAACAGCAGCTGAAGGAGGATAAACAATGAGCAAAGGTCCGTTGGTCACTCGGACAGAATTACGGAGACGAAAAGAAGAGGCTGACAAAGAGGCACAAAAGTTATTTGCGCAAGAGCAAAAATCAGCTGACAAAGCATACCGTAAAAAAGAAAAAGAAATCTCAAACTTTTATCGAAAAGAACATAAGAAGCAAAAAGAAATTACCAAATCACGTTCAAATGAGCAAACAAAAATCCGAGAGCGCAGTAGTACGCTGACTAAAGCGATTATTATTGTTGCGATTTTGTTGGCTATTGTTATATTTATCGTATTGAATTTATAGAGAAGAGGAAGTCACTATGAAAATTGGAATTATCGGAGCAATGGATCAAGAAGTGAAAATCTTAAAAGAAAAATTATCTGATACACGATCTTGGGAAAGAGCTGGAGCATTATTTGTCTCAGGTTCGCTAGGCCGACATGAAGTGATTGTTGTTCGTTCTGGAATCGGGAAAGTATTGTCAGCTGTTACGACAACCTTATTGATCCATCAGTATGGTGTAAATATGGTGATCAACACTGGATCGGCTGGCGGCATTGGACAAGGACTAGCTGTTGGTGACCTAGTGATTGCAGACAAATTAGCTTATTTTGATGTAGATGTTACTGGATTTGGTTATCAGCCGGGACAATTGCCTGGTATGCCGTTATATTATGAATCAAGTGATTATCTAAAAATTGAAATGAAAAAAGCAGCTGAGAAGACAGGGATGTCGATTCATCATGGTTTGATCGTAACTGGAGATTCTTTTGTCAATGACAAGAAAAAAGTGAGTAACATTCTTTCAGAATTTCCAGAAGCATTGGCCTGTGAAATGGAAGGTGCTGCAATCGCTCAAGCAGCTGCACAATTTAATATTCCATTTTTAGTTGTTAGAGCAATCAGTGATACGGCTGATCATGAAGCATCTCAAACTTTTGATGAATTTATTGAAGAAGCAGGAGAAAAGTCAGCACAGATGGTTATCCATTTTGTGGAGCATCTTGTTTAATCTGTCTTACTTTTTAAATGGAGGTTTTTGAATGAAAGCATTGATTTCAATTGATTATACGAATGATTTTGTTGCAGCAGATGGTGCATTGACAACAGGTGGCGCAGGGCAAGCAATCGAGTCTTCTTTACTTGCTATAACTCAAGCGTTTATTGAAAATAATGATTTTGTAGTTTACGCGATTGATCGCCATGATCATAATGATCCAAAGCATCCAGAAAATGATTTATTTCCACCCCATAACATTGTTGGTACGAACGGTCGCAAACTCTACGGGAAACTAGCAGAAGTTTATGAAAAGAGTCGAAACAAAGTCAATGTTTACTGGATTGATAAACGTCATTATTCTGCTTTTAGTGGAACTGATTTAGATATCCGTCTGCGTGAAAGAGGCATTACGGAGCTTCATCTAGTCGGAGTTTGTACGGATATCTGTGTCCTTCACACCGCAGTGGATGCGTATAATTTAGGGTACAAGATTGTTATTCATAAAAATGCAGTTGCCAGTTTCGATCCTGTTGGACACGAATGGGCATTGAATCATTTTAAACACGTATTAGGTGCGACAGTAATTGAATAACTTGATTTATAAGAGCTGTGAAAGACTTAATGAGTTTTTTTACAGCTCTTTTTTGAATTCTCTGATAAGGTAGCTTCAAGAGTGACATTATTGTTGTATACAAACAATTATCAAGTTATTTTTACAAGAGTTTGTCGTTCTATTTTTTTCATAATTGCAGAACTGATGCCTTAGCCGTGAAATTTTTTCTGTCGTGTATTTTGACCATCTGGCCCATTGGATAATCTGTACTGCTATGAGTAATACGACCTGTGTGACATCAGCAGAATCAAATTTTCGGATCACTCCATTCATTGATCTGCCCCATTTCTCTTAAATAAATGATTTTCTGTTTTCTTGTTAATTTTTTAAATGCGTACTCTGCTTTGGTTGCGTCACTACGACTACTAAATTTTTCAACATGGATTATTTTTGCTGGGAGTCTAGAGGGAAGTCGAGTGTACTTTGCCCCAACTCCACTATTATGTTCCTTTAAACGTCTTTTTGGATCTGTGGTATAACCGCCGTAAAAAGTCTCATCTTTGCAGTGGAGTACATAAAAATAATGATTAGTTTCCATATAACATCGCCTTCACTTCAGGTAAATAATTGTTTTGGTCATCATAAGTAAACAATGGCGGCAAGACACGAAATCCTTCTTTTTTCCCTTGCTTGATCCCCTCAATCAATAAAGTATTCGCTTCTTTTCCGGCTTTAGGATAAATAAAACGAACACGTTTGGGTGCGACATCGGCAGATTCCATTGCGTGTAGAATGTCTAAAAAACGGTCAGGCCGATGAACCATGGCCAAACGTCCATTAGTTTTTAACAGTTTTGCAGAAACCTCAATGACTTCTGTTAGTGTTGTATATATTTCATGGCGAGCAATAGCTAAGTGCGGATTCGGATTTTTTTGGCTTGTTGGTAATTCTTTGAAATAAGGTGGATTACATAACACTAAATCAACAGAATCAGGTTTTACAGCAGTTGTTGCTAGTTTTAAATCTAGTTCAAGCATAGTCATTTGTTCTTCCAAATGATTTAATTGAATACTTCGTCTGCCCATATCTGCTAAGCGTTCTTGTAGTTCGATTTGGGTGATATGAGCGTTCGTTTTACGACTGGCAAATAAACCAACAGCCCCATTGCCAGCACAAAGGTCAACAATCTTGCCTTTTTTTGGATAGGCTGGGAAATTTGCTAGCAAGACAGCGTCGATCGAAAAAGAAAATACCTCTTTACTTTGGATGATTTGAATATCATTTGCAAATAATTGATCGATTCGTTCCCCTTTTAATAGCATGTGTCATTCATTCCTTTTTTTCAGATTCGTTTGACTAAAAAATATTTTGTAGTACCTATGAAAGGTGTGTCCTTTAATTGACCAAATACTTGATAGCCATATTGTTCATAGAACGTTTTTGCTTGATAGTCTTGGGTATTGATTGTGATTAATTTAGTACCTGATGCACTCGCAAAGTCTTCTGCTTTTTTGAGTAGTTCAGTGCCATAGCCTTTGCCGCGATATTCTTTGTTAATTGCAAGTAATGAAATATGTGTCTCATTCATCCATTTATTGGCAGTGATACCTCCGATATAAAAATCATTATCATATAAAGCTAAAGAGAATGGTGTATTTTCTTCTGCGGGGATATTTTTCTCTTCTTCTTGTTTTTCAGAAAGTAGCGCAATCAAATGTGTTTCATTTTGGGCTTGATTCAGTTTTTTATACTCAATCATGTACAAAACCTCCGATTATACAGTAAAGCTCTTTGATGGAACAGAAGATATCCTTATATTATACTACAATTAGGATTAGAAGAAACCTGTGAAAAAGACTTGTCAAAAGCAACAGTTTTCGGCATACTTATAGCTAGTGAAAAGAAAGGAAGAAAAACCATGTTTTTTACATTTATGCGTGGCGTTGTTCGGGTCGTTTTATTTATTATCAACGGCAATGCTCACTATGAAAAGAAAGACCGCATTCCTCAAAATGAAAATTATATTTTAGTAGCACCTCATAGAACCTGGTGGGAGCCTTTGTACCTTGCTGTCGGTGGATCACCGAAAAAATTTAGTTTTATGGCGAAAAAGGAATTATTCAAAAATCCATTCTTAAGTTTTATTTTAAAACATGCCAATGCTTTTCCAGTCGATCGGGAAAAACCTGGTCCAAGTGCAATCAAGACGCCTGTCAAAACGTTAAAAAATACAGATTTAAGTTTAGTTATGTTTCCAAGCGGAACCCGTCATTCATCTGAGTTAAAAGGCGGCGTGGCCTTGATTGCAAAAATGGCTAAAGTTAAAATTGTTCCAGCTGTTTATCAAGGTCCACTAACGTTAAAGGATTTATTTAAACGGCGTCGGGTGACTGTTCGATTCGGTGAACCGATCGACGTCAGTGATATTGCTAAGATGGATAAAGAAGGCATTGCTGAGGTTGAGCGTAGAATGCAGGCGGCTTTTGACAGCTTGGATCAAGAAATCGATCCAAATTTTAAATATGAAGTGAAAGAATAGAAATCGCATAAGTATTTTGATTTTTTTAGCTTGGATGTAACTCGAAGAGTTATATTTCAGGCTTTTTTTTCTTTCAGAAAATTTCTGTACGTTTGAACCATATATTTCTCCCTAAATTTGGTATAATAGTAAGAAGGACTTTTTTAGGTGGTGGAAAAATGCGTTTTTTACATACAGCCGATTGGCATATCGGTAAAAAATTACATGGGTATGATTTACTAGAGGAACAAGTGGATGCATTTCAGCAGATTTTGACTATTGCAAAAAAAGAACAAGTGGATGCAATCGTCGTGGCAGGTGATCTATATGATCGCTCAGTTCCCTCAGTTGAAGCGATCGAAGTCTTCAATAAAATGATTATAGAAATGAATCTACAGGAAAAATTCCCAGTATTAGCGATTTCTGGTAATCATGATAGTAGTACACGTTTGGAAACCGGTGGTCCATGGTTTATTCAATCAAATTTTCATTTGAATACTCGCTTGGATCAAGCTTTTCAGCCAGTAGAGATGGAGAATACTCAGTTTTTCTTATTGCCGTATTTTGAACCAATTTCAGCTCGTTTATATTTTGATAATGAAGAAATTCGGACGATCGAACAGGCGATGAAAGAAGTTGTAACTGAAATGAAAAAACAATTCAAACCTGATATGAAACACGTTTTAGTCAGTCATTTTTTTGTAGCTGGCAGTGAAAAATCTGATTCAGAAACAAAATTAATGGTAGGCGGATTGGATACAGTACCCTTATCGTTACTAGAATCATTCGATTATGTAGCGTTAGGTCATTTACACGGGAAAAATGCCTTACAAGCTGAAAATGCTCGCTATAGTGGTTCACCGCTGAAATTTTCTTTATCTGAAATGAATCAGAAAAAAGGGGTTTGGATCGTCGATACCAAAGCGAACGAAACGACCTTTGAATTTAAAGAAATCACACCATTAAGAAATGTGATACAAATCGAAGGTAGCTTCAAAGAACTAACAACACAAGAATTTTACGAGTCGATCGATCGTGAGAATTATTTACATATTCAATTAACGGATCGTGCAGTGATTCCTAACATGATGAATCAACTAAGGAAAATTTATCCACGAGTAATCGGTGTCGAACGTTTATTTGGAAGAGAAGTGCAACAAAAACACAATGAAACAAAAAAGGAAATCAAAACGTTAGCACCAAACGAATTAGTCGCTCAATTTTTTTCTGATGTAACAGGAGAGGAACTGACGAGACAACAACAAGTGTGGATCAAAGAAAATCTAGCAGAAATCTATCAAGCAGAAAGAGGGAAATAAGTTGAAACCTTTAACATTAGCATTGAAAAACTTTGGCCCTTATATTGCTGAAACAATCGACTTCAACAAGTTTGCAGATTCGTCTCTCTTTTTGATAAGTGGAAAGACGGGTTCAGGTAAAACGACGATTTTTGATGGGATGAGCTATGCTTTATTTGGTGAAAGTTCGGGGAAGTTGCGTCAAGGAAAGGAAATGCGCTCGACATTTGCTGATCCTTCGGAGCCTACAGAAGTCCATTTAACTTTTTCTCATGGAGACTATTTTTATGAGATCACAAGAAAACCAGAACAAGAACTTTACAAAAAACGGGGTGAGGGAACGCGTACTCAAAGTGCTAAGATTTCATTGATTGTGAAAGATCATACCGGAAAAGAGCTTAGAGAATATACGAAACGCCGTGAAGTTGACACGTTTATTCAAGAATTATTGCACTTAGATGCTAATCAATTTGCTCAGATTGTTCTTTTACCTCAAGGGGAATTTAGAACGTTTTTGATTGCAAATAGTAATGATAAAGAAAAAGTTCTTAGAAACCTGTTTGGCACTCAACTATATCAAACCTTAAATGAACAACTAAAAGTTCAATTAAAGACGGTCAATAAAGGAATCGAGGCAACGCAACAAATGATCCAAGCTAAATTAGATCAACTCTATTGGCAAGAGCCGTTGCAAAAAGAACTGGTTGTAGAGCAGCAATTAGTGTTACTAGATCAGCAACAAGAAACGATGCAAAATCAGCAAGCAATAGAAAAATCAGCATTAGCTGTATTACAAAAACAAAAACAACAAAAGGAGCAAGAAAAGTTTGCTTTAGAAGAGCTAGCAAATGAATTTACCAAGCAAAATCAACTCAAAAAACAAAAGGAAGAACTTGATCAAGCAGCCGTGATGATCGAAGCGCTAAGAGCAGAAGAACAGCAACTGCAATGGGTACAAAAGCATCAAGGCTTGATTGAAAAGATCGATGAAAAAGTTAAATTGATTTCAACCTATGAGCAAGAGCTGAAAAGCAATCGATCACAACAAAAAACACAGCAAGAATTATTTCAACAATTGGAACAAAAACAAAGTGAAAATGAACAACGATCTGCTGAGATGCTAATAGCCAAAGAACAAGTAACAAGGCTGCAATTTCAAATTCCTTTATATGAAGAAAAGGAAAGTATAGACAGTACGATTGAAAAAAATCATTTACTGTTAGAAAGTTTAACAAAGAAACTTACAGAGACAAAAGAAAAGCAGCAGAATGCGGAGCAAGCCTATCAACAAGAGCTTGTCGTGATAGAAGGAAAATCCCAAATCGAAAAAGAACAACTGACATTAGAACGGCATCGAGAACAATGGCTGATTTTTATAGATAATTGGGCAAAGAAAGAACAACTTGAAACCAAAAAAAATAGCATTGTGGAGCAACTAGTTGTTAAGGATGCTGAACTAAAGGAAGCATCAGTCGAAAAAGAGACGATTTATGAACAAGTTGCGCAACAAAAAAGCCAATGGGCAAAGATGCAAATTAGTCGATTAAGTTTATTTTTAGTCGCTGGTGAACCTTGTCCTGTTTGCGGTTCTGTGGAGCATCCTAAACAAAATGAGCACCAAGAATTTACTTTAGAGGAAATTCAAGCTATCGAAAATCAGCTGAATGAAATCGAAAAAAGGGCTCAAAAACAAGAGGTAACAGTTGCCAAACTACAAGCTCAGTATACCCAAGTAAAGCTTACTGAACGAGAACTGCAGCAAGAACTGGCAGAACAAACACACAAAGTTGATTCGTTGTTTGAACAGTTACAAGAAAAACAAATTATTACTCTAAAAGCACCAATCACTTCTGACGGTATCGAATCAGTAACAGCGAATTTACAGGCAACAGCGGCTAAGCTTGAACATGAATTAGAACGAATTGAAATAGCCCAAAACAAGATAACTGAACTAGAAAAAGTATTGAAAGAGCAACAATTAGAGGTACAGGAACAAGAAAAAATCGTCACTGAAAAGCAACTAGAACAAACAGCAAATGAGACAAAACTAAAAACAATTTCTGAACAATTGATCGATGAACAACTTTCCCTGGCTGAAATAACTGCAACAAAACAACAGCTTGAACAACAGATCATAAACTGGGAAAAACAAAAACAAGAGCTCGACGAACAAATGGCGAAAGTGAAAGAGAGTCGATTATTGTTAAAAAATAGTGAAAAGCATCTTGTGAAAGAGCAAGATACAAATTTAACAGAGAAAATGTCATTAGAACAGCAATTGATGAAAGCAATTCAAGAATCGAGTTTCGAACTGGATGAAAATAGTGTGCGAATGTTATTAAAAGAAGTGACAAGACTAGACGCAATCAAAGAAGAACTAACAACTTTCGACAAAAAACAGGATCAGTTAGCATTTCAGTTGACTGAACTGGAGCAAAAGTTAGAAAATAAAGAGCAACCTGAGACAAACAGCTTGACGGATGAAATTGAACAATTGACAATTTCACTTCAAACGAAAGAAGCCAGATATTACCAACAACTAGAAAAAATCCAAGCCAATGAAAGCATTCAAAAACAAGTCAAAGAATTGATTACCTCAGTTGAACAACAGTGGTCAGAAGTTACCGCATTGCACCAATTGGCTGCGACAGTCAACGGGGATAATCCAAGGAAAACTAGTTTGGAAAGATACGTTTTACAGACTTATTTGGAGGAAGTTTTAAAGGTAGCCAATCAACGTTTGGGGTTACTGACAAACAATCGCTACCAATTTGAACTGAATCAAGATTCTGGGAGTTACAAGAATCAAACAGGACTTGAAATCAATGTTTACGATGATAATGCAGGCAGTACTCGCAGTGCACATACGTTATCAGGCGGTGAAAGTTTCATTGCCGCATTAGCCTTGGCGCTGTCTCTAGCGGAAGTGATTCAAGAGCAAGCAGGTGGTGTTTTGATTGAAGCCTTATTCATCGATGAAGGATTTGGTTCCCTAGATGAAGAAGCCTTAGAAATGGCAATGGAAGCTTTAGAAGTAATCGAAAACGAAGGAAGAATGATCGGTATTATTAGCCATGTAAGTGAATTAAAAGCAAGAATCCCGCAACAACTACAAATCCAAACAAATGGAAATGGTCAGAGCCAAGTGACCTATCAAACGGCGTAAGCCTAGGAGGTGAGAGAATGAAATGGAGTATTCCAGAACGAATCGTTGAACGCGGTAGAGAGTATATGAAAGAAGGCCGGGTATTGTCCATCATTCAAGATCCAGAAAAGAAAATGTGGCATGCCGAGGTTTTAGGTAATGAACTGTATCGGGTCCAATTAGATGGGACCGCAAAAGAAAATGATATTTGTGAATGTCCTTATTGGAAGGATCATGGTTATTGTAAGCATACTGTTGCAGTGGAGCTATCTTTAAGACAAAAAGGCACCTCGCGCATCATAAAAGAAGATCAACCAATTACATTTGAAAAACGTTCTTTATCTATCTCTGAAATGTTTACAAAAGGGTTTGCCAAACTGAACCAAGCAGAGGGGAAAAGTACGATTACACCGCTAACTGTGGAGTATATTGTTGATGTGATTGAAACCAATAGTTATTATCCTGAATTAGCTGTTTTAGGTGTTTCTTTACGATTGGGCTATCAAGGAGTCAAACCTAAAACCTATATCATTAAAAATATCGGAGAATTTTTTCAAACTTTTCAAAAGCAGGGGAGCTTCTTGATCAATAAGCAACATCACTTTGATTTAGTAAAAGAAGCGTTTACAATTGAGAACCAAGAATTATTAGAGCAATTAGCAGCAATTTATCAAACGAGTCAATTGTTAGGAGCTAATGGTATTCAAGTAAAAGGTAAAATTGATAAGCGCTATCTGGTGTTACCGATTGATCAAGGTCGATCATTAATTGAAAAAATGAACAAAATTCCTTATTTTCAACTAAATGATGAAGGAAAGAAATACCGGCATTTATTGTTCACAAAAGGTATCTTACCTATCTTTTTCGATATTAGTAAACAACCGGATAATCGTTATATATTGCTGATCACAGATCAGCTCACAACATTTTTATCTCATTACCAGTGGGCCTTTAGCAAAGACAAAATTTTTACGGTTACTCAAGAGCAAGCTGGAATCTATACAACATTATTACAGTTACTAAAACGCGTGGAAAAACCTGAGATTGTCTATGAAAAAAATGAGTTATCTGACTTATTCGGCTCTGTTATTCCTTTATTGAAAAAAATAGGAACAGTAACTGTTAGTGAAGAGGTGACACAGGAAGTTGTGTATCATCCTTTAGAAACAATCTTTATTTTTCGCAAAATCAAAGGGATGATCAAAGTTCGTGTAGACTTTATGTATGGAGAAGTTGTGTTTTCGACGGATCAAGAACATTCTATTGCCTCAGGAGCGAATCAAGAAGTCGTTCGTGATGCTAAGAAGGAACAAATGATTTTGGAACAACTAACGGCATTTGGCTATCAAAAAGAGTCAATTGGCTATGAAAAGACATTACCAGCAGGTGAACGTTTATATTATTTTTTTAAAGCAGAAATTCCAACGTTTCGTCGATTAGGAGAAGTTCGTATGGGCAAGAAGCTGCGGGAGCTGTATTTAGATGCCGCGCATCACCAACCGATGATTGAAGTTTCAGACTCTGATTCCTGGCTAGATGTCCGTTTTGATATCACAGGAATCGCCGAACAAGAAATTGATGCTGTTTTAGCCAGTTTATTGCGTAAAGATCGTTTTTATACTTTGGAAACGGGTGAGGTTCTCTCACTAGATTCAGAAGAATTTCAACAAACCAGTGAAGTCTTAACTATGCTAAGAAAAAATATGAAAAACGTTCAAGGAACGATACAGGTTCCAAGAAATCAAGGTTTGATGATCGAAAATATGTTGGAAAATAATCACCGTGCGCATTTTTCGGATTCTTTTAAAGAAATGGTGGATAATTTGACCCATCCAGAAAAATTTGAAGCGCAATTACCTGCAAACATTCAAGCAACGCTTAGAAGTTATCAAATTGATGGATTTAAATGGTTAAAAATGCTTAGTTATTATCAATTTGGCGGTATTTTAGCGGATGAAATGGGATTAGGAAAAACCCTTCAAACGATCACCTATTTATTATCTGAAAAAGAAGAACAGATTCAAAAAGGAGCGGCTTTGATTGTTGCACCAGCTAGTTTGATTTATAACTGGGCAGCTGAAATTAAAAAGTTTGCTCCAGCGTTACAGGCAGAAGTTGTGGCAGGCAATAAAGCAGAACGTGAAAAATTAGCAAATCAAGCTGATCTAGATATTGTGATCACGTCATATGCTAGTTTAAGACAAGATATTGATATGTACCAAGGACTAAATTTGGGTTATTTGATTTTAGACGAAGCACAAATGGTGAAAAATAGCGGTACTAAAACAGCTCAAGCGCTTAAAAGTTTGACGGTTCCTCAACGCTTTGCTTTGAGTGGTACTCCGATCGAAAATAATATCGATGAGTTATGGTCGATCTTTCAAATGATTTTACCAGGATTATTCCCGGCAAAAACTTTATTTAGATCGATGAAACCTGAAGAAATTGCAAAAATGATCCAACCATTTATTTTAAGACGAGACAAGAAAACAGTATTGGCTGATTTACCAGATAAGATCGAAAGTAATTTGTACAGTGTTCTTACTGAAGAGCAAAAGACTGTTTATCTAGCTTATCTAAAACAAATGCAAGAAGATGTCAGTCAAATGGATCAAGATACCTTTAAGAAAAATCGCTTAAGTATTTTGGCCGGTTTAACGCGATTGCGCCAAATTTGTTGTGACCCAAGTTTATTTATTGATGATTATACAGGGGGATCAGGAAAATTAGAGCAAGTCAAAGACTTATTAGTAGCTGCCAAAGAAAATAATCGACGTGTCTTACTTTTTTCTCAGTTCACAAGTATGTTATCAATCATTGAAAAAGAGTTACACGAGCTTGGCTTAACAACATTTTATTTAAGAGGAAGCACGAAGCCTAAAGAGCGTATGGAAATGGCAGATGCGTTTAACTCCGGGGAAAAAGATGTCTTTTTGATTTCTTTAAAAGCTGGGGGGACAGGTCTCAATTTGACAGGTGCAGATACTGTGATTCTTTATGACTTATGGTGGAATCCAGCGGTGGAAGAACAGGCAGCAGGACGTGCACATCGAATTGGTCAAAAAAATGTTGTGGAAGTTTGGCGGATGATCGCAGAAGGAACGGTTGAAGAAAAGATGGACTCCTTACAACAAGAAAAACGTGAGTTGTTCCAAAAAGTAATCCAAGGAAATGAAGAACAATTAGCCAAAATGACTGAAGAGGATATCCGAACGATTTTAAGTATCGGTGAATAAAGAAAATGCTGTGCATCCTTATGTTCTCATTAAGGAATGTACAGCATTTTTTGTATCTTTTATGAAAATATTGATTGAATCGTCGGAAGCAACTCTTCAAAAGAAGTTACTTCTTCCATGTGATGCGTTTTTTCATCCCTAGGCATTTGTCTTAATCGGTGATTGAACCACAGCGAATGCCATCCGCCGTTTTTGGCACCTACAATATCATTTTCAAAACTATCACCTACATACAAAGTACATTCGCAATCCATATTAAACTCTTTAGCGGCAAGGTCAAAAATTTCTCGTTCTGGTTTTTGGAAACCAGTGCTTTGAGAAATAATAATATTGTCTGTTGGAACCCAGTTTTCTAATTGAAGTTGTTTTACTTTTTTAAATTGATGGTCTGTAGGACCGTTTGTAATGATTCCCATAGGAATATTGTTTTCTTTTAAGAAATCAAATACCTTGGTTACTTCTGGATGCATTACAATATTATCTAATTCATCTTCGTACGTTTTTTGAAAAGATAAGCCGTCTTCTTGTGAAACACTTGGATAATTTAGGTCTTTTAGTGATTCATTGATGCGATAAAAACGCATAAATTCTAGCGTCCATTCATCTGACATCACTTTTGGAAAGGTTTCATCACTATGCACACGAAAGCGAATATATAACGCATGCATGTCCTCCGATTTTACACAAGGAAAGACTGTTTTGATCGCATTTCTAAACGGTTGTTGCTGGTCATAAATCGTATCATCCACATCAAAAACAATGGTTTTCATTTAAACAATTGCACCCCTTAATAATTTTCAGGAAATTTTTCAATATCCTTTTTCATTGTAGCGAACTTTTTCACAAAATAACAGAAAGAAAATTTTAATTTAGATTAGAATGCTGACATTGACAGGTTGTGGGTGCATAATAGGAGGGAATTTTATCATAGGAGCTTTCAAAATTGGCCTCTTTTTCAGTATGGTTAAATTTTTTCTCTAGTTTTTGTAGAGAAGGTAACTTGTAGAAATTAAAATATTGATAGAATAAGAAAACATCAAATAGATGGAAAAAACATAAATATTTTTTTAATAAGCAAAATATGAAGTAATATTTCAGAAGTATTTTGACATCTACCGTGAAATTTATGAATCAGAAAGCGAATAAAAAAACATATTTAGCTAGTTTATTCTTCAAAAAAGTACGATCGAAAGTAAAATTTTGAAGTAGTAAAAAAAATAACTTTTAGTATAATAAAAAACAGAAACACCGATCAGGCCTATCTTCCCCAAGACATAAGCAACTCATCGGTGTTTTTTATGATGTACATGTATATGTATAATTTAACAAATTGCTTTAATCTTTTCAAGTGATTGATATAACAGCATTTAGAACTTTCAAAATGTATAAAAAACTGAATTGAATGTCTTGAACAAAGTTTGAAATTTGATTGATTTTTAATTAAATTAAATATTTACTTCTTTTTAGGTCTCCACAATATCAAAAATTATTTCGAAAAATAATCGATAATACATATACAATAGACAAAGCTTCGTAACATCTTAAAAATAATAATCTGATAACGCCACATACAAGATAAAATTCACTTATTATAAAAAACTATCATTACCGGATGTTCTTATTGACCACCAAAAGCAACTTTATAGGAAGTATTTTAAGATTTCTGTCATGCTGTTTGAATAGTTTTTTACATAAAATTTTAGTTAGTGTCTATTTTTTTAAGACATGAACGGTGGAAATCTAATGTGATAGCTTCTTGTTTTATCGATTTTTTACCAGTTTTCAATTTTGCATCCTTCCCTTACTTTGCGTATAATGGTAACAGTGTCCAAAGAAAGAGGGAGTTTATGTTAAAGCGATTTTTTAGTTACTATCGGCCGTATAAGTACCTATTTATTTTAGATTTTGGTTGTGCAGTTCTCGCTGGCTTGTTGGAATTAGCCTTTCCAGTTGTTGTGAATCAAGTGATTGATAAAATCATGCCTAAAGGAAATTTTCGTTTGATCGGGTTAGCCTGTGCAGGTTTGCTATTATTTTATATACTCAATACAATTTTACAGTATATCGTTGTATTTTTTGGTCATAAGTTAGGGGTAAATATTGAAACGGATATGCGTCGTGAATTATATGGACACTTACAAACGCAGCCATTTGAATATTATGATAATCAAAAAACAGGGAAATTGATGAGTCGTTTGACAACTGATTTATTTGAAATCTCTGAAGTAGCTCATCATGGACCAGAAGATGTGTTTATCACAGTAATGACAATAATTGGTTCATTTTATTTGATGCTAAGAATCCATGTGCAGTTAGCGCTAGCTACTTTTATTGTGTTGCCATTTATTACGATTGCACTAGTTTTCTTCAATAAAAAGATGACCAAGGTCAATACAAAAATTTATGATAATTTGGGTGACTTTAATGCAGGTGTTGAAGCATCTGTTAGTGGTATCCGGGTGACGCAATCGTTTGCTAATGAACCTTTTGAGCGTCAACGTTTTGAAGGATTGAATCAAGCGTATCGTCAATCAAAGATTTTGTTTTATAAAGTAATGGGCATCAGCTCAGCGTATAATTACTTTTTGATTCGATTGATCAATCTATTTGCGTTGATTTTCGGAGCGTATTATACAATTAGAGGTGAGATTACAGATGGGCAATTCGTTGGCTTTATTTTATTATCGAATGTTTTTGTCCGTCCAATTGAAAAAGTCAACAACATGATCGAAAGTTATCCGAAAGGAATTGCAGGATTTAAGCGGTTTACAGAAGAAATCGATAAAAAACCAACCATTCAAGATAAGCCCGATGCTGTAGCTGTTGAACATTTACATGGGGATATTGTCTATGATGATGTTTCATTTTCTTATGCGGATTCTACAAAAGTATTAAATCATATTGATTTATCTATTGTACCAGGTGAAACAGTTGCCTTTGTCGGTCAAAGTGGTTCAGGTAAAACGACATTATGTAACTTGTTGCCAAGATTTTATGAAGTAACCGAAGGCAAAATTACCATTGACGGGATCAATATTCAAGAAATGACACTGGCTTCTCTAAGAAGTCAAATTGGTATCGTTCAACAGGACGTGTTCTTATTTCCGGGAACAATTCGAGAAAATATTGCTTATGGTAAATTAGATGCAACAGAAGCGGAAATTCAAAAAGCTGTTCAGTTGGCTCATTTGGAAAAAGTAGTCGATCAAATGTCTGAAGGTTTAGATACGATAATTGGTGAACGAGGTGTGAAACTTTCAGGTGGGCAAAAACAACGAGTGGCAATTGCTCGAATGTTCCTAAAAAATCCACCGATTCTAATCCTTGATGAAGCGACTTCTGCATTGGATACGGAGACAGAACAAGTGATCCAAGAATCTTTAAATTCTTTAGCAAAAGGTCGAACAACGCTGATTATCGCTCATCGTTTGGCAACAATTAAACATGCAACGCGGATCATTGTTGTTAGTGATAAAGGAATATTAGAAGAAGGGACGCATGCAGAATTACTTGCAAAAGGTGGACACTATCGTCGTTTGCATGATGCTCAGTTTAGAGAGTAAAAAAGCCAAGCTGATTTGTTCAGCTTGGTTTTTTTATTAGTTTCTTTTGCGCGGTTTTCTTCCTAAACCGATCGCATTTTTCATGCGTTGTAAGGTTTTATTTGCTACTAGGCGTGCTTGTTCAGCTCCTTGATCAAGGATGTTATCTAGCTCATCAGAAGCTAATAGTTCATGATAACGCTCTTGGATTGGGGCCAATAGTGCCACAACAGCTTCCCCCAGGTCAGTCTTAAATTCTCCATAGCCTTTTCCTTCATAGGCTTGAGCGATTTCCTCGACTGGACGATCCGTAGCGGAAGAAAATATACTTAGTAGATTTGAAATACCAGACTTATTCTCAGGATCGTACTCAATAATACCTGTTGAATCTGTGACAGCTGATTTAATCTTTTTACGTATAACAGCAGGTTCATCTAGCATAGAGATAAAGCCTTTAGTATTTGAATCAGATTTACTCATTTTTTTAGTTGGATCTTGTAAGCTCATCACACGTCCGCCTTGTTTGGCGATTTTTACTTCTGGAAGGACCAGAATTTCTTGATTCGCTTGACCATAGCGTTTATTGAAGCGTTCAACAAAATCCCTAGTCAATTCTAAGTGTTGTTTTTGGTCATCGCCAACAGGCACAAGGTTTGCATTATATAAAACAATATCACCAACCATTAAAGGTGGATACGTTAAAAGCCCAGCACTAACTCCTGTCCGTCCATTTTTTTGTGATTTATCTTTGAATTGAGTCATCCGTTCTAATTCACCAATTGTTGTGTTGCATTGAATGATCCAAGCCGCTTCAGCATGTGCGGAAACCTCTGATTGGATGAAGATCGTCGCTTTTTCAGGGTCTAGTCCAACAGCTAGGTATAAGGCAGCTAAACTGCGTGTCTGTTGCCGTAACTTCAATGGATCTTGAGGGACTGTTATAGCGTGTTCATCTACAATACAAAAATAACAGTTATAATGATTTTGTAAATCAATAAATTGTTTCATCGCACCAATATAATTTCCAATCGTTGGTGTCCCACTGGGTTGAATGCCAGAAAATATAGTTTCCATAAAGTAACCACCTTAATCAATTAATAAAAAACTCATTGCTATCATTATACAGCTAAAAGTAAAAAAAAACAGGATTACTAAAAAAAAATAAAATGTCAGAATTTTTAGACTAATACAGTTGTAGAATTTTATGGAAGCTGTATCAGTTTTATTCGTTTTGAAAACGTTATAATTTTATGTTGTAAAAAGACAAGTTTTATTTTATTTTTAAAAAAAAACACGTAAAATAACGAAAAACTATATAATTTTTTGGAAAAAGAACTAGTATTTTTATTAGAAGTTGGGTATACTTAAATTAAATAGGAAAACAGTTAGATTTCCTGTTTCAAAAAAGTGACCCAAGTCACAAAAAGGAGTGGTGCACATGTTGACACTTTATACTTCCCCAAGTTGTACGTCTTGCCGTAAGGCTCGTGCATGGTTGCAAGAACACGAGATTCCATTCAAGGAAAGAAATATTTTTTCAGAACCATTGAATATTTCTGAATTGAAAGCAATTTTGCGAATGACAGAAGATGGAACAGAGGAAATTATTTCCACTCGTTCTAAGGTTTTCCAAAAACTTAATATGGATTTGGATGAACTTCCGTTGCAGGACTTGTTAGAGTTAGTTAAAGAGAATCCGGGATTGTTGCGTCGACCAATAATGATTGATGAAAAAAGATTACAAGTTGGTTTTAATGAGGATGAAATTCGACGCTTCTTGCCAAGAGGAGTTCGGCAGTTGGAATTACGTCAAGCGCAATTGATGGCAGGTTTATAAAAGGTAAGAGGAGAATCTTTGTCCTTGTGACAGAGGTTTTCTTTTTCTATTAATCCCTACATAGTAAGTTATTGCTTTTTTTATAGGATATTATAAAAAAAGAACATATATGTATAAGAATCGAAATTTAAGGAATATCCTAAGACAACAGATTATTTAGGAAGATTGTGACTTTTCCCTTTACATTTGGCGTGATTCCGCTACAATGTACGTAAGAATAAGTTTCCTGATTAGCAAAAGTGAGGTGTAGCGACATGGAAATGGAACATATCAATGAAAATACCATACGTGTGTTGATTGGCAATGAAGATTTAGCTGATAGAGGAATCACATTTTTAGATTTGCTAGGCAACCATAAAGAAGTAGAAAATTTTTTCTATAGTATTTTAGAAGAAGTTGATGTGGAAGATGAATTTCAAGGCAGTGAAGCTGTTACCTTTCAGGTTCTGCCAAAAAGCGATGGGTTAGAACTATTTATTAGTAAGAATGCATCAATCGATGAAGTGTCTAATTTTGAAGGCTTCAACGATTTAAATTCAGAAGAAGTAAGTAATATAATTCGTAAACAAATTGAAGAGGATTTTGCTGATGAAACACAGGAATTTTCTGATAACACAGTAAAAAATTTAGTCTTTGAGCTTAACGATTTTGACACGATGGTTCAACTGGCAAATGAAGTATTCCTACAATCTGTAATAGCGAATTTATATACATTTAAAGGAACATATTATCTCCAAACTATTTTCTTGTTGGATGAATTAGGGAAAAACAATGTAGAAAATGAAATGGCTCAATTATTGGAATATGCTAATTTATCTGCTGTGACACCTGAAACATTGAATGAATATGGGACCTGTATTATGGAACGTAACGCATTAGAATTAACAAGATATTACTTTGAATAGTTGGAAAACTGAGCTAGAGCGATGATCGTTTTAGCTCAGTTTTTTTGATGATTTTTTTAATTTTATGCGTATCTTAATTATGAGGTGATTAAGATGTTGAATGCATATTCAAAAGACGATAAAATTGTAACCTTATTACATTTATCTAGAGCAGAAGTAGAACAGTTGCGAGATCAGCCGTATTTTTGCCCTGCCTGTAAGCATCCGGTTCGAATAAAAAATGGCAAAGTTAAATTACCACATTTTTCTCATTATAGTCACAGTGCTTGTACTATTCATTCTGAAGGAGAGACCCTTGAGCATTTAACTTTAAAAAAAATGTTTACTAAATGGTGTGAGAGGCAGTCTATCTGTTATGAATTAGAAAAATATTTACCAGACTTAAATCAACGTCCAGACCTTTTAATAGGAAATATTGCTTTGGAAATTCAGTGCAGTCCGTTGAGTATTCAAAGATTGGTAGAACGAACTAAAAACTATCAAAAGAACGGCTATATCCCTATTTGGATTTGCGGAAAAAAAATATTTTCAAATCACCAAGTATTAAGCGAACTAGCTAAAAATTTATGTTACTATTCTGATAAAATTGGATTTTATTTATGGGCAGTAGACTGGGAGCAAGAAGAATTGTCATTACATTTTCATATAGAAGAGGATTGGAAAAAAAGACTTTATTCTTCAAAAAAGACATGGTCATTTTATCGTCATTCATTAAAGCAAATTTTCGATTTTCCAAAGGAATCTAAAGTTTATATTCAAAGAGAAATTAAAATTGGAGAATTAATACAGAACTATTATTTTGAGTTGAACAAAGGATTATTAGTACGTGATGAAAGGATCAGAGTAGTCCAGGCTGCATTATATAACAATCATTTTCATCTACTTCAACTACCTAATTGGTTTTATTATCCAGGTCTCCGTATATTTTGTTGCAGAGGATCAGACATACTTTTAAAAGTTAAAATCTGGAAATGGGTACAGTTTTTTGATCAGAATGTTATTGGACATGTAGCTTTAATAAATGTTTTGGCAAAAGAATTGGAAGAATCATCTGAACTGTTTTATGAGTTACCTAATGTACCGATGAAATCAATTCAAGCTATTTGTTTGAATCAACTATTTATCTATTTGATTTCGTGTGGGCATTTAACCAAAGTACAAAATGGTTGGGAAGTGAGGGCTGGAAATTCGGATCAAAGCCCAATAAGTATTAAAGCATGGCTGCAAATAATTAAAAATAAACGTATAATCACTGCTACTCCAATTAGAAATGTGATAAGATAAATCTATATAAGAATAATTTGAAAAGGGGCAGATGTAATGAGTGAAGCAAAACAACTACCAGAACGTTCCAGCTTACCTATTGAAAAGACATGGGACTTAACAAAAATTTTTGAAAATGATGAAGCGTTTGATGAAGCGTATCAAGTGTTAGTTGATGAATTAAAAGAAGTTGAGCACTTCAAAGGTAGATTAGACAAAGATAGTGATACATTTTTAAATAGTATTGAAATGTTATTAAATATCTATCGTAAAATTGAAGTGATTTATGTATATGCTCATTTAAAAAATGATCAAGATACGACGAATACGGCTTATCAAGCTTTGTATGCACGAGCAAGCTCTCTATTAGCTCAAACAAGTGAAGCGGTAGCATGGTTTGAACCTGAAGTACTATCGTTAAGTGACGATAAAATATGGGGGTACTTTAACGAAAACAGCCAGCTTGAAATCTACCGCCATTTTATAGAAAATATTTTGAGCGACAGGCCGCATATATTATCTGCTGATCAAGAAGCTTTGTTGGCTGGCGCAGGTGAAATCTTTGAAGCATCTAGTAATACCTTTTCAATTTTGAATAATGCAGATTTGAAATTTCCGGTGATTGAAAATGAGCAGGGAGAAAAGATTCAGTTGACTCATGGTGTTTACGGACAATTAATGGAAAATACGCATCGAAGTGTTCGTGAAGAAGCATTTAAAGGGTTATACACGGTATACGAACAATTCAAAAATACATTTGCTCAAACCTTGAGTTCGCACGTCAAAGCACACAATTATAAAGCCAAGATTCGTAAATACTCTTCGGCACGAGAAGCCGCTTTGAGCAATAACCATATCCCAGAAAGTGTTTATGATACTTTATTGGATGTAGTCAATCAAAACTTACCGTTGCTTCATCGCTATGTGTCTCTAAGGAAACGTTTGTTAAAACTAGATGAACTTCATATGTATGACATGTACACACCGATTTTAGGAGAAGCCTCAATCAAGTATTCCTATGAAGAGGCAAAAGAGAAAGCTATTGAAGCATTGAAGCCAATGGGAGAAGAATATTTAAATATAGTTCAAACGGCGTTTACAGATCGTTGGATCGATGTAGTTGAAAATCAAGGCAAACGCAGTGGCGCCTATTCATCTGGAGCCTATGATACAGTGCCGTATATTTTGATGAACTGGCATGATAGCTTAGATCAACTCTACACATTAGTTCACGAAATGGGACATAGTGTTCACAGTTATTTCACTAGAAGTAATCAACCGTATGTCTATGGAGACTACTCAATTTTCTTAGCTGAAATAGCTTCAACAACGAACGAAAATCTTTTAACAGAATATTTACTAGAAACGGAAACAGACCCGCGAATCAGAGCATATGTATTGAATCATTATTTAGACGGTTTTAAAGGAACGATTTTCCGTCAAACTCAATTTGCCGAATTTGAACATTTTATTCATACTGAGGATGCTAAAGGAATTCCTTTAACGAGTGAATATTTAAGTGAGTATTATGGAGAACTAAATCAGAAATACTATGGTCCGCAAGTGAAAAAAGACCCGGAAATCTCATTAGAATGGTCCCGAATCCCTCATTTTTATTACAATTATTATGTTTATCAGTATGCTACAGGATTTTCAGCAGCATCCGCATTAGCAAATAAAATATTAGCGAATGAACCTTTAGCATTGCAAAATTATTTGGCCTATTTAAAATCAGGTAGTAGTGATTATCCGATAGCAGTCATGAAAAAAGCAGGAGTAGATATGACCAAGCCACAATATATCGAAGATGCGATGACTATTTTTGAAGCAAGACTAAATGAACTAGAGCAACTTGTGCTGTCTTTAGAGTCATAAGAAACAGAAAAAAAACCTCATCTTCTGATTCGTTAGAAGATGAGGTTCTTGATTGTGTGATTATAACGGCTCTATAATATATTGTGTTGGTGGAAATCAAAAAAGATTTTCTACCAGCACTTTTTTAAGCATTTAAACACAAAAAAGGAACAACTAACTGATAA
>NZ_MIKC01000010.1 GCF_001730315.1 Enterococcus ureilyticus
CATGGGGCTGTATCGATCTTGTTTCAGCTGGAACTGGCGAAATGAAAAAACGCTATGGATTCATTTATGTCGATCGCGATAACGAAGGAAATGGCACCTTGAAACGTTCGAAGAAAAAATCATTTGACTGGTATAAAAAAGTCATTGCGACAAATGGGGAAGATTTGACGAACTAAGAATTTCTGTTTAAAAGTATACGAAAAAAAGTTGTCTTGGACATGTTATGCTCAAGACAACTTTCTTATTATAATTTACTATAATCATGGTGAGGTTTCGGACTGTGTTTTAAAAATGAAAGAGCAGCAAACATAATTGCTGATAATGTTGCTCCTGTAACCAAAATCTTTTTCATAATACCTCATTCCTTTCATCAGATTTGTATATAGGATTAAGTACATAGAGTGCACATACGTGGACGGTAGGATTCGAACCTACACCTCATCAGGTCGAGAATAAACATCCGTTAGTCCTCAAAGAGTTTTAACACCACGTTCATCCACAAAATTATTGGTTGTTTACTATGATTAAACTATAGCCTTAATAGATTAAATCAAACATAAAAAAGGTTGAAAAAAGTGTGAATTCATTTGAAGTTGTTATGAAGAGTATGAACTTCAATATGAGAAAAAATGGAAATAAGATACAGAATAATTGAAAATCAATGAAAACTCTTAAAGATAAATTTATGCTATAATAAAATGAATAGCAATAGTACTGATTCCAGATGGAAAAGAGCGTGAATGAACAATGTGGAAAAGCAAAAAAGAGAAAATAGAGGCGTATGAACTTCTAGTCCAACAACAAGCTGCAATCATTGAAATTGAACAGGATAAAATTGCCAATTTAGCAAATTCTTCAGCATTGTTGGCGGATGCCTTACCGAATACAGTTTTCGCTGGTTATTATTTGTTTACAGGAGAAGAATTAGTTTTGGGACCGTTTCAAGGTAAAGTCTCTTGTACCCGAATCAAAATGGGGAAAGGAGTCTGCGGCGAATCTGCTGAAAAGCGAGAGACGGTGATTGTGACTGATGTGAAAAATCATAAAAACTATATTTCGTGTGATTCTGCTGCACGATCAGAAATTGTTGTACCACTGGTCAAAGCAGGAACGTTGTTTGGTGTTTTAGATTTGGATAGTTCAGTGACAGATGGCTATGATGAAATAGATCAAGAGTATTTGGAACAATTTGTTACAGCGCTCTTAAACAATACAGATTTTTCCTGAAAACGGAGCATTCCTTTCGCCTAATCTATTTTCACATGAGATAATCGAAAGAATCGATTGAGAGGATGATGAACATGTTAAAAGTGTATCTGAACTTTAAGAATGATGCAGCTGCCGCAATTGCATTTTAAGAAAAAGTATTCGATGTAAAAAGCGAAGAAGTCATGACTTTTGCCGATGCTCCCGAAGATCCAGAACACCCCACACCTGAAGCATGGAAAGACTTGATCGTCAATGCGTCGATGACGATAGAAGGAGTTCCGGTTATGTTTTCAGATGTTCCAGACGGAATGGGCTGACGTTTGTGAGAGGCAATAATGTTTCTTTAGTGATCAATACGGATGATGAAGCAAAGCTTGATCTGTTTTTCGCCAGTTTATCAGAAGATGGGCAAATAACAATGCCGTTTGGGGAAACTTTTTGGTCTAAAAAATATGGGATGGTCATAGATAAATTTGGAATCAACAGGATATTAAATTACACTGTAGATCGTTGAGTTTATATCGGTGCGATTACATATAGTCGAATAAGAATCATCGAGGGATGTTGAATGACTAAATCTTTCGATGATTTTTTAGAGTAAGTAATGGAGGAGGAGAGTTATGTGATTGGATACTTGTATCTATTTGTTGCTATAATAAGTGAGGTCATTGCAACAAATTTATTAAAGGCAACAGATGGGTTCAGCAAATTACTACCATCAGTTGAATGCTTGATTGCTTATATTGTTTGTTTTTACAGTTTATCTAAAGCAATCAAATATATGCCTTTAAATGTAGCCTATGCGTTATGGGGAGCGATCGGGATCATATTGATCACTATTTTTTCCGTGATATATTGGAAAGAACAAATCAATACCCCTACGATCATTGGTATTGGTTTTATTGTGATTGGAACGATTCTTGTCAATACATTTGGGACAGGTCACTGATTTTTAGAATGGTTGCGCCATTGTCAGTTTCTTTTGTTATCATGTATGAATAACGAGGCAGTAAATCAGCCTCTACTCCTTTGAAAGTCTGGAAAAATATGTTATACTAAGCAAAGCATAAAATATGCTATCAATCATAACGGGGACGTTACGGATTCGACAGGCATAGTTGAGCTTGAATCGCGTTTCGTAGGTTACGTCTACGTAAAAACGTTACAGTTAAATATAACTGCTAAAAACGAAAACACTACTTTCGCTCTAGCTGCGTAAAAACAGCGGGTGAAGATCCTCCCGGCATCGCCCATGTGCTCGGGTAAGGGTCTCAAATTAAGTGGGATACGTTAAATTTTTCCGTCTGTAAAATTTAAAAGAGATCATCAGACTAGCGAGAGTTTGGGCCTGTTATGCGGCATGAACTTCAGCGAAGCCTTAAAATAGTATGACTATGAGCGTAGAAGTTTAAGTGACAATGTGTTTGGACGCGGGTTCGACTCCCGCCGTCTCCATTTTTAGTAAATGTGAGAAGAAAAGTTGAAACGAAGAAATAGTTATAAACGCCTTTTTATAAGGGTTTATGGCTGTTTTTTTATTTTTTAGTAAATGGGAGAAAAAGGAAGTAATGCAAAAGTTACTGATTTTGTATTAGAAATAAAAAAAACGGCGTTAAGTATCAGCGTAAATTAAATTCATTAATCAATAATTATAGTTCTTGAACTATTAAAAATATTAAGAAGTCGTGAATCCGACAATAAAAAGAAGTAAGTTGGTCTAAATGAATGTTAATGTGCGTTATTCGTGTATTTCTTTTTATCCGTTACATATTTAAACGTTTCTTTGTGAAAAAGAGATTGTTTATAAGTGGTAGTTTAGTAGTTTTTTTGGTTAATGTTGAATGCTTTATTACCAGTGGTGGCATCAGCCGAGGATTTATCGCCTAGCGAAGTATTTTATCGAGACCACATAGTCGTGTATAATGTGGCAGCAAAAGCACCACAATTAAAAAATGAGGCACCACTTGATCCAGGAGGTTCATTTATAAGTGGCGGTGGTTTTGTAGGGGCAAGATCAAGTTCAGGTAGATCAAGGCAGACAAGTTCTCGAAGTAATTCAAATTATACATCTTCTAGTAGTAGAAGCTCATCCGGTCGTTTTTCCGCAGGACGGAGATAATAACAAAACAAGTAGATAGCGTAAAAGTTATCTACTTGTTTTGTTATTACTCAAAGTCTAAATCACCATGATATTAATTTTTGGTGTAATCCTGCTGAAAGCCTACATTATATCCACTTTTGAAAAGAATAATTTTATAGAAATTTCTAAATGATTATCCTTTCTCTCATCAAAATTTTGTATTCAACATCATGAAGCTTCAGCTTAAGGCTATTTTCATAAATAATTGAATTTTATAAAACACGACTTTTGATCGTTATACAAGTGAACGATTACAGTGAAGCTTTAATCATGCGTAAGAATTCTTTTGAAGCCCGTGAAAAGAATTGATCTTTTTTCCAAACAAGATTGACATTTGCACTCAATGGAGGTGAGAAAGGAACAAACGTTAGATTTGTATTGGTTGTATTCACAATACCATCGATACAAAGAACACTGGCGACATTCTCTTTCACCAACAGTGAAGCATTGTAAAGTAAGTTATAAGTACCAATCACATTAAAATGATCCATATTTCCACCAAGCCATTCGGAGAGTTGATTATCAACCAATGATTGGTTTGAAATGAGCAAAGGTGTACGTTGAATATCTTTTGGTTGAACTTTGTCTAGGTTCGCAAGAGGATGCAAGTTATTGACTAATATTCCCCAAGAATCGATTAGAGGTAGCCGAATATATTCGTATTTTTGTTTTTCTACAGGGTCAATAACGAGTCCAAAATCTAAAAGCCCTGTATCAATTTTTTCTAATACATCATCAGCATTTCCACTATAAAGATGGATGTCAATTTCCGGGTAGTCGTTTCTAAGATCGTGAAAAATACGACCAAGAAACTCAAACGCTTGTGTTTCTCCGCCACCGATCGTTATTCGTCCACTGATTATTTCATTTTTAATGAGGTTTGTTGTTGTTGACTCAACTAAAGATAGAATTTCTTTTCCTCTATTCATTAAATAGATACCATCTTCCGTTAAAGTGATAAATCGATTTCCTCTAGTAAATAATGTAACACCGAGCTCTTCTTCTAATTCTTTTAATTGTTTTGAAAGAGTCGGCTGGGACAGATGTAAGACTTCAGCGGCTTTACTAATTGTTTTTTCGCTTGCAACAGTTAAAAAATAGGTTAAAACACGAAGTTCCATTGACTATTCCCTCCTATAACTAAAATGAATAGTTATATATATTTAATTGGTATTAGTTAAGTATAACGGGTTTAGGTATAATTTGGATAGTGAAAAATGAACGAATATGTAAGGAGGGAAAATGAATGTCAGCTTTAGAGTTACAGCAGAAGATTATAGGGAAAGAGATATTAAAAGATTCGCCCTTATTTAAAGAAATCCATTTGGTCAAACAGGATAATGAACGATTAATAATGTTGTTGAATGCAAAATATTATTCCAATGAAGAGGTTTTACAGTATTTAGGGAGAATTACTGGACAAACAATTGATTCATCGGTAAAAATTTCTCAACCTTTCTATACTGATTTTGGGAAACATATCACTTTTGGCAAAGATATTTTTATTAATCAAAATGTTACGTTTGTTGATTTGGGTGGTATTACGATTGAAGATCAGGTGTTAATTGGTCCAGGTTCTAGATTAATTACAGTGAATCATTTGATTTCCCCCGAAAAAAGACGCGGAATTAAAGTAGAGGCGATTTGTATTAAGAAAAATGCGTGGCTTGGGGCAAATGTGACGGTTTTACCAGGCATTACTATTGGAGAGAATTCGATTGTTGCTGCGGATTCAACAGTAACAAAGGATGTTCCTGATAATGTGGTTGTAGTAGGAAGTCCAGCCAAAATAGTGCGAAAGATTGAAGAAGATGACGAAACGTAAAAGAATACGGGGCTTTTTACTGCTAAGTGTAATAACTTGCTCTAATTGCACAACAAACGAAAAAATTAAAAGATCCACTTCCAATAAGAATTTGTCCGACTACAATCAATACAAAGTTATTCGCGAAAATTACAGACTGAAAAGCCGTTGATGGAATGTTTAGTTTGAGAAGTAAATCAAAGAAAATACGACTAGACCTAGACTGAGCAAATAGAAGGAAGAAGAGCAGAATAAATCATTTAGCAACTATTTGCGATGGCTGTTTACCTTTTTCGAAAGAAGGACACAGTTCAACTATCTAACGTCAAGAAATAAGAAGAACTTCCATCTTATTTCTTGACGTTTCCTTC
Organism: Enterococcus ureilyticus; assembly: GCF_001730315.1. Lineage (GTDB taxonomy): Bacteria > Bacillota > Bacilli > Lactobacillales > Enterococcaceae > Enterococcus_L > Enterococcus_L ureilyticus. The sequence continues at coordinate 5,525 of NZ_MIKC01000010.1, forward strand.
GCTTTCAATTGACTGAGTCTATACAGCGAAATTTGAAAAGAGAAACTGTATCACTTGTTGAGTATTTTTTTACCTATATATTGAAAGCATAGTATCCCAAAAATCAATATTGAAAAAATAACCGAAATTTTTTGAACCAATGTTTTCTTATATGAAATAGAAAGAGCATGCTCCCCTTCATTAAGTTTTACAGTAACGAGTCCTGCTTTATTATAGTTAGGAATCACTTTTTGATTATCAATGACTTCATAGCCTTTATAGAAAAACTTGGGTAGTTGGACTTCTTGAGTACCATTAGTTCGTAACGTAAAGTGGTTATAATTATATTTGTTGCTACTTGGATCAGAAAAATTAGTGGTAGAAGGAACGCCATCAATAATCAGAGCGGGACTGGCAAAATATTTTTTGAAGTCAGTGTCTTTTACTAAATATTCTTTCCCATGACCGATTTCCGATTCATAAAAATCAGAAAAATTTTCATTTGTCACGGTCACATTGTTTTGAATGCGAGCTTGCACTAAATTATTACTATTAAATCCAATTGTTAAAAAAATAGATAATGCAATAAATATTAGAAACTCTTTTTTAGAATCCAGTTGAAATTGTTCGATCAAATAAACTGCAAGTAGACTAGCAAAAAAAGAAGCAAATAATAATAGTCTCCAAGGAAATTGAATCGTTGCTAGGATTGATGTTTTAAAAAATGCCCATGGGAAAAGATTAGTAGCCAGTAAAATAACAAAAAGAGTCAGTAACGTAAGTCGTTGATTCGTTTTTGTGAGTTTAGGGTAACTAAATAGAGCAGCGATAATGGTTACTAAGAGAAACAAGCCGATATTCGGTTTTAGTTCGGTAAACGGGGCACTTAAGTTGGTAAGACTATTTATAAATAAATCGCCTAAACTAAAATGCAAACCGTTCGCCCATAATGTGGTGTTGTTAAAATTAAATTTTAGCTGTTCGATTTGTTCTAGATAAGGGAATAAAAACCAGGCGGATAAACCAACTGTTAATAAGAAAGCTTTAGTAAGGCTTTTTAGCTGAGCTAGCTTGCACTTTTTCCAATTGAATATGAGAAAAATAAGTAGCAAGAGAAAAGAATAAAAAGCTGTGATCAAATGACTGGCAATCAACAAGCTCATTCCTATTGCGAGCAGCTTCCAGTGATGTTGATGCGTATAAAAAAGGGTGTAAATACCTAAGACTAATAAAGGTAAAAAGGCAAATGCTAATGTTTCACCAAGTGCAGCTCTCACAGACTGATCGATTAAACGATAGGTAGATAGCGTATAAAAACAAGAAAATAGTAAGGATGATTTTTTTGAATGGTGTATAGAATAGAAAAAATAATAAGAGATAATAGCTGTAATAAAGCTGATAAATAGTTGAAATAGGTAGTAAGAAGATACGAAAGAGAATCCACCAATTCTAAAAAGTGCAAATGGCAGCAATAAAATAGAAGGATAAAATAAATCAGCACCGTATCCAAAATTTAGCCCCATTGTAGGAAAGATGCGTGGGAAAAAATCTAAATGCTTTACCGCTAAGGTGTAGCTTTCTAATCTGGTTCTGTGAAATAAAAGGTCATCTTGACTGAAAATATAGTTATTAAAAAAATAAGGAAAGATAGAAGTAATACTAATCAATATTAAAAATATAATTATAATTCCGTTTTTTCTAAATATAACATTCAATTTATGTCGCCTTCTTTATCTTTTTTCTTTATTTTAACAGAAAAAATAATAATTATGAAAATAATTGGACTAGTAGTATCAAAATAGAGAGGCGAAAAGACTTTGAATAAAAAGTGAACTAAAGGGTTGAAATTGATAACATGGTGTAGTATTATAAATGTACCCTAACAGTATTTCATTTTACTCAATCCGAGTAATACTCCTTATCCCACCTTGAAAAAGGTGGGATATTCTTGTTTTAAGGTGATTTCAAAACATAAAATAGACTAAGTTTCTTTTAAAAGTCCAACTGAATAGCTGCTTAATAATTTTTCACCATCTTTTTCATGGGTGAGAATCTTTACTTCTTTTTTTACTTGTGCAGCCTGCAAAGTATCTCCAGTATTTTCTAGTAAGTGAATGAAATCATAGACACGTTCCATATAAAAGGGTTCGCCTTCACGAATGTAATTTAGAAGGTTCGACAAATACTGCAAATTCAATCTGAAACTATAATTTTCACTTTGTTTATCTTGTTTCTTAGCTAATCTGATATATTTTTCAGCACCAATATAATCTTTGGCATACAATTTTAAGGAGATTAGATTAATCAGAATATTATAGGCAAATTTTTTAGTAGTGAAGTCTCGCTGTTCCTCATATTTGATGGGAAACATTCGAGCAACCAATAAATCAGCTTGTTTTGCGCTAAAAAAACGAGTTAAGTTCGCAGTGATTACATAGTCATATTGAAGATAAAATGATTTTTTTAATAGTTCTTCAAAAATATCATTGACTTCTTCTGATGTAATTGGCTCGACCTCTTTCCAGTGCGCGTGGAAAAAATTCTTAATCGCTATATAGTTTGACAGTTCTCTTAAGTTTTTTTCTCTTTTATCATTTAATGAATAAAAGTAAGTTAATAATTTTTGTTTGGTTGTTTTATTCTCTAAGTGAGCGCCACAATAATAAAAAAATTCTCTAAAATCTTGTTGCTCTTTGTCGAAAGTTGTAAAACTAAAGAATTCATCCGCATTAATAGAAATCTGTCCTAATATTTCTTCCAATTCATTTACTTTTAAAGAACGCTTACCACTTTCAATTTTTGAATACGTAGAAGGATCTGTGTATTCTGACATCATTTCTCTTTGTGTAAGTTTCAATTTTAATCTAAAAAAACGTAAGGTTTCTATGATATTCAAGCGTTTCTCTCCCTTCTTATGCGATTATAGCATGGAGTAATCATAAAATTCTTGTTTTTAATAAAAAAAAATGTAATATATTAGGTTTTTATGCCAATTTCGCACTTTTCAATATTTCTACTTTATTTTTTCGAGTCTGTTTGTTATTCTTTACTTAAGGAAAATTATTTGTTTGCAAACGTTGATCCGAAAAAAAATGATTTGGGGGTGCGCTAATGCTATCATTAATGGCTCTAGTCTCTATTGTTATTTCTGTATTTGTTATTACTGGTGGGGGCTAGATAGATTATTAAGGTGCCTTATATTTGAGTTTTAGAAGACAATGATGTAAACAAATAATTTAACTAAAAAAACTAAATGTATAAGTAAAAAGTGCGTAACAAAAAAAGTGCAAAATAATAGCTTCTGATTTACTTTTCCTGTTGAATGAAGTAAATCAGAGGCTATTATTTGTTTTTTTAAGAATCTTTAGCAAAAATGTCTTTGGCTTATGTTTCACTTAAATACTGTTCTATCTGATAATTTTCTGCTAAAGATTTTGAGTAAACTTTTTCTTGAACTTTTTTCATATAATAGAAAAAGGCACTTTCGCTTTCGGTCGGTTCTTCTGTAACCAGAATCTCTTTATAATAAGTTAGTGCAATTTCCTCAGAAAAATAATAAGAATCGTTTTTTTAAATAGACAAACGAAGTGTATCGCCAAATAATATATTATTTTCTTCAGAAAAAAGATCTTTTTTCTGATCGACCAACCATGTATTATGGAAAGTCGTCGTTATTTTGATTAAATTTTGTTTCATTTAGTTGTTCTCCAATCGTTAGCTTAATAGACTCTACTTTTATTATATCAAATAGTCCGTAATTTTAAACAAAAAGATTGTTTAGAAGGATTGTTGTTTTTGCTGAATGATTTAAATAATCATCAGATCAGGAAGAGATATGATAGAATAAGCAGTGGAATAATTTAGTGTATATGGAGGAGCAAATAAATATGAAAAAAATTACACCTAAAATGTTTATCACACTATTAGAAAATAAAGAAGAACGGTTTGTGGTGGTGATAAATCATTGGTTTTATTACATAGAACAAGGACGCATTTATAGATTTCAACAACATAATAACACAAAGATGCTAACACTGTTAAGTTCATTTTATGCAGATGAGATTGATGATCTGTTGATGAAGGATGGGTTGAAAAAGAGTATTATCGATCAAATAAAATATGATTGGTTTACAGACGTCTGGAAAGAGACGCTCATGGAGCGTATCGGACGTTCATACTATGATTTGGAAGTATTTTTTTTCTGAAAAATAGGAGAGTAAGACAAATCTATTCTAACAATAAGTTTTTTGTTTGCTCTCATGAGTAAAACTTCTTTCCTAGCTTTTTTAGTTAGATAAAGTTTACTTGTAAAGAAGTTGTAATTTCAGATTATTTTTGCTAAGATAAGATTATACAAATAAAATGGTTGGGCGTAAGCTTCAAGGATCAGGTTCTTCAAGGGGTGAGAAGAATGTTTTTTTGAACTTATGCCCTTTTTTATTTTTTAAGGGAATAAGTTTGTGCTTTTTGTCAGTTAAAGTGCAGATTATTCCCTTTTTGATTGTAATAAAGGCTGATACGTACAATAATAAAATGGAAGAAGAACGACTTAAAAGATAGGGGTGAAAAAATGGTTTTAGAAGCTTTGGACAAAATTCGTGAAGCAGAAAAAGACGTAGAAGTAATGAGACAACTAGTTAAAGAAGAACTTACTGTATACGAGCAAGAAAAAACAGATGCTTTAAAGCAAAAAAAAGAGGAAAGTCAAAAAAAAGTAACGTGTTTACTTCAAGAGTTAGAGACACAAAAAGAACAACAACTGCAAAAAGAAAAGGACCTGCTATTAAGTGAAGCAAAAGAACAAAATAAAGATTTCGAAAAAAAATATGAAAAAAATAAAGACTCGATCATTGATTATGTAATAGAAAGGGTGAAAGAAATCTATGGCAGTCAATAAAATGGAAAAAATGACAATTATTGCTGCGTCTGAAAAAGAAGAAGAGATTCTTCAAGCTATACAAGGACTGCAAACGATCGAGGTCAAAGATTTTTTTCATTCAAATGTAGATAGCTCTTATATAGAAAAACATTTTGCTTCAACGTTGTTGAAGGAAGATCCAACGCAGCAAAAACATTTTGAAGCAATGTTATCTGAAATTCAAGAAGCATTAACTTTTATTGAACGATTTTCAGAGAAGTCCTCCAAAAAGAAAAGAATAAAAAGGCAAGTCCTGACTTTGGGTTCGTTAGAAAAAAAGTTTGATGAACCTAAAATCAGTAAGTATCTAAGAGAAATTGCCTTTCTTAAAAATGAGTTAACTAGACTTGCATCAACAAGGAAAGAATTAGTAACAAAAGAAAAATGGTTGGCTCGTTGGCAATATTTAGATGTAATTCCCAAAAAAAATGTATTGGAAAGTAGCAATCTTTTATTGGGCTCAATCAATGCTGCGAACCAGTCCCTTTTCTTAGCAGATTTAGCAAATGTGAATTCTGTTTATGTAGAGGAAATTTATCACAGCCAAAATCATATATATTACAGTTTACTCTATTTAAAGAATCAAACTGCTGAAGTAGCGGAGGTTATTGCAAAATATAGCTTTAACGAATTTAATTATCCATACGATCGTTTGCCTAAGGAAGCATATCAACAAAATAAAGAAAAACTGGCTGCACTTGTAGAAGAAGAAAAGCAATTAAAAGTTAAATTGTCTTCTTATCATGCTTATTTAGAAGAGTTATATTTAGCTGAAGAGATGACTTACGCTTTTATTCATCGTGAAGCGGCTAAAAAGCATCTCTTGAACACTTCTTACTTTTTCATTATGCAGGGGTGGATTCCTATAGACGAAAAAAACGAGTTATTGACTGTCTTGCAAGAAAATAGGCCAAAAGATGAACTTTATATCGTTTTTGACTTACCTACAGATGATGAAATTCAATTGGACATTCCAGTGAAGTTAAAAAACAATTCTGTAGTAGCACCATTTGAGATGCTGACAGAAATGTATAGTTTGCCCAAATACGATGAGATTGATCCAACGCCGATCATGACGCCTTTTTACATGGTGTTTTTTGGGATGATGGTAGCCGATATTGGCTATGGACTGATTATGTTAGTGGGAGCATTGCTTGCACTCAAATTAATGGTTTTACCACGTGGAATGAAGCGATTTGCAGATTTCTTTCTGATCTTATCATTTCCGACGATTATCTGGGGGTTTATATATGGCTCGTTTTTTGGTGCTACTTTACCCAAAGTATTATTCGGAATACAGCTCCCGTTTCCTATTTTATCAACCACGGAAGATGTGAATACAATTTTGATTTTATCGGTTGTTTTCGGATTTATCCAGTTATTGACTGGTTTGATGGTCAATGGGATCGAGTTAACGAAGCGTAAGCGTTATTTAGAAAGTATCAGTGAAAGTTTTGCATGGCAAGGGTTACTGATCGGGCTAGTGATCGTAGTTTTAGGTATGTTGATTTTTAGTAATGATGGGTTTGTTACAGTGGGAATCGTTGTAGCTGCTATTTCAGCCTTATCGATCATTGTCGTACCAATCATTCAATCAAAATCAAAAGTCAAAGGGTTAGCCAAAGGGTTATATGGCCTATATGGTTTGACAGGGTATATTGGTGATCTAGTTAGCTATACGCGTTTGATGGCTTTAGGTATTTCTGGTGGAAGTATTGCGGCAGCATTTAATATGTTAGTAGAATTTATGCCGCCTGCTGCACGCTTTACCGTTGGGATTGTATTGATCATAGCCTTACATGCATTGAATCTCTTTTTAAGTTTACTAAGTGCTTATGTACATGGTGCACGATTGCAATATGTAGAGTTTTTCGGAAAATTTTATACTGGCGGTGGACGGGCATTTAATCCACTAAAAGCTGAAGAAAAATATATGAACATTGAAAAAAAATCAAAAGTAAAAGACTGATGGAGGAATAAAAAACATGATAGATTACTTAATTAACAACAATGGCGGCATTCTTTTCGCCGTTTTAGGAATGGCAATGGCAACAATTTTAGCTGGGATCGGTTCTGCTAAAGGGGTTGGTTTTACCGGGGAAGCTGCGGCAGCATTAACGACTGAACAACCAGAAAAATTTGGTCAAGCATTGATTTTACAATTATTACCAGGTACGCAAGGGTTGTACGGATTCGTTATCGCGTTCTTGATTTTTATTAATTTAGATAACAGCATGTCAATGGTTCAGGGATTGGATTATTTTGTAGCGTCTTTACCGATTGCTTTTGCGGGTTTGTTTTCTGGTATCGCTCAAGGTCGTGTTGCAGCGGCTGGTATTCAAATTTTAGCTAAAAAACCCGAACACGCAACAAAAGGGATCATTTATGCTGCGATGGTTGAAACATATGCCATTTTAGGGTTTGTTATCTCATTCTTACTTGTACTAAATGTGAAGTAGTAGGAGGATAAAAATGGATGCAATTGAAAAAATTGTCGAACAGATTCTAGAAAAAGGTCGAATAGAAGTTTCTGAGCAAAAAAAAGTAGAAATTATGCGGATCGATCAAGAATATCAAGAACAAGAAGAAGCGTTGTATTTACAAGAAGCAAAACGAATTGAAAAAAATGAAGAGCAAACTATGAAAGCCTTTAAGCAAAAGCAAAACCGTCAACAATTAGACATAAAACAAGCAACTTTAAATCAAAAACAAGGTTATCTAGAACAGCTTTTTACAGAAGCAACTGAACGTATGAATGATTGGTCGGAAGTGGAATTTCAACAGTTTGTAGAACAAATCATTCATCAACTGCCAATAGAAGGACGAGCTGGTCTGAAACTAGGAGAGTTTTCCAAAAATAAACTGTCTGATCAATGGCTACAAGTACATTCGCCAGAGAAACTAGTTTTGGTTTTAGAAAAAGAAGTGATTCCAAACGCTGGAGGCTTTATCGTAGCAAAGGATGGCATTGAGTATAACTTTTTATTTTCTAGCCTTGTGCAAGAAATCAAGAAAATAGATAGTTTTAAGGTAGCGAAATTGCTTTTACAGTAACAAAGGTTCTTTTACTCATAGTGAGTTAAATTGGATAAAAAAGCTTTTTAATAATTAGATATAGAAATAGAAATGATTTGTTTCACTTTTTATGACAGGAGGATCATGATGAAAGAAACTGCGTATAATCAAATCAATCCTTTGATTCGTCTTAAAGAAACAGAACTGCTAAGCAATGCTCAGTACGAGCAATTATTGACTGCAAAAACTGTTGAAGAACTAAAAGATATCTTGAAAAATACAGTTTACAACGCTTATATGACGGATGATTTTGCTGAAAAGTTTGACTATATTTATGCAAAAGAAAAAGGGAAATTGTATGAGTGGCTGTACGAAATGGCACCCGAACCAGAAGTGATCACAATCTATACGTCAAGAGCCACTTTTCATAATTTGAAAGTATTGACGAAAGCAGAGCTAACAGGTAGGGACTTGGATTATTTATTTTTAGATGACGGACGATATTCTATAGAAACGCTAAAAAGTGCGATTCGTACCCGAGTGTCTACAGAATTACCTGAAGCTTTGATGGATGCTATTCTTGAAGTATTGGATTATTTTCAAGAATCATCTACATTGCAAGCAATCGATATCATTTATGATCGGAATTTTTTGACCTTTCAGCGCCAATTAGCTGAATCCTTAGAGAATAAAGATATTGTGAGAGAAGTTGCTGCATTTATTGATTTGACGAATATATCCACGATGGCTAGAGGAATTATTCAAGGGCAGCACGAGAATTTTTTATCAACTGTCTTATCTAGTTCAGGGACGATCGCAAAAGAGAATTTTCTTGCCTATGCCAAACAATCATTACAGGCTTTCACCGATTTTACATTAAATACAGCGTACGGTGGACTGTTAACAGCGATTGTTTCTACTAGTACAAAAGAATTAGATTTAATTGCCTTTGAAAAGGTTAAAGATAATTATTTAACAAGTTTGTATGACAAAGCAAAAATCATGGCCTTTGGGCCGTTGCCACTCTTGGCATTTCTAAATGCTAAGGAAGTGGAGTGGAAGAATTTACGGTTGATTTTAGTTGGGAAACGAAGTGGTTTTCCACTAGAAGTCATTAGAGAAAGGATGAGGATGACAGATGACCTATAAGATCGGCGTAATCGGTGATAGAGACTCAGTGATGCCTTTCAAACTTTTTGGCTTTGAGGTTGTCTACGCAATTTCGGAAAAACAAGTGAGAGAAACGATTGAAATAATGGCCAAAGATGATTTCGGTGTCATTTTTATCACAGAAGATGCTTCTGAATTAGCTGTTGAAACGATTGAACGTTATAAAAGTAAAGTCACACCTGCTATCATTTTGATCCCAAGTCATAATGGGACAAAAGGGATCGGGCTGAAAGAGATACAAGATAATGTGGAGCGAGCAGTAGGGCAAAATATTTTGTAGGATGTTAGAGTACTTTACAATAATATGTGGGATCTAGCTTTACGAGTCAGCTTTCGACTGAGAAACACAAGGAATAACTGAAATGATGTCGAACCGTAACAAGCGACTTTAGGAGCATTACTACATTTGATAGGAGGAATGATTTTGCAAACTGGTACAATTATTAAAGTATCTGGTCCTTTAGTCATGGCAAAAAATATGTCTGATGCAAGTATTCAGGATATTTGCCATGTGGGAGAATTAGGTGTTATCGGAGAAATTATCGAGATGCGGGGAGACGTCGCATCGATTCAAGTATATGAAGAAACAACAGGCATCGGACCAGGTGAGCCTGTCGTAACGACTGGTGAAGCGTTATCGGTTGAATTGGCGCCAGGATTGATTTCAGAAATGTTTGATGGCATTCAGCGGCCACTAGATACATTTGCACAAGTAACAGAAAGTAATTTTTTAAGTAGAGGCGTTCAGATTCCAGCATTAGACAGAAGTAAAAAATGGTTGTTTGAGCCAACTGTTGCTGTAGGAGATAATGTTTCAACAGGAGATATTATTGGGCTCGTCCAAGAAACGAAAGTAATCCCACACAAGATCATGGTTCCATATGGCATCAAAGGGAAGGTCAAAGAAGTGAAACAGGGTGAATTTACCATTGAAGACACCATTTATGTGATTGAAACATCGATAGGAGATCAAGAATTTACAATGATGCAAAAATGGCCTGTTCGCCGCAGTCGTCCGATTCTGGAAAAAGTAAATCCAGATGTTCCTTTATTGACAGGACAACGTGTGATCGATACCTTTTTTCCAGTAACTAAAGGTGGCGCTGCTGCAGTTCCAGGACCTTTCGGAGCTGGTAAAACAGTGGTTCAGCATCAAATTGCGAAATGGGCAGATGTTGATTTAGTGGTTTATGTTGGCTGTGGTGAACGTGGAAATGAAATGACCGATGTGTTGAATGAGTTTCCCGAGTTAATTGATCCAAATACAGGTGAATCTGTTATGGAACGCACCGTTTTGATTGCTAACACGTCTAATATGCCGGTAGCAGCGCGTGAAGCATCGATCTATACAGGAATCACAATTGCTGAATACTTCCGTGATATGGGCTATTCTGTTGCGATCATGGCAGATTCAACTTCCCGGTGGGCAGAGGCACTTCGGGAAATGAGTGGCCGTTTGGAAGAAATGCCAGGGGATGAAGGGTATCCAGCTTATTTAGGCAGTCGTTTGGCAGAATATTATGAACGTGCCGGCAAAGTTGTAGCTTTGGGTAAGGATCATCGTGAAGGCAGTATTACTGCAATCAGTGCAGTTTCGCCATCGGGTGGAGATATTTCTGAACCAGTGACACAAAATACATTGCGTGTGGTCAAAGTATTTTGGGGACTAGATGCGACTTTGGCACAAAAACGTCATTTTCCATCCATTAATTGGCTACAAAGTTATTCTTTGTATGATTCAGAAGTTGGCAAATATTTAGATCAACAGCTTCAGGTGAATTGGTCTGATATGGTGATGGAAGGGATGAGGATTTTACAAGAAGAATCGCAATTGGAAGAAATCGTTCGCCTTGTTGGGATTGATTCTTTATCTGATAAAGATCGTTTGACGCTAGAAGTTGCGAAGTCGATTCGTGAAGATTACTTGCAGCAAAACGCTTTTGATGATGTTGATACCTTTACTTCAAGAGAGAAACAATACAAAATGCTTCGCTTGATTTTGACTTTTTATGAAGAAGGACAAGTTGCTTTGACATTAGGGGCATATTTGTCTGAGATCATGGCTGGAACCGTTGGATTAAGAGATCAAATAGCTAGAAGTAAATATTTACCAGAAGATGAAATTGACCGATTAGATGGTCTAATTGATGATATCAAATTAACCTTAAAACAAATTATTGCTGATGGAGGGATGACAAGTGATTAAAGAGTATCGTACAATCAATGAAGTTGTTGGTCCCTTAATGATCGTTGAAAAAGTGGAAGGCGTTAAATATGAAGAATTGATCGAAGTCCGAATGCAAAATGGAGAGATCAGACGTGGGCAAGTGCTTGAAATAAATGGTGACAAAGCAATGGTTCAAATTTTTGAAGGAACGAGTGGAATCAATCTGCGTGATTCAAAAGTCCGTTTTCTTGGTCATCCATTAGAGTTAGGCGTTTCAGAAGATATGGTTGGTCGGATTTTTGACGGTTTAGGACGTCCTAAAGATAACGGACCTGAAATTTTACCTGAAAAAATGGTGGATATCAATGGTGAAGTGATCAATCCAGTCGCTAGAGACTACCCTGACGAATTTATTCAAACAGGAATTTCAGCGATCGACCATCTAAATACATTAGTTCGAGGGCAAAAGCTACCAGTTTTTTCTGGATCAGGTTTACCCCATAAGGAATTAGCAGCACAAATTGCTCGGCAAGCAAATGTATTAAACAGTGATGAAGAATTTGCTGTAGTTTTTGCCGCAATTGGCATTACGTTTGAAGAAGCTGAATTTTTCATGGAAGATTTTCGTCAAACTGGCGCTATCGATCGCTCAGTAATGTTTATGAATTTAGCCAATGATCCAGCAATCGAACGAATTGCTACACCAAGAATGGCATTGACGGCGGCTGAATATTTAGCTTATGAAAAAGGCATGCACGTTTTAGTGATCATGACAGATATGACTAATTATTGTGAAGCACTAAGAGAAATCTCTGCAGCGCGTCGTGAAGTTCCAGGACGTCGTGGCTATCCAGGTTATCTTTATACGAACTTAGCCACATTGTATGAACGTGCTGGACGAATTAGGGGCTTAAAAGGCTCTGTAACACAGATCCCAATTTTAACAATGCCAGAAGATGATAAAACACATCCAATTCCCGATTTGACAGGATACATTACCGAAGGACAAATCATTTTATCTAGAGAGCTGTATAAAAGCGGGATTCAACCGCCAATTGATGTACTGCCGTCACTTTCTCGTTTAAAAGATAAAGGGACTGGAGAAGGAAAAACTCGGATCGATCATGCGCCGACAATGAATCAATTATTTGCAGCTTATGCACAAGGGAAGCAAGCGAAGGAATTGGCTGTTGTCCTAGGCGAATCAGCACTTTCAGATGTCGATAAAATCTATGCTAAATTTGCTGATCGTTTTGAAAAAGAGTATGTAAATCAAGGCTTTTATACGAATCGTTCAATTGATGAAACGTTGGATTTAGGCTGGGAACTATTATCGATGTTGCCAAGAACGGAATTAAAACGAATCAAAGACGATATGTTGGATGAATACCTGACTGAAGGAGAGTGATCGAACATGGCACGGCTAAATGTGAATCCTACTCGAATGGAGCTCTCTCGTCTAAAGAAACAACTAGGTACGGCAACTCGAGGACATAAATTATTAAAAGACAAGCAAGATGAGTTGATGCGCCGTTTTATTTTACTTGTCAAAAAAAATAATCAACTACGGATCGATGTAGAACAAGAATTAACAACAGCTTTGTCTAACTTTGTATTAGCGAATGCAACGTTGAATGAAGCTTTTATCGAAGAATTAGTTGCAATTCCAGCAAATGAAGTCACACTAGATGTGATTGAAAAAAATATCATGAGCGTGACTGTACCAATCATGAACTTTCACTATGATGAAACGGTAGTCGAAGCACCATTGAATTATGGCTATCTAAATTCAAATGCAGAATTAGACGGAGTTTTTGATAGGATTTCGACGATTTTACCCAAATTGTTGGAATTAGCTGAAGTGGAGAAAACATGCCAGCTAATGTCAGAAGAGATAGAGAAAACACGTCGTCGAGTGAATGCATTAGAATATATGACGATTCCTCAATTAGAAGAAACGATTTATTATATCCAGATGAAACTGGAAGAAAATGAGCGAAGCGAAATTACTCGTTTGATTAAAATAAAAAATATGGGTAGTTAAATAAAATAGAAGTAAGTGAGAACATTAAAAAATTGATTTGTTCTTACTTACTTCTTCATTTTCTTATGGAAATCGTATAGTTACCGATATAGTTAGTGAGTGAATAATAGTTTTTATTTGAATCAGATAAAGTGGCTAAAACAGGGCTCCCTTCATTTAGAGGAGTAGACGAATTAAAAGAAGTACCGTGATGGTTTACGATTATTTCTTTCGGTGCTTTATATCATGATCATTCAATTTGGCTGTTAGTTGTTGAATTGCTTGAAGTAATGACCGTTTCTAGTTGTCGAGATTCTCCTTTATACATAATCATATTTTTTCTTTTATAGTTAAAAATTCTGATGATACTTCGGGTAATTATTTTAAATCATCCGTATAAACATGGATATAAAAGTCAGTTTTGAGACTTTGAAAATTTAAAGAAGTATCAGAACGGCTAGAAGAATAAAACGATTGATTACTTACATCTACTTTATCAGATATCCAAGTAAACTCAGCAGGAAAATATGCAAGAGCTACACCATCAGGACGTTTAAACTTGATTACAACTGAAAATTTGTCTTTACTATAAATAGGAATATGTTCTTTCAAACGAACGGTTTCAAAACCTGGTGATTCTTTTATTCCTTCTGCAACTTTAATCAGATTTTTCAGGTTTTTATTTTCAGTACCATTAGGATTTATATAGATTTCATAAGGCGTATTATATTGAACGGTACGAATTCCAATGGCTTTAATAATTTCATGATTATTTTTTGGCGCATCATAGTTGTTACTAAGGTAGTAATGTGGACTATCAATAGAATAACTTGATTCTGTGCTAGGGGTAATGAAATCAGTTTTACTATATTGATGTGTATAATTATTATTGTTTTCAATAGAGTTGATAGCATGTGAGTCGTTCGTCATAAGATGATAATCTTCATATGACACATAAAAATAACCACCATCATTATATGAAGTACCCCAACTGTTTTTTACTATAAACGCACCATTTTGTGATGGCGGGGTAGAAAAATTACTTTTGCTGAAATTATCATCCCAACCAACAATTAGACACACATGATTGATAGCACTTGGATTATTCTTTATCGCAGTAAAGTAAGAATCAGTTTTAGCATTGTAGTGTGCGTTCGTTGATTGTAAATATTTACCATTGTTGCGAAAGGTAACACCACCATTGGTGAGTGTTTCTTTTTTTATTTCATTGACTCTGGCTACTTGTTCAGAATTGGTATAGTCTTTGCTCAATTTTGGTATATCAACAATTCCTTGGACATGGAAAGGAGTTGGTTTATCCAAATCTATCAAGGACAATGGCTTAAGTGATAATTGAAAAGGCATATCTTTTTCTAAAACTGGAGATTTCCATCGAATTGAACTGTAAAACGTAGCGGCTTCTTGTCCACCTGCCCCTAAGTAACGATTATAAGCTAAAGGGTTCTCATTTAAAATAGAAGTGGCATTTCTTGCAAAAAAATAATCACTATGACGTTCAGAAAGGGAAATCGGTGTTCCATTTTTTTTCTCGTAATGATGTTCCAATGCTGCATTTGAAGCGAAGGCCCAGCAGATATTCAAACTGCCTTGGTTTTTAACGGCTAAATTATTCGTGGTTCTTGGATCATGAATTCTTGGTAACGTTGTTCTTGTTTGTCTTTCCAATAGTTTAGGTTGCTCGATTGCAGGACTATTATCAGGAATGACACCATTTGTTGGTGGGGAGGCTAGGACCTCATTTGATGGATACAAGAATAGAACACTAAACAATAACAACCCACTTTGTTTAAACAATCTTTTTTTCATGATTCTCTCCTTTGATTTTATTTTGTCACGTAATTATTATAATATATTTTAATTAATATGTAAAATATATTTAACTTTATTTTTGGTCTATAATTAGTGAATAGGTTTTATTTCCGAAAAAAAAATTATTGAGGAAGTTATGAATTGATAACTTCGCTCAATAATCTGTTTAAAAATGATTATTCATTTGGATAATTATTTTTTTGAATCGTCCACAATTGATCAGTGATCGTTGAGATAAAAGCAATACCAGCATCTGTTTGACCCTTTGTAAACACCGTCAAGATAAAAGGCTGTTCTGTTTCCAAAATACCAATGTCATGTAGAAAGCCTTCATAGGAGCCAATTTTATGGGCCACTTTACCTGCGGTTGTTGGAGTCTCCATTCGTTCATGGAAAACAGTGTTTTTCATATAGTCATAAATCGTTTGATACTCCACATTTGATGCTTTTTCTTTATACAAAATCTTAAGAATCTTAGCCGCATCTTCAGAGGTGAATTTTGCGTCATCCCAATCCGTTTCTTTTTGTAAAAAATGAGCATAAAGTGCTTGTTTTGCTTTAACATCACCACCAAAAGTGTCATATAACATGTTTTTTGCAATATTATCAGAATAGGTGATGTTATATTCTTGCAAAGTTCTCACCGAATATTGTGGCTGGATATTATTGATAATGATCCCGGTTCCATCTTCATAATCTTCTTTTTCATTAAAAGTAAGCTGATCTTCCCATTTTAGACTCCCTGATTCAACTTTATCCGCAATCATCATTGCTAAAGGAACTTTGATCGTACTAGCGCTGTAAAATTCTTTCGTTCCATTTACAGAAATTTGCTTGCCTGTAGTTAAGTCAACATAAGTCATACCTATGTCGCCATTAAATGTTTTGGCAGCATCTATCATTGTTTGGTTGATTTTATGGTAGAAATCCGTCAGCTCAGGAGTTTCTATAGTTTTTGGTTCAGGATTTTTGTTTGCCGAAACAGCTGCTGATTTGATTGGAATACTAATTTTTTCACTTATTTCTGCTTCGTTTGCATAATCTACTGTATGAGCAGAAAAAAAGAACGATACGATCAAGAAGAAACAAATAGAGAAAATCATTCCATATAGAGTCATTTTCTTTTTTTCCAAATACCTTTCGTTCCTTTCTAACAATTGTAAGATAGCAATCTTATCTGATACTTATTTATCTAGTTCATTAAAAATAGAGCCACAATCATTTAATCATTTTTCTTGTAGATTTGCAAGGTTAGATATGGACGAAAATAATTGAAATCTGTATTTAAGGTTTGTTTAAGGTCTGTAAACTAAAGTAGTATCTGTCCAGAAGAAATAGTATTAATTGCTTTGGCAAATCATTAATACAGATGGATCAGCTAGAGTTGGCGGATTAATTTTTAGGAACAATAAAATGAGTCCGTTGCGTTTTTTATTTAAGGAGGAATTATATGAATTTTATCAAACGAGCAGCATTAAGTATGAAAGCTAAAAAGGGACGAACATTTTTATTATGTGCTGTTTTTTCAGCGATTTTAATTTTTGTTTTAGCTGGATTAACCATTCAAAGCGCTGCAATCACTGCAACAGAAAATGCCAAGAAAAGTGTTGGTGCCAGTGTCACGCTATCGGCGAATCGTGAAGCTGCGATGAAGAAAAGTCAAGACAGCATTACCAGTACAAAACCAGATCCAGGTAGTTTTAGTTTGACGCCAGTTTCATTAGCAGATGCGCAAAAAATCGCTGCTTTAGACAATGTGAAATCCTATTCATTTTTAGCCTCTTCATCGGCTGGAGCAGGTGATGGGATCACACCGATTTCAACTGATTCGGAAAGTGAGACGACAACTTCTTCAACAAGTAATAATGAACAAGCTGTTAATGAAGGGGAGGAACAAGCTCGAGGTGATGGACAAATGGGCGGTGGACCGATGGCTATGCAGCAGCAAAGCGATTTTCAAGTAAGTGGCGTAATGGATTTGTCGATGTTGAGTGATTTTTCAGACGGCATTGCTGAAATCACAAGTGGTGAAGCAATCAGTGAGGCTGATGTGGAGACAAATAATGTCGTTATTGAGCAAACCCTTGCTGAGGCAAATGAATTAAACGTTGGCGATACATTTAAACTGACAGATCCCGAAGATGAGACGAAAACTTATGAATTAACGATCAAAGGAATTTATAAGACATCTGAAAACGGAGACAGCATGGGGATGCAGTTCAATTTCTTGAATCCAGCGAACACCTTATATACATCATATACCTTTGCAAATACCTTAAAAGGAGATGACGCAACAGGAACGATTGATTCAGCAAGCTACACACTTAGTGATCCAAAAGCAATGGACACCTTTGTTGCCTCTGCTGAAAAGCTGATTGATACAGACAGCTTTAGTTTGCAAACTAACGATCAAGCCTATCAACAAATGCTACAACCTTTGAATAATGTTGCAAGTTTTGCTAAAAATATTGTGATTTTAGTCGCGGTCGCGGGAGTAATTATTTTAACTCTGATCGTCATGATGACAATTAGAGAAAGGCGATATGAAATTGGTGTATTATTATCACTTGGAGAATCACGCTTTAAAGTTGTCTTACAATTTTTCAGTGAGATCATTATTTGTATGGTTGTTGCTTTAGTCATTGCAACATTTAGTGGGAATATTGTCGGAAATGTTGTCGGTGAACAATTGATCAACCAACAATCTCAAAATGCTCAACAAACGGAAACGAATCAAGGTCAACCAGATAAAATGGGCGGTGACGGACAACAGCGCCAAGGCGGGCCAGGAGGAGCCATGGGTCGAATCGGAGCAAGCTCTGTTGAAGCAGCAGAAGCGATCCAAGAGTTAAATATTTCTGTACAACCAAAAGAAATCGCACTATTAGCAGGTTTAGGTATTCTAATCAGTTTCTTCTCGATAGTTTTATCTTCCGTTGGTATTTTGCGATTGCAACCAAAAAAAATCTTGACCACATAGAAAAGAGGAATTGCGATGTTACAAACACAAGAAGTAGGCTATTGGTATAAAAATGAAGACGAATTTCTTTATAAAAATGTGAATTTAACGTTTCAGCGAGGAAAAATGTACGCTATTTTAGGAGCGAGTGGTTCTGGCAAGACGACATTTCTTTCTTTAATTGCAGGACTAGACTTGCCAAAGGCTGGAGAGATCCTTTACAATGAAGAATCCTTGAAAAAAATTGGTCTTAGAAATTATCGTAAAAACGATGTCTCGATTATTTTCCAAGCGTATAATTTACTCCCTTACATGTCAGCGCTGGATAATGTTTTAACAGCTATGTCAATATCAAGTTCAAAACAGGCTGATAAAAAGACCTATGCTCTAGAAAATTTAGCGAATGTTGGGATTGATGAGGTCCTTGCCACTAAGAATGTGACCCAGCTTTCTGGTGGACAACAACAACGTGTGGCAATTGTTAGAGCGTTATGTTGTGACCATGAACTGATTGTAGCCGATGAACCTACCGGGAATTTAGATGAGAAAACATCCAAAGAAATCGTTCAGTTGTTCCAAAAAGTGGCACATGAACAACAAAAATGCATAATTATTGTGACCCATGAACAAGAAGTAGCGAATGCTTGTGATGCGGTTTATGAACTAAAGAATCAACGATTTGAACTGGTTAAGTAAAAAGGAAAAACGTGGAACAAAACTGTACTTTAGTTTTGTTTCACGTTTTTTTAGTTAAAAAGCTGATTGACCAGAATGTTTCAATTGATTGTTTAGCTGCTGGGTTTCTTTGATCAAAGTATGACCAATCGTTGTATCTTTGACCTTTAAACGTTCAATTTTCCGGTCAACGATTTGGCGGGTAGAAATAATATCATCATTTTTTTCGATGGCAGTTTCTTGATCAGAGAAGGGTTTATGGGCGGCTAACTGCATTCCAAAAGAATTATATAAAAGTGTATAACCGCCAATTCCAGTGACTTTTTGATAAGCTTTTGAAAAACCGCCATCAATAACGATCATTTTGCCGTCAGCTTTGATTGGTGATTCGCCTTTGATTTGTTTTACAGGAGTATGGCCGTTGATAATGTGGCTATCAGGTTCATTAAGCCCGAAAGCTTTTAAGATATTTTGGCATACTTGAGGATCATTTCTTAATGAGTAATAAGCATTTTTTTCTTCCACGTGGGTTTGACATTCTTCAATAAAATAGCGCTCGAATGTTTTCATTGCTTTTTTTCCAAAGAGTGATGAACGCTCACCACACCATAAGTACCAAACGAGATCTGTTGAAAAATCTTCGGTTAACCATGGTTTTGAAAAGGCCTGCTGAATATTCGTTTCAAAAAAATCTAGTAACGCTTTACCCGCATACTTATTTTTGTTAAAGCTAATTTCTTGAAATGATCCATCATCATTAAGAGGAATACAGCCATGAATCAATAAATTGTGGTTATAAGACAGATACAATGCGCCTTTTTCCATAAGAAAAGTCATGTGCTGTTTTAATTTTGGGGAATTTTGAAACTGCTCCAATAAATCACTGATGACCAATTCTTCTTCTGCTGATAATTGACAAGGCTGCTTCCAGTCAACTGTTTGAAAACAGGTATTGACTAACTGATAAGCTTGACCATCGATCATAAGCTGATTTTCATGAATCTTGTCTAATAATAATCGATGGTCCATTTGAAATTCGGGACGGCGCTGAATTAATTGTCCTTCTAATTTTTCTTGGATCATTGCCATCGCCTGCTGGATTTTCATTGCATCTGTGCTTTCTAGAGTTGTAAGTTCTCTGTAAGGATTTTTTTTAGGGAAAAAATCCTTATTTTCCTGATAGATTTTACGGCTAAATGATTTTAGTAACTGTAAATCAATACCGTAGGCCTCTTCCAAGAGGTCTAAGTTGCCATAACGGGCACAAATTCGTAATACATTCGCTAAACAAGCTTTAGAGCCGCTGACAGCGCCAAGCCAAATGATATCGTGATTGCCCCATTGAATATCAAGTGAGTGGTAGTCGAGCAAAGAATCCATTATTTTATCAGGGTGAGGTCCTCGATCATAGATATCTCCAATCACGTGAAGATGGTCGATCACAAAACGTTGCGTTAAATAAGACAAGTCGGCTATAAAACGTTCAGCTTCTCCAAGTTCGATGATTTTTTGAATGATTTGTCGATAATAGGCTTTTTTATCTGTGGTTTCATCGTATTGATAAATCAATTCTTCTAAAATATAGGCGTAAGTTTGTGGTAATGCTTTACGGACTTTAGAACGTGTATATTTACTTGATGCAAATCGGACAATGATCAGTAACTGTTCAATCGTTTCAAACCACCAATTTTGCGGTAAACTTTGCGCCTTCTTTAATGACTGTATCTTTGCTTCTGGATAATAGATTAAAAAGCAGAGTTCATCTATTTTGTCTTGAGAAAGTTCTTGACTGAACAGCGTACTTACTTTGTCACGAATACTTCCTGAGCCATTTCTCAAGATATGATTGAAGGCGGCAAACTCACCATGAAGATCACTGATGAAATGTTCCGTTCCTTTTGGTAAATTTAAAATAGCTTCTAAATTAATAATTTCGGCAATCAGCTCATTTGAGTGAAGATTACTCATCAAGAGGACTCCTTACTATTGGTTTTGTGCCAAATCTTCGATTATTGTTGTCGTTTCTTCAATTGATTTTTTATCAACATTGATTACTAGGGCATTATATTTTTCAAAGATTCGATTAGCATAATCTAGCTCTTCTTGGATACGCTGCGCGTTTGTATAAGCAGAATCTTCTTTCAATCCCAGTGAATGTAAACGCGATTTGCGAATGCCCATCAAGCTATCAATACTGGTTGTTAATCCGATGATTTTCTTTGGATCGATCTGGTCTAGTTCTGCAGGTAAAGCAACTTCTGGAATCAAAGGTAAATTAGCTACTTTATGATTGCGATTGGCCATATACATACTTAATGGCGTTTTGGATGTACGTGAAACACCTAATAAGACATAATCAGCGTCCAAGAACCCTTTTGCATCTTTTCCATCGTCATATCTTACGGCAAACTCAATTGCAGAAACGCGGCTAAAATACTGTTCGTTTAGCTTGTGAATAGCACCTGGTTCTTGCAAAGGCTGAACCCCAAAAGTTCCCTCAACAATTTCACTTAAAGGACTCATGTAATCAACAAATTGTAATCCAGTTCGAGTAGCGAAATCTTTCACTAAATTGACTAGTTTTTTGTTGACTAGCGTTGTAACAACGATTGCTTTATCGTGAAGGGCATCTTTTAGAATCGGCTGTAATAATTCTTCATCTGTAATAAATGGGAATCGTTGAATATCGCTCATATCAATGCTCGGATATTGAGCTGAGACAGCAGAAATGATTTTTTGTGCGGTTTCTCCAACTGAATCTGAGACTAAATAAATTTTAATTTTATCCTTTTGCATGAATACACTCTCCTAATTTTTAAAGGTTCGGTTGTTTGATCCGTTTTTTGATTAATAATTTTCCTTTTCAATATCATTGCCTGCATTGATAAAATAGGCCATCATTCTCGTTTTTGTGACTTTTCCAATCACTTTTTTTGGTTGATCAAGTGTAACAACGGGCAAGGTATCAATACTATGCTGCATCAATAAGCCGCCAGCTTCTAAAATCGTACGATCACGAGTGATGGTGATGATGTTGGGCATACGACTCATGATCATGGCTACTGGTGTTTTTTCAGTATTTGGATTACTGATAGCTGCTCGAAGCAAATCCTTGCGAGAAAGGATACCATTCAACTCATCATTGTCATCTTTGACGTATAAAGAACCAACATCATACATGAATAAATTGGTTACAGCATCATAAACTGTCGTACTTTGATGAATGAGGATAGGAGGTAACATGATGTCTTCCACCTTTTTTTTGTACAATTTTTCATAGAGTAAGGGTTCAATTGTTTGACCAGTATAAAAATAACCGACTTTTGGTCTAGCATCAAGCAAACCAGTCATCGTCAAAATAGCTAAATCACTGCGCAAGGTCGCCCGACTCAATCCTAGTATTTTTGCAATATTATCACCACTGATCGGTTCATTCTCCTTAACGATTTTGATGATTTCTAATTGCCTTGAGGTAAGTTTCATTTTATTGACCTACTTTCTAAATGTGACACACTAATTATTATATATTTCTTATAAAAATAAAGCAACCATAAAAATAAGATACACTAATAATGATTGACAACAAATGTGATACACAATATAATGATTTTTATACAAATGTGATACACTATTAGAGAGAAGGAGAGTTTGCGAGTGAAATATGTGATTGATTTTTTAGAAGGAAGTAAAGAACAAGCTGATTTGTTAGGAGGTAAAGGAGCAAATTTAGCGGAGATGACGAAATTGAAATTACCTGTTCCTACTGGTTTTACAATCACAACAGAAGCATGTTTAGCTTATTTAAAAGAAAAAGAGCAGGTCTTAAAGGAACTGAATGAAGAGATTCAAGTGCATATTCATAGTATGGAAAAAAGCACGGCAAAAAAATTTGGAAATGTCGCTGATCCATTATTAGTTTCAGTAAGAAGCGGATCCAAATTTTCAATGCCTGGCATGATGGATACTATTTTGAATTTAGGGTTAAATGATGAGACGGTGCTTGGTCTGGCTAAAAAGACTAGTGATGAACGTTTTGCATACGATTGTTATAGGAGATTGTTGCAAATGTTTGGTGATGTTGTTTGTGGTATTGATAAAAATCGTTTTGAAGAACAATTGGATTTTTATAAGTCAAAGAATAACTATCACTCGGATACAGAGATGCAAGCGGCTGATTGGCAAGAATTGGTAACGGTTTATAAAGATATATTTTTGGAAGTGATCCATCAACCGTTTCCGCAAGATCCATACGAGCAATTGACTCTAGCAGTTGAAGCTGTTTTTCGTTCGTGGAATAATCGCAGAGCTATCACTTATCGCCGTCTACATGATATTTCTGATTCACTAGGAACGGCGGTCAATATCCAAGAGATGGTCTTTGGTAACTTTGGGACTGATAGTGGAACAGGGGTAGCTTTTACAAGAAATCCTGCTACAGGTGATAAAGGAATTTTTGGAGAATTTTTACTCAATGCACAAGGGGAAGATGTTGTGGCAGGAGTAAGAACGCCACAACCAATCAGTCAACTTGAAACGTTGATGCCAGAAGTTTATCAAGAATTTTTGAAAATAAGTCATTTATTGGAATGTCATTATAAGGATATGCAAGATATTGAGTTTACGATCGAAAATCGAAAATTATATATTTTACAGACGCGAAATGGTAAGCGGACGGCCAAATCTGCGTTTAAGGTTTGTATTCAATTAGTAGAAGAAGGAATTATTTCTAAAAAAGAAGCAATTCAGCGAATTAATCCAACAATGGTGACGCAATTACTCCATCCGGTTTTTGAACCAGATGAATTAGAAAAAGCGACTATTTTTGCGAAAGGTCTGCCAGCAAGTCCAGGTGCTGCTAGTGGAAACATTTATTTTACAGCTGAAGGGGCAAAAAAAGCGAGTGAACAAGGAGAAAAGGTCATCCTAATTCGGCAAGAAACCTCACCAGAAGATATTGAAGGGATGGTAGTGAGTGAAGCAATCGTCACTTCTAGAGGTGGTATGACATCGCATGCTGCAGTAGTCGCTCGTGGGATGGGCGTTTGTTGTGTTGCCGGTTGTGAAGAAATATATGTTGATGAATTTCTAGAGCAAGCCACAGCAGGAAATGTTATTTTACGTCAAGGAGAGATGATTTCTGTCGATGGAACAACAGGAACCATTTATAGAGGTAGTATTCCCTATGTTGAAGGTGATGAATGGCAGTTGCTAGAAACGATCACGGATTGGGCAAAAGAAGAAGCCAGTATTGGTGTGAAAGCAAATGCAGAAACACCCGCAGATATTAAAACTGCGCTAAAATTAGGAGCCGAAGGAATTGGCTTGGCGAGAACAGAGCATATGTTTTTTGGTGAAAAGCGAATATTCGAAATGCGCAAAATGATTTTGGCGGAAAATGAAGAATCACTAATGAAACCGTTAAATAACCTAAAAGAATTTCAAAAAGAAGATTTTCGGACGATGTTTACGTTATTAAAAGGCAAAGCTTGTACAATTCGTTTATTAGACCCACCCTTACATGAATTTTTACCACAGACGGAAGAAGAAATTGCCCATTTAGCCAGTGCGACACAACGAACAATAGAGGAAATCAATCATCGAATTGAAGAACTGCATGAACAAAACCCAATGCTTGGGCACCGTGGTTGTCGTTTGGCGGTTACCACACCACAAATATATGAGATGCAGGTAGCTGCTATTATTGAAAGTGCTTTGGAGATTTCTCAAAAAGAAACAGACAGCGTGATTGTTCCTGAAATCATGATTCCACTGATTGGCAGTCAAGCAGAGATGAAATGGCTAAGAGAACGTTTGGAGCAAACAGTTCAATCAATTTTTTCTAAAACAGGCCAAGCTATTGCTTATAAAATTGGTACGATGTTAGAAATTCCAAGAGCGTGTTTAACTGCAGAAAAAATTGCTGAAGTTGCTGACTTTTTTAGCTTCGGTACAAATGATTTAACGCAGTTGACGTATGGCTTTTCACGAGATGACTCTGGAAAATTTATCAGTGCGTATCAAGAAAAAAAATTGTTAAAAGAAGATCCCTTTCAACATATTGATGAAGACGGTGTAGGTATTCTAATGAAAATGGCTGTAGATAAAATAAGAAGTTATGATGCTACGATCAAAATTGGCGTTTGTGGAGAAGTAGGTGGAGATCCTCAATCGATTCGTTTCTTGAAAAAAATCGGTGTAGATTACATTTCATGTTCTCCCTATCGCATCCCATCTGCGATTTTAACAATTGCACAAGAATAGAAGCAACTCATTAATTCAACATTTTTTTTCATAGCTTAAAGAGCTGGAATATGACTTATTGAAGTCAGTTCCAGTTTTTCTATTTCTTAGTATTCTTTATTTCAGTCAGCTAATGCTATAATTTAGTGGAAGTAATTGGGAAAGGAAGAGATATTCGTGAATCGACTACGTAAACGAGTTCTTTTAATAAGCGTGTTCTGTTTACTTGTAGTGCTGGTAGGTGGTTGTTTCTTTTACAAAGAGTATCATTTAATTGAAACTAAACAGAGTAAACAAACGGAGACTGATACTACATCCAGTCGGCAAGAAACAATCGATCAAATCATCAATGATTCTCATTTTAAAGGGACGGTCCTATTGATTGACCAACAAACAAAATTCTATGAAAAAAGTTATGGCTATGCAGATGTGAAGAATAAGTATCCAAATAAAATTGAGGGGATTTTTCCTATTGCTTCATTACAAAAAATAATCACAGGAGCCATTATTTTAACATTAGTGAAAGACGGAAAGCTTGAATTAGATGCGACCTTAGATAAATTTTATCCGCAAATCGATTTTAGTCAAACGATTACGATCCGGCAATTACTCGATCATCGTTCAGGTATTTCGATGGTTGAAGAAGCACCAAAACAACTGTTGATTGACGAGGAAAGTCAGTTGGAGAATGCACTGGATACGTTGACTGTAACGCATAATAAAGAATTTGACTATACAAATGGGAACTATACTTTATTAGCTGGAATTATTGCCCAAATCACTGGACAATCATATGAAATGGTTGTAAAAAAAAGGGTGATCGATCCATTATCATTGACTCAAACTTATTTTTGGGATCAGTTACCGACGGATGAAATAACTCCGCAGCCTTATTTTTATACAGGGCAAGATTATCAA
This sequence comes from Enterococcus ureilyticus, assembly GCF_001730315.1. Taxonomy (GTDB): domain Bacteria; phylum Bacillota; class Bacilli; order Lactobacillales; family Enterococcaceae; genus Enterococcus_L; species Enterococcus_L ureilyticus. The sequence goes on from NZ_MIKC01000010.1 coordinate 31,419, forward strand.
GACGATCCTTATCCAGCAAGCAAAAAATTATTTTCTAGCTTATTGGGTGCTGGTAATTTATATATGTCAGCGGAAGATTTTTGGCTAGTTATACAAGGCTTAGCCGACGGTCGACTTTTCCAACAAAGAGAGTATGAACAACTTGCTGATATCGATCAAGAAGGATATCGGGCAGGGCTAATTTATTTTGATGATTTAAAATATTCTCAAGGAAGTCTTGGTGGGTACGAAACGGCCGTGTATGGTGATCAGGATAATCAAAAACTAGTGATTCTTTTTGCAAATCAGCCAGCTTTTGATGGCATGAGAAAGCTAAGCGAAAAGTTATATGAGCATTTGTCACAAATTTGAATGGTTCGTTATAAAAAAATGGAAAATAGATAGGAAGTTTTTCATTTTTGTGCTATTATTTTTAATAAATCTGTTGAAGAAGGTGAAGAGATGCCACTATTATTTGGAACGGCAAAATTTAATGAACAAGAACATTTAACAATCGGTGGATGTGATACCGTTGTTTTAGCTGAAAAATACGGAACACCGTTATTTGTTTATGATGTTGCCCATATTCGTGAACGCGCTCGAGGATTTAAACAAACATTCAATTCTTTAGGCGTAAAAAATAAGGTGATTTATGCCAGCAAAGCTTTTTGTTGCTTGGCTATGTACAAACTTTTAGAAGAAGAAGAATTAGGTTGTGACGTGGTTTCTGGTGGAGAACTCTATACGGCAATCAAAGGTGGGATGTCTCCTGAAAATATTGAATTCCATGGAAACAATAAAACAAAAGAAGAACTAAGTTATGCAGTAGATCAAAATGTTGGGATGATCATCATTGATAACTTTTATGAGATCGATTTATTAAGTACTATTTTAAAAGAAAAAGGAAAGCAGCAAAAAGTGATGTTTCGTATTACACCTGGTGTGGATGCCGAAACCCATGAATATATCCTAACTGGACAGGTCGATTCAAAATTTGGTTTCGATGTTATGAGTGGACAAGCGACAGACGCGTTAGAAAAAATCTTAGCGGATGAGAATTTGTTACTAAAAGGAGCGCATTGTCATATTGGCTCACAAATTTTTTCTGCAGAAGGATTTTTGGCGGCTGTTGAGAAGATGTTGTTGATTTTGAATGATTGGAAAAAAACGTTTGGTTATACTGTAGATATTTTAAATATGGGTGGTGGTTTTGGTGTTCAGTACACTGAGGCTGATGATCCGCTAGAGCCAGAAGCGTTCGTCAAAGCAATTGTCAATGGCGTAAAAGGTCAATGTGAATTGTTGGATTATGCGTTTCCAGAAATTTGGATTGAGCCAGGTCGTAGTATTATTGCAGAAGCAGGAACTACGATTTATTCCATTGGATCGCAAAAAGTGATACCAGATGTCCGTCACTATGTTTCAGTAGATGGTGGTATGGGGGATAATATCCGACCAGCATTGTATGATGCTGTATATGATGGTTTTTTAGCTAATCGAATTAGTACAGAGGCGACCCAAGAAAGTAGAATTGTTGGGAAGTATTGTGAATCAGGTGATGTTCTAATCAAAAACATCGAGTTACCTCCAATGAATCCAGAAGATTTGTTTGCGATGACTAGTACCGGTGCCTATGGTTATTCAATGGCAAATAATTATAATCGTAATTTAAAACCAGCCGTTGTTTTCGTGGAAAATGGTCAAGACAAACTAGCCATTCGACGTGAAACATTTGAGGATCTGATTGCATTAGATTGTGAATAAATAGAGTATTTCTAAATCGTATAATGAAAACCAGCATACTGCAGATAATGCAGAGGCTGGTTTTTAATTTAGTCCCGCAGAAATCGAATTTTTTACTTTTTTGTTTTTGAGTACATTCATACTTTTTTTCTTAAATAAGAGTATACTTAAGAGAGAAATGAAAATAAAGAATCGAGGTGTCATTATTGAAGTGGATTGTGTTTGGTTTAGTGATTGTAGTGATTTTCATCGTTGCGGCTTCATTTTATGCGGCTAATTTTTTCTTGAGCGTAGCTCTTTTTAGAAACAATAAGTGGTATGACAAAACAGGTCACAAGATGATGAATCCAGATAATTTTAATAAAGGGACATCAAAGTATGACCTAACTGAAGAGCAGCAAAATCAACAAGGAGAATTTTTTTGGCAGCAAGAAGTAGCTAAAGATCATTGGTTGGAAATAGGTCGTGAAAAGCTATATAGTCGTTTGATCGTTTCCCATCCTGATAGCAAAAAATGGGTGATTTGTGTTCATGGTTATCGCTCATATGGTAAACGGGACATGGCTTTTGTTGCTTCAAAATTTTCTGATCAACAGTATAATATTTTAGTTCCGGACTTAAGAGCCCATGGTAAAAGTACAGGTAACGTGATCGGCATGGGGTGGTTAGATCGTTTAGATTTACTAAAATGGATTCAAGAAGTGATCACGATCGAACCATTGGCTGAAATCGTTCTATTTGGTGGGTCGATGGGCGCATCTACTGTGATGATGACAAGTGGGGAGAGACTACCTAAAAATGTCAAAGGATTAGTGGTTGATTGTGGGTATTCTTCGGTTTATAGTGAATTTGGCGTGATGCTGAGTTCGGCCTTCAAATTGCCTGCCTTTCCCATTTTGACTATTGCCAATCATTTAGCGAAAAGAAAAGTGGGCTATTCACTGAAAGAGGCGTCCTCAATTTCTCAACTGGCACAGAACAAATTACCGACGTTGTTTATTCATGGGACAGGAGATAAATTTGTCCCACATCAAATGCTCTATGAAAATATGGAAGCTACAAAAGGCGTAAAAGAAAGTTTGATAGTGGAACAGGCACCGCATTTGTCTTCGTTTATTTATGAACCAGATCACTATTTTGACACTGTTTTTGAATTTATTCATCGTTATTGTTAAGTGAGGAGGAAGTGGGATGGATGAAAGAAATAAACAACAGAAATTAAGTTTGGGTATTTTACTGATTTTGATTGCTGCAACATTAAGTAGTTTAGGTCAATTGGCATGGAAATTTGGCGCTGATGGAGTTGGGAGTTATGCAATTATACTCTATGCTATTGGTTTCGTAGCAGCAGGAGCAGGAATGTTTGTGATGATGGCCGCTTTTCGTTACGGTGAAGTTTCCATTTTACAGCCAATGATGAGCTTAGGTTTTGCACTGTCAATTGTTTTAGGGGCATTATTCCTAAATGAGAGCATTACGTGGTATAAATTGTTGGGAACAGGCTTCATCATTGTAGGCTCGATCCTTTTAGGAATCGAAGGGAATGAGGAAAAAATATGATCAATTATGCAGCGATTTTAACGATTTTGATCATTACGACTTTTTCGGGGAGTGCTGGGGCTTTAGCACTTAAAAAAGGGATGAATGATTTGCCTCAAATGAGTCTTAAGTTAGTATTGACTAATGCTTGGATTTATTTAGGGTCTTTCTTATATATTTTGAGTGCTGTGACGAATATTGTGTTATTGAAATTTTTAGATTATTCAATTGCGTTTCCGATGACGTCATTGACGTATGTTTGGACAGTTATTATTAGTTATTTTATTTTTAAAGAAAAGCTAAGTATTCGTAAAGTATTAGCGGTTGTGTTCATTATTATTGGTGTGTTTATCATCAGTCAATGAAGCGAGATATTGGTAATGAATTTGTTCTAGTTGTATTATAGAGATAGAAACAACAGGAGGGGTAACTATGACCGTCAAATCAAAAAGTATCGATAAAATCAAGTTAATTCAGGCCGTAACAACAATTGTTACTGGGATTATTATGTTAAATGCGGTACTAAAAGCAAACAAAAAATAAGTGATTACAGTAATATTTTTATCTAAAAATTTTATTCTTTAGAGTCAATCAGCTTGATCATGATAGCTAAAAATTAAAAAAAGCTTTCTAACAACTATTGTTGAGGTAGTTGTTAGAAAGCTTTTTGTTGTGTCTTAATAGGAATGTTAGATAGAATCAACGGATTCCTAATGCAATTCTTGCGTAGCGGCTCATCTTATCAGTTGTCCAGGCTGGATACCAAACAAGTTTTACTTCTGGATTTTTAACTTCTGGAATTTCTTTTAATGCTTCATGAATCTGTTCAGTAAGAACATCAGCTAGTGGACACCCCATCGTTGTAAGAGTCATTTTAATGACAGTATCACCAGTTTGTGCAAATTCTACTTCGTAAATCAATCCTAAATTTACGATATCAATACCAAGCTCCGGGTCAATTACCGTTTCTAGAGCTGTTAAAATCTGCTCTTTGATATCTTCAATCTCTTCAGCAGACCATTCTTGATTTGTTTCAGTCATTGTATCTACTCCTTTTTCTTAGTCGTCTGTTTTATCAATGCGCGCATATTTGCAAGAATAACACGACTCTTTTACAGTATGTTCTTTCCATATAATACCTTTTTTTAAATACTTTGTAAATGAGAATCTTTTTCAGTAAAGCAGGAACGATAAGCTGCTTAAGTCTGTAAACATAGGTAGAAAATCAAAATTGTAGAGTGAATAGCATCAATTCATTTTCAGTTGCATTGACGATATTATGTTGAGTAAATGCTTCTAAAAAGATTGCATCGCCTTCGTGTAAAGTAAGTACTTCATCTTTTAGTTCGATGGTGGCTTCACCTTTTAGAATGTAGTTGATTTCACAAAGATTATGAGCGATTTTTCTACCGCTAGATGATGATTGAGCATCAATTGAAATTTTTGAGATAACCATGTTATCCGTATGTACGGGTAAATTAAATAAAGTATCATAATAAGTAGAATTTGTATGCCATGGATTATAGATAGTACCTGAAGAGTTTCGAATTACTTTATAACCATTTTCAGTCGTTTCATCTTCGTGTTGGATAACTTGAGGGGCTTCATTTGCCAAAAGATAAGCGACAGTGACATTTAGTGCATCAGCGATTTTTCTTAATGCTTCCAGTGATGGGCGATTGATACCACGTTCGATTTGTGATAAAAAGCTAGCAGAGTAACCTGTTTTTTCTCCTAATTCAGTTAATGTAATCCTTTTTTCTTTTCGTAAATTCTTGATTTTTCTAAATTCCATCTATAGCCGTCCTTTGTTTAGAGTCCTTTTTTCATTCATATTATCTCGAATTCGTTACAAAATTACAAGCACTTAGATTTTAATGAAAAAAACCACAGTTAATTCTCATTAATATGTTGACAATTCCATAGAGGAAACTTAAAATTGGAACTAATAATTCAAAATCTTCAATAAAATTTAACTAGAAATTAAAAAAAGAACGTTTAATATTTCTTTGAGAATGATTTAAATATTAAAGAGTAATTAGAGATGCGAATGAAATATAATGATGACTACTGGGGGAAATATTTTGAAAATCACGAAAATTAATGTAGCGGCAAAAGCGGTAAAGTTAAAAGAACCAATTACGATTTCATTAGGAACGATCGAGCATTCAATGAGCGCAATCGTTGAAATCGAAACAGATGAAGGGATTGTTGGCTATGGTGAAGGCTCACCTGGAATCTTGATTACAGGTGAAACCTTAAAGGGGACAACTGAGTGTATTCAATTATTTGAAAAACAGTTACTAGGTACTGATCCTTTAGATATAGAAAAAGTTCACAACGTCATGAATTCTGTTGCAGCAATGGCGCCTTCTGCAAAGACTGCAATTGATATTGCTTGTTATGACTTACTTGGAAAAAAAGCTAACCTACCAGTGTATAAACTTTTAGGGGGATTTGATTCTGCGGTCAAAACAGATATGACGATCGGACTTGATACACCTGAGATCATGACTGAAAAGGCGAAATTGGCTGTTTCTCAAGGATTTGATACGTTGAAAATCAAAGTAGGAACGGGTTTTGCAGCGGATCTTGCACGAATTAAGGCGATTAGAGAAGCGATCGGTAGTCAAATAAATCTGCGATTAGATGCCAATCAAGGTTGGAAACCAAAAGAAGCTGTAAATACAATCAATCGTTTAGCAGAATATGGTATTGAGTTAGTTGAACAGCCGGTAGCCTATCATGATATTGAAGGGTTGACCTTTGTTACAAATCACGTATCAACGCCGATTATGTCTGATGAAAGTTGTTTTAATTCTAAAGATGCGCTGCGTTTGATCAAAGCACATGCTGTTGATTTTGTGAATATTAAACTAATGAAATGTGGTGGAATTCATGAAGCACTTAAAATCAATAGTATTTGTGAAGCAGCTGGAGTTGAGTGTATGATCGGTTGTATGGTTGAAGAAACCAACATTGGTGTAACTGCCGCAGCGCATTTGGCCGCCGCAACTAAAAATATTACAAGAGCTGATTTAGATGCAACTTTTGGATTGAATGAAGTCGCGATTCCAGGTGGTGTTGGCTTAGAACCGACCAGCTTGATTACGTTATCCGCAAAGGCAGGCTTAGGTTTGAGTAAATAAGAAAGGGGAATACAAGATGTATTATGAGTTAAACTATATGAGCGTACCGTTACCAGAAGACGTAATCAAATTAAAAAATTATGGGGATTTTGATGGTGCTGGGAAATTGATTGACTATCTACTTGAAAGTGAATTACCACAAGCTTTAAAAAAACGCTTAGAGATCGAACAAGATATTATTCGAATCGTTGGCATTAATGAATATCCATTTGACTTCGTCGAAGCAAATAAAATGATGAAGGAAACCTTTAAAGAGTATCAGGAGCAGGAACTAACTATTTTGAAGGAAACAGGAAAAGTTGATTGGCTCTATATAGATGGCAAGGTCCATTTCCAACGACGTTTCTTAATGAACCTGATCAAAACTCAAGCCGATTATGAAGCAAGATTGATCGTCAAAGAAGATAATGAGACAGATCGTCTACGCAAACAAGAGTTAACTCAAAATATTCAGCTAATGAAAGAACGTGGCTATCGGAAAGTAAAACTACATTTGAAAACAAGTATTCAAGTAAAAAAAGAATACGAACGACCAGGAGAAACAGTCAAGGTTTATTTACCATTGCCAAAAGACTGTAAACAAATTTCGGATATACAAATCATAAAGACAACACCTGAGGCAAGTTTTATTGCTCCTGAAAATGAAGCACAGCGTACTGTTTGTTTTGAAACAGTTTTACAAGAAGATCAAACTTTTTCAGTAGAATATAGCTATGTCAATCAAGTCGATTATGTTGATTTAGATCCGAACAAAGCCTCAGAGCTACAACCAGAATTCGAATTAAGCGAGCAACTTCCGCATATTCGCTTTACGCCGTACTTGGAACAAGTGTTAGCAGAGATTTTAGCAGGGGAGACTAATCCAATTATCAAAGCACGTAAAATCTATGACTTTATTACAACAAAAGTCAATTATTCGTTTATGCGGGAATATTTTACAATTGAGAACATATCGGAGTATGCTGCTGTCAATTTAAAGGGCGATTGCGGTGTTCAAGCAATCTTGTTTATCACCTTATGCCGAATGGCTAAAATTCCGGCAAAATGGCAATCAGGCCTATATGTGTCCCAATATTATACCGGCTGTCATGATTGGGCGCAATTTTATATTGCACCGTATGGTTGGCTTTTCGCAGATTTATCATTTGGCGGCGGTGCTCGTAGAAATGGTGATTTAGATCGTTGGAATTATTATTTTGGTAATTTAGATATTTTTAGAATGCCAGCAAATAGTGAAATTCAAACCGATTTTAATCCACCAAAACAATCTCTCAGAGCTGATCCCATCGACAATCAGCGGGGAGAATTCGAATATGAGAACCAAGGACTTCCATATGCCTATTTGGATGTAAAACAAGAGTTAGTTGCGATGGAAGAACTTGTCTAATAAATAAAAATGAAGGAAAAGGTGGAACGTATGAAAAAAGGGTTAAAACAAAGTTTAACAGTGTTAACAACAGTGCTGCTGCTTTCGGCTTGCGGGGGAAATTCAAGCGATAAATCAGCAAACAGTACAGACAAGAAGAATGAAACTGGGCAAAAATCAGCAAAAGTCTTAAACTTGATGGAAGCTTCAGAAGTAGGATCGATGGACACGATTTTCACGCAAGATGAACCAAGTGTCAATGCCCAATCCAATGTTTTTGAAGGACTCTATCAATTAGATGAAAAAGATACAATCATTCCTGCTGTAGCAAAAGAATTACCAGAAATTTCGGCAGATGGTAAAACATACACTATTAAACTTAGAGATGATGCGAAATGGTCAAATGGAGATAACGTAACAGCCAACGATTTTGTTTTTGCTTGGAAAAAGATGGCTGATCCTAAAAATCAGGCAAACTACTTCTTCTTGATGGATGGCACGATTCTCAACGGGACAGAGATCGTAAATGAAGAAAAATCAGCAGATGAACTAGGCGTAACAGCTATTGATGATTACACACTTGAAATCAAAATGGAAAAGCCTGTTACTTATTTCACTTCATTACTAGCATTTTCACCTTTCTTTCCGCAAAATGAAAAATTTGTAACGGAAAAAGGCAAAGAATATGGAACATCTAGTGAAAATATCGTATCTAATGGCCCATTCTTGATGGAAAACTGGGATCAATCATCAATGTCTTGGGATTTGGTTGAAAATCCAAATTATTATGATGCAGATAAAGTCAAATCAGAAAAAATCCATTTTGAAGTGTTAAAAGAAACCAATACGGTTTTCAATCTATATGAATCAGGCGAATTAGATGTAGCGATTCTGACAGGAGATTTCGCTAAGCAAAATAAAGATAATCCTGATTATGAAGCAGTTCAACGCTCAAAAGTGTATTCTTTACGAATGAATCAAAAAAGAAACGACAAGCCATCGATCTTTGCAAACGAAAATGTACGTAAAGCTGTTGCCTATGCGCTTGATAAGAAGAGCCTAGTAGAAAATATCTTAGCAGATGGTTCCAAAGATATTTATGGTTATATTCCAAAAGACTTTGTTGCAAATCCTGAAACAGGAGAAGATTTTAGAAAAGAAGCTGGGGATCTAGTAAAAACAGATGAAAAATTAGCCAAGGAATATTTAGAAAAAGCGAAAAAAGAATTAAATGGAGACGTGACCATCGAATTATTATCTAAAGATGGTGATGGCGATAAAAAAGTGGCAGAATTCATTCAAGGTCAATTAGAAAAAACACTGCCAGGTTTAAAAATCAATGTGAAGACAGTTCCATTGAACAACTCCATCGAACTGATGAAAAAAGGGGACTATGAACTTTCTGTCAGCATGTGGGGTCCAGATTATCAAGACCCTATGACCTTTTTAGAAAGCTCAGTTAGTACCAAGAATAAAACTAGCTATCGTAGTGAAAAATATGATCAATTAATCGATGATGCGTCGAACAAATATGCAAACGAACCGGAAAAACGTTGGGAAACATTGATTGCAGCTGAAAAAGTCTTGGTAGAAGAAGATGTTGCATTGATTCCATTATACCAACAAGCAAGAGGACAATTAGTTCGACCGGGTGTCGAAGGAATCGAGTACCATAACTTTGGTGCAACTAGCACGTATAAAAACGCTTTTATCAAAGAGTAAACGAATATCGATTTAAGATTTTACTAAAAAACTAAACATCTTCGATCAGAAACACTTGACCTCAAATTGATTTGCTTGTATTATACTACTTGGGCACCTTTGAGAAGGTCAGAAGTTTACAACGAATTTCAGCTCCCTATTCATTTTGGATAGGGAGCTTTTGCTTTTTGTTTTCAGAAAAAGAAACAGTTCATTGTTTGCTTCTCTCTACAAATCTATTTTAAGAAAGGGTTTTTTTATATTATGACAAAATATATCTTTGTTACAGGCGGCGTAGTTTCTTCGATTGGTAAGGGAATTGTCGCAGCATCTCTAGGACGTTTATTAAAAAATCGTGGCTTGAAAGTAACGATTCAAAAATTTGATCCATATATCAATGTGGATCCAGGAACAATGAGTCCTTATCAACATGGAGAAGTTTTTGTCACAGATGATGGTGCCGAAACAGATTTGGATTTAGGTCATTATGAACGATTTATTGATATCAACTTAAATAAATATTCAAACGTGACAACAGGGAAGATCTATTCAGAAGTATTAAGAAAAGAACGTAAAGGTGAATACTTAGGCGCAACAGTACAAGTGATTCCTCATATTACAAATGAAATCAAAGATAAAATCATGCGTGCAGCTAGTATGACGGATGCGGATATCATTATTACAGAAGTTGGTGGAACGGTTGGTGATATTGAATCATTACCTTTCTTAGAAGCTTTACGCCAAATGAAAGCAGAAGTAGGCAGTGATAACGTGATGTATATCCATACGACCTTGATCCCTTACTTAAAAGCAGCTGGCGAAATGAAAACAAAACCAACCCAACATAGCGTAAAAGAATTACGCAGCTTAGGAATCCAACCAAACATTCTAGTTGTTCGTACAGAATTACCTGTTTCTCAAGGGACAAAAAATAAATTAGCGCAATTTTGTGATGTAGAACCAGAAGCAGTTATTGAATCACGTGATGTAGAAACACTTTATTCTATTCCATTAGCCCTACAGGCGCAAAACATGGATCAAATTGTTTGTGATCATTTAAAACTAGATGTACCTGTTGCTGATATGACAGAATGGCGTACATTGGAAGAAAAAGTTTTAGGCTTGAAGAAAACGACAAGAATTGCTCTAGTCGGAAAGTATGTCGAATTACCTGATGCCTATCTGTCAGTAGTCGAAGCATTGAAACACGCTGGTTTTGCTTTTGATTCAGACATTGTGATCGATTGGATCGATTCACAAGAATTGACTGCAGAAAATACTGCAGAAATTTTAAAAGATGCCGATGGAATCTTGGTGCCAGGTGGATTTGGTGATCGTGGTGTGGAAGGGAAGATCGAAGCGATTCGTTTTGCCCGTGAAAATGATGTGCCGTTTTTGGGAATTTGTTTAGGCATGCAAATGGCCTGTGTTGAATTTGCGCGCAATGTCGTTAAATTAGAAGATGCTGGTTCTGCTGAAAACAATCCAGAGATTTTAAATAACATTATTGATTTGATGGCAGATCAAGAAAACGTTGAAAATCTTGGCGGAACATTACGCTTAGGCTTATATCCATGCAAACTTAAAAAAGGCAGTGTCACTGCAACTGCATATGAAGGACAAGAAGTCGTGCAAGAGCGTCATCGTCATCGTTATGAGTTCAATAATAAATACCGTCAATTATTTGAGGAAAAGGGCTTAGTCTTTTCGGGTGTATCGCCAGATAATCGTCTAGTTGAAATTGTTGAGCTGCCAGAGAAAAAATTCTTCGTCGCTTGTCAATTCCATCCGGAATTGATTTCTAGACCAAACAGACCACAACTTTTGATCAAAGGGTTTGTTGAAGCAGCTTTAAATAATCAATAAGCTAAAAAGGTACGCTATCATGAATAGATAGCGTACCTTTTTTTGTTTCTATATCAGTCAGAAGTCGAACGCCTTCTGACTGAATTATTTTGTATAACAGGAGGAACAGATGATTGTTCTGGCGGATCACTACTTGGCAATACCTCGCTTGGGGATGTTGACACCGGTGGCTCAGGTTGCTGCGTAGAAGTAGCAGGAATTTCATTAGGCTCTGTTGCAGAAGGTTCAGTTTGTGAAGGCATTGTCGAGCTGCTAGACGTCGAATCAGAACTTGTTGAACCTTCAGAAGATGAAGAAGTTACAGAGCCTGTATTTGAAGGCAATAGTTGTTCTTCATAAGCACCTTTAACATACAACTCGCTACCAGAACGTATCACCGTATCCGGCATGACCCAATCATCATTAGAAACGCCTTCTGAAAGATAAGTCATCATTTCTCGATAAACGTCTGAAGCTGTTCCCCAGTATTCGTAAGGAATAGGGGTTAAGCGCTGCTTATAGCCTGTCCAAACCGAAACTGCATAATGGGGAGTATACCCAACAAAAGTGCTGTCAGGGGCAATGCTGGACGATTCAGAAGCGCCCATTTTTGCAAGATCATCCTCTGTATAATTGGCTGTACCTGTTTTCCCAGCTTGTATCAAACCAGGAATGCCTGCATTGAATGCTGTACCGCCAGATATAACGTCTTTTAGCATGTCAGTCATCATATAAGCTGTGGAATCTTTCATTGCTCGTTTACTTTCAGTTTCTGTGACATCTTCAGAACCGTCTTGATAAACAACTTTATTCACGTAATAAGGTTTATTATAGACACCCATATTAGCAAATGCAGCATAGGCAGCTGCTAATTTTAAAGAAGAAACACCATATTTATTGCCATCTAGTTCACTGGTGTTACTAGAGATCGCATTTGCGGCAACAATTTCTTTAAATTCAATACCTAAATCTTTTAGGAAGGCAGCAGATTTATCACTACCAACAGCGTCAAATGTTTGAATAGCTGTTGTATTACGAGAATACATAATGGCTTTACGCATCGTTAATGCACCATAATATTGCATGTCCGCATTGGTAACTGGAATAGTTGTTCCTTCATAAGTAGTAGGTTTATCCATCATGATACGACCAGTTGAATAGTTCAGGTTTTCGATAGCTGGACCATAATCTGCAATAGGTTTCATCGTTGAACCAACATCTCGATCGGTTTCGATAGCAGAATTTGTACCTAATTGTACATCATCAGGGATATTACGTCCGCCAATTTGAGCTTTGACTTGCCCGGTTTTGACATCGATGACGGTTGAAGCAACTTGGAAATCGGGATCAGGATATTGGACATAAGTGTCACTGTTAATAATATCATAGAGTCGTTTTTGGGCATTCATATCAAGATTTGTATGGATATCTAAACCATCGGTGTAGACATTTTTCCCCATAGCTTCGACTTCAGCGATCACTTCTCGGATATAATTATCAACGATCTTACGATTTTCATTCGATTGTTTTAATGGTTGTAGGCCATCATCGATTGGAGTCGCTTTAGCTTCATCATATTCTTTTTGTGAGATTTTTTCATTTTCTTTCATGGTGTATAACACAACGTCACGTCGTTCTTTCGCGACATCCGGGTTGACATATGGGTCGTAATCATTGGGCGCTTGCGGCATACCAGCTAGTAAGGCAGTTTGTGGAAGGGTTAATTCAGCTAACGGTTTTCCATAATAAGATTGAGCTGCCGTTTCCATGCCATATAAACCATTGGCCATATATACTTTGTTAATATAATAGGTTAGAATCTCTTCTTTTGATTTTTCTTTTTCTAATTTCATTGCTAGCCAAGCTTCTTGTGCTTTTCGTTTAAGATTTTGATCTTTTTCTTTGGTAGAAAAATAGGAAAGTTTGATAAGCTGCTGGGTTAGTGTACTACCACCTTGCAGACCACCTGTTTTAAAGTTTGAAAAGGCCGAACCAATGATTCGGATCGGATCAACACCGCTATGCTTATAAAAACGTTTATCTTCAACAGACACAACAGCATCTTTCAGTAAGTCTGGAACGTCCGTAGGTTTGATGATTTCGCGTTTTTCAGCACCTAATTCTTCAAAAACTTCATTATTTGCGTCATACAATTTGGAAGATACAGTTGCACTTAGTTTATCATCTTCTAATTTTGGTGCGTCCTTTGCATAGGACCAGAAGAGTCCAAGGCCTGCAAGGAAGCCTAGAATACCAAGCAGAACTAATCCAAGAAAGAGTTTCAGAAAGATTCTTTTTTTCTTAGGTTTTTTGCCACCATTAGAGGGCGGAATGTCAGCGCCTGTGGGTATATGCCCGTGTCTGGCAGCACGTGATCCTATTTCATCAGTTGTCATTAATCGCAACTCCTTTGTTTGATTGAATATGTTGCCGAACTGCGTCTAAATAAGGGATTCTTGGCGCAATTCCAATTTGGATTTCTATCCCATTTTTTTCAATAATAGATAAAGGCAACGATTTTTTTCCAGTGCTTTCTTGTTCTGACCAATAGGTTACTAATTCTTCTCCGCTAAAAAAGAAACATTTATTCAATGAAGAAAACCACAATAGAACAAAGCAAATTCCTTTTTGCGCTAAGCACTGCTCCATATGATCAATCTGGTGTTGGTGAAAGTTTTTTAAAGGAAAAGAAGTTTTATTCTTAGTTTCCTTTGCTTCAAAATCCAGATAGTAACCATTATAAACACCATTATAATCAGTTGTAGAGGCTTGTCTAAAATAAGCTTCCTTGATCACAGCGGCACTGCGGCTTGGATAATCAACTTTGACAATTTGAACAGGAGTAGGTTTTTTGTGGACAACCGCAGTATTGCGCATTAAATAGTACGCATTACTTTTATTGATTTCTTCCTCAAAATCCATGCCACGTTTACCAAATTGAATTGATTTTTGTTTTTTTACTTGTTTTTTTGATTGGGGTGCTTCATGATTATTGTAGGGAGTACCATTAGGATAATGAAAAGCCATTTCTATCACACTCCTAGCTAACATTATAACAAAAAATCTTTATGAAAGAAAAGGAATGTCTATGGAAATTGTAAAAACACTTTATGTGACTGGCTATAAAAGCTTTGAAATCGGGACTTTTCAAGACAATGACCCTAAAATTACAGTTATTAAAAATCTATTAAAAAAGGAAATCATAGGCTATTTAGACATTGGATTAGAGTGGGTTTTGGTTTCTGGTAACCTTGGAACAGAGATTTGGGCAGCAGAAGTCGTTGCGGAGTTAAAGAATGATTATCCAGAACTAAAATTAGGGCTTGTTTATCCTTTTAAAGACTTTGGTAGTAACTGGAACGAAAAGAATCGAGCAAATTTAGAAAAAATCGAACTATTAGCCGACTTTGTAGATTCAGTAAGCCACCAGCCTTATAAATCACCGGCACAATTAAAAATGCATACCAAATTTTTACTAGAACATTCTGGTGCTGCTTTATTGATATACGATAAGGAATATCCAGGTAAAACGGAGTATTTTCTTAAGGATGCGGAACGTTTTTCTGAAAAATTTCCTTACGAAATCCGCCTGATAACGATGGATGATTTACAAAACTCGATGGATTTGTGATAATCTGTTTGATTTTCTGACGATTTTCCGATACAATAATGCTGTTGAACTATGAACTTTTATCCTAATCAAAGAAAATAATGAGGTGTAAGTATGGCAAATTTAGTATACAGTCCAAAAGATATTTTACAAAAAGAATTTAAAACAAAAATGCGCGGTTATGATCCAGTGGAAGTTGATGAATTTTTAGATAATGTAATCAAAGATTATGAAGCTTATAATAAAGAGCTTCTAACTTTACAAGAAGAAAACAACCGTTTATTAGCTAAACTTGATCAAGCGTCTAAGGTACAACAAGCAATGCCAACACGCGGCGCCCAAGAGATGCCGAAAAGTGCTGCTGTTACTAACTTTGACATTCTAAAGCGTTTGTCTAATTTAGAGCGTGAAGTATTCGGGAAAAAATTGGATGATACTCCTGCTTCAAATCCAATTTCAGGTATGAGTCATTCTAACCCATATGAAAGTAATCTACACAATTCTTATGAACGTGAAATCGACCACTCAGAAACACGTCAGTTTTAATTGATAAACATCAAATTTTGTAATTTTCGGGTGATCGCGGTTTGAATTTTATTCAAGCTGAGGAAAGTCCATGCTCGCACAGACTGAGATGTCTGTAGTGTTCGTGCTTAGCGAAATCATAAGCTAAGGTATTCTAGTAATAGAATAACGGCAGGAAAAATGACTAAGGTTTCGGCTACGTCAAAGTACCCTTGAAAGTGCCACAGTGACGAAGCAATTTTGGAAACGGAATTGGTGGAACGCGGTAAACCCCTCGAGCGAGCAACCCAAACAATGGTAGGGGCACTCTTCTAAAGGAAATGAACGAGTAGAAGAGGCAGATTAATTTCTGCAGATAGATGATGACCGTCGAATGTTTTCTCCTGAGAGGCATTCGATACAGAACATGGCTTACAGAAAATTACAAGTATTCAGGATGACCTTCCAACTTTGTTGTGAAGGCTTTTTTTAAAGTAAGAGATAAATAGAGTAACGAAGTTCTTAACGATAACAAGAACAAGAGGAGATATAATGACAAAAGAAAAAACATTTAAACTTGTTGCAACGGCAGCAAGTGGTCTAGAAGCGTTAGTAGGAAAAGAATTACGTGATTTAGGTATTCCTTGTGAAGTAGAAAATGGCAAAGCCTTGTTTGAAGGAAACATGGAAACAATTGCGACAGCAAACTTATGGCTCCGTACAGCAGACCGTATTAAAATTATTGTCGGTGAGTTTGATGCCTTTAGCTTTGATGAGCTATTTGAAAAAGTCAAAGCGTTGCCTTGGGAAGATTATCTACCGATGGATGCTGAATTTCCTGTGGCTGGAAAATCAATTAAGTCCAAATTATATAGCACACCTGATTGTCAATCCATTACGAAAAAGGCCATCGTTAATCGCTTGAGAGAAGTGTATCATCGTCCAGCAACAGTGCCATTGGCTGAAACAGGTGCTTTTTTTCAAATAGAAGTGGCTCTTTTAAAAGATCATGTTACTGTAACGATTGACACGACTGGTCCGAGCTTATTTAAACGTGGTTATCGTATTGAAAAAGGTGGAGCACCACTAAAAGAGAATATGGCTGCAGCCTTAGTGATGTTAACGAATTGGCGCAAAGACCGACCATTCTTTGATCCTGTGTGTGGGTCTGGGACGATTTGTATTGAAGCCGCACTTATCGGACATAATATTGCGCCAGGCTTTAACCGTGAATTTGTCTGTGAAACATGGGATTGGTTTGATGCTGCTGTTTTCGAAAAAGTTCGTAAAGAAGCAGATGAAAAAGCCGATTATGATATCGAATTAGACATCATGGGTTCAGATATCAATGGAAAAATGATCGAAATCGCCAAAGCAAATGCAGAAGAAATCGGATTGGGTGACTCAATTACCTTCAAGCAATTAGCTGTGCATGATTTTACAACAGAAAAAGAATACGGTGTAATGGTTGCAAATCCACCTTATGGAGAACGACTTGGGGAAGAAGAATCTGTTCGTAAACTTTATAAAGAGATGGGAGAGGTTTTCCGTCCCCTTAAAACTTGGAGTAAATATATCTTAACGAGTGATTTAACATTTGAACAATATTATGGGGCTAGAGCAACCAAGAAAAGAAAACTTTATAATGGTGCCCTGCGTACCGATTTATTCCAATATTGGGGCGAAAGACCGCCAAGAAGACCAAGAGAAGAGTAGGTAAAATAATATGAAAGAACAAGAATTTTTACAAGAGATAAAAGAAATCGAATTGCTGAAGGAAGCATTGGGATTACTGGAGTGGGATAGCCAAACAGGAATGCCAGAAGCTAGTAGTGCCTTTCGCGGAGAAACTGTAGGCTATCTATCTGGGATGGCATTTGAGCGCAGCGTTGGGCCAAAAATTCAAGAAGGATTGACTTATTTTGACACACATTCGGATGAGCTATCAGAACTAGGATTAGCGGTTTACAAAAAGGTCAAAGAAGAGTATGAGCTAAATCACAGTATTCCAACGAATCGGATGCAAGCTTACAATACGGCACTTACTAACGCGCATAATGCTTGGCTACAGGCTAGGAAATCTAAAGATTTTGCTCAGATGAAAAATGAAATTCAAACAATCGTTGATTTTTTGAAAGAGTTCATTCCATATTGGAAGAAAGACGAAGCCACAAATTATGATGTGCTATTAAATCAATACGAACCAGACCTAAGTGTTGAAAAACTAGATCAGATTTTTGGGCAAGTGAAATCTGGTATTATGGAGATTAGAGCGAAAATTGCTGAAAAAGGAACGATACCACGTACAGATTTTTTATCGAGACGTGTCACAAAGGAGCAGCAAAGAACCTTTGTTATAGGAGTTGCAGAGCAGTTAGGCTATGATTTTTCTCGAGGACGTTTAGATGATACCGTTCATCCATTTATGTTGGATTTAAATCGGAATGATGCGCGAATCACGACACGTTGGGATGAGTTAAATTTTGCGATGGCAACATTTGGCGTTATTCATGAAGCCGGTCATGGTATTTATGAACAAAGTATTGACCCAAAATATGATCATACACCCCTTTCGGCAGGTGCTTCGATGGGAATCCATGAATCTCAGTCGCTATTTAATGAAATTATTCTTGGAAGTAATAAACATTTTTGGAAAAAACAGTTCCCTTTTTTCCAAAAATGTACAGAAGGTACTTTTGATGATATTGAATTTGAGACTTTCTACGATTCCTTAAAGGAAACGAAAGCAAGTTTAGTCCGAATTGAGGCAGATAGTTTAACCTATCCACTGCATATCATCATTCGTTATGAAATAGAGAAGATGATTTTTAATGAAGGGGTTTCTGTAGCGGACTTACCACAAATCTGGAATGACAAATATGAAGAGTATTTAGGCATTCGTCCGATTAATGACTTAGAAGGAATTGTTCAAGATGTTCATTGGTCAGGCGGTAGTTTTGGCTATTTTCCTTCGTATGCTTTAGGTTATATGTACGCTGCGCAATTACGTCATGCGATGGGCAAAGAAATCAATGTAGATGCCGTTTTAGCTAGTGCAGATTACTCATCGATCAAAGACTGGTTGACAAAGCACATTCACCAATATGGTGCTTCGAGAAAGCCAAATCAATTGATCTTAGATGCAACAGGTGAAACGCTGAATCCACAATATTTGATCGATTATATGAAATCAATTTATTATGATGTCTATAAAATTAAAGAGTAATGCTGTTATTGAGCAACAGAAACGAGGGAGCGGTTATGTTATCAATCAAAGAATACCTAAATGCTGGTGAAACAACTGTCTCCAATTTAGTAATCGAGAACTATCAGAAAATTGGTCTAACCGATGAAGAGTTTCTATTTTGGCTACAATTATTTCGTTCTCAAGCTAAAGGAGATTTATTTCCAGATTTGGCTGAGATCAGTTTGATCATGGGAAAACCTATAGATGTTATCTATAAATTATTGAATCAACTTGTTTCACGTGGATTTTTAATCATTGAAACAAAACAGAATGATCAAGGCCAAATGATGGATACGTATGATTTACTACCCATTTTTGAAAAGATCGGTCTTTTACAACAAAAGCAGATAGAAAAACAAAAAGAAATCACATCAGAAGAAACAATCAAACAGCTTTATCAAGGATTTGAAAAAGAGTTTGGTCGTCAACTATCGCCAATCGAGCTTGAGATGATCGGTCAGTGGTTAGAAACAGATCACTACCAACCGGAACTTATTCGATTAGCATTAAGAGAAGCAGTGTTAAATCAAGCTTATAGCTTAAAATATATCGATCGGATCTTATTAGCTTGGGAGCGTAAAAATATTACGACAAAAGAACAAGTTGCAGAAGATCAAAAACGACGAAAACAAGTGCTTATCCAAAAAGAAATCGAACAACAAGGTGCTCAAAATGAGCCAATTCCAAAAGTTACCTTACACAATTGGCTTAATCCAGAAGATAGTGAGTAGGAGGTAGATAAATGCTTTCTAAAGAGAAAACAATGGAAGCAATAGAAATCATGTATGATATGTTCCCAGAAGCAGCATGCGAACTTACACATAAAAGTCCATTTCAACTATTAATTGCTGTTATTTTAAGTGCCCAAGCAACGGATGTTTCTGTTAATAAGGCCACACCTGCCTTATTTGCTGCATATCCAACACCTGAGGCCCTTGCGGTAGCACCAATAGACGATATCATTCAAAAAATCAAAACGATTGGCTTGTATCGAAATAAAGCAAAGAATATTAAAGCTTGTGCTGTACAATTATTAGATCAGTTTGATGGAAAAGTGCCTGAAACTCGTGAAGAGCTGGTATCTTTACCAGGCGTCGGCCGTAAAACGGCAAATGTTGTGATGGGTGATGCATTTGGAGAACCTGCGATTGCAGTCGATACACATGTAGAGCGCGTATCAAAGCGTTTACGCATTTGTAAATTAGAGGCAAATGTTATGGAAGTAGAAAAAACATTGATGAGAAAAATTCCTAAAGAATTATGGGTCAAAACACACCATACGATGATTTTTTTCGGTCGTTACCACTGTTTAGCTCGAAATCCTAAATGTAATATTTGTCCGCTTCTATACCTGTGCCAAGAGGGGAAAACTCGAATGGCTTCTAAATAAAAAAAGAGTGAACTATAAAAAAATTATAGTTCGCTCTTTTTATTTAGCCAATGCCAATAACAAAATGAAGTAATTTATCTGAATAAGTTAGCTCATCTAAATCAGTTTTAATTGTTTTATTAAGTAATTTCAATTCATCGGTAACAATGCCGTCCACGCCATAAAACATCATACGTGTCATCGTATCTTCATCATTAACAGTCCAAGCATAGACTTTTTTACCATCATTATGGGCTGCATTAATAAAGTTTCGGTTTAATGTCGTATATTCCATTGTAAAAAAATCTACGTTTGAAACAGGCGGCCCAACGATGTTGAATGGCAAAATATAACCAACATAAAATTGCGGTTCCAGTTCCTTTAGTTCTGTTGCTGTACTAAATGTCAACGTTTGTAGAATATGCTTCTCAGATAAAATAATCGGGCGGTATTTCTTGGTAAAACGGGCAACTAAATCTGGACTATCTTGCGGTGTCGTTTTGATTTCAATCAATAACTTCTGCTTGAGTTGTTTGGCTTTAGTTAAATATTGATCAAAAGAGCAAACACTCGCCTCCATCCCATTCTCCTTGGCAGTCAGTTGAGTCAATTCAGCTAATGTTAATTGATTAGGTCTTTTATCTATACCAGTCAGTTTTTTTAGATTGAAATCATGCATCACGACAAATTGTTTGTCTTTTGTTTCCTGAACGTCCATTTCTATATAACTGGGCTTCTCTAAACTTGTCTTCTCAAGAGCAGTCAAAGTATTTTGAACACCATTTGCTGCATCGACTCCTCTGTGAGAAATGGTTAATGGCTCTGTTAACGAGGGTCTACTTAGAAAGTCTGTATTATAAGCTCCCACACCAATACCAAAAATCGTTGCAATAAAGGCAAATGTTCCAACTTTTATGGCTGTCCATTCCTTTTTTTGCTGTTGTGGCTGATCAAAAAACCACTGGGGTAAATCTGGCAAAAAGCCTTGGTCATCCATATAATCGATTGTTACATAGAAGATTCCCACAGTAGAGAAGACAATATTAAGTAGCAAAATAAACTGTAAAAGCGTCATTCCAATAACGGCACTCACTAAAGCGTAGTTGGGGAATGTTGTTTCAATAATTGCTTGAACACTTAAGATCACTGTCGAACTGATAATAAAAACCAGAAGAATGCTACCACCGATCACGATAAACTGTCCTAAGATTTTAAAGAAATGCTGTTTTGTTGAGCGCCAACTTTCAGTAACAGCTTGACGAAAGGGAACATCCCTTAAAATCATTTCTGGTAAGGCAAAAATCAAACGAATAGACAGATAGAAAAAGAGCAAATAGCCTAAGATAACGAAGGCAATGATTGTTACACGATTGGCAAAGATAAAGTCCATAATAAATGCTGGAATCTTTATTTTTGCAAGTAAATCTGAGTTAAAACCCAATCCACTCAATGGCAAAACCAAGAAAAAATAAAATAAAAAAAACAAAATGGTACTGAATTTAAGTTTCTTTAGTTGAAGAAGTGTTCCTTTAAGCAAATTAGTCAGTGCAATCGGTTCTTTTTTCTTTATGAAAAAAATGCTCAAAAGCAAAAAAGTATATTCAAAAAAAACAGCAATGACAATCATCAATAAGACAATAATCAAAGCAAGTAGAACGACTGGATGTCTTGTCAAAATCACTGGAATCGTATCATAAGATAAATAACTGATATTTCCTTGTTTTAATATAAAACGAGTAGAACTAGCTAAAAGCGGTAAGAGAACAAAAAGCATAAAACCATGCATCAATAAAACATCACGAAAATACGCTGAAGTCCCTGAGAAAAAATCTAACATATTTTTAAAACTATTTTTTAAGTATTTCATCATCTGATCCACCCTTATACAAATTAGAAGAAAAGAAAATAGGATACAATTGCATCCTATCATTACAGTTTCTATTATATATTTTTACGCTCTAAAAGCCTAATAAACCGTTTAAAAATGTGCCGCCATAGATCAAAGCTAAACTATATAAGAAAATGGAAACAGGTTTTGCTAAAATAATGATCAATGTAAATTTCTTTAAAGACATTTTAGTTAAGCCTGCCATCAAACAGAGCGCATCATCAGGAGCTATTGGCAGAAAAATTGCTAAAGCGAATAAACGCTCAAAACGTTTTTCATTATCCAACCAGCCAATGTATTTATTATAAGTCTTATCACTAACTAAACTTAAAATAAACGGTTTTCCATACTGACGACCTAATAAGAAAATGATGACAGAGCCAATCGCAATCCCTACATAATTATAGATGAATCCTGCGAAGGGACCAAAGATCAGTACACCAGCAGCACAACTAATGCCTCCAGGAATAATCGGGATCACCACTTGAATAATCTGGATCAGCATGAATAGTATTGGACCTAAGATAACTGAGTCACCGACTAACCCTCTCAAAGCGTCTACATCTTTAAAAACACCTAATCGTATAAAATAAATCGTCACAGCAATTGTGGCTATAATCCCCACGATTGAAATGCAATTGATAATTTTTCTTGAAAGCGCGATGCTCATTTGTATCATCTCCTTAAAATTACTATCTATAGTATAAAAGTCTTCTACCTATTTTACCATTGTTATTTATCAAATCTTACGAACAAAGTTGTAAGGAGGTAACTTATCTAAAAACATTATACAAAAAAGAACGACTAGAAACATCCTACTTTAGCCCTAAATAAAAAAATAGCCAAAGGTTTTCTATTTACAAGCAACAATGAGAGGTCTATAATTATGTTAAATATTATGGTGTCCCTAAAAAATAAATAATATAAACCTGATGATTTATAGTTGGAAGAAGGATAAATGATGAAAGAGGAAAAAAAGGAAGTAGAAAAGTTGTTGGATTACGCAAATGGTCCTAGTTTAGAAGAAATTAACAATACTGTTGATGTTCCCAAAAATGCTAGTTTTTGGCGGACATTGATGGCTTATAGCGGCCCCGGTGCATTAGTAGCAGTGGGATATATGGACCCAGGGAACTGGATTACTTCCATTGCTGGCGGTGCTGAATATAAATATGCATTATTAAGTGTTGTTTTATTATCGAGTTTGATTGCTATGCTACTTCAAAGTATGGCAGCCAAGTTAGGGATTGTTACAGGTAGAGACTTAGCCCAAGCGACACGCGAACATACTAATAAGAAAACTGGGTTCGTTTTATGGATTATTACAGAGTTGGCAATCATGGCCACAGATATTGCCGAAGTGATTGGCGGCGCGGTCGCTTTGCAATTATTATTTGGTTTTCCATTATTGATTGGTGTATTGATTACGACATTCGATGTTTTGTTATTATTGCTTTTAACAAAGCTAGGATTTAGAAAAATTGAGGCAATTGTAGCCTGTTTAATTGCTGTTATCTTTTTTGTATTTGCATATGAAGTAGCACTGGCTGATCCAAATATTGGCGAAGTACTTCGTGGCTTTATCCCTGATCCCAAAATTGCTAGTGACAAATCAATGCTTTTTTTAGCGTTAGGGATTGTTGGGGCAACTGTTATGCCTCATAACCTATATTTACACTCTTCAATTGCCCAAGCAAGAAAATTCGATCGTAATGATGATAAAGAAAAAGCCAAAGCCATTCGTTTCACGATTTGGGATTCAAATATCCAATTAACTGTGGCTTTTATCGTCAACTGCCTATTACTGATTCTAGGTGGCGCTTTATTTTATGGAACAAATAGTGACCTAGGCAAATTTGTAGATTTGTTCGATGCATTAAAAAACCCAGATATTGTTGGGAATATTGCTAGTCCGGTTTTAAGTATCTTATTTGCAGTTGCATTACTTGCTTCTGGTCAAAATTCTACGATTACAGGCACACTTTCTGGACAAATCGTTATGGAAGGCTTCATTCATTTAAAAATGCCTTTATGGATGCGTAGAGTCGTCACACGTCTGATTGCGATCGTACCGGTGATTATATGTGTTATTCTTTATGGTGGTAGAGAATCAGCAGTGGAAGATCTATTATTGTATACCCAAGTATTCTTAAGCATCGCATTACCAATTTCAATTATTCCCTTAACGATGTATACAAGTGATAAAAAAATTATGGGCAAATTTGCCAATCCTATGTGGGTCAAAGTGCTAGCTTGGATCATCGCTGTTGTTTTAACTGCCTTGAATTTATTCTTGATCTATGGAACAGTAACAGGAGTTAACGCTTAATAGGATAAAAAAGAAAGTAATTCTTTTTAGAATGGCTTTCTTTTTTATTCTATATAATAGAATTCGTTCTATAGAAATGTTAGAATGAAAAAGACAAAATATTGAAATGAGGGTTTTAAGTGACTGAATATTTAAACGTTGGAAAAATCGTCAATACTCAAGGCTTGAAGGGAGAAGTTCGTGTGATCTCACAAACTGATTTTCCAGAGCTGCGTTATAAAAAAGGATCGGTATTGATGCTATTTCAAGAAAAAAAGGAACCAATTGAATTAACGATCAAAACCCATCGGAAACATAAAAATTTTGATATTGTGACTTTTGAAGATCATTTTTCGATCAATGATGTTGAAAAGTATCGTGATGGGATTTTGAAAGTGTCAAAAGAGGACCTGACAGATTTACCTGGGGATGAATTTTATTATCACGAAATCATTGGTTTGACTGTTGTGGATGAAAATAACAAAGAGTTGGGAAAGATAAAAGAAATTCTTTCACCTGGCGCAAATGATGTCTGGGTTGTTCAAAGACCGAAGAAAAAAGATGTGTTGATTCCTTATATCGAATCTGTTGTTAAATCTATTGATTTAGAATCAGGCATCGTTCGTGTAGAAATTCCTGAAGGTTTGATTGACGATGAAAATTGATGTATTGACGCTTTTTCCAAGAATGTTTGAAGGCCCAATGGGGGAGTCGATCATTGGGAAAGCTGTAGAGAAAAATTTACTGGAAATAAATATTTCCAATTTTCGTGATTACTCAGATAATAAGCATCAGTCAGTGGATGATTATCCTTATGGCGGTGGTGCTGGGATGCTTTTAAAGGTTCAGCCGATTTATGATAATTTACGAAGGATCGAAGAAGTATCACCAGAAACTGAAAAACGTGTGATTTTGCTAGATCCAGCGGGGAAACGATTCAATCAAAAAATGGCGGAGGAATTTTCTGAAGAAGAGCATCTAGTTTTTATTTGTGGTCATTATGAAGGATACGATGAACGGATTCGTTCTCTTGTTACGGATGAAGTTTCTTTGGGAGATTATGTTTTGACAGGCGGTGAGTTAGGTGCGATGGTTATGATTGATGCAACGGTTCGTTTGTTGCCAGATGTATTAGGGAATAAATTGTCCGCTCAAACTGACTCGCATTCAACAGGTTTATTGGAACACCCGCAATATACCCGTCCTGCTGAATTCAATGGTATGAACGTGCCAGAAGTACTTACAAATGGAAATCATAAATTAATTGATGAATGGCAGCAAAAAGAGTCGTTACGAAGAACCTTTGAGCGTAGACCAGATATGCTTAAAAAAGTAGAATTAACTGGACAACAATTAAAATGGTTAGAAGAAATTTACAATGAAAAAGTGTAGCATTAGCCTAAATTGAATCATATTAGAGGAGGTGTATCGATGGTCATACCAGCAACAGTTATTGATCAAAATAAATGGGAGCGTAAAGAACACTTTGATTTTTTCTCTAGTAATTGCCTACCTCTGTATGATATCACGACTCAAATTGACGTAACGCATTTTTATCACTACGCAAAACGCAATGAGATTTCCTTTTATTATGGCTTAGTATATGCAACGACCAAAATCATTAATCGCATCGAAAACTTTCGTTATAAAATTTGTGACAATGAGGTAGTTTCTAATTCCTAGTTTTACTGATTTAAAAGCAAACAGTGAACTATTCCATATTATGACACTTGATTTTGAAGGAACGATGAAGGAATTTTCTGATGAAGCGAAAAAAGTAAGTGCTGCTCAACAGATGTATTTTCCTAAATCAGAGTACCCGCAAGATACAATGATACAGTTTTCTTGTCTACCGTGGTTTTCATTTACAAATTTAGGGAATGAATTAAGTTTAGACCGAGATGATTCGATTCCAAAAGTAATATGGGGCAAGTTTGAAAAACATGGGAATCATTTGTTATTACCTTATTCAGTTCAAGTTAATCACCGTCTTATTGATGGCATTCACCTAGGTAAGTTGATAAATCAATTGCAACAATATTTGGATCTGCTTGTGATAGAAGGGACTATTTAAAGTGTAACAAGAAAAATCTCTTTACAGCAAAGAATAGCTATGTTACACTATTTCAGTGAGTGCAAAGCGCTCAACTATTACGATATTCCGCTGTGGCAGTGCCATAAGAATGTTTGGAATGAGGAGAAAAAAGAATGAATCCATTAATTCAAGAATTAACACAAGAACAACTACGTACGGATATTCCTGCGTTTCGTCCTGGAGACACTGTTCGCGTACATGCGAAAGTGGTCGAAGGAACACGCGAACGTATCCAATTATTTGAGGGAGTTGTTATCGGTCGCCGTGGCGCTGGTATCAGTGAAACTTATACAGTACGTAAAATTTCTAATGGTGTTGGTGTGGAACGTACATTCCCATTACACACACCACGTGTTGCTCAAATCGAAGTAGTTCGTTATGGTAAAGTTCGTCGTGCGAAACTTTATTACTTACGTGCATTACATGGTAAAGCAGCTCGTATTAAAGAAATTAGAAGATAAGTGTTTCTTAGATTGCCCGAGTAAGAAAAAAGTGCGAAAGTCCTTGATATCAAGGGCTTTTTCTTTTGGTTTTGTTTAAGGAAATCGTGCGTATTTTCTGTGATTGTCCCAGATTATCCCATCTTGACTACCTGTGTTGTCAGAAAGCAGGTGGAAATCATCAGGAAAGTTGACGACAAAAAGGATTCCTAAAATACCAAAACGATGCCCCAATTTAGTAGATTAGAGGATGAGTCTACTAAATACAGAGAAGAACCTGTGCAGTTGGTGCAGGTGTAAAATGGACAAGCCAAAGTACTTTTTTACAAATGAAAGGGTGAGTGGCTGATGACAGTAAAAGATCATCGAACGATTTGGAAAGAAAAAAATGATTTAGAATTGATGGTATTAATTCAAGAATTTATTGAATTTGAAGGTATCACAAGTGTTAGAGACTATCAGAACGCAAAAAAAGAGTTTCCGAATAAAGTGCCGAGCCTATGGTTTATCAATGAGCGTTTTGGTTCGTGGGAAAATTTGCAAAATCGTTTAGGAAATAAAACATACGATCGATATAGATGGGCAAAATATTCAGACGACCAGCTGTTTGAGATTCTCCAATCTTTTATTGTGAAGAATAATATTCGGTCACAAAGGATGTATGAAAAAAAACGTAAAGGTAAAAACCTCCCAAGCTTATCAACGGTTAATAAAAGGCAGATTGATATAAGCCAATTATTTGATAAACGAGTGGGCTCTAAAAGGTTTGTAACAGACTTTGAATTGCTAACAAGTTTGAAAAATGAAATTGTTCGATTGAACTTGGAAGAAAGCTTATCTATGACTGAATTTAGAAAAAGGCATGATCGAGACGCTTTACCATCAATTGATACAATTATGAGACGAACAAATAAAAATTGGGAAGAGCTACTAACTGAAATTGGGTACGATTATCGACCAATTAAAACAAGTAGACTTTTACAGAATTTAGAAAATTAAATAGTAGAAACAACTGAACATCAGACACTTGAAGCATGACACTAGAGCAAGATTTTGAACCTAAAAATCTTGCTTTTTTTTTGAAGAATAAATTAAATTGGAAGGTGGCAATCTAACACAAATCTGTTTATTCAAGATGAGAATTTTTCAATACTATAATGAAAATAAAGTTAATTAGTATAATAAGCTGTGGATAAGCAGAGGATTCAGTTATTTCTAATTTTTTTTAGACAAGTTTTAATCAATTCTGATTGAAACGATTAATTAATTGTTAAGGAAGTAAGTAAAAAAATTTTTATATAGAAATTTATTCTTTTATAAAGTGGCTTGTTATTCTATTTTGAGATCCTGTTGATGAATTATTTATGGACACTCCGAAAAATTAATGTAGCCTTTTATGCTTTTATTCTTGCCATGGAGTTAGCTCTATGGTTTAGTATAGGTGACAGAAACAAGGAGGGACTTATGATGAATATCAAGAAAGCTGCAGAAATGTTTGATTTAAGCATTGATACGCTACGTTATTATGAACGAGTAGGGGTCATACCGCCTGTTCATCGGAATACAAGCGGTTATCGTGACTATACAACAAATGATTTGAATTGGATTTACTTAGCCAAAAGTTTACGACATGCTGGGTTATCTGTTGAATCTTTAATTGAATTTGCCCAACTAGCTCAATTACGAGAAACAGAGAATGTAGAAGACGCTCAGAAGCAAATTTTATCAGATCAGTTAGAAGAGTTAGATAAAAAGATTGCCGAATTACATGAAGTTAGAGAACTACTGGTTTATAAAATCGAAACGTATGATGAGCATATTGCAAAATTTAAAGCAGGCGAAATGGGACCTGATAAGGTTGAAAAATTATGGGAACGAAAAAAATAGAAGTTTCTACTTGCTATGGAGTTCACTTTAGGGTTTAAGATAGATCATGTAAAGAAAATTAGAGGAGGAAATTGAGATGAAAACAGTTAAATTAAACAATGGTGTAGAAATGCCGCAACTTGGATTCGGAGTGTATCAAATCCCATTAAATGAAACAGCGGAGGCTGTTTACCAAGCAATCAAGGCAGGATATCGTTTGATTGATACGGCGTCTATTTATGGAAATGAAAAAGAGACAGGGGAAGGCATCAAACGTGCAATTGATGAAAAACTTGTGACGCGTGAAGAACTGTTTGTTACGTCAAAACTTTTTATTTTGCAAGCCCCGGAAGCTAAAGCTACTGAAACAATTGAGCAATCACTTACAACTATGGGCTTGGATTATCTAGATCTTTATCTGATTCATCAACCTTACGGAGATATTTATGGCGCATGGAGAGCCATGTGTGCAGCTCAAAAAGTAGGGAAGCTACGAGCGATTGGTATCTCAAACTTCAAATCAGCTAAAATGATTGAATTTGTAGGATTGAATGAAGTGAAACCGCAGATTAATCAAATTGAAGTGAATCCTTGGAATCAGCGAATCGAAGACCAAGAATGGCATGAGAAGTATGATGTACAAGTAGAAGCTTGGGCACCATTTGCAGAGGGACGACATGATTTGTTTACAAATCCAGTTTTGGCTGAAATTGGGGCACAGTACGGTAAAACGGTTGGTCAAGTGGTACTTCGTTGGTTAATGCAACGTGGAATTATCGCTTTAGCAAAATCTGTTCGTCCAGAACGAATGGCTGAAAATATTGATATCTTTGATTTTGAATTATCGAAAGAAGATATTAAAAAAATCGCAAGTTTAGATATGAAAGAATCGGCATTTTTCGATCATGATGCACCGCAACAAGTAGAATGGTTTATGAATCGAATGAAAGAGACAGAGAAATAATGAAAAAGATATTGGTCTTAATTTCGTCATTACTATTTGTATTATCTGGTTGTTTTCAAGCGGATAATACAAAAGAAAGTATTACAAAGGTTAATCCCAATGATAAAGCTGTCATTCTTTATTTTTCTAAACCAGAAATGAATGGTTCTGATACAGTAGCTGGAGCAAGTCGCGTCGTCACAGAAAATGAGGAAATCTTAGGGAATGTTGAACAACTTGCGACTTGGATTGCTGAAGACACAAAGTATCCACTAGCTAAAATTGAAACCACAGAAAATTATCCAGATGATCATGAGGTCTTGGTAGACCAAGCAACAACAGAGCGTTCAAGTGATTTTAGACCTGAATTAAAGCCGCTTAATGTTGATTTGACTGAATATGACACGATTTATATCGGTTATCCAATTTGGTGGTCAGATCTACCAATGGCCATGTATAGCTTTTTTGAGAAAAATGATTTAGCTGGTAAAACAATTATTCCATTCTCAAGCCATGGAGGAAGTGGCTTAGCTGGAACTGTTGAAACGGTGGAAAAATTAAGTAAAGATGCCTCAGTTGAGACTAGTAATGTCTTAAGTATCTCGCGCGATGATATACCCAACTCAAGAAAAGAAGTAGAAAATTGGCTGAAATCATTTTAACTGAGGAATTAAAAATTAAACTTAGAGAAGGGGAAAAATAATGGTTAACGTTCTTATTATTGGTGCAAGTGGTCAAATTCCAGAAGTGTTGATTCCACTTTTACAAGAACAAGCGAATCTGAAATTAACATTGTTTGGAAGAAATGCAACACATTTACCTTATACAGACATAGCCAAAATTTCTGGTGATGCTAGTAATTTGTCAGATTTGATAAATGCCATGCAAAATCAAGACATTGTTTATATGAATTTTGACAATAAATCAGTTACTGAAATGGTGATTAGAGCAATGAGTCAAACAGGCGTTAAACGTATTATTCAGGCTGGTGTTCTAAGTGTTTACGGAGAAGTTTCGGAACCTTTTGCCACTTGGAATAGTCGAATGATGGGAGGTACTGTCGCTCATAACCGAGGCATTGAAGCACTAGAGATAAGTGATTTAGATTATACCTATATGCGGATGACTTGGTTATATAATGGCAAGGGAAGTGACTATGTGGCAAGCCCTAAAGGAGAACCATTTTTAGGTGTTCAAATTAGTAGACGTGCGATTGCTCAATTTGTTCTGGACAATATTACAGGAAAACGCAATGACATAAAAGCGAGTATCGGTTTATGGGAACCAGGTTCAGAAAATAAGCCTAAACCTGATTTCTATTAAATTTAAAGAAAATGTCTTTATTCAAAGGGAATCGTTTAATGCAGTAAAAACAAGTATAAATTCTTTCATCTATGAAGCGTATTAATCGATGCTACTCATAATAAAAGATAAATTAGGGGTGAGACACAGCTTATTTTCTAGCTGTGTTAAAGCCCTCTTCTACATTAAACGGTGTTTCAAAAGGGGAGACACAGAATGAAAAAGAAAGCTATTATCTTGCCAGTAACAGTAATAGGACTAGTTGTGATTATTGCTATTGCTCTATCAAACGTACTGAGCAATGAGACTAATGAAAGGGAAGTGTCTATCATGGTAAATCCTAAAACGTTAATTGTGTATTATTCACGAACTGGAAATACAAAGGTGGTTGCAGAGCTTATTCAAGAAAAGCTCGGCGGGGACTTATTTCAAATTGAAACCCAAGAAAAAAGACCTTCAAATTATAGAAAAGAAGTCGAACAAAATGAAGAGGAACAAGAGGGCAATGTGTTGCCTGAATTAAAATCAAAAATTTCTAATTTCAATCAATATGATCGGATTTTTATAGGAGCACCAACTTGGAATATGGCATTACCACAAGCAATTCTCACGTTTATGGATAGCTATGAGTTTGCGGGAAAAACAGTGATCCCCTTTAATACAAATGGAGGGTATGGAACAGGCTCAACATTCAATCAGATAAAATTTGGTGTTCAAGGAGCGGAAGTTCTTGATGGATATTCTGTGAAAGGTGGAGAAGAAACCAACGGAACCTTACTTGCAATTGAAGGAGAAAGAAAAGTAGAGGTATCAAGAGAAATAGACACCTGGTTAGAAAAGATTGGACAATTAAATAACTAGAAGGAAGTTAAAGAATTTGAATAAACAGAAATTTGGGTTTATATTACCCATAACCTTATTATCTTATTTTCTGATATTAATGGATAACTCAATTATTTTTACAAGTTCAGTTCAGATAGGACAAAGTTTAGGACTCTCTGCTACAGCTCTTTCGTGGGTGTCGAGTGCCTATACGCTCACGTTTGGAGGCTTTTTACTTTTAAGTGGACGTCTCTCTGATTTGTTAGGGAGAAAACGTATTTTTTTAGTTGGATTGCTTATTTTTGGCATCAGCTCACTACTAATAGGGTTATCCCAAACAGCAAATATGATGATTGCCATGCGTGCTGTCCAAGGAATAGGCAGTTCTATTATCGCACCTACGACACTCGCATTGATTATGGATGCTTATAAAGGTGACATGCGACAAAAAGCTATTTCATATTACGGTGCAACCGCTGGAATTGGATCAAGTGTGGGGCTATTAGTCGGTGGTGGCTTGACTAGTTTGATTTCATGGCGTGCAGGTTTTTTGATTAATGTGCCATTCACCGTTATATTGATTTTCTTAACGCTAAAATTTGTAAAGAACTCGGAAATCAAGAAAGAGAAAATTGATTATTTTGGAAGTTTCCTTTCAATTATAGGATTAGTAGGAATTATCTACGGTTTTACTGAGGGAAAGTGGCTTATTATTAGCGTAGGCTTTATTATTTTAGGGTTGTTTATTATTTGGGAACGGAACATTTCTTCCCCTATTTTACCATTGTCTCTTTTTAAAAATAGAGTTCGTTCTGGTGCATATGTTGCTCGTCTATTATTTATGATGGCTATGTTACCATTTTGGTTCTTTTTACCTCAAATGATGCAAAGTCACTATGGTTTTTCAGCATTACAATCCGGCATGGCATTTTTACCGCTGACTATTGTTAATTTTATTGTAGCGATGCAATTGCCAAGGTTAACTTCTAAATTTGGCAATGGCAAGATTTTACTTACTGGAGAGGTAACGTTAGCGCTTGGTTTGATTCTTCTCGCAGTTTCGAACTTAAATAATGGTTATTGGGGTGCGATCTTTGTCCCGATGTTGATACTTGGAGTGGGACAAGGGTTGATTTTAGCACCAGTGACATCGGCAGGAGTCTATGAAGCGCCGACTGAACTCTCCGGTATAGCGAGTGGCGTGACGAATACGATGCATCAGATTGGAGGACCAATTGGTTTATCACTGATTGTTTCTGTTACAAGTGAGTTTCATACTGAAATCTGGATGATGACAGTCTTCACACTTATTTCAATTTTAGTTGTGATATTTTTTGTTAGCTCCAATAAGTAAGCTAATTTATATGTTTAGTAAATTAGTTAAAATGCAGTGACAAGATTCTTTGTAGGGAAAACAGAGGGAATCATGTCCTTTAATAAAGATTAAAAATTAGATATGAGATAATTTTTAACCAATTTTTTTAATTTAATAAGGTCGCGAAAAAAGTCAGATTTTGAACTAAAAAATCTGGCTCTTTGTCAACTAATGTTGGTGAAGAAAATCTAAAGAATTAAATCGATTAATATGATTCCTAGAGGAAATTTCCTCTAGGTTTTTCTATTTTCTTGAAAAAGAATAGTGCCAAAACA
>NZ_MIKC01000011.1 GCF_001730315.1 Enterococcus ureilyticus
ATACACCTGTTCCCATGCCGAACACAGAAGTTAAGCTTCTTAGCGCCGATTGTAGTGAAGGGTTTCCCTTTGTGAGAGTAGGACGTCGCCACGCTAAAGTGTTGTCTTGGAGGTTTAGCTCAGCTGGGAGAGCACCTGCCTTACAAGCAGGGGGTCGGCGGTTCGATCCCGTCAACCTCCATTTTTTGAGCCGTTAGCTCAGTTGGTAGAGCATCTGACTTTTAATCAGAGGGTCGCAGGTTCGAGCCCTGCACGGCTCATAGGAATATTTTGCGGGTGTGGCGGAATTGGCAGACGCACTAGATTTAGGATCTAGCGCCTTACGGCGTGGGGGTTCAAGTCCCTTCACCCGCATTTTTAGTCTTGTTTTTAACTAGGCGCTTATACGCCGGCTTAGCTCAGTTGGTAGAGCATCTGATTTGTAATCAGAGGGTCGAGGGTTCAAATCCTTTAGCCGGCATCCAGACTGCGGAAATAGCTCAGTGGTAGAGCACCACCTTGCCAAGGTGGGGGTCGCGGGTTCGAACCCCGTTTTCCGCTTAGCTTGTTCTTTCGCCGGGGTGGCGGAACTGGCAGACGCACAGGACTTAAAATCCTGCGGTGAGTGATCACCGTACCGGTTCGATTCCGGTCCTCGGCATTGCTTTGAAACACTATAAATGGCAATTGTACAATTGACAGAATAGATGTTGGCAAGTACGAAGTAGATGAATTCATCTGACTTTGATCCTTGTTTTAGCACCCATAGCTCAACTGGATAGAGTGCTTGACTACGAATCAAGAGGTTAGGGGTTCGACTCCCTTTGGGTGCATAGTTGAAATGTTTGACTACGGTTTAGAGGGTAGTGGTACTAGTTCCTTTTAAGCATTTAGTCTTTTTTATTATTATAGCTACGGGAAGTAGCTCAGCTTGGTAGAGCACTTGGTTTGGGACCAAGGGGTCGCAGGTTCGAATCCTGTCTTCCCGACCATTTTGTCATTATTTAAACCTGCACCAAAAAAATTTTTTAAGGTGTTAGGTACTGAGATAAATGTGTCGAAGAATCCGCTAGAATTAGCGGATTCTTTTTTATTGTGCGCTTTAATGCTTATTACGGGGTCGAAGCTATCAGCAGCTTCATAAGATAGGTTGCAACTTGAGTATACAAGAACTTTAGCAAATAATGCTTGGTTAAACAAGTGTTTGATATAATTGGGTGCAGTAGCATACACTTTATGGCAACCTTCGATCATCTCAAGAATTCGACTATAGTTCTCTTTTGCATGTTGACCATAATTAACATGGAGCTTCAATTGGTTATCAATACCGATAAGTGAATTTTTCAAAGTGGCTTGTTCCTTTTTGAAAAGTTCGATTGGAATTGCATCTTCATAATGGGCTTCTAGTAATTTCCTTTGTTTTCTTTTTTGACCACTCCTTATTCATTTTTTTGTGTCTCACCAATGTCTTACCTCCCTTGTCAAATAGTCTTTTGACCTCTTCTTTTTATTATATAGACATGGCTCGCAAAAGTCTTTATTCTTATCTAAATAGGACGAAAATATATAGTTCGTCCAACGCATTCCATGCTTTTCTTTTGCATCTGCAAATATTCGTTCAATTGTCTGTTTTCTCTTTCTGTACATTTCTTTATTCAACGTCGTATGGCGTTGATGTTCAAGTTTGTCCATCAGATCAGCCCAAACATATCGAGTCACAACTTTTTGATGTTTTTCACTCAGAGTACAGGGTTCAAGTAATGAACAATGAATGCAGAGTTTTGGATTAGATTTATACGTTCGATAGCTCTCACGAGTGATTGTTGAAAATGACAAATGACTTATACCTTGAGAACAAAAATAAATATCATTAAACATAAATACTTCATAATCGAAGTAACCACTTTTGAAAAGTATAACTTATGTGGTTAATAAAAGTTAAACATAATAAAATATATAGTGGTACTGATTAGTATTGAAATCAATATATAGATGGAGGTGTGTACTATGGCTTGTAAAACACGCTCATAATAGACTTTAACAGTTAGACCAGAGCTTGGGACAAACACCCATGAGGGCGATCGCCCTCACCAAACAGAATGAAAACGAAAGTGATCGACCTGCAGGCTTTTTCCTGTCATACTTAGAGATGACAGGAGTGGCTTGTAGGTCGATCACTTATTGAGGTTCTGCTCCAAGTAACCTTGAGGGACAAACTAGATCATTCTACTTATTTGCACCAATCATTAGGTCATAGAACCTGCGTATAAAAATAAATTGTTTCTATAAGTAGAATAACCTCTTCTGTAATTTTTTTCAAGGAGGAATGTTGAAAATGGAAGATGTACTTCGTTCTTGTTGTGCTGGATTAGACATCCATCAAAAAGTAATTGTTGCGTGCATTATTCGTTCTGCTGAAGGGAAAAAACGCCCAGAAAAATTCTTTGGTAGTTTTGATACGACAACTCGTGGTCTTTTTGACCTATCTGATTGGTTGACTTCTTACGAAGTCACACATATAAGTATGGAAAGTACCGGTGTTTATTGGAAATGCGTGTGGCGGATTTTACAGAATCATTTTGAGCTGCAGTTAGCGAATCCTCGTCACATCAAAAATATTCCAGGAAAAAAAACGGATATGAAAGATGCGGAATGGATTGCTCGTCTCACACGATTAGGAGTCGTTCCTACAAGTTTTGTTCCACCAGAACCTATTCAAGAATTGAGAGATTTAACACGTTATCGCAAACATTTAGTGGAAGATTTGAATCGGGAAAAAAAATCGCGGACACATGGTAATACAGAATGCTGGAATCAAATTAACCTCGGTGATTAAAGATATCTACGGAAAATCAGGTAGAGCGTTGCTCTATGCTTTAGTAAAAAACAGGCCAATCACAGAAACACTCATTTTAGAGTGTGTTTATACAACATTACGCAGAAAAGTGCCTCAATTGCTTGAATCCCTAGAAAAACAATTAGTAGAAGTCGAAGAAACAATAAACGACTATCTCGTTCCTTATGAAGAATACGTAGAACGTTTAGAGGAAATCCCTGGAATCAATCGAAGAACGGCGGCAGTTGTACTTGCAGAAGTAGGAATAGATATGTCTGTTTTCCTCTCATCTGGGCATTTGGCTTCATGGGCAGGAGCGAGTCCAGGAAATAATCAAAGTGCTGGAAAGACGCGAAGTAAACGGGTAGGAAAAGGAAATTCTTATCTAAAAAAAGTCTTAGCACAAGGGGCACTGGCGGTTTCTCAAGGGAAACCTACTCGAATTCAAGCATTTTTCTTTCGAGTAAGAAGAAATGCTGGACACAAAAAATCGGTTGTAGCGACCGTTCATTTATTGTTACGTATCATTTATCGGATGTTTTCCGATCAGTCCCGCTATGATGAACTTGGAGAAAGTTATTTAAAAAATAGAAAGAACACTCTAATATATAACTGCTAAAGTGTTCTAGACCAATTATGGCTAACTACGCATTAGGTAGGAGGTAGCCTTTTTTTGTTTTTTTTACGAGTTTAGTTTTCGTATAATAAGTCCTAACGAAAAATCCAGATACCAGTCAAATTGATTGGCATCTGGATTATTTTTAAAAATTATACCACAAATCAAGTCATTCTTCCTCTAGATTTTAGCTTTCAGTTAGAAAATAATGATATCGCATTCGCTATTGATCAATTAGTTGAAAGTATTCCCGAGGCACATTTTCTTCCTTTTCACCATCAAATGGGCCCTTCTTCTTATCATCCGAAAATGATGATGAAGATGATTTTATGTGCCTATACACAATCTGTGTTCTCTGGTCGAAAGATTGAAGCTTTAACGAAGGATAGTATCCGGATGATGTGGCTCACTCAAAGTTATCAGCCGAGCTATCGAACGATCAATCGTTTCCGTGTGAATCCCTTAGTGAACGCACTCCTTCGGGAGTGCTTCGTCCAATTCCGTAGTCAATTAGTCAAGGAACAATTAATCGATGAAGATGACATTTTTATAGATGGCACAAAGATTGAAGCCAACGCAAATAAATATACCTTTGTTTGGAGAAAATCCGTTGATAACTTTGACAAAAAGCTCACTGAGAAATCAACCTTCCTTTATAATGAATTTTCGAAATTATTCTATTCGTACAGATAAGTATGGGTTTACACGGTATTTAAAACAATATGAACGTGAAGACTGCTCGAATAGTCCTCTTCGAAGCCAATGTACAAAAGCGAAGAGTAACAAGAATTGTGGGATTCATAAGAACATGAACTGGGAATACTTTAAAGCGAGGATTCAACAGCTACTTTCAGAAGCAAAAACAGGTAAACTCTACCGTCAACGAAAAATTGACGTTGAACCAGCTTTCGGACATTTGAAAGCTTGTTTAGGCTTCACTCGGTTCTCTGTTCGAGGAAAACAGAAGACACATAATGAAATTGGCTTTGCGTTAATGGCTGTAAATTTAAGGAAATATCGATTGAATAGACCCAATAATAAACATGATTCTCCCCATAATCTAAAAAATAGAAGACTGAAAATCTTTTTTATGATTTTCGGTCTTCTATTTTTTGGTTCTTAGGACTTACGTCCCAAACTCTAGTTTGCATGGTAGGAATGGGTGTTGGAATATACTTAGTAAGATACTGTATTTGGAACAGTTAGAATAGACTAATTCTGGCTTTTTTTTTGTATTTTAAGCATAAAATAGAAGAAAAAAGTATTTCTATAATTTCTTAATAAACTGTGAATAAAAGAAAAAATTTTGTTGCTTAGCATAAAGTATTAAAAAAATGCTGGCTTTTTATTAGAATTAAGTTAAAAAAGGTGGAGATTAAATGGGTGAAAGGATGAGAATGTTTATTGCATTATTCTTATGTAAGAAAAAATGTATTCCACAAAAGAAATTATGTGAAGGAATTATAAGTGAAAGTCATTTTTCAAATATGATATCAGGTAAGTATCATTTTGACCAGCAAACATATTTTTTGATGTTAGATAGAATGCAGGTATCAAATCATTTTAAAAATATGAGATTAACAAATGAGTTATTTAAACATTTTTTTATTGATAATATTTATGAGATCGCTGATTTATTTTCAAATTGTCAATTTGAGTCTGCAATGTTCAAATTAGACTGTATTAATTTTGATATTTTCTATTCTTTAATCAATAAAATGTCTGAATTAATTTCTTCAGAAGATTCAAATGTTATAGAACTAGTTTTTTGCTTAAAAAAAATTTATGAAGGAGCCTCTGCTTGTAATGAGCAGTTGATAAAAATAGGAAGATGTACGGATAATATCGAGAAGAAAGTGAATTGGCAAGTTGAAGAAGTTATACAAATTATGGCAAGTTTAAATACAGAGGTCGAAAATACTGTTTTTCAAGATGAAGTGAGTGATTCAGACTGTAATCAAAAGCAATTAATGCTGCTTATCATGGAGCATATAACAAAAGAAAGCTTTCAAGATAGTCTAGAATTGATTGATAAGAATAATGAGAAATTACCTAAAGACAATTTTCTAAAGATCATTAAGAGTTTTTGCTTGTTAGAAATCCGCGAAAAGGAACTTGCAAAAGAAGAATTAAAAAAAGTCAAAGGAATAATTTACAATAAAACACTAGAGCATATTTATATGTATTGTTGTATTAATTTAGAAGAAAATATTAATTTTTTACATTATGAAGAGACAATGCTTTTGTGTTGTAGTTTTTTTTGTAACAATCATGTGCTTTTATATCAAAAAGCTGCTATTAGAAGCTTGGCCCATTTTTATTTTAATCATAGAAAATATAAAAAAGCTGCTGAATACTTAATAAAATCAGAAAAGTTGACTAAATATACTATGTGCAACAAAAAAGTTCGTTAATATAAAACAAGAATTCCTTAAATAAATACTGTTTGAATAGGTAAAATGAACAAAAAATTATTATAGCAACTTAGGAAGGAGAATGCGATATTCTATATAAAAATGTGATTAAAAATGCAAAAAATAGTCCTTATAAAATTATTTTTAAGTCAGGGAAAAATGAACTAACTAATAAAATCTTATATGAAAAAACTCAATGTTGTATAAATTACTTCAATGCCCATAAAATATTTGATCAAAGTATATTAATTGAATTTTTTGATGAGATTGAAATTATTCCTATATTGATAGCTACAATTACTTTAGGAATAAATGTCTGTTTAGTTGATTTAAAAAGAGAAAGTAAATCAAAAAAACAACGTAGAATTATTTTTCATCCAGAAATAATTATTATGGAGAGTGAGAATGTATTAGTTAATAATGAGATTTCTATCAAGTCAATTTATTCCTCAAAGTATACTGGAAATAAAACTGATATTGACTATTTCATTGAAGATAGACAAGTACTGACCATTTTTACTTCAGGTTCTACAGGTGTACCCAAAGGGATTAAAATAATGATGTCTAATATTTATTTTTGTATCAAATCTATTTTAAAGATATTGAAACTAAGTTCGGAGGATAGAATTGGTCTATTTCTTCCGATTACATTTGATTACGGATTGTATCATATTTTTTTTACAGTAATTAAAAATTGTAGATTAGAATTCTTTTCTGAAGAGTATTCAGAGTTTGCGCTGCTGTCTTTTATTTCAGAGAGAAAAATAACTTTTCTGCCCTCATTACCTAAAACGACAACAAATTTAATCTGGTTGGCCAAAAGAAACAATTTGTTGAATATGTTGTCGTTAAAAACGATAACAAACACAGGAGAATATTTATCTCCTTCAATACAGGAACTAATTTGGGAACAAAATCTAAATTTAAATATCTATTTTATGTACGGCATTACGGAATGTAAGAGAGTTTCTATTTTAACTCCGGAAGAATTCAAATTTAAACCAACTTCTGTAGGAAAACCATTGCCGGGAACAAAAGCTTATGTGATAGATCATGAATCAAATAAATTAAGTGAATATGGTTATGGCGAATTAGTTGTAGAAGGACCAAGTGTTACATTTGGATATTTATCAGATAAATCAACAGAAGAAGCTATCCACTATTTTGAGATTGATAAAGCGCGATATTTTAGAACTGGAGATCAATTTTATATTGATCAGCAAGGTTACTTATTTTTTGAAGGGCGCAGTTCAGAATTTATCAAATATAATGGCTATCGGATTGATCCATTTGAAATAGAATCAATCGCAATGAAAACCCCTGAAGTGGTTTTTGCAAAAGTATTTACACTTGATGACAATTTCTTTTTGGTCTATCAGGGAGAATGTTCAGAAAAAATCGTAAGAGATGGATTAAAGTTTAAACTCGATAAGTACAAAATTCCTAAAGTGTTAAAAATAAAAAAAATGCCATTGACCTCTAACAGAAAAATAGATGTTCTAAAGCTTAAAAAATATTGTGCTGAATTGGAGAGCCCTACTGAATGAAAAGTATAAATATATCAAAACATTTCAATAACAAAGCTTATCAGAAAGATGATCTTGATAATGAGGCTATGCTGACTTTATTGGGTACCGCTTTTCCTTACCCTAAAAATATATTTAGCAATCGATCAGATTATAAAATTTGCTATGATGAAGAATTAGATAATTTTGAAGCGAAAAATAATAATATTAAAATTGAAGCAAAAGAAAAATTTGATTATCTGGGAATCATCGCTTTGGGGTTGTATGGTGATTATATAGAAAAAGTCGTTGTTGGATCAGAAAGAGGCGAGTATGAAGTAGAAGTTAATTTCCCGAATTTTAGCAGAACATCTGTCAATTTTGAGAATACTTCTATTTTTTACACAACAAAATATGTTATTTCCCAACACCCAGAAGCAAGAAAAATCAATCAACAGGCTTCTGTTTTTGAGATGAAGGTACCTTTAGATTCAGAATATAAAGTAGACTATATAAAATTACCAGATAATTTATGTATTCGGATTTTTGCAATCACATTATTTTAAAAATAGAGGGGTAGATTAAATGTTACAAGAGCCACAGTTTAATTGTTTTGAGATGCTTTTAGCAGAAAAATTAAAAGCTATGAATTATGAATTTAAACATTTTTTTTGGAGAGCTGGTTTGGAATATGGAAAGCAATGCCACTCTAATTTATTTACAATCGCTACCCAAGATCATTATTATGATTACTATTTCTTGAACTATTTTGGTATACTTCTTGAGGAAAAAATTAATCCTGCTATTGAAGTGGAAATAGAGCAGAGTGGGAGTTATATAATTAAACTAGATTATTTTTTTCTGAATTACTGTAATATGTATCAAAAAGAGCATCATATTCATGCATTCATAATAGATATAAACGAAGATCTAGTTTCGATTCAGGATAATTACTTTGGCTGTGAGAAAATCATAGAGAAGGAAACCTTACTATCATGGTGGAATTATTCCCAAGAATTTGTTAAATGTAAGTTTGTTCGAATAGAAGTAATAGATGCGGCAACTTGCAAAGAGATTAGTACGTTAGAAGCATTGCAACATAATATAAAATTGATGACTGATCAGAATATATATCAGTCCTATGGGGATTACCAGTTTAGTTATGGATTCGACGCCTTAGAAAAAATTGTAACAGATATTTTAAAAGCAATAGTGAACAAAGATTTTTACAGACTAGATAGCTTCTCAGAAGGAATTGATACTATTCGAAGAAGTAGGAAACAGGCAGCCGATTTTTTTGAGCTTAGAGGTGAAGTAAAAATTCGATCTCTCTATCTTAAAATTTATACTAAATGGTCAAATGTATTTATGTCTATTTTAAAAATAATCGTATCAACTTGTATTCAAGAAGAAATTTATGACACAATGGAGCGATTATTGAAAGAAATAACAGTAATGGAACATGATGCAGTGGATTTTTTAAAAGAAAGGGTCAAAGAGATAAAAAATGAATCTTGAAAAAGTAATCGAAAACTACGGCAGCCCCGTATATATCTATGATTTGAATATAATTTCGAAAGCATATACACGACTGAAAAAAGCTTTACCAAAAGATAGTACTATTTTATATTCAGTGAAATGTAATAACAATCCAGGGGTAATTAGGCATTTAAGTAAGTTAGGTAGTCACTTCGAAGTCGCAAACAAAGAAGAATTTATGCTATTAATAAAAAATAATGTAGAACCTAGCAAAATTCTTTTTACTTCTCCGGCAAAAACGTATAATGAAGTACATTATATGATTTGTCATGGACTTAGTCTGATTTCATGTGAATCTATTCCAGAATTTGAAATGCTCAACCATCTTTGTATGTCATTAAATAAAGAAATTGGCATTTTTATTAGGTTAAACATTTCTTCAAAAAATAGTCACTCATCATTAAAAATGGGGGGCAGTTCGAGTCAATTTGGCATAGATCTCGAGGTTTTTCTAGAAAATATAGACAGGTTTAAATCGGGACACATTACAGTGAAGGGTATACACAGTTTTTTTGGTAGTAATATTACAGACTTGAATGAAATAGTTTCAAATGTAGAAGCGATAGTGGAAATAGGAAATAAAATTGAGCACATGGGTATTTCTTTACAGATGCTAGATTTAGGTGGTGGATTTCCAGCCCCGTATGCAAGTAATGATAATGCATTTGAGCTTACTTCCCTAAAAGAAAATCTTGAAAAATGTTTTATGAAGATTGATAATCGAGAAAGTAAGAAATGTTTCTTTGAATCTGGCAGATATTTGACTTCTGAATCTGGAGTTCTTTTAGGGAGTATTTTATATAAAAAAGTGAGCAAAGGCATACCGTATTTGATTTCAGACGTTGGAATACATTGTTTGAACGGTTTTTCTGGAAGTAGGAGAACACTACCACCTAAAAATGATATCAATTTTATGAATAGTAGCCGGGGAGAAAATTGTTACAGATTAGTTGGGCCGTCATGTTCTCCTTTGGATATCGTTAATTCTCGCGTTGAAACATCAAGAGAGATTTACTCGGGAGACCTATTTTATATAAACAATGTTGGAGCATACGGTTTATCCTCTAGCTTAATCAATTTTTTAAGCAGAGAAGTACCTAAAGAGATTTGCTTTTACAATAATCAAATTGTTTCTATTTCTCAGACTATCATTGAAAAAAGTGAAATTGAATTTTAATTAGATATCTTATAATATTTGGACGTTAATGATCTAAAGTATACATTGTTTTACGTTATTTTTAAAAGACAAAAGAGTTTAGTTAACAGCTTGAAAAACTTAATCACGCTAAAAAAATTTTGGAAAACAGAGATAATCTAGTTTACCTTTTTCTAGTACTTTATAATAAAAGAAGATATTAATCAGTATCAATTTTTGAAAAAGGAGGATAAAATTATGAGAATTAATTCGAAAAAAGAAGTGAAGTTTGATTCAAAAAAAGAAATGAAACTTTGTATGTGAGAAGTTGGATACAAATATGTTTTGTGATGAAATAGAAAATGGAAATATTTTTCTGAACTATAGCCGCGAACTGTCATTAAATTATGATAGTTCGCGGCTATAGTTTTTTTGAATATTTTATAAAAAGCGGTAAAACAAAATGAATGTTTGAAATATGGATTTATATGTATGATAAAAATCTTCTTTTGACCTTTATCTAAATTATTAACTTCAGTTCCTATTTTTACTATAATCGTTAATAATCAAATTCTTTTTTTGTGGAAAGGCTTTGGTAAAAAAATAAATAGTTAGCATAGTAAAATATCGAAAATAACAGGGATATTTGGGAGGAATGCCACCAGACAAAAGATAATTTTTAAAGGTTTTGAAGTCAAAAATGTAGATTGGAGTTATAAAGTGGAAAAAAAATTGGAACGTATTATAAATAATTATTTATATGAAGACATTAAGGAAATTCAAAAGAGTGAAAATTTAAGAAACCTCGGATTAGATTCTATGTCGTCAATTGAGCTTCTGATTTCAATTGAAACTGAATTTGATATTCAAATCCCTGACAGCTATTTAGTTCCTGGAACATTTGAAAATTTTGAGAAGCTTAAAGAGACGATTGAGAGCATACTACTGCCTTGACCAACAATTTTGAAAAGAGGAGAAGGGTTGAAGGAAATAGAAAAAATCAAATACTGCTTTTTTGATATTGATGGAACGATAATTACAAAAACAAATGCCAATGTAAAGCCAGTTTTAAGAAGAGTAGAGCAGTTAAAAAAATTAGGAATTATCTCCATTATTATTAGTGGACGAGAATATGATAGTCTAGAAGAATTTGTAAAAAAGGATCAAATAGATCAATATTTTTATGAGAAATCTTTGGGTCAGTTCGGAAATATTACCTATTCAGAAAGTGGAAAAAATCAATTTATTCACAGACTCAATTCGGAAAGCATAGAAAAAATAATTACGTTTGTTACTAGAAGAGGATATGATTATGCAATTGTCTGTCCAGAACACATCTATACTATAAATAAAAAAAGTAGAATAAAATATCAAATGGTTTTTCAAGTAGCTTC
Source organism: Enterococcus ureilyticus (assembly GCF_001730315.1). Classification (GTDB taxonomy): domain Bacteria; phylum Bacillota; class Bacilli; order Lactobacillales; family Enterococcaceae; genus Enterococcus_L; species Enterococcus_L ureilyticus. The sequence continues at coordinate 11,419 of NZ_MIKC01000011.1, forward strand.
AAGTAGACTAGCCGAGATATCAAGTGATTTGCTTAAACAAAAGCTAAAAGAAGAAGCTGTATTAAGTATTTATATATTTCCTAACACGTCATTTAACTTGGAATATTTAGAGGTAGAAGGTGTAGTCATAAGACAGTACAGAAAGCTTAACACCGTAAGGATTTTTCCTGAAATAACAAAAAAAGAAGGGGCAGCACAGTTTCTTTTTTCAGAATTTAAGGAATCTACATTTCAGAATACGATGTTCTTTGGAAACGATAAAGATGATGTTGAACTGTTAGAAGCAGCTAGTATTGGAGTTAGTGTTAGAGAATCAGAATCAGAAGCAGTAGAAGCTTCAAATATTTCTTTAACAGGAGAATTAGTTTGTTTTTTAGATTTATTTATTGAAAAATTAATCAATTGGAGAAAAATATGAAAATCAGTGAAATGAAAAAAGAATATAGGTTAGTTACTTTGTTAGCTAAATATTATTTAGATGAAAAAGAAGAGCTTGAACTAATTCATTTAATGGAGAATGGATTAGATTGGTCCGTTGTTTTAGGTCAGTTGGCAATACATCGGATTTTCGGTATTTCTTGGGCAACTGTAAAGAAATACTGTTTTAAAAAAGAAAATTTTTTGTGTTCCTATGATCGATTTATAACGATTTTAGATCAGGAAAATAAATTATTGCAAAGCATTAACAGTGCACAAGAGAAACAAACGCTTAGGATTACCCAAAAAATGACTGAAGAAGCGATTGAATATGTTTTAGTCAAAGGTCTTGCCCTATCTGAATACGGGTATCCAGAAGATGTATACAGAAGTTTTAATGATAATGATATTCTTGTTAAACAAAAAGATCTAGATGCTATTGTCAGAATTGCAAAAGATGAAGGATATGTTTTTGGAAAAAAGGACTATATTCATAATGGAATTAAAGAAGCCACCAGAAAAGCAGTGCTGATGAGGCCTCTGTCTTCTCATGAAATTTATCCATTGATTAAGCAAGTGGATAATGAGTATCTGAATTATCATATTCTGGACTTTCAATTTTCGTTAGATTTATTTTCAACCAATAGAACAGATGAGTATGTAAATAAGATGCATGGTAGCCGATTTTTATATGCTGGAAAAAAAGATAAACAATCTTTTTATTCGTTGAGTTTAATCGATTTGCTTCTTTTCGTCTGTATCCATTTCTACAAAGAAGCTGTATCATTGGAAAAAGTTAAAACCTACAAAGATTTAGCGCTTTATAAGCTTTGTGATGTTCATATTTTGATTCATAAAGTATTGAAAGAAAAAAAACTAGATTCTTTTATTACCAGAGTGGAGGATTTTCAAGTATCTGATGAAGTACTCTATACTTTTTCAATTTGTAATGACTTCTTTGGTTTAAATGAACCTTCAATTTTAGATCTAATAAAAGAATATCCATCTGCCAAGACACATGAATTGTATTCTTTTGATGGGAAAACAAAAATAATTGATTCCTTGCATATTGGAGAACGTGTTTTTGACTTTAATCGTATGGAAAAATATCAACAATTCAGAAAGGAATGAGGCATTATGAAGTATGACTTTAAGTACCATTTACCTGTGGAGGTTCACTTTAAAAAAGGAATTTTGAAGGAGATTTTAGAATATACAAACAGACTGAATATGTCTGCTATCCTAATTCTGACAGATGAAGAAATTAGTAAAAAAAAATGGTTTGAGAAGATGCGGGAAGATTTGTGTAAGGATAGTATCAGCGTAGATGTTTGTCCTTATGTAGTATGCGAACCTACAGATCAGTCTATTAATGCAATTGCAGAAATATGTATGGATTGTTCTTATGATGGAATCATCGGAATAGGCGGTGGCAGTTGTTTGGACTCGGCAAAAGCTGTCAATATATTATTGAGCTCTAAAGCCAATAATATTGAAGACTATCTCGTCCCAAACACAACTTTGGCTGAGAAAAAAATTCCTATGATTTTGATTCCGACAACTGCAGGTACTGGTGCCGAAATTACCAGAGGGACTGTACTATATGATCAACAGCATAAAATTAAGCGGGGATTTAGTAGTGGAGGGTGCTTTGCAGACATCGCGTTGATTGATCCACTAGTAGCAAAAACATTGAAAAAAGAACAGATTGCTGCCTCTGGAGTAGATGCCTTGTCTCATGCACTAGAATCTTATCTTGTTAATGATAAGAATGAAATTTGTCGTTTATTCTCAATCTCTGCACTAAAGCTTATTAGTATGAATCTTGAAAAACTATATCAAAATAATCAGAATGAAGAGGCTGCAGAAAATATGTTTTTAGCAAGTTTACTAGCAACGATGTCTTTCGCAACTGGTGTAGGTTTAACTTTTTCACATCATATAAGTGATGTATTGGGACCAACATATAAAATACCACATGGTTTTGCGAGTGTATTTACTTTAGTTGAAACAATAAAGCAACTTCGTTCTAAGGATAAGAAAATCGATGAAAAAATGAAGAATATTGAGACTGCAATTGGTAACAGTTGTATTGAACAGACTTTGATAGAAATGTTTGAAAATCTGCAGGTTCCACATTTTACTGAGTATACTGATCCTATTAATGAACTAGAATTAGATAGTTTGTATAACAAAATAAACTCAAGTGATTACAGAGGTGTAGCTTTAGAAAACAGAGAGTTAATGATTGTTCTGAGAAAGTGTTTACAGAAAGAAAAACCCTAAGAACGATAAAATGAAAATAGGAGGGAACTATGAAAATAATTGGTTTTGGAGGATCAACTCATGATTTTTCAGTTTGTTTAGTTGAAAATGGAGAAGTGAAAATTGCGATTGAGGAAGAACGGTTGGCAAAAAAAAAGTATGGGTACGGCTGTGAGTTAAGAGAGAATCTGGCTTATAAATATGTTCTTGAAAAAACGAATACTAAAGAAGCCGAAATTGACTATTTTGTCAGTAATGACTTATTGAATAAGGACTATTTTGATTGTGTAAAAGGGAAGATGAGTCAACTTTATAATCATCACTATACACATGCAGCAAGTGCATTTTATGAGTCTGGATTTGAAGATACAGCTATTTTGGTGATTGATCATAGTGGCAGTATCATAAAGGACTCCAAAGGGCTTTCTACGGAAACTATTTCATATTATAGAGGGACAGAAAATAGAATTGCACTTATGGATAGAGTAAGTGGTGATGGTGAGATAAAAAATGGAATTGTAAAAAAACCGAATAATTCAATAGGTTATTTTTATTCCATGATAGCAAAAATGCTTGGATGTCAAAGCATGGGTGGAGATAATAAGATTCACAGTGAATCAGGAAAATTGATGGGCCTATCTTCTTATGGAAAACCTGTATATAAAGAGGATTTTGAGCGTTTTATTCGTTTTGAACAAGGGCAGGTAGAGATTGAAATTGAGAATATCAGACAATACGTAGAAAAAGTTTTGGCTGAAACTAAAAGTGAGCAGGAAACTAAAATGAATTTGGCCGCTACTGCTCAGAAGATATTAGAAGATTTAGTAGTAAAATGTGCAGATTATTTATATGAAATTACTAAAAGTAAAAACATATGTATCGCTGGAGGTGTTGGATTAAACGGATTAGCAAATCAGAAAATTTTAATGGATACAAAATTTGAAAACATCTTTATTTGCCCAGCAGCAAATGATGCGGGTACCTCAATAGGAGCTGCTTTATCAAAGTTTTATGAAAAAAATAACTGTTCAAAAAAAGAGATGAAAAATAATTTTTATGGTTTCTCGTACAATAACGAAGAAATAGAACAGAGCTTGGAAAAGCAGCAAGATAAAATTTTTTACAGTAAATTAGCGAACGGTGAAAAGCTTGCAGCAAAACTCATAAAGGAGAATAGGATTATTGCTTGGTATCAAGGAGGTTCTGAATTTGGACCCAGAAGTTTAGGCAATAGAAGTATATTGGCAAATCCTTGTAATCCGAAGATGAAGGACATTTTAAATAATAGAGTAAAGTTTAGAGAAAGTTACCGGCCATTTGCTCCTGCAGTGATGGCAGAACATGAAAAAGAATATTTTGAAATGATAAAAAGCAATGAGTATATGTTGCTAATTCCGGAAACAAACAAAGAAGTGATTTCTCGAATACCCGCTGTGGTTCATGTTGACGGAACAGCAAGAGTACAATCTGTAACGAAAACGTTCAATCCACAATTTTATTCAGTTATACAGGAATTTTATAAACTGTCCAGTATTCCAGTTGTTTTAAATACATCATTTAACATTAAAGGTCGTCCTATTTGTGAAAGTCCACACGATGCAATTGATTGTTTTTTGGAGTCAGATATTGATTATTTATTTATGGGGAATTATTTAGTATGGAAAATTTAAAGAAGCAGGAAAAAGTTATGTTAAGAAATGATGGAAAACTTGAAAAAAATAAAGAATTCACAGAAATTTCTGATTTTCCAGAATATATAGAGATTCAATTTTCCGGGAAATGTAACGCCTTTTGTAAGGTATGTCCACATCCACAGGTTAGAAAAGAAATACCTCTCGGGAAAATGGAAGTTCAACTGATTGATCGGATTTTAGAAGAATGTCAACATTATCGACATAAAATTATCAACATTGAGCCATATTTGAATAATGAACCTTTTTTGGATAGAGATTTTTTAAAGACACTAAGAAAAATTAAAAAAATAGGTTGTAATGTAGAAGTTTCAAGTAATCTTTCGGTTCTTAACTACGAAACAATCGATGCTATTGTGGAAGAAGAGCTTATCAGTGAACTAAGATGTAGTATTTTTGGTTTTTTTTATGAGACATATCAGTCGATTATGGGGTTGGACTACATCAATACATGGAATAATTTCTTTTATCTTCTGAAAAAAGTAAAGCAGAAAAAATCATTAATGACCATCCAATTCACCATGATAGATAAAGTCGGTTTAATAAGCCAAGAAGAAATTACTGTTGCAAGAAAATACTTTAAAGAGTTGGGAGTAAAATTTAAAGTTTATCCGTATTTAGATCGCGCTGAAAATAATGGTAGTAAAAATGAAAAGACGTTTTTAGAAGATAAATACAAAGTTGTTGGCTGTAAATCGGATTATTTGAAAAATCGATTGGCGATTAATTACGACGGTACAGTATCGTTATGTTGTCAGGATTGGAGAAAGCAAGTAATTATTGGCGATTTGAAAACTCAAACTATAAAAGAAATATGGGATTCAAAAAAAGTTAATAGCATAAGAGAGCAAATATATGGAGAAACAGATCCTGCGAAAGCCTTTTTTTGTCAAAAATGTGAATTAGCTTTATTGGAACAGGTGAATGTAAGATGAGAATTATTTTAGAAGGAGTAACAGGATCAGGAAAATCAAGTGTTTTTAAAGAATTAAGATTGAAACAATTGAAACTAAACACGCTGGTGTTATCAGAGTATTATACACTTAGAACATTTGAAAAAATGGCTAATAAATCTGAGTATGTATTTGATCAACTTCTAAGTTTCATAGAGCTCCAAGATCAGCTTTTTTTTGAAGCACAACTAGATAAAACATCAAATGGACAGCAACAGAAAATCAGCGTCTGTTTTGAAGGGTTTCATCTAAATGCTTATTCACGAGAGTTAATTTCGGAAGATGAATTTATAAGAATTGATCAACGATTAAAGAAACTTGGATTTAAAACAGTATTTTTTGAACTACCAGAAACATTACTAAAGAAGCGTTGTATTGAGGAAACCTTAATGTATAGGAAGAGCGGGTGGAAAAACTATATTGAAGCTTTAGGTGGAAATGAAAAGGCGCTAAAAATTTTTACAGAAAGACAGTTGCTGATGATTGAAAAACTCCAAGGAGTTGCGGGTGAAGTTTTGAGGATCGACACCAGTGAAAAAGATTGGGAATACTATACAAAGATAATTCTTTCAATGTGTGAAATGAGGAAATGACTAGATGAAAATAATGATGCTATCAGGTATAACTGGTTCAGGAAAGTCTACTTTATTTAAAAAAATGATGATGAACTGTGAAAAACTAAATTTTTCATCCGTATTTTTTTTGTCAGCTTACCACTCTCAAAACGCATGTAAAGACTTAGAAAAAAGTTTGAAGGAGTTCTATGAAACCATAGAGGAATTTCTTGCGACACTTGAACGGATGGAAGGAAAAAAAGAGATAGGTCTGCTTTTGGAAAATTCTATGAGTAACAGTTTTATAGAAAATGAGACAACGAAAGAACTAGAAGAGCGAGTACTGGATAGGTTAAACAATTATGATACAAAACAAGTATTCTTGCAGCTTGAGGAAGATTCTATAGAGAAGAGATCCGTATTGTTAACAAAGAAGTACCGCACTCCAGCGTGGAGTGCTTATCTAGATTCGTTTCACCTTAATACCCAGGAATTGACTCAGATGTTTAAAGAAAAGCAGATAAAACTAAAACAGGCACATGCAAAAAATGACTTAGAAGGTTTCATACTGAACACTACCGCTATGGAATGGCAAGACTATGTAGATAAAATGATAGATTTTTGGCAGTCTTGATTTTACTATAGATAATGACTGTAAATCTAGAAGGAGTAGAGGAAGAATGAATGATATAATATATGAGCTTTTTAATAGAAAAAAAGAATTGAATAAGAGTAAAGGATACACATTTTATGATTCTCAATTTCATTTCTATTCACCGAACAGTAGAGACTTGGATAAAATTGATAAACTAATTGAAGACTATTCACATACTGGAGTCGACAAAATGAATCATACAAGACAGTTTGAAATAGTTATGATTACTTCTCCAGTTCTGTTTGAGAACATGTTCATTAAATTAAAGAACATGGAACATAATCTAATAAAAACATTTAAAGACGGCATTTTTCATAAAGAATACCTAGTTGGAAATGAAAGTACAATCTATATAGAAGAAACCGGGAATCCACGCTACCTAATATTAAAAGTAGATCTATGTTACTTTATTATTCTAAAAAATGAGGTTGACCTTAATTTGGCATTTAGGGTGGTGAGAGAGGTTATTTTTAGAACTTCTGAAGATGATGGCTTCATAATGTTTCACGCTGGAGCAGTTGTTTTTAAAGAAAGTGGAATTATGGTTTGTGGAGATAAGGCTTCAGGAAAAACAACGATGCTACTTTCACTGATTTTAAATGGAGCGGATTATATTTCTAATGATAGACTGTTGGTAAAGGAAACAAAACAAGGTTTTTTAATGAAATATTTTCCAATTTCTATGAGAATCGGCCGTGGAACGATAGCTGCTATTCCACAACTAGCAAAAAAAGTGAATGATAATGGTCAAAAATGGAGCAGGCCGCAAGTTGAAGAAATTAGAAATCAAGTGAATCTAGATGAACGTGAAGATTTTGGCTCGGCTGTGAAACTCGAAATTACTTCGAAAGAATTAAAAGAGCTATTCGCCGTAAATCTGAAAGAACAGGCTAATCTAAAAACAATTATTTTTCCTAAAATAAATCTGAGTATATCTGACATACATGTTTCAGAAATGGACAGTAAGAAGGCGGCGACATTATTGCAGGAACAATGTATGAGCCCTTTGGATGAAAATTGGATTGAACCATGGCTAAAAAAAAGAAGAGAGACCGATCAATTCATTTTAGAGTACTCGGAAAAATTGGTTGACCATATGATTGAACAAACAAAGGTTTATCAAATTGAGTTTGGGAAAAATATTTTTAATGATAGTCAACAGCTATTAAACGATTTTGAATAACGGAAGGAAAGTAGATGCAAAATAATAGTCAGAAATTTACTGAGATCCTTACTGGGTTGGCTAATGAAGGAACACAGTTTGCTTTAGATAGTGGGACTAAGGATATATATACTTTTTTATACCAGCATAAATTGACTCCGTTCTTTTTGAGTTATCCTAATGTATTGGCTGAAATGGATTTTGGTGAGGGAAAAAAAACTAGGGTATGTTTGAAGCAATATGAAAAAAAATTACTTGGAAAGAGTGAGAAACATTTAAAGTTGTTAGTTGAGTTGGCTAGTATATTTAAACGATCTGAAATCAGCTGGCTTCCTCTAAAGGGAATTTTACTATCAAAACGTCTATATAATCATTATCATATGAGAATAGTTGGAGATATTGATCTGTTGATCAGGAAAAAAGATATCTACACTGTGGCAGACAGTCTAGAAAAAAATGGATTTTTTATTAACAGAGAAGAAATGGAAAAAAGTTTAAACAATCACTACCACTATACTGCGTTTAAACAGGATATTCCGATTGAGATACATTGGAATATTGATTATGGGAACTTGGATTATCCCGATATCTTTTTTAAAGAAGCCCAAACGAATTATCTGCTAAATGAAGAGATACAAATAGTAAGTGATGAAAATCAAATTATTTTGGCACTTGTTAACATTAGTAAAGACTGGTATACCAGAACTTGTTTATCCAAATATTTGGATTTGATTTTCTTATTAAAAATCGGGAAGTATGATTGTACCAGCTTGGCGAATAAGATTGAGCACTTTAAACTTAAAAATAGAATTTACCCAATAAAAATAATTCTTCAGCAATTATTTTCTTACTGGGGGATGACAGAGATTACCAGTAAACCATCACTACTTACGAAAATAGTTACAAAGTGCTTTATTAGATGTGAAGATGTGCTGCGATTAAAGCCACCTGCAATCTTAATACGAAAATTAGGAGAACAAATTATGTGGGATACTGCAAGTTATTATTATAGTTCAAGAGGAGGCCCTATAAAAAAATGTTTTTAGTGTTATTTTTAGTTATATTTTTTAGGTATGTAAGAATTAACTATAATATTTTATGGACATTGAACAAGTTGAAAACCCCCGCATTGGTCGAGGAACTCGATACTGGTCTCTTCACGTTGAATATTTGTATTCCATGTTTAAGAGAACAAAGTATTATTGAAAAAACCATATCAGAATTATTATCTTGTTTTAAGATTGTGAATGTTAGAATCTATGTTGTAACTACTTCAAAAGAAAATAGTGAAAAAACAGAGAATTATCATTATTTAGAAGAATTGGCTTGGAGTATATGCAAGAGGGAAAAGAGCTTTTCAATCTGTGAAAAATATAATCATTTATTTGATAGGGAAGAACTCATATGGATTTGTGAAAAGTATCAGTCAGAAGAATTCAAAGATGTTTTGGCATCTATTCAAGCAATCTATTCAGATAAAAAAACAACATACGAAACAGTAGTAGAATCGATAAAAATAAACAATTGGAAAAATGTTATTTTACTAGAAGAAAAAAACGATACCAGCTGTATGGCCTCTCAAGTTAATTATTGTTGGAAGACTATCAATAATGAAAGTAGCGAGAAATCTCCAAATGACTATTTTATGGTCTATAATGCTGATTGTAAACCATCGACTGATTTAGAAGCCTCACTTGTCAAAGAGATAAAAGCCAATGAATATCCTGATGTGTTACAGCTTATAAGGGTTTATACTTTAAATTATTCACAATATTCTGGGATAATTGGCCATTATTTAAAAGGAAGTGCACTTTATCAGTCTAGGTGGAGTCTAGGTTATGAATATCCTATGTTAAAAAGAACTTCTGATAATTGGAAAAAACAATCTTTTATGTTTAAGTTAAGAAGTAGATACATGATTGGGCATGGAATGACTTTCCGAATGGACTTTTATGGGCAAATGGGAAAATTAAATGAAAAAACTAATTTGGAGGATTTATATACAGGTTATTTATTAAGTTGCCTGAAAATTCCGATAATACCTATTTTAGCTATTGAAAATACATTGAATCCGAGTACCATCTATTCATTATTTAATCAAAAAATGACATGGTTTTCAGGTATGTTTGATGTATTCAATTATAAGAATTATTACAAAAAAAATCACAAAGAAAATTATTATCGTTTACGTTCATACTACTTTACTATCTGTTTTCTTATCAGAGATACCTTCTCATGGCTGTTTGGGCCATCGATCTTGATTATCTGTTTGTTGCTTTCATTTACTAAACTGCCTTATTTTTTGCTATTGAGTACATTGATAACAGCAAATGCTTGTTTTTGCCTATTGCTCCAATATCAGCTAATGGAAAGAAACCTAATTAATAAAAAAAAATATAATTGGCTGTTCACGGCAATAGGAGTTGTATTTTATTCTTTTACAAGAAATTTGCCTGCACTAACATTTATTTTGAAGAAAATAAAAATAAAAAATTACAAGAAATACAAAACAGATAGGTAATAATTTTTTATGAAGGAAGTGAGAGCACTAAATGGAATTTACTAAATCAATAAAAGAGTATTATGCTGCGCAATCATTGATTGTCGGTGGCGTAAAGAAAATGAATAAATTAGGACCAATAGAAAAATTTCCCATTTATTTTTCACGAGCAAAAGGTTCTATTGTTTGGGATATTGATGGAAATGAATATGTAGATTTTATTTCTGGAAAGGGTGCGATAATATTAGGTTATGCAAATGATGAAGTGAACAGTCAGGTTGTTAATCAGATAAATATGTCTAATTTTATGCCATTGAGTAATCCTATACAAAATGAACTGGCAAGAATAATCAATGAAAAAATTCCATGCGCAGAAAGGGTCAGACTTTTTAGAACCGGATCTTGTGCGGCCTCTGCGTTGATAAGATTAGCCAGAGCATATACTAAAAAAGAGATTATTCTAACATCAGGTTACCATGGGTGGCATGATACTTTTACTGGGGTACGAAATGGAGTTTTAACAGAAAATAGCAACTATACATTGGATTTCCAATATAACGTCAATCTTTTAGAAAAACTTTTAGTCAAATATTCTGGCTCAGTAGCGGCTATATTTATTACACCGGAACTCTGTTTCTTTGGTAAAGAATTTTATGAAGAATGTTTTCACCTATCGAGAAAATATAACACCCTATTCCTATTTGATGAAATAAAAACAGGTTTCAGAACGAGTTTAGAAGGATTTCAGAGTAAAATAGGAATAATTCCAGATGCAGCTACTTTTAGTAAAGCTATGGGTAATGGATATGCGATTTCTGCAGTAGCAGGTTTTGATAAGCTGATGTTTGCCGAAGAAGAAACTCATTTATCTGGGACATTTGATACAGAAGCATCTTCTATAAGGGCATCGATAAGTACAATTGAATTGCTTGAAAAATATAATGTCGCTTCATATATAGAAAATTTAGGACGATACTTTGCTGAAGAATTGGACAAATTATTTTTAAAAAAGAAATTCCCAGCAAAATGTTTTTACAAAGATGCTTCGGCTTTTCATATCATATTTGAGACTGAAGATTTAGGGAATGAATTTTATGGAGAATCGATAAATAGAGGAATCTTGTTTTATTGTTTTAATAATGTTAACCTTAATTATTCACACAAAAAACATCAAATTGATGACGTTTTGAATAAGCTGGTCAATGTTATTGACGTTTTGACATTTGATAAAGGACTTTTAACGGAATCTGCTTATAAAAATTATTTGATTAAAAATAGGTTTGTATCTGAGTATGAATAACGAATTGATTAAAGAATATCTATCTGCAGCCTATGATAGTATGCCAAAAAAAATTGAACGAATTCAATCAAAATTTGAAACGAATAACCTATATCTTCTAAAAAATGACAAACAGTGCAGAGTCTTAAAATTTTATAAATCTAGGCACTCATTTGTAACAGATACAAATTGTTTAAAGTTGATTTATGGTGATTCGTTTATTTTAAATAGGCGTATAGATAATGAAACATCAACAACTAACATTTATTCGGTGATAATGGAATATGTACCTGGAGAAACAGTCCAATTTAATGAAGAACAGTCCTCGGATACACAAGTCAAACTGGCCCGAAAAATTGGTGAAGCATTATGTTGTTTCCACAGATATTCTAGACAGCTAGTCAATCAACAGACAGGTACATTTTTACCTGTAAACTGGAAGGTATATGTTAATGATAGGATTAAGCAGTTTGAGTTAAATTTGCAAGACCGACAACTGGGTCTTGCAATAAATTATTTGAAAGAAAAAAGTATTTTTAATCAGACCAAAGAAGAAATGACCTCTCAGCTTCTCCATAACGATCTTCTTTCAGATAATATTATCTACAATCATGTAAAAGATCAAGTTTACCTAATTGATTTTGAACGAGCGATTGTTGGACACTATGAGTATGATTTTGCTAAGTTGTTTTGGCGAACCTTTCACTTTGATACTTCAACAATAAAACATTTTTTACACGGATATGGAATAGATAGGATTGATGAGACATTTGAAAAAAATCAAATTTTCTATCTTGTTTTTCATATACTCGAAATGATTAGTTATTTAAATAGTCAAAAAGAAACTATAGAAAATAAGAAAACCTACGAATCAGGATACAGTATTTTAACATTTCTTATTCAAACTGATTTTAATATCTATCCCTCATCTGATGATTTGTTGGATGAGGGAGGGTATGGTAAATTTCACAAATGATGTTTTTTCGAATGCTGTTTCAGCAACCGTTATAAAAATACAAATGAGGATAGGATAGATGAAAAAAACATATAATATTATCCAATATTTTTTGATTGTTACTTTTTTCTGCACAATATCAACAGTTATTGCAATAAAAATACCTGTTGATATTAGAGCGACAGAAACTATTACATTAGTAAAAAAGAGCGAATCAAAAAGTTATCGTTTTATAGGAAATGGGAACATAATTACGAATCAGGTATATGTTTATAAAGAACGAAATCAAGATGTTCAGGTAGGGAATGTGGTTGATCAAGAGGGAACGTATATTTATATTGATTTTCCCGCTGAGGAACACGCAGAGTTACACTTACGTCTAAAAGAAAAATATATTCTTGAATATACAACGAAACAACTTTCACTTTTAGAATTATTATTTTGCAGAGGAGGGAAGACTTTTGAATAGAAAAGAAAATTTTATCAGTACCTATAAATTTATTGATATTTTTTTGAAGGGATATAAGGGAAACCTGTTGCTTTTTTTTATTAGCTGCTTCTTTGATTATTTTTTATATATTATTACTCCGATTATTTTTGGTTTAATGCTGGATCAAATTGTCTACTACAAAAATATCAGTTTATTTTTGTCAATAAGCAGTCTCATTATCGTGTTTTTATTTTTTTATATTTTTCTCTATGTACATATGTATAAACAACACGATATTCTAACTACTGGTTTCATTATGAATGTCAAAAAGAAGGCTTACGAGCATCTGTTAGAAAGTAAATCAATATATTTTATTAATAAAAAAGCAGGTGAAATTGTTACTATTGTTAATCAGTATAGTAATGATTGTTTGGCATTTTTGATAAAAGACATTATTTTTAATCTAAATAATCTTTTTAATGTCATTTTTTGCCTAGCCTATATTTATATAATGAATGTTCAACTCGGATTCCTTATCTCACTGCTTATACCAATATCGGTATTTTTTTCTACATTGTTAAACAAGAAAATAAATAGCTTGTTTAATAACAATAGAGTACTTAAAGAAAAATATGATGGTAGAATTTTTGACTTGCTGGCTAATTTTACTGAAATAAAATTTTTGAGTGGAGAAAAAAATGCTATAAAAATATTTAGCTTTGAAAATAACAAACTTCTAGATAACAAGTTAAAGGTAGATACTTCGATAAATAATTTGAAAATTCTTTATGAAGGGATCAACCTTATTATACAGTTGATCATATACAGCCTTTTAGCGATATTTTCTTATAGAAACCAATTAACAATAGGAATGATTTCAGTCATTCTCATCTATTTTTTTGATATAGGAAAATGTTTATCTGCTATTGTTCATTCTAACTTGGTTGCACAAGAGAGAATAAACAATATACATGAACTGAAGATGTTTCTTCATTCAGAAAGTGAAAAAGAGTATGATGGTTATGATGATATCCAAATAACTGCTGGGCAAATTGATTTTTGTAAAGTCAATTTCAGTTATAAAAAGAAAGCGGATATTTTAAAGGATCTGTCACTCTCAATGTCTCCAGGAGAAAGGATCGCAATCGTTGGTGAAAGTGGTAGTGGAAAATCTACGCTAGCATTATTACTATTAAGATTTATGGAGATACAGTCGGGTGGCATATTTATCGATAATCAGGATATAACAAAATTTTCTGTAAAAAGTTTGAGAAGAAATATTGGGATTGTTCAGCAACAGATATTAGTATTTCCAGGAACATTAAGAGAGAACATCACTATGGGCAAAATGGATGTTAGCGATGAAAAAATTCTTGATGCCTGTAATCGAGCAGGCTTAAATGATTTCCTTCGAATGCAGCCAGAAAAATTGGATACTTGGATAAGTGATACAGAGAATATTTTTTCTGGGGGACAACTACAAATGTTAGGAATTGCCAGAATTTGTCTTGAGGATCCAGCCATTCTCATTTTTGATGAGGCAACGAGGGGATTAGATAAAATATCTGAGACAAAAGTTTTAGCTTCGTGGGAGAATTTGACTCAGAACAAAACAGCTATTATGATAACCCACAAATTGAGTAATACCAATTATTGTGACAGGGTGATTGTGCTAAAGGCTGGGGAAATAATTGAAACAGGTGCGCCGAATGAAGTATTAATACGGTCAGCTGAGCTAAAGAAACTATTTAATACAGGAGGGGGATATGATTAAGGAGAATGGGTTAATTAAAACTAAGGTCAGTTTATTTAAGACATTTAATTATAAGGGACTGATAAAAAGAAAGCTGTTATTATTCAGTGGACTTCTGTGTTTGTTGCTGTCTGGTTCCCAGTTCTTATTTCCACTTCTGTATAAAAGTTTCATTAATGAAGTAATTTTGGAAAAGAAAATTGCAGTATTGCCACAGTTACTGTTACTGTATGTAGTTGCTTATGTTGTTAAAAGTGCGATAAATATGATCTATTTTAAGGTGAGTTACAAAAATGCATTTGCTCTAGTTAGAGGAGTGAAAGAGCTATTATGGAAAAAAGAGATTTCCAAAAGTCTATCTGCATTGAATGGGCTGGATATCGAGGATAAATTCATAAATATCGAAGCGGATACAAGACCGTTATACACTTTTTTATCCGAACAAATTGAAGGATACATTGTTCAGCTTTTTACAGCGGTCGCAGCAATCCTGTTATTATTTTTGATTAATCTAAAACTAGGTTTTTTAGCATTAATAGTCTCAGTGATTTCAATTGTAGTGGACGGAATGATTTCAAAAGCGCAAGGTAAGATGAATTTGGAGAACAGGGAAAATGATCGGACGATTTCAAATTGGATTAAAAATTCTGTTTATGGTTGGAAAGATATTAAGGCCTTTGGAATGCAGAACTTTCAGATGGAAAAATTTAGTAAATTAGTACAAAATTACGCATCGTATCATCGGAAATGGACAAATCTTTGGGTGATTAGCAATAGAATTCTTCCAAGAGTAAAAAATGAATTTATTGCAAAATTTAGTTTATATTTTTTTGGCGGATTGTTAATTATACAAAATGAAATGACGGTAGGATCCCTATTGGTTTTTATATCCTACTTCAATTTTTTTCTCCAATCTATTAATCAATTGACTGCTATAAACAACAGCCTGAATAATGACAAGCCATACTACGCTAATATCTCTGCAGAGTTGAATACTATTCAAACCATACTAAAAGTTCCTCAAAATGAAAGGATACTTGAGAATATAGATTCTATAGAATTTGAGAACATTTCTTTTTCATACAATCATAAACCTGTGTTGAATAACTGTTCATTTGTTATTAATAGAGGGGATAAAGTAGCGATCATTGGAAATAGCGGTTCTGGAAAGTCAACATTGATGAAGTTACTTGCAGGAATTGTTTTCCCTGATCAAGGCAGAATTCTTTTATCAGGAAATGCTATCAAAGAAATTGGAGAAAGTACCATATTGAAGAGAATTGGTTTTGTTTTTCAAGATGCCAATCTTTTTTCAAGTACGATCGAGGAAAATCTCTTTTTTGGTTTGGATAAAAAGAGTAGGCTGCAGCATCAAATGGACATAGAAAAAAGTAATTTACTGACTTTTGTGCAGGAATCTTCAGCAGGTTATGAGCGTAACATTGGTGATAAGGGGATGAAACTTTCAGGTGGTCAGAAACAGAGATTGATGATTGCCCGACAAGTGGTTAGAGAAATAGAAGTTCTTGTTCTTGATGAGGCGACTAATTCTTTGGATTTAAATAATGAAAGAGGCATTCTGTCTGAATTGGATACTATTTGGACGCACATAAGCACCCTTATCATTATTTCTCACCGTAGGTCTACTATAGAGAAGTGTAATCGATTCTTAAAAGTAGTAGATGGCAAAGTTATAGAGCTTGACAGGGAGGAGGCGCTGTTAGGTGTTGAATAGTATGGAACAAGAAATGATCGCAAAAAATAATAACTTAAAAAGTTCCAACCTGGATGAATATCTGGAGAATCATATTTTACCGATTTACTCAGAATTTGATCAGGGACATGATCCAGAACACATCATGGAAGTTTTAGAACGATCTTTGAGTATAGCAAAGCTATTTAAATTTGTAGATTTACAGGTAGTGAAAATAGTAGCATATTTTCATGATATTGGGTTGAATAAAGGACGGAGAAATCATCACTACTATTCTGCTCAGTTATTGGCACAAGATCCAGTTATTTCTCGTAAATATTCTGAAAAAGAAATCACAATAATGATGGAAGCCATTGAAGACCATCGTGCTTCCAATCGTGGGAAACCACGGAATTTATATGGCACTATATTATCACAAGCAGATAATATTACAGATGCATCGAAGATAATAAGGCGAACCTTAAGCTATGGGAAAGATGTATTCAGTCATTATGATGAAGAAAGTCAGATTATGCGCGCCTATTTCTATCTAGTAAATAAATATTCTGAAGGTGGATACTATGAAATGCAACTCGATATTCAAGGAGATCAGGAGCGTCTTTTAAACTTGAGGGAAATCTTAAAAACCTATATTGGGTTTAGAGCATATTGTGTAAAAATAATGAAAGAGGAAACTGAAATCCTGACTTTAAGAGAATAAATAGCATGAGCATATTTAATTGTCCAGATAAAATATAAAAATAGTAATGAAGGCTGAATAATTTATCAGAGGAGACTTTGATCAATCATTCAGTTTTTTTAGTTTATTATATCTTTTAATTAGTAGTGTAGTAATGAAATATCAAAATTTTATTATTAAAATGAACTTTATTACCAAAATAGAGACCGTATTTTGAAAGGTATTCTTTATAGAGACAAAGGAATATTCATGTGATTAACTATACTAAAGGTTAGCATAAAATAATCAAAACAAGGAGAAGACTGAAGGAAAAATAAACTGACTGCTGACATCCACGAAAAAGCATCTAAATCTTTTAAATATGCTACAAGAAAATGGGAATGTATTTCAATAAATTCTCTAATAAGGGGGAATGACAGAATGATCAAAGTAAATATTAAAAATCAGTTTAATAATAAAGCTTTTCAATGCAGTGAAGGTGGCAAAGAAGTAACTCTAACCCCATTAGGTTCTGGGTTTCCTCTACCATCAGCAAATACTTTTGAAAAAAGCAATTATGATATTCATTACGCTGATGATTTAGATAATTTTGAATGTAAAGGAAATATTGTTGATATTCACTGCAGTGACTCTGTTTCAGTAGTGAGATTAATAGCATTAGGTCTTTATGGAGATTATCACGAATCGGTTGTTATAGGGGAAGATAATAAAACGACTGAGTATAAAGTAACCTTCCCATTTATGCACCGGACTTCTTTATCTGTAAAGGAAGCAAAATTATTTTATACTTCTGAATATGTTGTATCGCAAAGCTCTCTTTCTGGTGTTGTCAAACAAGGAATATCACTTTTTGAAATTGAAATCAACTTGTATCAGCAAACTAAAATTAGTTTCATAAAGTTTCCAAGGCACTTAGGGGTACATATTTTTGCAATAACATTATTCTAAAATAATGAGAGGGAGGAATTAGATGAATGTTACAGGAGCCTCAACTGAACTGTTTTGAAGTACTCATTGCAGAAAAACTTATAGAATTAAATATTGATTACAAAAATTTTTTCTGGAGAGCAGGATTAAACTACTACAAAAGCCAGAATAATGAAAAGAACATAGTCAACGTTCAACCATATTATTACGACTATTATCTTAATAAGTATTTTGGCATTCAATTTATTGAAACCATTAATCCACCTATAGAAGAGATAATAAGAGATCAAGGGGAATACTTAATAAAATTAGACTATTTCTATTTGAATTATTGCCATATGTTTCAGAAAAACCATCATGTTCATGCGTTAATTATTAAAGTGAAAAAAAATATGATCTTCGTTCAAGATAATTATTTTAACTATCAAGATGAAGTTGAGCCTGAACTACTTATTTCGTGGTGGAATCAATCTCAAAAACACTTGAACTGCAAACTGATTGATCTGAAAAAAGCAAAACATACCTCAAAAACAATCAGTACTGTTGATGCTATAGCGGATAATTTAAAAATAATGACAGAGGCAGCACAATATGAGAACTATGAGAACTATCTATCTTATTGTGGCTTATCTGGGTTGAAAGAGATGACTACGGATATCGTAAGTGCAATAAGAGAAAGAAACTTTATTGCGATTGACTTCCTGTTAGAAGAGATAGACAAGATCTGTAGAAGTAGAAAACAGGCGGCAGACTTTTTTAGATTAAGAAAAAGACAAAATTTGGAAAATGAATATTTAAATTCTTATAGTAAATGGTCGAATATATTTTTAACACTTATGAAGGCAGTGATAGCAGAAAAAGCAAATTTGAAAGATATTGAGAAGCAATTTAAGGAGATCGTTCACTTGGAGAGTGCGATTATTGATATGTTACAAAAAGAATTTGATATATTAGATAGTAAGGTAAGGGATTAATTCAGATATATGAAAGTTACCTGTTGCTACTTTTGTTATAGCGGAATTTTATTTGAGTGCTATTATCAATTTCTTAAACTAGATGGAGGGAAGGGTCTTCTCCTAAGAAATGCGATACTAGGTTTAAGTTATACAAGAGGCTGGTCTAGATTTACATTCGTATTGGCTTCTACAAAGCTTTTAAGGCTAAACAATCTACTAAGATGGTTTGTGAAAGCTTAGAAAAAAAGTGTGAGATAGAGTTAAATAGCCTTTGACGGCATTCCAAAATGTTAAGATTGGCAAGGTCAATGATGCTAAGTTTGGTAGTGAGGATGGCTAAATTTATTGAGAACACGACAAAAATGGAACTGAGATTATTTTTATTATGTTTGAGATGAAAAATGAAGGTGATGAGACTGAAACTAAAAAGAAAAATGAACGCTTTTTCAAAGAATTAGACAAAGATAAAAATGAGAAAAAGGTGAATAGGCTATTCTCGTTTCTATGCTTGAAGCAGATAATGAGCTTTGATAGTAGATGTTTCCTAGGAATATGAAAAAATGTATATGATTCGTCCTCAATTCTTTATTCCGATTATCTCGCTTCTTAGAAATGCTGTACTTAATTTCTTGGAGTATAAGCAAGAAGTAGTTTTTATGCGGGAGCAAAATATAGATATTACTAATTTTGAATAAGAGCAAGATGTACTCCTCTCTTCTGAGAATAATTTGAGAGTGGCAAATAATAATGCTGAGGATTTAACGGTGAAGAAAAAGTTTGATAATATTCATAGAGGAGTGATTTGAGATGAAACTACATAAATTGAATAATAAAAAGCATTTATTACAATCGAACCGCGAGAGGTTAAAATATCTTACTCCTCATCTCAACCCCATTCTTCTTGAGATGTCTGCTGACTGTCTGTCTATGACAACCATATATATCAGCTAGTTCATATATGGTGCAACTATCTTTGTATTTAGCTACTATTTCAGAAATCTCCTTATCAGATAATAGCTTCTGACGAGGTTTACTAGATTTAATATCACAAATTATCTCGTCATATTTCTTCAAATTGTTCTTACAAGAATTACCAGCCTTATATTCCATTATTCTATCAGTAAGGTTTATATCAAGGACCGATAGGGCGATTGAAAGAACAGAGTTTTCACTCTGTTCTTTTTTTCTATTTAAGTTGATTTAGCAGTGAATTACTTGAATGTTTATCTTTTCTTATCAAATTAGGCATTCTCCTTTATTAAACAGTTGAAATTATGTATAATTAAGGTCAGTATTAGTCAAGGGAAAAGGATGAGTGTGATGAGTAATCAAAATACTTCGGATTTAATAGAAGCATATTTAAAGAAGATACTTGAAGAAAGCAGCAAGATTGAGATTCGCAGAGCTGAAATGGCTCATTTATTCAATTGTGTTCCGTCCCAGATTAATTATGTCATTAATACACGCTTTACGATTCAAAGAGGCTATTCAGTAGAAAGTAAACGCGGTGGTGGAGGATATATTCGGATTGCTAAGGTCCAAATTTCTGATAGTGATCAATTACTAAAACAAATTGCCAAGTTTACAGGAAATGAGCTTTCAGAAAAGGATGCACTGATTTTTATACAAAAGTTATATGAAGAAGAAGTAATCACCAAAAGAGAAGGAAATCTGATGCTCTCTGTCCTAGGTAAACAAGTTTTAGGCAAAGCAGGAAAAAGTGAAGAATATTTACGTGCTCAATTGATGCAGTCGTTTTTAGAACGCTTGAGTTACGAGGAGGAATGATAATATGGATGAATTATTTACAGAAAGTGCACGAGCGGTTTTAGCGATTGCACAAGAAGAGGCAAAATATTTTAGGCATCAATCTGTAGGCTCAGAACATTTATTATTGGCACTAGTTCTAGAACCCAACGGTATTGCAGGGAAATCACTGCGCCAATTAAATGCAGATAAGAATGATATTCGTGAAGAAATCGAACATTTAACAGGATATGGAACAGTCAAAGCATATCCTAAAGGAGCTTATTTACCATATTCTCCTCGTGCAAAACAAATTTTTGCTTATGCAGGTGATGAAGCGAAACGATTGGGTGCACCGAATATTGGAACGGAACATATTTTACTAGGTCTACTTAGGGATGAAGATATATTAGCGTCACGTATATTATTGAATCTAGGTTTAAGTTTATCTAAAATGCGTCAATTACTAATGAAGAAAATTGGGATAACTGACCCGCAAATGAGTGGTAATGTTGGACGCCGCCGTAACAATCAAGCTCAAAAAGCAGCACCTAAAGGAACTCCAACACTAGACTCATTAGCTCGTGATTTGACAAAATTAGCCCGTGAAAAAGACTTGGATCCTGTCGTTGGGCGTTCACAAGAAGTCAGACGTCTGATTCAAATTTTGAGTCGCCGGACAAAGAATAATCCTGTTTTAGTCGGTGAACCTGGTGTTGGTAAGACAGCGATTGCGGAAGGATTAGCTCAAAAAATCGTCAATGGTGAAGTTCCAGAGGATATGCAGGAAAAGCGTTTAATGATGTTAGATATGGGGGCTTTAGTAGCAGGTACTAAGTATCGTGGAGAATTTGAAGATCGACTGAAAAAGGTTATTGACGAAATTTATCAAGATGGCGAAGTGATTTTATTTATTGATGAATTGCACACGCTGATTGGTGCGGGTGGTGCGGAAGGTGCGATTGATGCATCCAATATCTTAAAGCCAGCTCTTGCAAGAGGAGAGCTGCAGACAATTGGTGCCACAACATTAGATGAATATCAAAAATATATCGAAAAAGATTCTGCTTTAGAACGTCGTTTTGCTCGTGTACAAGTGGACGAGCCGACCCCAGAAGAAGCTGAAGAAATTTTAAAAGGTCTACGTTCGCGCTATGAGGAACATCATGGGGTGGAAATCACAGATGATGCATTGCATGCGGCTGTTCAGTTATCTGTTCGTTATATCAATTCACGTCAATTACCTGATAAAGCAATTGATTTGATGGACGAATCATCCGCCAAAGTTCGTTTGGATTTGGCTGATGAACCTTCTGAGGTGAATAGTTTACGCATTGATATTGCTCATTTAGTTCAAGAAAAAGAAGCTGCAATTCAAGCGCAGTCATTTGAAAGTGCAGCAAGATTACGCCAAAAAGAGAAAAAAATGACACGGAAGCTAGAAAATATTCTCTTATTAGAACAAAAAGAAGCTTCTGGCTACGCTAATCGTGTGACTGAAGAAGATGTAGCGAACGTTGTTTCACAATGGACGGGTGTACCGTTACAACAATTAGAGAAAAAAGAAAGTGAACGCTTACTTGAATTAGAAAGTATCTTACATCACCGAGTAGTTGGTCAAGATGAAGCAGTTCAAGCTGTGTCACGTGCAATTCGCAGAGCTCGTAGTGGGTTAAAAGATCCAGATAGACCTATTGGCTCATTCATGTTCTTAGGTCCAACAGGGGTTGGTAAAACTGAGCTTGCAAAAGCGTTGGCTGAAACAATGTTTGGCAGTGAAGATGCCCTTGTTCGTGTCGATATGTCTGAATTTATGGAGAAATACAGCACTAGCCGTTTAATTGGTTCACCTCCAGGTTATGTAGGATATGAAGAAGGTGGTCAGTTGACTGAAAAAATTCGTCAAAAACCATATTCTGTCATTTTACTAGATGAAGTTGAAAAGGCACATCCCGATGTTTTCAATATTTTATTACAAGTATTAGATGATGGGCATTTAACAGATTCTAAAGGGCGTAAGGTCGATTTTAGGAATACTATTTTGATCATGACCTCAAATATTGGCGCAACAGCAATTCGCGATGAAAAAAATGTTGGCTTTAATGTCCAGGATTTAACTAAGGACTATGGCGCAATGCAAAAACGGATCATGGAAGAGTTGAAAAAAGCTTTCCGTCCAGAGTTTTTGAATCGTGTTGATGAAACAGTCGTCTTCCGTTCATTGGATCAAGCAGAAATTCATGAAATTGTGAAGATCATGAGTAAATCGATTGTTCAACGTTTGCGAGAGCAAGATGTGAATGTAAAGATTACGGCAGCTGCAATTGAGGTAATCGGTAAAGTTGGTTTTGATCCTGAATATGGAGCGCGACCGATTCGACGTGCATTGCAAAAAGAGGTCGAAGATCGTTTGAGTGAAGCTTTACTATCTGGACAAATCCATCTAGGTGATAAGGTGACCATTGGCGCAAGTAAAGGTAAAATAACGTTGAATGTCAAATCACCTAAACCTGAACAAATTTTACAAACAATATAATCAATAATTCGCTGTGCAAAACGAATCTGT
Source organism: Enterococcus ureilyticus (assembly GCF_001730315.1). GTDB lineage: Bacteria > Bacillota > Bacilli > Lactobacillales > Enterococcaceae > Enterococcus_L > Enterococcus_L ureilyticus. The sequence continues at coordinate 34,621 of NZ_MIKC01000011.1, forward strand.
TTTGTACAGCTTTTTTCAATTGAAGTGGCTGTAGAGTATTGTTTTTGTGAAAAATGAGCGTTAAAATTACTAGAGGCTATTGGAAAGTTTGTGAACCTATGCTACTATGAAACAGTTGTTAGAAGGCTGGTAAATAGAGATGAAATCATATAGAAACTAGCTTTATTTTTCAATTGATACTAGTCGGGTCCATTCAGCTTTTAAGGGAGGATACAAAATGATTGAACTTATTGCAACTGCTGAATCAGTAGAACAAGCAGAGGCGTTATTGGCAGTTGGGGTAGACACTTTATATATTGGAGAAGAAACATTCGGGTTACGCTTGCCGACATCATTTTCGCGTGAAGAGCAGCAAAACATTATTGAGATGGCTCATAGAGCAGGCAAAAAAGTGACGGTTGCACTGAATGGAATCATGCATCCGGAGAAAATGAAATTGGTACCTGAGTATTTGAATTTTTTGCAAGAAGTCAAAGCGGATCAATTAACTGTGGGAGATCCTGGCGTTGTATTTGTGATCCAGCGTGATGGAATCGAGATTCCATATATTTATGATGGTGAAACTCTAGTGACCAGTTCCAGACAAATTAATTTTTGGGCGAAGCGTGGCTCGATAGGTGCAGTCTTAGCACGAGAAGTTCCTTTTGAAGAAATGAAAGCAATGAAGGACAATTTGCTAGTTCCAGCTGAAGTGCTTGTATATGGTGCTACATGCATCCATCAATCAAAACGTCCGCTGTTGCAAAACTACTATAATTTCACAAAGAATGATGAGTCAACCAGTAAAGAGCGTGGCTTGTTTATATCTGAACCCAAAAAAGAAGAAACACACTATTCAATTTATGAGGACAGCCATGGTACACATATTTTTGCGGATAACGATGTGAATTTAATTGGAGAACTCGAAAAGCTTCATGAACATAATTACACAAAGTGGAAACTTGACGGAATCTATGCACCAGGAGAAAACTTTGTAGAAGTAGCGAAATTATTCGCAGATGCAAAAGAACAAATCAAAGTAGGTCTTTGGTCAAGCAATCAGGCACAAAAAGCAATTGAACAAATCAAAGCCCTGCATCCAGAAAACCGTGGGTTAGATATTGGTTTCTTTGATTTAGATCCAGACGAGATAAAATAAGGAGAAAAAACACATGACAAACGAACGAACACTGAAGCGTCCTGAGGTCTTAGCACCAGCAGGGACGCTAGAAAAACTAAAAACAGCTATTCATTATGGCGCAGATGCAGTTTATATCGGCGGTAACGCATACGGCTTGCGCAGTCGTGCCGGCAATTTTACAAAAGAAGATATGATTGAAGGCGTAGCGTTTGCTAATGAGCATGGAGCAAAAGTTTACGTGGCGGCAAATATGGTCACTCATGAGGGAAATCAAGAAGGAGCAGGGGACTTTTTCCGAGAAATCCGTGATGTTGGTATTTCTGCAGTAATCGTATCTGATCCGGCTTTGATTGAAATTTGTGCAGCGGAAGCACCGGGCTTACCGATCCATTTGTCTACACAAGCTTCAGCTACCAACTATGAAACACTGGAATTTTGGAAAAATGAAGGATTAGAACGTGTTGTTTTGGCACGTGAAGTATCGATGGACGAAGTGGCAGAAATCCGTAAAAATACGGATGTTGAGATCGAAGCGTTTATCCATGGGGCAATGTGCATTTCTTATTCAGGTAGATGTACGTTGTCTAATCATATGTCAATGCGTGATGCGAACCGTGGTGGTTGTTCTCAATCTTGCCGTTGGAAATATGAGCTTTACGACATGCCTTTTGGTGGAGAACGTACAAGCTTAACGGATAAAGGTGAAGTAGAGGAAGAATTTTCTATGAGTGCGGTCGATATGGCTATGATCCAACACATTCCCGAACTGATTCAAAATGGTGTAGATAGCTTCAAAATTGAAGGCCGAATGAAGTCCATTCATTATGTTTCAACAGTAGCGAATGTTTACAAAAAAGCGGTCGATACCTATATGGAAGATCCTGAAAATTATGAATGTAAACAAGAATGGATCGATGAGCTGTGGAAAGTTGCACAAAGAGAACTTTCAACTGGTTTTTATTATCATGTACCGACAGATGAAGAACAACTATTTGGAGCACGTCGTAAGATTCCTCAATATAAATTTATTGGAGAAGTCATGGCATATGATCCAGAAACAAAAGTTGCAACGATTCGTCAAAGGAACCATTTCAGTGTAGGCGATGAAATTGAATTTTATGGTCCTGGGTTCAATCACTTCCATCAAACAGTAGAAGTTATGTATAATGAAGAGGACGAGTCGATCGATCGAGCACCAAATCCAATGATGATTTTAACGATGCCGGTTGAAAAACCAGTGGCTGTTGGTGATATGATTCGTAAGAAGAAATAAATACTATGATTGAGGGATTCGCTATTACAGCTTATCCCTTTCATTGCAAGGAGGATAAGTAACTATGTCAAAAGAATATGATTATATCGTCATCGGTGGTGGGAGTGGAGGAATTGCTTCTGCTAATCGTGCCGGTATGTACGGCGCTAAAGTATTACTAATTGAAGCTAGTGATATCGGTGGAACATGTGTCAATGTGGGCTGTGTACCTAAAAAAGTCATGTGGCAAGCAAGCTCAATGATGGAAATGGTAAAACGCGATACACAAGGGTACGGAATGGATGTAGAAGTAAAAGGCTTCAGCTTTAAGAAGCTTGTTGAAAATCGTGAAGCGTATATTGATAACTTACATGCGGCTTATTACCGTGGATTAGATAGTAACAAAGTAGAGGTTTTAGCTGAGTACGCTACATTTATTGATGATCATACAATTGAAGCCGGTGGTGAAAAGTATACAGCACCTCATATTTTGATTGCTACAGGCGGACGACCTAAAAAATTAGGCATTCCTGGTGAGGAATACGCGATAGATTCTAACGGTTTCTTTGCTTTAGAAGAACTACCAAAACGAGTTGTATTTATTGGTGCGGGCTATATCGCAGCTGAACTTGCTGGAACCATTCATGGATTAGGTGCGGAAACTCACTGGGCATTTAGAAAAGAACGGCCATTGCGAGATTTTGATGATATGCTATCTGAAAAAGTAGTTGAACATTACCTTGAAGATGGAATGCACATTTATCCGAATTCAATACCTCATTCAATTGAAAAACTTGAGTCTGGAGAATTAGTGATTACCTTTGAAAATGGGACTAAAATTACGGCAGACAGTATTGTTTTCGGAACTGGTCGCCAACCAAATACAGATAATTTAGGATTAGAAAATACCCACATTAAATTGTCGGATAAAGGCTATGTGAAGGTTGATAAGTTCCAAAATTCAACACAGGCTGGCGTTTATGCAGTAGGAGATGTGATTGGAAAAATAGATTTGACACCAGTTGCTATTGCTGCAGGAAGAAGATTATCCGAACGTTTATTTAATGGAAAAGAAAATGAATATTTGGATTATGAAACAATCCCTACAGTTGTCTTTACTCATCCAACAATTGCGACTGTTGGACTAACAGAAGCACAAGCAAAAGAAAAATATGGTACTGAAAATATCAAAATATACAGCTCAACATTTACACCAATGTATTTTGCACTAGGGGAGTATCGCCAAAAATGTGATATGAAATTAGTTTGTGCAGGTGAAGAAGAAAAAATCGTTGGTCTACATGGTATTGGCTTAGGTGTCGATGAAATGCTTCAAGGTTTTGCTGTTGCAATCAAAATGGGTGCTACGAAGAAAGACTTTGACAATACAGTAGCGATTCATCCGACAGGTTCAGAAGAATTCGTGACAATGAGATAAAAAATAAGGATGAGGAAAAACTGAGTTTAGTTTTTCTCATCTTTTAATTTTTGATAGTTCAGTGTGATTTATTTATACAGGCAAATTATATTAGGAGTAATAGTTCAGTATGAACTTTATAAGCAGCTATGTAAAAAAATAGTTAAGAAAACTATTTTCCTTAGTACTACATTAGTGGTTTTTATGGCAGTAGGATTAGTTTTCATATTTATTGTTAAGGGGTTTAAAATGCCTCATGTAACGGTAGAAGATATAGTAATAATCCTTATTCTGGGTTTTTCATTGCCAATCATAATTCTTGGAATAGTAATAGGGTTACCACTTTTATAAATAAATTATCAGATCAATAAGTACCTTACTGAGAGTCCAAAGTTAGAGCAAGAGGAATTGTATACTGTGCTTAAAAGAGAATGTTCAGACAAAGGGGCTAAGTAGCATCTTCAAGCACACTATAGCAATCAATTTATGGTTCTCTTACCAGATGTTATTATAAAAAGAGATGACTTTGTCATCATGCAAACGGTTTGGCACAAAGCAGTATCGAAAAGGGACCTATTATCGGGTGAAATTTAAGTTAAAAAGCGGTAAAGAGAAAGTGATTGACTGTTCTTCGACACTTGGCGTGGATGCTACCCTCAGATGGCGGTAACAAAAATAGGTTAGGCCTATCATTGATAATGGCCTAACCTATTTTAATTTGTTCGTGCAAGAATAGCCTGTGTGATTGTGAACAATTTATTTTTAGCATCAGTAGATGTTTCAGGTAATTTAGTAATACCTTTCAAAGCTTGTTGTGTATACTTTTCAGCAAGTTTTTGCGCTTTAGTGACACCGCCAAACGAATGAACAAGTTCGTAGATTTTATTTGTCTCAGTGTCTGTTAGCGCTTCTCCTTTTTCAAGGTAAGGAAGTAACGTTCTACGGCCTTCTTCTAAAGCATATAAAAGTGGCAATGAATAAATCCCTTGGCGGACATCTTCCAGTACTGGCTTGCCAATTTGTTCAGGGCTTTGGGTATAATCCAAGACATCATCGATAATTTGAAAAGCAATCCCGATATTCTCCCCGATCTGTCCACAATTTTTAGCAAACCGCTCTGAAGTTCCACTTTCGTAGGCACCGACGAAGCAACTTAATGAAAAAAGCTCAGCAGTTTTACCAGAAATATTTTCAAGGTATTGATCGATCGTCATATCAAGATTATAGCGATTATCCATTTGGCCCAATTCACCGCTCAATATTTTTTCCATACTTCTAGAATTCAGTTGAATACTCTTTAAAGATGATGAATAGTCAGCAAGTAGTTTAAAACAGCTGACAAATAAATAATCACCAGCATAAACGGCTGTACTATTACCGAATTGAGAACGTATAGTTGGCAAGCTGCGTCTGATATCTGAATCATCTACAATATCATCGTGAATCAGCGTTGCAGTGTGCAGTAACTCGATAGCTGCAGCTAAAGCAATAGCTTTTTTGCTCTCTCTATTCTCGCCAAATTGTGAAAATAAAAGTTGGTATGCTGGTCGTAATAGTTTGCCGCCAGAGTGGATCATGGACATAACAGCATTTTCGACCTCTTTATTTTTTAAATTAACGCTATTTTCCATCAGCTTCAGTGTAGTATTTAATTCTTTAGCTAGTTCAGGATATGTTTTCCACATAGGATGAATGTTCATAAGATGACTCCTTCGATTGTACTCAGTCAAGCCAAAATGTTATTGGAAATATTGGCTCCATTTATGTTTCGTTGTCGATTCGTAATTTAATTGAAATTGCCGTAAGGTTTGAACATGGCGTAATAGGTAATTTGCTGCTATTCCTATCGCGATTCCGGATAGTAAGCCGATAAATGAAAGAAACGGTAGATAAAGCATCGGAGCCCACGATTGAGCAAAGAAACAAGTGGTCAATAGTTGTCCAACATTATGTAAAAAACCGCCGGCTGCACTGATTCCGATAATACTGACACGTTTTGGGCCTAACTGCATGATGATGAGCATACCTAAATAGCTAAGTAATGCACCACTAGCACTGTAAAAGAAGGTAGAAATTGTACCACCAAGTAAGGTTGTTAAAATCAGGCGCATACAAACTAAAAAGAAACTATCTCTTTTGCGCATCGTGAAAATAGCAATGATCGTAATCAAGTTTGCTAGCCCTAATTTTGCACCTGGAGCGAAAGCAAAAGGATAGGGAATCATATTTTCTATCAATCCAATTATCACACCTTGAGCGACTAACATGGAAATATAGATATTTTTTTGTAATTTGCTCATAGTATACTGGCGATGTTTAATAAATCAAACTGCCATCCTCACTCCCGTCAGAAGCCTCAACTGTAATGAATAAGTTGTGGGGTAAACACGCGATCGGTGTTTCGCCAGCTTTAGATATCCACCCTCGCTGTACGCAAATTTGATCTCCGCAATTTGTTTCAACCATACGGATTCTGTCACCGCTCACTTCTATTACATTATAATCACCATCAGCTGCTTCATATTTATATGTATAGGTGGGACCATCTTCTTTCAATTCAAAGACTTTGATGACTTCTCCATCTACTTTTAAGACTGCTTGTTTTGTTGCATCATCTGTTCCAGTATTTTGTATACCAAAAACAACAAGAGGCAAGAAAGAGCTAATTGTTAAAAGTAAAATAATGGCAATATCCCAAGGACGTAAATAACTTTTCTGAATAAATTCTTTTAAATCCAACTCTTTCCTCTCCCTTATAGTTTTTATTGTTCTGTATTCTATCATAATGAGAAAAGAAAGTTCTAGGAGTAAACCTAGAACTCTCTTAGACTTTTACTATAAAAAGTAATTATTTACTGGTATATCTGGATTTAGGTGTTCCATACCACCATTTACCTAGTGTACGTTGTACCCAAGGGATAACCCAGCGGTCTAAACCAAGTGCGCGTCCAGAGCCATTCATTAAAGCGAAGGCTACAAAGATAAACCAGATGTTTACCCAATAGAACATACCTGATAGACAGAAGGCAATTGTTAAACCGATTGTAGCTGCACTACTTATCCAAGTGAACAATCCAGCAATCAAGGCTAAAGCAATCAAGACTTCAACGATCGTCATGAATTTTTGCATGAATAACGCAACTTCTTGGTTAGGCATCATGAATTTCATCACACTTTCAAACCATTTAGGCATATGTTCGAAGACTTGCATTGGTTCTTCACCATAGGCATAGCTTAAACCAAATTGAGCAGCTTTTGCTGTAGTCTCAGTTGTTTCAGCTCCTGCAGCAGATGCACCTGTTGTTACTTGTTCTTGTAACCATGGGAATGGGAAGGCTACTTTATCGGTAAACCATGAACCATCACCAAACCAAGTACTCGGTTTTAAGTAATCACCAGTTCCGACAATTTTCTTCATAGATTCGACTAACCAAACCATACCGTAGAACACACGCAAAGGAACGCTCCATAAAACATTACCATAACGAGATGAATGTCCACGTGTTACATTGCGGTCGTCTTTAATATGGAAGAACTCGTGCATGATATATTGGAACATGTAATAGCCAGAACGGATATCAAAGAAATATTTCAAGTTAACGATGTGTTTCATAATGATTGCTAAGAAACCGCTAAGGTGAATTTTATCAAATAAGTTTGCCACACCCCATTTAGAGCCGACAGAAACCATGAATCCTTGATAATTCCCTTTGAATTTGTGTTTTTCACTACCTTTGATGTCAGCCACAATATTCGCAGCGGCAGTATGACCTGTCTGTTCGGCAGCTTGAACAATTTGTGGTGTTGGTGTTTCAGGGAACTCTTCGTAATAAACCAAGTCACCAACAACATAAATATTTTTGTCTTCATAACCTTTGGCTTGCATGAATTCATTTGCGATCAAACGATTGCCACGAGCTGATTCTAAACCGAAGTCAGCAGCATCAGAAGTTGCTTTAACACCAGCTGTCCAAATCAGTGTGTGTGTTGCAACAGAAGAGCCATCTTTTAATTTAATGTGATCTGCAGCGACTTCAACGATTGGCGCGTTAAGAAGTAATTTAACATTTTTCTTTTCTAAATAACGTTCAGCTTTCGCTGCATCATTGCGAGATAACATGTTTAAGATTGTCGGCATTGCTTCAACGACCATTAATGTAAATTCATTTGGATCAAGTTTGAAGTCCTTTGCAAGACGATCTTTCCAGTCGATCAGTTCGCCGACCATTTCAATCCCAGTAAATCCTGAACCGCAGACAACAAATGTCAGCATTGCTTTACGAACTTCTGGATCTGGTTCGATTGCTGCTTTTTCAACTGTTTCCAAAATATGTTCACGAATTTTCAGAGAGTTTTCAAAAGACCATAAAGTAAATCCATGTTCTTTCACTCCAGGAGTTCCAAAATCATTTGGTTCGCCCCCCATACCGATGATCAATTGGTCAAATTCATAAGAACCTAACTTCGTTTGAACCACTTTTTTGGCTTTATCGATACCAGTTACAGTGTCTGTGACAAGGGTAACATTCTTTTTACGTGAAAATAGGCGTTGTAAATCATATTGAATTGCAGAAGGTTCAACACGCCCTCCGGCTACTTCGTGTAACTCAGTCATCATGGTGTGGTAAGAATGACGATCAATTAAGGTAATCTCAACGTCAGAATCTTTTTTTAATTTTTTGGCTAAAAATTTAGTTGCTGAAACTCCAGCATACCCAGCTCCCACAACGACAATTTTTTGCTTTGTCATTGATAATCCGCTCCTTAAGATAAATAAAATAAAAAATGATAATAATTACACAATTGAATTCATTATATAGCGATTTTGGGGTTTTGTCTAATAACAATTCTTAAATATAGGAAATAAATTTTTTTTATTAAAAAGACGTGAAAAACGAGTAAAATTTTGTTTTTCTTTTATAACTTTAATTGACATAATTGTAATTTTCTATAGAATGTAAATTATATCACAAACAAAAATTGTGAATGTTTAAGAAAAGGAAAAGGTGAACAAAAATGAAAATGAACAAAATTGTAAAGGGCTTCACAGCTATCGCACTTTCATCTCTTTTATTAGCAGCATGTGGATCAGACGACAAAAAAGATACAGCAAAATCTTCTGAAACAGATACTGCAACTTCAAAAACAGTTGAATCTTCTACAGCAGGAGAAAAAGAAGCTGGCGCAGATTTACAAGATGGTACGTATAAATTAGAAGAAAAAAATGAATCTAACGGTTACCGTGCTACATTTGAAATGACTGTTAAAGATGGTAAAATCACTGAATCTAAATACGATAATATCAACGCTGATGGTAAATCAAAAGCGGATGATAAAGACTACGAAAAAAATATGAAAGATAAATCAGGCGTAGGCCCTGCTGAATATATCAAAGAATTAAACGATTCTTTCGTGAAAGCTCAAAGCGCTGACGGTGTAGAAGTTGTAACTGGTGCGACTCATTCTAGTGAATCATTCCAAAACTATGCACAACAATTGATCCAAGCAGCTCAAGCTGGCGACACTAAAACAATCGAAATCGATAATGGTGCTGACCTTAAAGATGGTACGTATGCATTGAAAGAAAAAAATAACTCAAACGGCTACCACACAGAATTTTCAATCGTTGTTAAAGATGGTAAAGTAACAGAGTCTAACTACGATAACGTGAATGATGAAGGCAAATCTAAAAAAGATGATGCTGACTATAACAAAAACATGAAAGACAAATCAGACGTAGGCCCTGCTGAATACATCAAAACGTTGAATGAAGAATTAGTTAAAGCAATGAACGAAGAAGACGGATCAGCTGCAAATGTTGAAGTCGTAACAGGTGCAACTCACAGCTCCCACTCATTCGTAATCTACGCAGAACAATTAGTAAACGCTGCTGAAAAAGGCGACACTAACGAAATCGTTGTAGATAATATCGTAATGAAAAAATAATTTGTCATAGTACAAATTAGAAGATAATTATGGGCAGAATCCAGTACTAGATTGGATTCTGCTTTTTGCTGTGAATCACTGCGACTGGCTATGCCAGAGCAGATGATGAACAGTACTTGGCGACCAAAGGGAGCGAAGTAACCTTACTAGGAATCACCAAATGCTATGATCCAAAACATCAAGAGGTAATCAGTGACGCAATGAATCACCATGACTGGCTATGCCAGAGCAGATGATGAACAGTACTTGGCGACCAAAGGGAGCGAAGTAACCTTACTAGGAATCACCAAATGCTATGATCCAAAACATCAAGAGGTAATCAGTGACGCAATGAATCACTGCGACTGGCTATGCCAGAGCAGATGATGAACAGTACTTGGCGACCAAAGGGAGCGAAGTAACCTTACTAGGAATCACCAAATGCTATGATCCAAAACATCAAGAGGTAATCAGTGACGCAATGAATCACTGCGACTGGCTATGCCAGAGCAGATGATGAACAGTACTTGGCGACCAAAGGGAGCGAAGTAACCTTACTAGGAATCACCAAATGCTATG
>NZ_MIKC01000012.1 GCF_001730315.1 Enterococcus ureilyticus
ACAACAATAAAAAAAGCCTGATAAGAATGTGCTACCCTTACCAGACCTAGATTTCTATTCAGTTATTTGGCTTACCAACACAATTTGACGTAGAACCATTATAACAAGTGTAAATGTCCATGTGGAACACGAGGCTCATTGTAATGATTTAATTCAAATTGCTCATGAAAGTATTGAAGACTATCTTCAGAAGTTTCACAGAGTCTTTTGATTTCATCCATTGAGTCACAATCTTCTACAAGTACCCCAAAATCGCGGTCACATGTATAATTGTAAACCACAGCAGAGGGATGTTTCTCAATCCCCATTTCACGTGCAATTTGTTGATCTGTTTGGAAAGATTCTTTTACAAAATCAGATTGTCGGTCAGCTTTGAACATATCAATGTCACCACCAGCTTCTACAACTAATTTTTCAGCTAATTCTGAAGAATAAGGAATGTTATCTACTGCTACTGCCTGTTGTAAACCGAGTAGTAAATGTCTGCCTTTTTTCTTTCCTTGTAATTGAGCTGCCTTATAATCTAATGCAGCGGAATAGATATCTTCAAACAATTGATTGCGTCGTTCAATATCATGTGATGGAATCTCAAATAATTTTATAAGATGGTTTATGGTCCGCATGTTAACTAACGGAATGAAACGAAATTGAATTTTTTTATTCTCAGTTTCAACCAGTTTTAAAATATCCTTTTCTACGTTGAGACAAATGCCCCCCAAAGGATTAACGAACAGATAGATTTCAATCATTCATACTTCCTCCAATTTGACCCTTTTGCAACTAGACATCATTTCTCAACTAAGTGTCCCTAATCTATCAGAAAATCAGGTAAAAATGAAATGATATGTTTTTCCTATAATAACTTCTTAATCTTTTGCTTTTGAGCTTAGCATCATTCGTTGGATTTTGTTTGGTGCAGGGGATTCTTTGATAGTCAAAGTATCCAATAAGACAAGAAAATCTTTTCTTCCTTTATCTGCATCACTTACTTCTAATTCCAACTCAAAATCGTGCTGCTCATTGTACCAACTTTCATCTAGCGCGAGTAAACCTTGGGGAAGTTTTTTTTCTGCTCGTTTAGTTGTTAGATCGCCGATTAAACGCAAATCATTTTGGTCGATGCCTAAAGAGTTCAACTTGTTGTATACATTTCCAAAACTTGGAAGAGTCGCTGACTCAACGATAGAGTGTGCTTCCTTGATTGAAAGCGCATCGTTGATTTCCAACAAGCCAACTTTTTCAGGTATTTTCAAAGTGATTTCTGCATGATTTGATAGTATTCGAACTCTCAGACCCATGTACCGTTTTCTTAATTGGAAATCGGTAGAATCAAAATAATAGTTGGTCTGTGTAAAGAAATGTTCTTTTTTTAGCTGAAAGTAGTCAACAGCTCGTGAAAACTCTTCAATAGAGAGTAACGTTTTAAATTCTATTTCTAAATTCTCGCTCACTTGTTTTTGACCCACTTTCTTTAATTTAATTCAATTTTTGCATACTTTACCTATTTACGTCAAGAAAAGTGAACTATAAGTTAAAAAATTCGCTATTGTCGAAAAATTATAGACAATTTCTCAAATTACCCTATTTTTGACAGCTCTATGGTAAAATAAGCTGTGAATCAAATTCAAAGAAATAGAGGGATTAGGATGGAGAAAGAGTGGGAGCTTTTTCTGGCACCGTATGAACAGGCTGTTGGAGAAATGAAAGTTAAGCTGCGCGGTATCCGTAAGCAGTTTCGAGAACAAAATAAACATACACCTATTGAGTTTGTAACAGGGCGAGTGAAACCTGTTGATAGTATTTTAACAAAGGCTGCCTTGCGGAATATTTCTGTTGATCGTTTGGAAGAAGAAATGCAAGATATTGCAGGACTTAGGATTATGTGCCAATTTGTTGAAGACATTCGGCAAGTAGTAGATATCATTCGCAATCGTAAAGATTTGAAAATCATTCAAGAGAGAGATTACATTACAAATAAAAAAGAGAGCGGTTATCGTTCCTATCATTTGGTGATTGAATATCCGGTCCAATTAATAACTGGTGAAAAAAAGATTTTGGCTGAAATTCAAATTCGAACATTAGCCATGAATTTTTGGGCTACGATCGAACATTCATTGAATTATAAGTATCAAGGCGCTTTTCCAGAAGAAATGAAAGAACGGTTGCAACGTGCAGCTGAAGCGGCCTACCAATTAGACGAAGAAATGTCCACCATTCGAGAAGAAATTCAAGAAGCGCAACATCTGTTTTCGCATGGACGAGGTAAGTCGAAAGATAATTACTATCAAAAACTCAATGATAATAAAGAGACGTTAGATAAAGATTAGGAGGAGTAGGATGAAAGTTGCGATCGTTCATAATCATGAACACAAATCAAATGAAGTTACACGCCGTTTACTCCTGCTTTTGAAGAAAAGTAAAATCGAAATTGATGACCATCAACCAGATCTTGTGATTTCTGTAGGTGGAGATGGTACATTGTTATCAGCGTTCCATCGTTTCAGTCATCGATTGGACGAAGTTAGTTTTTTAGGTGTTCATACGGGACATCTTGGTTTTTATACAGATTGGCGTGATTATGAGCTTGAAGAATTAGTCCAAAGTTTATTAGTTCATCAAGAAAAAAGTATCAGTTATCCTTTGTTGGATGTAAAAATAAGTTTCCACGGAACTAAACCAGATAAGCATTTTTTAGCATTGAATGAATCAACGATCAAACGGGCGAATCGTACCATGGTTGCAGATGTTTTCATCAAAGATGAATTATTTGAACGATTTCGAGGAGACGGATTATCTGTATCTACACCAACAGGATCAACAGCATACAACAAAAGTATTGGTGGTGCTGTACTTCATCCAAGTATCAATGCCTTTCAACTAGCGGAAATTGCTTCGCTAAATAATCGAGTTTTCAGGACGTTAGGTTCACCGATCGTCATTGCGCATACAGAGTGGGTTGAAATTAAGCTTCAAGAAAGTAATGATTATTTGATTACAGTCGATCAATTAGACATCTACCAAGATGATATCAAGGCAATTTATTACCGAATTGCAGATGAGCGTATTCATTTTGCCTCATATCGGCATATGCATTTTTGGCATCGCGTAAAAGATGCCTTTATTAGTGAGGATTAGTAAAAAATGGAATTTAGTTGGACAGTTGAAAAAAAAGAGCCGCAGCAAGTAAAAACTTTTTTAAAAGAGCAAGGAGTTTCAAAAGGTCTTTTAGCAAAAATCAAGTTTCAAGGTGGAAAGATCGAAGTTAATCATTCGGTTGAGAATGTGTTATATAAATTAGCCTTTGGCGATCAAGTCAAAATTACGATTCCAGATGAAAAGGAACATGAGACCTTGCTTGTCGATGATGTGCCAATCGAAATTATTTTTGAAGATGAGCATTATTTAGTAGTCAATAAACCGGCCGGCATTGCATCAATTCCAGCTCAGTATCACCCCAATGGGACCATGGCTAATCGGGTAAAAGCTTATCTTAAAGCACAAAACTATCAAGATCAGGTCATTCATGTGGTCACGCGTTTAGATCGTGACACTACAGGTCTAATGTTGTTTGCTAAACATGGTTTTGCACATGCAATGCTAGATCAGGAACTACGTAAAAAAGAAGTGATTAAGATTTATCAGGCCTTGGTTGGCGGAAGGGTATCTGATTTGAAAGAACACGAGACAATCCAATTACCGATTGGCCGAGATTTATCTTCTATCATAAAAAGAACAATCGTCAAAACAGGTCAACAAGCTAAAACAGAATATTGGTTGATGAAAGGCAAGGATGATGTAGCCTTAGTGAATATTCAACTACATACTGGAAGAACACATCAGATCAGAGTCCATTTTGAAGCGATTGGGTGTCCTCTATTGGGTGATGACATGTATGGTGGTAAAATGAATAAAGGGATTGAGCGTCAGGCATTACACTGCTGTCAATTGAGTTTTATCCATCCATTTACAAAGCAACGTTTAGAATTAACTTCTCCTTTAGCAGAAGATATGAAGAAAATCGTAGATCAACTTTAGATTGAAAGGAGTGGTTTGGGTGAATGAAGGGCAAGAAATGGAAGAGCATTTCTCGTTACTGTTAGACAAGTTGAAAGAACAGCAAATGGCTGAATTTAGAGAGTTATTTTTAGCACTTCATATTTATGAACAGGGACAATTTTATCAATCAATTGATGAAGCAGATAGAAAACAAATTTACAGTTATTTATCGCCAAAAGAGTTGGCAGATATGTTTGATGTTATCGAAGAAGATAATGAGAATATGAAAGATTATATTGCTGAAATGCGGCCAAGTTATGCTGCTGAAATGTTATCAGAAATGTACACGGATAACGCAGTTGATTTGTTGAATATGCTGGACAAAAGTCAAAAAGCCAAATACTTGAGTTTGATGAGTACAGAAGACGCTGGTGAAATCAAAGAGTTGCTGCATTATGAAGACGATACTGCTGGATCGATCATGACTACAGAGTTTGTCTCTATTGTGGCCAATCAAACGGTTCGTTCTGCTATGTATGTCTTGAAGAATCAAGCTGATGTGGCCGAAACAATATATTACGTGTATGTGGTAGATCAGGAAAACCATCTAGTAGGAGTTATCTCGTTACGGGATTTGATTATAAACGACGATGATACAATGATTTCCGATGTACTGAGTGAGCGGGTGATTTCGGTTCATGTAGGTGATGATCAGGAAGATGTTGCCCAAACAATTCGTGACTATGACTTTCTAGCACTGCCAGTTACCGATTATGATGACCATTTATTAGGAATTGTTACAGTTGACGATATTATTGATGTTATCGATGATGAGGCAGCTAGTGATTATTCTGGATTAGCTGGGGTCAATGTAGAAGAAGTCAGTGAAAATCCAATCAAAGCAGCATCCAAGCGTTTGCCTTGGTTGATTACATTATTATTTTTGGGAATGTCTACAGCTACTTTAATTAGCCATTATGAAGAATTAGTAAGTGAAGCAAGTATCTTGGCTGTATTTATTTCATTGATCACAGGGACTGCTGGAAATGCTGGTACACAATCATTAGCTGTAGCGGTCCGACGTCTAGCGGTAACGGATGAAAAGGATAATAACTTTGGCCGTTTGATTATCAGTGAGGTATTGACTGGTTTGGTAACAGGTGCCGTAACAGGTGTGGCAATTTTTATTGTTGTGGGAATTTGGCAGCATAATTTCCCGCTTGGATTTGTCATTGGCATGGCGATGCTCTGTGCGATTACTGTCGCTAATCTGGCAGGTAGTTTGATTCCAATGCTGATGGATAAATTGGGCTTTGACCCAGCTGTCGCCAGTGGTCCATTCATTACCACTTTGAGTGATTTGACTAGTGTTTTGATTTATTTTAATATTGCCAGTCTTTTTATGCAGTATTTTGTTTGAGGGAGAGTATTGCTCCAATCAATAACATGAGTGACTTTATATTTGAAAAATAATAAAGAAACGATCAGCCTGAATTATTTCAAGGTTGAACGTTTCTTTTTTACTGATTATCCTACAATTTTTGTTCCATGAACTTCCTTGACCTGTAGTACTTCGACTACTGCAGCTACATTTTTATCAGAAATACCACCGCCAGGTAAGATAATGATTCGGTTATCGGCATAGTCAATTAATTCTTTTAAATGATCGAAATTATCTTCGATTTTTGTTCCAGCTGGTCCACCATGGGTTAAAATACGATGAACATCGTGTTCAGCTAGCCAATCGATCGCTTTTAATTGCTCTTCTTTACTTAATACGTCAAAGGCCATGTGGAAAGTGATCTGCAAGCCTTCAGCTGTGTCGATCAGTAATTCTAGCGCCTCCTCATCGAGCTTGCCATCAGTTGTCAAGCAGCCCAAAACCACACCATCTGTCCCTATTTTTTTTGCTTCTATTAAGTCTGTATGCATGATTTTTAGTTCAATATCATTATAAACAAAATCGCCGCCACGAGGTCTGATGATTGTCATTACAGGAATTGATTTTTCACCAGCATAGGAAACGACTTCTTCAATAACACCAGTGCTAGGTGTTGTGCCGCCTACAGCCAGATTGTCGCATAATTCGATTCGTCCTGCACCATTGCGGATGGCAGTGGGAATATTGGTGAAATTTTCAGCGCAAAATTCTTTAATCATTCGTTCCACTCCTTGTTTTTTCTTCACAGGCATTGTACCATAATTTTGACAGTTGCTAAAGTCTTCTTCCCGTTGTAAGATAAATAACGATAGTTTATTTGCTGAACTTTAGAATTTATAATGAATAGGAAGTAATAGTATGTTGAAAAAAATTGATTTTGCTCGTAGTTTTTTAGAAAAACATCAAGACCAATTTCATTGCCCAGTGTGTAGAGAAGTAGTTCAGTTGAAGGATTACAGTTTAATTTGCCAAAATAATCATCAGTTTGATTTATCAAAAAAAGGAACGATTTATTTTCTTTCTCATAGTATTCAGACGGAATATAATAAAAAAATGTTAGTTCACCGAGGAAATATGATTCAAAGCGGAATGTATCAAGAATTATTAGAAAAGATGATCGGGATAATACCGCTTATGGGAAATACGTTGGATGTTGGCTGTGGAGAAGGCAGTTTCCTATTAGAACTTTCTAAATTAGGGCTATCAGGTTCAAAAATAGGTTTTGACATTTCAAAAGATGGAATTTACTTAGCTAGTAATCAGGAAGTTGAAGCTTTTTGGTGTGTAGCTGACTTAACGAATTTGCCCTTTGCAGATCAATCGATGGATACGATCTTAAATATTTTTTCGCCATCTCATTATCAAGAATTTCAACGTGTTTTAAAGAAAGAGGGCACTGTGATCAAAGTTATTCCAGAAACAAATTATTTAAAAGAGCTGAGAGCTGCGTTTTATCCTGAAGATGAAGCAAAACAACATTATTCTAATGAAAAAGTTTTAACGAAGTTTTCTAACGAAATGGATATTTTAGTTAATGAACGTGTGACCTTTACTTTTGCTATTCCAAAAGAGAATCAACTCGATTTATTGGAGATGTCTCCGTTAGAGTGGGGAGCAACAGAACAGATCAAAGAAAAATTACAAAAAAATCCATTAACAGACATTACAATTGACGTTCGCATGTTAAAAGGAAAAGTGAAATAGCGCTTACAAACGGTTAATTTGCTAAAAGGTATTGCAAAGCTACGGTAATGGTGTTATATTACATACAAGTTGTTTTTTCGTTGGTTTTTATCAGGTTCCTGTTCTGATAAAAGTTAGTGAAAAGAGCTTCACTAACGTAGCGACTCGCAGTGATTGACACCGAGGCGATACGTTTTTTTTTATGTTTTTTGATGAACAAAGAATAAATAGTTGTGTCATTCAATTGAAAGGAAACTGTAACCATGACAAATCATATTGTATTATTTGAACCTCAAATTCCTGCGAATACGGGAAACATTGCTCGTACTTGTGCGGCAACGAATTCGCCCTTACATCTCATTGAGCCGTTAGGTTTTGAAACGGATGACAAACATTTGAAACGAGCTGGATTAGATTATTGGAATGATGTCAATATCATGTATCATAAAGATTTGGCAGCTTTTTTAACCTATCTAGAAGATCGTCCAATACACCTGATTACTAAATTTGCGAATAAAACATACAGTCAAATCGATTATACAGACAATCAGGACCATTATTTTATGTTTGGTAAAGAAACAACGGGTTTACCAGAAACATTCATGCGTGAAAATGAAGAAAAGTGTCTGCGTATTCCGATGAACGACGAGCATGTTCGTTCATTGAATTTGTCAAATACAGTGGCTTTAGTCGTATATGAAGCATTACGACAACAAGATTTTCCGGCGTTGGAATTAAAGCATCATTATGAAAATGACAAAATAGATTGAACCTAATCATAAAAAAACTGTTTCCTTTATTATTTAAAGAAAACAGTTTTTTATGTGATAGCTGGATTGCTTCATTGATCACTCGTGTAGTTCTAAAGGTAAGCCATCAGGATCAAAGAAAAATGTCATTTTTTCACCTGTAAATGTGTCAGTCCGAATATCTTCACAGGGAATCCCTTTAGAATTTAAAAAGGAGATGGCTTCTTCAATATTGTCAACCTTAAAGGCCAAATGACGCAGCCCAAGCGCTTCAGGATAAGTTGGACGTTTTGGAGCATCAGAAGAAATAAAAATTTCTAATTCATGACTACCCAATCTCAGATCCAGTTTGATATCTTTTCTCGTCGTTCGCGGGTTCTCTCTAATAATTTCAAACCCCAGCTTCTCAACATAAAATTCTTTCGTTTTTTGATAATCAGAACAGTTGATAGCCACATGATGAATCGTTTTAAAAAACAAAGCGAGCGGCCTCCTTTGATAGATTTTCTTTCTGATTCATTATACCGTACTTTTTTTTAGAAGCGCAATCAGACTGTTTTAATTTTCTAATGATAGATTTGTCGTTAAATGGAATTTTCATAGTGAAAATGATACACTAGATAAGATAAATAATGAAAATGAGCCAGGAATAATTCAGAATCAGAGGAGCATAAACATGAAATTATATTTTACTCGTCACGGAAAAACGGAATGGAATCAAGAGCTTCGTTTTCAAGGAATGACCGGAGATTCGCCGTTACTTCCAACAAGCTATGATGAAATAAAGTTATTAGGTCAAACAATCAAGGATATTCCTTTTGAAAAAATATTTTCAAGTACATCTCTTCGGGCTAAAAAAACGGCAGAAGGTATCAATCAGGAATTAAAGCAGCCAGTTGATATTTGCTACACAGATGAATTAAAAGAATTGGGCTTAGGAAAATTAGAAGGTCAATCTATCGCCGAAATGAGAAAAATATATAGTGAAGAAATGGATCATATGCGCTATCGTTTGGATCGCTATAACCCAGAAGTATTTCAAGGGGAACCAATCGAACAAGCCATTTCACGTATTTCTTCAGTTGTAGAAAAAGCTGTAGAAAAAGGGGATGGACCGTATCTCTTTGTTGGACATGGTGCATCATTGACCGCAGCAATCCAAGCTCTTTCTGGAAAAGACTTAGCTGAGCTACGCAGTATGGGCGGACTAAAAAATAATAGTTTATCGATTTTAGAGACAGCTGATACGCCCAATCAAAGATATAAATTAAAATTATGGAATGACGATTCATTTTTACAATAGCAGACAATGGTAAGAAAGAAGCGAGGTGACATCAATGGAGACATTGTTTGGAGAAGCGGAAAAGGAATATGTCGTCGGTCAAGTCCAAGCGATTTTTTTCCAAAACCCTAGCAATTTTTATAAAGTATTATTAGTGAAAATCACGGATACAAATACTGATTATTTAGAGAAAGAAATCGTAACGACTGGCAGCTTTGGTCAAATTCAAGAGGAAGAAGTGTATCGTTTTTTTGGGCATTTCGTTGATCATCCTCGTTATGGCAAACAATTTCAAGTCGACAGTTATCAACAAGAGCGTCCAACATCTGCTAGTGGCGTTGTCAATTATCTTTCCAGTGAAAAGTTTCCAGGGATTGGCAAACGAACTGCTGAAAAAATCGTTGAAATTTTAGGTGAAGATGCAATTGATCGAATTATTGCAGCACCTGACGTCTTAGAAGAAGTGCCTCAACTAAATGAAAAAAAACGACAGACCATCATTGAAACCATTCGTTTGAATCATGGTATGGAGCAAGTGATCGTTGGATTGAATCGCTATGGTTTTGGGAGTCAGCTTTCATTTGCGATCTATCAAACGTATAAAGAAGAAACGTTGGATATCATACATGAAAATCCTTATCAATTAGTAGAGGATATTGAAGGAATTGGATTTAAACGAGCAGATAATATTGCGGAGCAACTGGGCATTGGAGCTGATTCAGATAAACGCGTGCGAGCGGCAATCACGCACGAAATTTTCCAGCATTCTGTTCGTTCTGGTAATACCTATGTTGAAGCCGAGATGTTGTTAAGAGAAACAATCAATACTCTAGAAGCTAGTCGACCAGTTGAAATTTCGTTGGATCAGGTAGCAGAACAAATTATTCATTTGGTGGAAGAAGGAAAAATCCAGCAAGAAGGCACCAAACTTTTTGAGAATAGTTTGTATTTTTCCGAATGGGGAATCGGAACCTCAATTCAACGTTTACTGTCGCGGAAAAAAGAAATCAAGTATGATAAAAAAGAAATTGAAAAAAATATTCGTGGGATCGAAAAACGTTTGGGCATTTTATATGGTGACTCCCAGCAAGCCGCAATCGAAGAAGCGATTAAAGCGCCGTTGTTCATTTTAACTGGTGGTCCGGGTACTGGAAAGACAACAGTGATCAATGGCATCGTTTCATTATTTGCAGAATTAAATGGTCTTTCTTTAGATGTAAAGGATTATACGCAGGAAATGTTTCCAATTTTATTAGCAGCTCCAACAGGTCGTGCAGCGAAGCGTATGAATGAAACGACAGGACTGCCAGCAAGTACAATTCATCGTTTATTAGGATTGACAGGGCGTGAAAAGAATCCGAGTATGACAGCCAAAGAATTAGAAGGCGGATTATTGATCGTTGATGAAATGTCTATGGTGGATACTTGGTTGGCCAATACCTTATTTAAAGCAATCCCAACTAATATGCAAGTAATATTTGTTGGCGATAAAGATCAATTACCTTCTGTCGGCCCAGGTCAAGTTTTACATGATCTACTTCAAATCAATGAGATTCCTCAAAAAGAATTAACAGAAATCTATCGACAAGGGGATGGTTCAAGTATCATTCCTTTAGCTCATGAAATCAAGCAAGGAAAACTGCCACAAGATTTCACTGTTAATCAAAAAGATCGCTCGTTTTTTCCAAGTGATGTCTATCATATTGAGACCTACGTCCGCCAAATCGTAACGAAAGCTAAAGCCAAAGGGTTTTCACCACAAGATATTCAGTTATTGGCCCCAATGTATCGAGGTGCTGCAGGGATCGATGCATTGAATAAAATGATGCAGGAAATTTTTAACCCTAATGATGGTTCAAAAAAAGAAGTTAAATGGAATGAATCCGTTTATCGAATTGGTGATAAGGTCCTTCATCTAGTTAACACACCTGAGCTTAACGTGTTTAACGGCGATATGGGAGAAATCGTTGGAATCATTTTAGCGAAAGATTCAGAAGATAAAGTAGATGAATTAGTCATTCAATTTGATAACAACGAAGTGAGTTACAAACGGAATGAATGGAATAAAATCACGCTTTCTTATTGCTGTTCAATCCATAAGGCGCAAGGTAGCGAGTTTAAGATGGTGATTTTACCGATGGTCCATCAATATCATCGCATGTTGCAGCGTAACTTACTGTATACAGCAGTCACAAGAAGTAAAGATATTTTAATTTTATTAGGTGAGGTACAAGCTTTCAATACGTGTGTTGCACATGAATCTGCTAGTCGTTTGACAATGTTGAAAGAAAGAATCACTAGTGCAGATGAGATGAATCTAACGATACGATTACAGTTAGAAGCCTATGAAGAAGATTTAAATAAGGAATCTCCATTCTCGGATAAAACAGAAAACAAACCTGCTTTGTATGAGTCCGTTAAGGAAGCGAAAAATCCAGTGGTAGAAGAATCCGTACAGCCGATACCAGACAAACCTAAAGCTGAGGCAATTTCCTTATTTAATGAAACAGATCAAGAAACAACAGAGCAAATTGAAAATGAAATTGAGCGCCTATTAACACCGCAACTTGTCATTGCCCAAACGATCGATCCAATGATCGGTATGAATCAAACAACGCCTTATGAATTTATGTAATATTTACTAACTAGGAAGTGACAAAAGTTGCTTATGATTGAGCAATTGAACTAAAACTCGCACAATGTTTTTACTACATTGCACGGGTTTTTTATAGTGGCGAAGCACCTGACTTTTTCATACCGTTTACCTGGACTCTTTATTTTTCAACTAGTTTTTTACTTTCTATAACTATTGCTTGCTTTAAGAATCGGTCGATGTATATAATTGAAAGAACACAACAGGTGTTGTTATACAAAAGAAGGTACGTAATTTTGGTAGAAAAGAGGGAAGTTAATGGAAGAAAAGGGACAAGCAAGAGATGTTCAAACAGATACATTTTTGGCACAAATTGGTAATCATCAAAACCCAGTAACAGGCTCGATCAATACGCCGATTTATTTTTCAACGACGTACGAGCACCCAACACTAGGTGAGTCGACGGGCTATGATTATACTAGAACGAAAAATCCAACACGAGAAATTGTGGAATCAGCATTGGCTATTCTAGAAAATGGTGCAGTTGGTTTGGCAACGAGTTCAGGGATGAGTGCGATCCAATTAGTTTTTAGTCAATTTCCTGTTGGAAGTCAGATCGTTGCATCTAGAGATTTGTATGGCGGTAGTTATCGTTATTTTAAAGAATTAGAAAAACAAGGACTGTATCAATTTACTTATGTTGAGGATGAAATTGGCTTTGAAAAAGCCATTACAGATCGAACGGCTGCTGTTTTCATTGAAACGCCAACGAATCCACTGATGAATGAGGTTTCGATAGAAAAAGTCGCTCGTTTAACAAAGGCTTATGCAGCGCAGTTGATTGTTGATAACACTTTTTATACGCCATTGATTCAACGTCCTTTAGAGTTAGGGGCAGATGTGGTTGTGCACAGTGCCACAAAATATTTAGGCGGACATAATGATTTGCTGGCTGGAGCGGTTATCACGCGCTCAAAAGCAGTGGGAGAAAAACTAGCGTATAGTTTAAATACTACAGGGGCCGTATTATCCCCTTTTGATTGTTGGTTGTTGATTAGAGGAATGAAGACCTTATCATTGCGAATGGAAAGACATGAAAAAAATGCTCAAGCTGTTGTTGCTTTTTTAACAACGCATAAACAGATTAAAGAGGTTCTATATCCTGGGCGTGGGGGAATGTTGAGTTTTAAAATCAAGAAGCAAGAATCAATCAAAGCATTTCTGCGAAATTTATCGATTTTTACCTTTGCAGAAAGTCTAGGCGGAGTAGAAAGCTTAATTACGTACCCAACGACTCAAACACATGCGGATATTCCGGAGGAACTAAGAGAATCTTATGGATTAACTGCGGATTTGTTAAGGATTTCAACAGGCATTGAAGCGAGTGAAGATTTGATAGCAGATTTGCAACAGGCCTTAGCATCGTTAGAATAAAAAATAAGGTTGAAAAAGGACCTCCTTTTTCAACCTTATTTTTTACATTTAAAACCAAAATAATCTTGTTGCTGTTCCGAATGAAAGGTCAGTACTTCTTTTTCCTAAAATTTCACCGTCTGCATGAACGTATTGAGGAACAGTAGAAACGATTCGAAATTTACTAGATTGAAAATGATGAAAGTATTTTGAATGTATGTGTTTTTGTTGAATCAATAAACAAATCAGCCAAAAAATCTTAAACATATTGACCCGTTCCACTAAAACAAAATCTAAGATAGGCTTACGTGGGTCAGCCATGGGCGCGATTGAAACACCACCGCCAAAATAAGGATGTTTAGTTATGGTGCATAAAAAAGCGCGATCAAATTCGAGTGTTTGCCCATTAACTTCAACAAGAATCGGAAAGCCTTTTTGAGTGAATAATACCTTTAAAATAGAAAAAATATAAGAAAAAGAGCCCATATTAAACTTGTTCAACGTCCTTTTGGATGTTGACGTATTTGCTGCGTTGACAATTGCTGCATCTAGACCAATGCCAATATTATTTACTGCAAGTCCTATCTCATCTTGGATTGATTCAGTATATGTGATCACTTGAATTTCTTTTGGAACATCTGCTTTTAGTAGGTGCAGAAAAGCTTTTTCTGTTTGTCTAGGAATCCCCACGCCACGGGCAAAATCGTTACCAGAGCCACAAGGAATATAGCCAATCGGGATATTAGGATCAAACGTTTGCAAAGCATTGAGCGCACTATGCAAGGTACCATCACCACCAAAAATGACCAAAAGTGGGAAACAGTCGATTTCCAAATCATCTGACCACGGAATCAACGTGTCTTCAGCTAATTTTTGCGCGATTTCTATTTCATGACCAGCATGATCTGTATAATAAGTCGTGTAATCAATGTTGGCAGTCTGCATCTGTTTGATGATCTTTTCAGCAGCTTTCCTCCCAGTACCGCTACCGGCATTTTCATTGATAACGAGATAAAAATGTTTCTTCATTTGTTTCCTCCTTGTACAAAGTCTTATTATAACAGACAACAGAAAAATTAAGAATGCTGGATGCTTGAAAAATGAAAAATTGTCTAATACTATTTTTCGTTGTACAACGATTGATTATGAGATATAATGCCTACGTATCATTTTTTTGAGGAAAACGAATCCTCAACAAGGTTCATCAACCATCCCTTGTAAAAAAACTCGGAGAAAGTGGGGAAAACTATGAAAAAAACTGTTACAACAAACAGTAGTGTAAAAGCAATTACTATGAATGGTATTGTGATGGCGTTATATCTAGGGCTAACGATTTTAGTTGCACCTGTTTCGTCAGGACCCATTCAATTTAGAATTTCTGAAAGTTTAAATCACCTAGTGGTTTTCAACCGGAAATTGATGTGGGGCGTTTTAGGTGGAGTAGTTGTGTATAACTTTTTCTTTGGCTTTGGTGCCATTGATGCTTTATACGGCGGCACACAATCGTTTATTGCATTAGGCTTAACTGCTTTGCTGCAAAAAAGAGTTCCAAATGTGATTGCTCGTTTAGCCATGAATACACTATTCTTTACAGCGACAATGTGCATCATCGCCTTTATGTTGGCGCCAAACGGCGGAGCAGCTTTTTGGGGCAACTATGCAACTTTAGCACTCAGCGAATTTGCAACAATGGCTTTAGCCGCACCAGTGATGTACTGGATCGATAAATCCGTTCATTTTGAAAAAAGAGGTTAAGCAATAGGAAATTATCAATATGAGACTGGTTCGAGGCTAAAAAAGTTTTGGGTCAGTCTCTTAAAGTTTTCTAACCAATTTCATGAAATAATTTACTGTTCCTGTTTAATAAATTATGATATGGTAATACAGAAGCAAAAATGTAGAGGAGTTTTATATAATGTTTGAATTTAAAATTGGCATCGATGCCAAAGAGCATGATAAATTTGTAGAAAGCCATCCCTTATGCAACTTATTACAATCGTCTGCTTGGGCCAAAGTAAAGGATAACTGGGGATCAGAAATTGTTGGTGTTTACGAAAATGGGACTTTAGTAGCCTCTAGCTTGGTATTGATTAGACCGTTACCAATGAAATTTTCAATGCTTTATACACCACGAGGTCCCATCATGGATTACACTAATTCAGAGCTTGTTGCGTTCTTTTTCAAAGAGTTAAAGCAATTCGGTAAGAAAAAACGTGCTTTATTTGTAAAAATGGACCCAACGATCCATTATAAAGATTTCCATCTAGGAGAAGAACAAATGATCGATCCAACGGCCCAACCAATCATCGATATTATGATTGCAAGTGGTGCAAAACATCAAGGCTTAACAATGGCGATGGATGCGACGATCCAACCACGCTTTCAAGCGAATATTTACAAAGAAGATTTTAGTGAAGAGCAACTATCAAAAAGCACGAAAAAAATGATGAAACAAGCGCAGAAAAAAGGTGTTACTGTAAAAATGGGACACAAAGAGTTAGTAAACGATTTTGCTAAAGTAATCGAACTAACGACTGAGCGCCAAAATATCTCTCTAAGAAATAGCGATTATTTTGAAAAACTATTAACGATCTATCCTGAAAATTCGTTTATCATGTTAGCTCAGGTTGATTTGAAGAAACGCTTTGAAGAAACTAAACAGCGCTTTGATAAAAATAAAGAAGACTTAGCGAATCTAAAAGAAAATCAAGTGAAGAAACGTCATAATTTAGAAGAGCTTGATTTTTCTCTAACACGTGAAATGACTGAGCTTGAAGAAAATATTGCTCATTCTGGTGATGTTGCAGTGGTAGCAGGTGCTTTAGCCATTACGTTTGGCTCGACTAGTGAGATTCTTTATGCTGGGATGGACGATCGCTATAAACGATATATGCCAGCTTATCCAACGTGGTTTGATGCAATCAATGAATGTTTTGAACGTGGTTGTACATCGTGTAATATGGGGGGGTTAGAAGGCAGTTTGAATGATGGTTTGATCAAATTTAAATCGAACTTTAACCCGACTGTGAATGAATTTATTGGTGAATTTGATTTACCTGTTAATGGCTTACTTTTCAAAGCTAGTGAGTATGCCTACAAACTAAAAAAACAAAAGAAATAGAAAAAGATTGAGATAGCCTAGCAGACTATCTCAATCTTTTTTTTATAATTTCTGTGTCGCATTATTCTTCACCAAACGCAACAACACCGAAGTAACTCCAACCGTAGCTATAGCAGCAACGATTGCCTCAACAACGCCACTAGTAAAAATTACGGTCAAAATTGCTGTATAAATTGCTGTACCACTAGCGCCGATGCTTTGAGCATAGGAATCTTTAAATAAAAAGTAAATCAAGTTCATCACGAGAATTGTATTGGTAGCAGAGCCTAGGAAACCCGCAATAAACAAACTAAATGATTGAGAAGTAGGGTTGTTTTTCGTCAGTTTTTTCAACGCCATAAAAACGAAATAAGGAACGATACCAATTAAAATTCGAGGAACCATTGCAACAATAATCGCTTTCCAGCTCCCTTGATCTGTCCCAATCACTGGTATAAAAGGAGAAAAAACAAAAGATAAAGGGGATAAGACTACAGTGCTACGAATCATACTGATGATCCCAAAAACGCCGCCTAAAAAGGCCCCGATTTTTGGGCCTAACACAATGGATGCAATAATGACAGGAATGTGCATTGTTGTGGCATTGATAGGTCCAATTGGAATAAATCCTAGGAATGGAACGGCTGATAATAGGATTAGGATTGCTAAAAACATAGCAGTTAACGTAAATGTTTTTGTATTTTTCATAAATGACTCCTCAAAATTATTTCGCTAAACTTTCATTGATAGTAGCGACAATGCTCTCAACCGTTGCAAGAGCACCTCGACCGAAATCCCCACAGGCTAGTAAAGCTTCTCGGGGATCGATTTCATGGTAGCCCACTTCTTTTAAAGTTGTTAAATTCCGTTGGGTAATCGGATTTTGATACATATAGGTATTCATTGCTGGGGCAATATATTTTGGAACTTCTTCTTTTAAGGCTAGTGCCACAGTTGAAAGCATGTCATCTGCAATCCCGTTAGCGAGTTTGGCTATTATATTAGCAGACGCTGGTGCCACTAAGAAGAGATCTGCTTTTTTTGCTAATTCAATATGATTGATCTTTTCTGGAGTAATCTCTTCCATGACGTCAGTATGAACTGGATTTTTAGATAATGATTGTAAGGTTAACGGTGTGATGAACCTTGTACTATTGTGGGTCATGATCACGTCAACATTATAGCCTAATTTAGTGAATTGGCTTGTGATATCGGCAGCTTTATAAGCGGATATACTGCCGGAAATCCCTAATAATATTGTTTTCATGATTGGCTCCTCCATTTTTCTTCAACCTTATTTACAATTAATTGAGCAATTTCAGATTTTGTTTGTGCGGTTGTTGTTTGTCCTGTAGCATCGATCAAGATTCCAACATGTTGCTTATCGTGAATTTGTTCAAGGTCATTTGCCAAAATAAAATCGCAGTTATTTTTGGTGAGTAGTGCACTTCCAACATGAACTAATTCCTCGAAGGAAACGCCTACTAGCAATTTAAAACCAACCAAAACTGCTTGCGGTTGGTGGTCGCGCAACATAGCAATTATTTTAGGGTTTTTTTTCAAAAAAAGCAAGAGACGATCTGTTCCAGAAGGAATTTTTTTTGCTTGTTGAACTGTTTGTCCAATTTCATCTAAACTATGGTAAAGAGCTTCCGTAAGGCTAGTTAGATCATTTAAAGTATTATCATTAGTTAATTTAGCAGCGAGTTTTTCAATAAAAATATCTTCTGATAAGGTAGTTTCAGTTGTAAAGTCACTAACGGCCATGCCATGAATAATACCATCAAAACTTTGTTGCTCAAACTGATTAAGTAGGGTTGATGCTAATTCCTTGGTTGTTTCGATTTCAATAATAGATAGGTTAGCTTGGTTAACAGGTCGAACAGCTTGAGGGGTTGTCACATAAGTAACATGATGTCCTTGGGCTAAAAAACATTCACCGATTGCTTTTCCTAGCCGACCAGTAGAGTGATTTGTAATTGAGCGGACATTATCGATTCTTTCAGACGTTCCACCAGCTGTAATTAAGATATTCATCTATAAATAGCTCCTTTTATTTCATTTTAATGATTGTGCGGCCAATGTGTGTTCCTGCTTGTAGTTGATTCAAGGTTTGAGGAAGTTCTTTTAGAGTAATTTCATTCATGAGTTCATGAGTGCTCACATTCAAATCAGTTGCTAAACGTTGCCAAATGACTAATCGTTGTGTCATAGGTACATTAACTGAATCGATACCTAAGAGATTGATTCCTCTTAGGATGAAAGGCAAAACAGAGGCAGTCAATTTGATTCCAGCGGCATTTCCGCAAATAGCAATGCTGCCGCCGTATTTAAGTTGTGATAACAAAGCAGCAGTAATCTCACCACCAACGGTATCAATTACAAAGTCAAAGGTTTGTTTGGCTAAAGGCTTGATTTTTTCAGGCATCCATTCATCTAGCAAAAGCACTTTGGTAGCACCGATTTTTTTTAAAGAATCAATTGCTGATGGTTTGCGACTTAATGCATAGATATTCCGATAGCCCAACTGGTGTAACATTGCGATTGCTAAACTTCCTACGCCACCTGAAGCACCGGTTATCAAAATCGCAGCGTCTTTATCTTGAGTAGCGCCATGTTCCTCAAGCGCCTGAACAGACAAGGCGGCCGTAAAGCCAGCTGTACCAAAAACCATTGTGTCTTTTAAACTTAGGCCATCGGGTACTGGGACAATCCAATCTGCTGGGACACGAGCAATTTCTGAAAAACCACCTGTATGTGTTACCCCTAAACCATAACCAGTTACTAAAACCTCTTGTCCTTTTTTAAAGCGTGCGTCTTGAGAGGTGATAACGGTTCCGCTTAAATCAATACCTGGTATCATCGGATAATCGCGAATAACACCACCGTTTTGTTTGGCTGCAAGTGAGTCTTTATAATTAACTGAAGAGTACGCCGTTCTAATTGTGACGTTTCCTTCAGATAGTTCACTAAGTTCCAATTTTTCTAACGCTGCAAAGACAGTCTCAGACTCCTTTTTTACCATATAACCAGAAAACTTTTCCATATAGATCCTCCTTGATTAACAATTGATGATTTACCAATAAAATCATCCTCTTGTCCTACCCCTTAGCCTAATGATAAAAAACAGTTTTCTAAGAAGGTAAATTTATTATTATTGTTACTATCATAACATATTCTCTTTTTTTCTTTAGCAAATTCTTCTTGAAGCCCTCTTCTTAATAGCAGAGAAATGAGTTAAAATAGAAGATGATGTCTTTTATTGGACAATAAGAAGAAAATAATTAGCCATTTTTTTGCTAAAAAGTGAAAGGAATTCAGTTTGTTGAAATTTAAAATTGGTATGCGAACATTTAAAACAGGATTAAGTGTCTTTTTTTGTATTTTGGTCAGTATCTTATTAAGGCGAGAAACATATGTGGTTGCAGCGATCACAACGGTTTTTACTTTAAGAGAAGATATGGAAAATACATTGAAGTACGGTAAGCATCGAATTATCGGTAATGTGCTAGGTGCAATCATGTCAGTAGCAGTCATTGCCGTGTTCAATTGGCTGGGTAGAACAGAGTTAGTGCAGTTGATTTTCATTCCACTGATTATTACCTTGATGATCGCCTTGTTAGCGAGTTTAGGGTACCACGAAGGAACAGTTGGAGCATGTGCTACGTTGTTGACAATTGTCTTTATGATTCCAGCAGACCGCTCATATGGCTATGCATTTGCTAGAGTGGTCGATAGCTTCATTGGTATGGGGATCGCATTATTAGTGAATTATTTCATTCCACTTAAAATAGGAAATAAGCGATTTACCAAGCGTGTAGAAAGTAAGAAAGTGTCTGGATAACAGATGCTTTTTTATTTTGTTAAAATTGCTTGATCGATGCTAGTATAAAAGAATGAGATAAAATTAAAAAAGTAACAATTTATTTGCAAAAATTGTTGCTATTTTTCAAAAAATTCGTATACTAGAAAAGGTAAAATTAAACTTGTAGTTTAGTATTAGCAAACTTTTTATATATTTTAAATAATAGAAATGAGGTGGTCAGATGGAAATTGGTGAGAAACTGCGTAATTTACGTGTGCAAAAAAATTTAACACAAGAAGAGCTAGGCGAGCGAACTGACTTAACCAAAGGCTATATTTCTCAATTAGAACGTGATTTGAGCTCCCCTTCAATGGAAACTTTTTTTAATATTTTAGAAGTGTTGGGCATCACGCCTGAACAATTTTTCAGTGAACAAACACTGGAACAAAAAATTATTTATCGAGACGAAGATAGTACACTGTATTATGATGAAGAAAATGGCTATGAGTTAAAATGGTTGATACCTGAATCAAATGAAAAAGAGATGGAACCCATTGTTTTAACTTTTGATAAGGATGGTCAGTATAAAACGTTTGAGCCTTCTTTATCTGAAACGTTCATTTATGTGATCGATGGTTCTGTATCATTAATACTAGGTGAAACAACTTACTCAGCTAAAAAAGGGGAAGCAATGTATTATCAAGCAGCAGAACCCCATCAATTGATCAATCATTCAAAAGGAAAAAGTCGAGTATTGATCGTAGCAACAGAATCTTATTTATAATGATACGTTAATCAAAGTAAAATGGGCTGATGTTAAGAAAAACAAGATATAGCAAACAGAACGTTGTTACTGTGTTAAATAAACCCAGTTCAATTTTAATAGAGGAGGCATCAGCGGATGAAAAAAAAGATTATTACATTCGAAAATGTAGTCAAACAATATGATGATGAGAAAGTGTTGAAAAATGTTAGTTTTGAAATTGAACAAGGGAAGTTTTACACTCTTTTGGGCCCTTCAGGTTGTGGTAAGACAACGATTTTACGAATTTTAGCAGGATTTGTGGATGCAACCGAAGGGGATATTTATTTTGATGGACAACGGATCAATGATATTCCTGCGAATAAACGCCAAGTGAATACCGTATTTCAAGATTATGCCCTGTTTCCTCATATGAATGTGTTTGATAACGTGGCATTTGGGTTGAAAATCAAAAAAATACAGAAGCAGGAAATTGAAAAGAAAGTGAAAGATGCCTTGCGGATGGTTCAATTACCAGGGTATGAAACACGAGAAATCAGTGAAATGTCTGGCGGTCAACGCCAACGTGTAGCGATTGCGCGCGCCATCGTCAATGAACCCAAAGTATTGCTATTAGACGAGCCGTTATCTGCTTTGGATTTGAAGCTGAGGACGGATATGCAGTATGAACTGCGTGAATTGCAACAACGTTTAGGGATCACCTTTATTTTTGTCACCCACGATCAAGAAGAAGCTTTGGCAATGAGTGATGAAATCTTTGTCATGAACAAAGGACACATCGTGCAAAGTGGTACGCCTGTAGATATTTATGATGAACCGATCAATCATTTCGTGGCAGATTTTGTGGGAGAAAGTAATATCGTTAATGGTACGATGATCGAAGATAATTTAGTTGAATTTGTCGGCAAACGTTTTGAATGTGTGGATGGCGGAATGCGTCAGGCGGAACCTGTTGAAATAATGTTGCGTCCAGAAGATTTGACGATCACGACAGCGGATAAGGGCAAATTAGTTGTAACAGTGGATACACAATTATTCCGTGGGGTTCACTATGAAATCATCTGTCATGATGAAGACCATAATGAATGGATGGTCCATTCAACGAAAAAAGCGCAAGAAGGTGCAAAAGTCGGACTCTTTTTTGAACCAGAAGATATTCATGTGATGCGTTTCAATGAGTCAGAGGAAGACTTTGACGCTCGTCTAGAAAGCTACGAAGAATAGGAGGAATCATCTTGAAAACAATGCGTCGAATCTACTCGATTCCTTATACAATGTGGCTTTTGCTGTTTGTGATCACTCCGGTGTTAATGATTATTTACCAATCTTTTTTTGATATGAATGGGCATTTTACGTTAGAGAATTATCAAACGTATTTTACTTCTGGCACATACTTGAGTATGACCTTAAACTCGGTCTGGTATGCTTTTTTGATCACGTTATTTACGTTTTTGATCAGT
Source organism: Enterococcus ureilyticus (assembly GCF_001730315.1). Lineage (GTDB taxonomy): Bacteria > Bacillota > Bacilli > Lactobacillales > Enterococcaceae > Enterococcus_L > Enterococcus_L ureilyticus. The sequence goes on from NZ_MIKC01000012.1 coordinate 22,286, forward strand.
TATCCGACAGCCTACTTTTTAACAAAGTTAAAGCATAAACAATTGTGGTTGATGTTGGTGATTTTGCCGACATGGGTGAATCTGTTGTTGAAAGCTTATGCTTTTATTGGGATTTTTAGTATCCATGGGAATGTGAACCAGTTTTTAAGTTTTCTTGGGATTGGACCACACCAAATTTTATTTACGGATTTTAGTTTTCTATTTGTTGCGACCTATATTGAAATTCCCTTTATGATCTTACCGATTTTTAACGCATTAGAGGAACTAAATCCTTCTTTGATCAGTGCTAGTCGTGATCTTGGTGCCAATAGTGTTGAGACTTTTCAACGGGTGATCTTTCCACTTTCATTAAATGGTGTGAAAAGTGGGGTTCAAGCAGTGTTTATTCCATCACTTTCATTGTTCATGTTGACCCGTTTGATTGGCGGAAATCGAGTGATTACGCTTGGAACGGCCATTGAAGAGCATTTTATGGTGACACAAAACTGGGGTATGGGTTCAACAATCGGTGTGATTTTGATTGTGGCGATGTTTATCGTGATGTTGTTGACAGGTGAGAAGAAGAAAAAGGGGCGGGCGAAATGACAAAGAAAAAGTTTAAGTGGTCTTACATGTATCTGATCATCGTTTTTGCTTTATTGTATGCGCCGATTTTTTATCTCATTTTCTACTCATTCAATGATACTGATACAATGAATAAATTTACTGGTTTTACGCTTGCCAATTATACAGCGGTTTTTGAAGATACCCGTTTATTGATCATTGTGCTAAATACTTTCTTGTTGGCCTTTTTATCTGCTTTACTAGCAACGATCATTGGAACATTTGGTGCAATGGGGATCTATTATACAAGACGAAGAAAAACGAGAACAGCTTTAATGAGTTTTAATAATATTTTACTGGTATCCCCTGATGTCATTATTGGTGCTAGTTTCTTGATCTTTTTTACGGCTATTGGATTTATTAGTTTGGGCTTTGCCAGTGTGTTATTGTCTCATATTGCTTTTAGTATTCCGATCGTCGTCTTGATGGTGCTACCAAAATTACAAGAAATGAATGACTCGATGGTAGATGCAGCTCGTGATCTGGGGGCGAATAATCTCCAAGTCATCAAGAATATCATTTTACCGTTTTTATCACCAGGTATTATCGCAGGCTATTTTATGGCGTTTACCTATTCGTTGGATGACTTTGCTGTGACCTTTTTCGTTACAGGAAACGGATTCTCAACACTTTCAGTTGAGATTTATTCTAGAGCAAGACAAGGCATTAGTTTAGAGATCAATGCGTTAAGTGCTTTAGTTTTCATTTTCTCTATGATTTTAGTGATCGGCTACTATTTTATCAGCCAAGATAATACGTCAAAACGACTGAAAAAACTGCGCCGTGAACAAAGTGAGGTGGCGAATCTTAAATGAAAAAACTACAATCTTTGCTTATTGGAATTTTAGCGATCATTCTGATTTTATTTTTAGGAGTTCGTCAATTGGAAAAAGCCAGCGGTATGGCAGGAGCTGATACCTTAACAATATACAACTGGGGTGATTACATTGATCCTGATTTATTACGTAAATTCGAAAAAGAGTCAGGCTACAAGGTCAATTATGAAACATTTGATTCCAATGAAGCGATGTTTACGAAAATCCAGCAAGGTGGTACAGCCTATGATATTACGATTCCTTCTGAATATATGATTCAAAAAATGATGAAAGAAAAAATGTTGCTGCCAATCGATCACTCTAAATTAAAGGGTATGGAAAATATTGATGAACGATTTCTAAATCTTGATTTTGATCCGCAAAATAAATATTCGATTCCTTATTTTTGGGGAACGTTAGGTATCATTTACAATGATAAATTTGTTGATGAAGGTCAAATTCAGCATTGGGATGATTTATGGAAACCAGAATTAAAAGATAACGTGATGTTGATTGATGGGGCACGTGAAGTATTGGGTCTTTCATTGAATAGTTTAGGCTATTCTTTAAACAGTAAAAACAATCAAGAACTACGTAAAGCAACTGATAAGCTAAACAAACTTACTACAAATGTCAAGGCGATCGTAGCTGATGAAATCAAAATGTATATGATCAACGAAGAAAGTGCTGCAGCTGTAACGTTTTCTGGTGAAGCGGCTGAAATGTTGGATAATAATGAGCACTTGCATTATGTGATTCCATCAGAAGGTTCTAATCTTTGGTTTGATAATATTGTGATTCCTAAAACAGCGAAAAATATTAAAGGTTCCTATGAATTTATCAATTTCATGCTAAGACCTGAAAATGCTGCTCAAAATGCAGAGTATATTGGTTATTCAACCCCGAATAAAGCGGCAAAGAAATTATTGCCTAAGGAAATTTCTAGTGATGAACAGTTTTATCCAAATGATGAAGTGATTAAGCATTTAGAAGTTTATGAAGATTTAGGGGCGAAATATTTGGGGATTTATAATGACTTGTTTCTTGAATTTAAGATGTATCGGAAATAAATAAAACGTTTATCAGCAAATTTTATCTTACCCAACAAAAATTTTGGTTCAAAATGCTATTTCATACGGATAATTTCTCATTTTTTGTCTGAAACATGAACTTTTTTCGAAACTTTTGAAACTTTCGAGTCAAGTAGCAGATTTTCCGTTATACTTATGGTAAAATAAACTCAACTTATAGAAGGTTAAAAACGATTTTTAGAGATAAGAGGCAGGTGGCTTTATGGAAAAACATCAAATTCACATTCCAAATGCTTTACTAGCTGGAACCACTGAACATGTGATGCAGTCCTTTAAAAATTACAAGAAGTTAATCTGAAGGCAAAGTATCTCGATAGCCTAAAGGGAACAAATAAACCTAACAAATGAGTGCTGGGTTCTATTGACGCAAGTGATAGGATCTTTAATACATGTGAGAGGAACTAAAATGAATGAAAAGAAAATTATTATCGCTCCAGATGATTTGTGTACTACTTAGTGTGAATTTAGTACCAGTCATTGGACATGCAGATGAATTAGTTCAGTCTGGGTCAGGTACTGTTGAAGAAGGGACATCGGAAACAACTGAAAGCTCTTCGACCGAAGATACAACTACGACGACTGATTCGGCGACTTCTGAAACGACTGATTCAACAAGTGCAACGACAGAGTCTTCAACAGAAATAACGCCTTCAAATAGTCATGAAGCGATACCAGTATCACCTCAACCAAATGCTCCTGTTGAAGCTGTACCAGAACAACCTGTTCAGTCAACTGTCGACCATGCTCCTACACAAGAGCAATTGGATCAAGCAATTAAAATTGTAAAAAATGAACCGACAGAAACTTTTATTCGCAGAATTGGTGAAAAAGCACGAGCAGTGGGTCAGAAAAATGATTTATATGCTTCAGTAATGATTGCTCAGGCAATTTTGGAAACTGGTTCTGGCAATAGTGATTTAAGCCAAGAACCTTATCATAATCTCTTTGGAATCAAAGGAGAGTATAAAGGTGAGAAAGTTGTCTTTTCTACACAAGAAGATGATGGCTCAGGTAACTGGTATACGATTGATGCCGCGTTCAAGAAGTATCCGGGGTATAAAGAGTCATTTGAAGATTATGCCAAGCTAATGAAAGAAGGCATTGATTCAAACGAAACGATTTATTCTGGTACATGGAAATCAAACGCTGTGAGCTATCGTGAAGCGACGAAAGCTTTAACAGGTGTCTACGCAACGGATACTAGCTATGATCAAAAACTGAATGCTTTTATCGAAGAATATGACTTAACTGAATATGACAAAGAGAAACCATCCACATCAACAAGTGGTATCATTGTTTCTGACAGTCATCCAGATAGCGACTTTAGAGAATATTCAGGGGAAACTTATTCTGGTTCAGAAGCCTATGCCGCAGGAAACTGTACGCAATACGTTTATAACCGTATCGTTCAATTAGACGGTTACGTTGAAACAACTATGGGTAACGGAATGGACTGGGGCGTTACAGGAAAAGCGAATGGCTATGAAGTATCTAGCAAACCTAAAGCAGGAACTGCCGTAAGCTTCCAACCAACAGTGGCTGGTGCAGATGGTACTTATGGACATGTGGCATTTGTAGAACATGTTTATGAGGATGGCTCGATTTTGATCTCAGAAATGAATGTTGCAGGCTTAGGCGTGGTTTCATTTAGAGTAATCGACAAAGATACAGCAAATATTCTAGCTTATGTAACACCTAAATAAGCAAAATAAAAAATCAATGATCATATTCGGCTGAAAAGCTAAGTATGATCATTGATTTTCTTTGGTGTGGATAGCTATTAACGTTTTCTTAACTATTCTATAGAAAACCTAAATGATTTAGGCATAGTTTCTTCAAATTTTCCGGTTATTATCTATTCATACCCAATAACAAATCCAAACAAAACACTTTTTTATTTTTACTCCTCAAGTAAAAAGAACTCCTTGCCGCTCGGTCACCCAGCCGAGCGGTATTTATATGTTCATCACTGCGACTGGCAAAACCAGAGCAGATGCTGAACAATACTTGGCGAGCGAAAGTGAGCGAAGTTACCATATTATCTCGTCACCAAGAGTAAAAGATGGAAGATAAGTTCTAAAGGGGAAAGTAGAAAAAAAGTATTAAATCTGGCAAAGCCTGAGCAGATGCTGAACAATACTTGTCGAACGAAAGTGAGTGAAGTGGTTCATATTCTAAAACTATAAAAGTCTAATCTATCCAATTAGTTCTTTAGATATACATAAAAAAGTGCTGACCATAGAAATTATGGTCAGCACTTTTTATTATTTTTTCCACTCAGCTACTTCTTTTTCATGACTATCAATCCAATTTCTAGCAGCTTGTGTTGGGTCAGTTCCATTGTTGATTTCTAACATCACAGATTCCATATCTTCTTTTGTCCAATGGAAATTTTTCAAGATGTTATAGGCTTCAGGATTTTCTTTTTCCAATCCTTTTCTAGTTATTGTGTGAATCGTTTCTTCTTTGCCCATCGTGCCTTTTGGATCTTCTAAATATTTAAGGTCATATTTAGCAAACATCCAATGAGGGGACCAACCAGTAATCACGATTTCTTCTTTGTTTTTGATGGCTTGTCCTAATGCAACAGTCATGGCACCTGAAGAAGAAGTTTCAACTGACCAATCAGATAAGTTGTTATAAGCTTTTTGTGTTTTTTCAGCCGCTGCAACAACACCTGCACCAGGTTCGATCCCAGTTATTTTTTTACCAGCTTGATCTTTTAAGTCTTCGATCGAGTCGACATCCATATATTGTGGAACAACGATACCAAGTTTTGCACCTTTTAGATTTTCACCTAAATCATCCACTTTATCTTTGTATTGTTTGTATTGCTCACCGTGAGTTCCGGGTAACCAAGCGGCAACCATTGCATCTGTCTCTCCTTTTGAGATTGATTCCCACATAATGGCATTATCCAACGGTGTTAGTGAGACATTGTAACCAACGTCTTTTAATACTTCTCCTACAACATGAGTTGAGGCAACTTCTGTATCCCATTCTACATAAGAAAGAGAAATGTTTTTTTCTCCATTTTTTGCAGAAGAGAAAAGAGTAGAGCCCGCGATCAAAGCGATAATCGCTACAATAGCAACAGCAGTCCCACCAATTTTTTGTTTTTTAGATAATTTTGACTTAGCTGGAGTTGTTTTTTTCTTATTCAAGTTTTGAGTAAAACGATCAATGATAATGGCTAGGATAACTAAAGCAACCCCATTAACAAAACCATTTCCGACTTGAGCACGTTGTAAGGCAGAAAGAACGCCACGACCAAGACCAGGCGCTCCAATCATTGATGCGATAACTACCATAGAAAGTGCTAGCATGGTTGTTTGATTGACACCCGCCATAATGGTATTTTTAGCTAATGGTAATTCCAGTTTGAATAATTTTTGCCAACCCGTACTACCAAATGAATCAGAAGCTTCAACCAGTTCTTTCGGTACTTGACGTATTCCAAGATTCGTAAAACGAACAGTCGGTGGTAAAGCAAAAATCACTGAGGCAAATACTCCAGGAACCATCCCAATTCCGAAAAAGGCAACGGCAGGAATCAAATAAACAAATCCCGGCATTGTTTGCATGAAATCTAAAATAGGGGTAATAATACTTTGTGCTTTGTTACTTTTAGCCATTAAAATTCCAAGTGGCACACCAATGACGATCGAAACCACACTGGAAAGTAAAACTAAAGTCACAGTACTCATTAAATCTGTCCATAGATTTTGATTATAAATGAAAAACAAGCCGATCAGAGTAAATAAACTTAAACCAATTTTCTTATTTGAAATAAAGAATGCAATGGCAGTTAAAATGATAATAAATAGTACAGGAGGAATGGCAACTAATAGGGAAGTGATTCCGTCCATTAAGCTTTGACCTGTTGATTGGAAGAAACTAAAAACGCCAGAAAAAGTATTCGTCATCCATTCTGTAATTGTTTCGACCCAATCTGCTACTGGTAATTGATAATTATTCATTGATATTCACCTCTGTTTCTGCTAATGCTTCAAGAACGCTACCTCTGATGACGACACCAAGCAATTTATTGTTGTCCGTTACAGCAACTGGTGTAGGTGAATCATAGATGATTGGGAAAATATCGTTGACAAGCATATCTTTGTCGATAGAAGTAATATCTGTATCCACATAGTCAGTTAATGGTTTACCTGTTTTACGTGCTTCTAGAGCGCGTTCAGCTCGGACAACACCTTTTAGTTGACGTTTTTTATCAACAGCTAAAAGCATACTAACTTCTTCTTGGCGCATCCGTGTTAGCGCAACGGTTGGACCGTCAATTTCAATATTGGTCGTTAGTGCTGGAACCATGATATTTTGAGCAGTCAAGACTTTTGAACGATCGACATCTTCAACGAAGGTTCGTACATAATCGTTAGCTGGGTTCGTTAAGATTTCTTCACCAGTACCGATTTGCATGATCTGACCATCTTTCATTAAAGCAATTCGATCACCGATGCGTAAAGCTTCATTTAAATCGTGGGTGATAAAGATGATCGTTTTTTTCACATTTTCTTGTAAATCGACTAGCTCATCTTGCATTTCCCGACGAATCAATGGATCAAGAGCAGAAAAGGCTTCGTCCATCAGTAAAATTTCTGGATCGTTAGCTAAAGCTCTAGCTAAGCCGACACGTTGTTGCATGCCACCAGATAGCTGATTAGGAAACTGATCTTTAAAAGCGAGTAAGCTTGAGTTTTCTAAAGCTTGTTCGGCTTTTGCTGTTCGTTCCTCTTTTGGAACACCACGAACTTCTAAACCATATTCAGTATTTTCTAAGATGGTGCGGTGAGGGAAGAGACCAAAATTTTGGAAGACCATACTCATTTTATTGCGACGAACTTCTCTAAGTCCTTCTTTGTCTAATTTTGAGATGTCTTGATTGTCGATAAAAATATTTCCTGAAGTTGGTTCGATCAAACGATTCAAAAGACGAATCAACGTTGATTTACCACTACCAGAAAGACCCATGATCACGAAAATTTCTCCTTCTTCTACTTCGAAATTCACATCGTAAACCCCAACGGTAGCGCCCGTTTTTTTCAAGATCTCGGTTTTATCTTTGTTTTCTTTGATCATATCCAGTGCTTGTTTTGATTTCTTACCGAATATTTTTGTTAAATGCGATACTTTTACTTTGGGCAAAACAAAATTCCTCCTTATTTTAAAAGCTAAACGAGCTTATTTAGCCTTGACAGGAAAATAGTAAAAAATAGGCTGAGACGTTTGTTATCTCATTCAGTTTTTATCTTTTTCCCGAAAGACTAACATGTGAAGCTAGATGATGCTACAACATGATTTACATGTAATGAAAATCATTTTCTTTTCTGTAAAAAAAGTGACCATTCTAGATTAACATCGTGTAGTCACTTTGTCAAATTAGGAACTTATATTGGCAAAGGAAATAATCCAATTAGTTACTAAAAGAAGCATAGATTTAAAGATAACCCATGCAAAAAACCGATATAATTACACTCTAACAAAAGTAGTCATAACGGTTTTATATATAGTTTAAGTAAAAGTAGTTATTTTTATTTTATTGGAATCCAAACTTCTTCTTGAGCGTTTATATCATAAGGATGATAATTTACATCCAAAACTTCAAATTGTTCCCTATTTAAATCAATTTGGTAACCTGATTGGGGCAAACTGTCGTTGATAACTTTGAAAAATATGGTTGGAAAATTCTGAGCAGGTCCTTTAAATGTAAATACAGCATATTGTCCACCGGCTAAAGTAGTTGATGCTAATGGTTTTTCTATGTTGTAAAAATCAAATACTTCTACAGCGGCCCATTTTTGATAAGAGCTTTTTGAATCCTTAAAAGAAAATTGCGTATCCGTAACTTTTACGGACAAGCTATTTTGATTTAATTGATTTTGTATTGTTGCTTTTCTATTTATAAAATTTCTCCAGAGTTGGCTAGTTACTTCTGAATCCTTTTCTAGACATGTTGTAATGGCTAGACCAATTATTTTTTTAGGTGGTATTGTAGTAAAAGTTATATCCATATTGTATTTTCCTCCTGTAAGATTAGATTATGTTTAGTGGAATATGGATTTCTCCAATGAATTTTGAAGACTCGTTTTTTTTAGTAAAGCGTTCAAGTTCTGGTAAGCCAGATGGTAAAAATTTAAGTGAAGAGTGGGTAGTAAGCAATTGTTCCCATACATACCGAAGCTGACTTAATTCGTCTAATTCAAAAGAAAAAATCGCCCATCTTGCACTTGAAATGATGAACTCTTCTAATTGACAGTTTTTTTGTAGTTGATAGTGCTCAGACACTTTTAAAGCGACAAAAAAATCAAAGATATCTGAGTGAATAGCGCTACATCCTTGATAAATCTCTAAGGGAGTACTAAATTCGTTCGAAAATTTTGATTTCAAGTTTTGAATAATAGCTTGAGAAACTTTAGGAATTTGATCACGGGTGACACGCTCTTTTTGTCCGATAAGCTTAAAGGAATCTTTAGATACAATCGTATAATGCAGTATTTGGTACCCAGTGACTGACATATTGAATCTTATTTTGGAAAATAAAACTAACTTATTCTTTTCTTTACGGGCATTTGAAGGAGTTATTCCATGCATTGATTTAAAAGCTCTCGTAAAAGAGGTAGATGATTCGTATTGATAGTCTAAGGCAAGGGAAAGGATTGTTTGTGAACTATTTTGAAGTTCTGCTCCTGCTTCTGATAATCTGCGTTTGCGGATATATTGTTTGAGCGATAGTCCAAAGACTAATGAAAATAGCCGTTGAAGATCATTAGCGGAACAATGCATGTATGTAGCTAGTGTTTCTAATTCAATTGTGCTTTTTAGATTATTTTCAATATAGTTCAGTACTTTTTCCATTGAATCTGAAAAATTCATTTTTATTCCTCCACATGACAAAATAATAGCAAAGATTTGAAGAGAAATAGCGACAATTCTTGTACAAGAATTGTCGCTATTTCTTTTAAAGTAAAGATAAACGATTATAAATAAATTAAGAGTTTGGATAGAAAAAATTCTGAACTCGTTGTAGTGTTGATTCATGACCAACAAAATAAATCGTATCACCTGAAGTCAGTTTTGCATAGGGACCAGGGGACACAAGAAGCTCGTCACCATGTTTGATCGCAATCAAAGTAGCAGAAGTACTTTGCCATAAATTTAACTCGCTGATCGTCATTTCAAGATGCGAGGCATCACTGGTTAGTGTAAAGGTTACTGGATTCAACGGGTTGAATGAGTCAAAGCGCTTGGTCTGATCAACAAGTTTGTCTAAAATTTCTGAGAAGTGACTTAATTCTTCTTTTTGTTTTTTGACACTATCAATTAGATCATCTTTCAAATCATGGATGGATTGAACATCCTGATATTGCTCGATGAAGAGTTTAGCTTTTTCAATTGAATGAACATAGAATCCACTGCCATGTTTTGCTTTGACGATTTCTAAATCAACTAACACGCTGATGGCTTTACGCGCCGTTTCAGGAGAAACGCTGTACTTATTTGCAAGCGTCGAGCGGGCATGAATTTTATCGCCAACTGGAAAGGTCTGATCAGCGATTTTAGCGGCTACATCAACAGCAATTTGCTGATACTTAGGATTTGTCACATTCATACGTTTTGAAGTCATGTTTGACCGCCTTTCATTGATTATTTTCTTCTAATTCTTCCAGTTCTAAACTAAGATTTTCCCATTCTGTCAGCAACTCTTCCTGTTCAATTCGTTTCGTTTCTAATTCTTCATTTAAAGCCATTAGCTGCATATGGTCATCAACCAATGTTGGATCGCTCATTGATTGTTCAAGTTGGTTGATCGTTGTCTCAAGCGTTGTAAGGTTTTCTTCAATTTGTGTAATTTTGCGGTTTAAATTACGTAGGACTTTCTGTTGTTCTTTGTTTTGGTAAAAATCATTTTTAGGTTTTGCGGTTTCCGTATATTTAGTCGTAGACTCTTCAGCTAATAATGTCGCTAATTCTTCTTCTTCTTTTTTCTTTTCTAGATAATAATCGTAATCACCTAAATAGAGTTTACTGCCAGTTTCGGAAAGTTCAATGACTTTCGTTGCGATGCGATTAATGAAGTAACGGTCATGAGAAACAAATAAAAGTGTCCCTTCATAATCAATCAGAGCATTTTCTAAGACTTCTTTGTTATCGATATCTAAATGGTTGGTCGGTTCATCTAAAATTAAAAAGTTTTCTTTATCCATGGATAATTTTGCTAAAGCGACACGCGCTTTTTCACCACCACTTAAAAGTGGAATTGTTTTTTCTACATCATTACCACTAAATAAAAAGCTGCCTAAAATATTTCGTATATCTTTTTCAGGAGTTGTCGGATGTTCATCCCACAGTTCAGCTAATACGGTTTTTGTTCCATGTAAATCTGCTTGTTCTTGGTCATAATAACCGATCTGAACATTTGTTCCAATATTTGCTTCACCTTTAATGAAAGGAATCGTTCCGATAATCGATTTTAATAGCGTTGATTTACCAATTCCGTTAGGACCAACTAAAGCAATCGCTTCTTGGCGACGAATATCTAAAGAGACAGGTTCTGATAAAATATGAGCGTCATATCCAATTGCCGCATCTTCCACTTGTAAAACAACATTTCCAGACGCTTTTTCAATGGCGAATAGGAAATTAGCGGATTTTTCATCACCTTGGGGCCGATCTAAACGTTCTATTTTTTCTAAAGTTTTTCTTCGGCTTTGAGCTCGCTTAGTTGTTGATGCTCTGACTAAATTGCGGGCAACAAAATCTTCAAGTTTGTTGATTTCTGTTTGTTGCTTTTCATAAGCTTTCCACTCGCTAGTCAATTGTTCGGCTTTTAATTCTAAATATTTTGAATAATTTCCTTTATAATAACGCATTTTATGACGGCTGATTTCATATACTTCACTAACCACTTTATCTAAAAAGTATCGATCATGAGAGACGATCAAAAGCGCACCAGAATAACTCGGTAAGTAATTTTCTAACCAAGAAAGAGTATCAATATCTAAATGGTTGGTCGGTTCATCAAGAATCAAGATATCTGGTTTTTGTAATAGCATACGAGCTAAAGCTAAACGCGTTTTTTGACCACCCGATAAGGTACTGATCTGTTTTGAATAGAACTCTTCCTTAAAGCCAAAACCATGTAGGACGGAACGAATTTCATTTTCATAGCCGTAACCATTTTTTTCTGAAAAGTCATGTTGTAGTCGATCATATTCTTTCATTACGGCCTCATAATTTACAGCATCAGGCAGCAGTTCACTAATGATCAATTCTAGTTCACGCATTCGTTCTTCCATTGTGATTACATCAACAAAAGCTTCAAGCATTTCATCCCAAACCGTTTTATCAGAATCAAGTCCAGTATCTTGTGCAAGATAGCCTAAGCTAGCTGTTTTATTTTTTGCAATCGTACCGGCATCAGGTGCATCGATACCAGCGATTATTTTTAGTAGGGTAGATTTACCAGCGCCATTGCGGCCGACTAAAGCGATCCGACTATTGGTGCTAACCTCCATTTGTATGTTTTCAAACAAAGTATCTGCGCCAAAATAGCGGGCGATTTGGTTTGCTTGGAGTAAAATCATGGGACATCCTCATTTCTATTTCAATGCCTTTAGTGTAGCATAAATCGATCGAAAATAGCACCTATACAAATGATGGGGAGTGAAATTTATCTGGACAATTAAAGAAAGTTTGAAAAATTGTTCTTTTCTTGAGCTGTAAGATTGCTTTTTAACTAGAACAACTGCTATTATGAGAGATGGATATTTGTCTATATTTAGAGTATTGGAGGTACGATTGTGAAAGACCAAATTATTCCAAAAGCAACGGCTAGACGCCTTCCCCTATATTATCGTTATTTGAGAATCCTGCATGATGCAGGAAAAAATAAAGTGTCATCTACAGAGCTCAGTGATGCAGTGCAAGTAGATAGTGCAACGATTCGACGAGATTTTTCTTATTTCGGAGAATTAGGCAAACGTGGTTATGGTTATGATGTAGAGAATTTAATGAATTTCTTTGCAAAAACTTTGAATGATGATGAGCTAACCAATGTAGCTTTGATTGGTGTAGGGAACTTAGGAAGTGCCTTATTAAAGTATAAATTCCATCAAAGTAATAGTATTCGTGTGAGCTGCGCATTTGATGTCAATGATGATATTGTTGGCAGAATCGTAGATGGAATTCCAGTATATCCAATGACGGATATGATGGAGCAGATTCGTGTACAACAAATCGAAGTAGCTATTTTGACTTTACCAGCTAGAAAAGCCCAAGAAGTTGTAAGTCAGTTAGCAGATGCTGGTGTAAAAGGTATTTTAAACTTTACGGCTGCTAGATTAGTTGCTCCAACAGATGTTTTGATTCAAAACGTTGACTTAACAAACGAATTACAAACGTTGATTTACTTCTTGCATCATGACAATGAATTGGCGGATGCTGAAATCGAAGACGAAAAAGAATAATACAAACCCCCTATGTTTGCACATTGTTTAAAAGATGCAATCATAGGGGGTTTTTTATTTTGGTAGTTCAATATTTGCATAATGAAGCACAAGTTGAGCAATTACTACGAGCGTGTTCATGCCGCAGTGGGCAATGATCGAAGTCCAGATTTTACCAGTCATTTTATACAATAGAGCAAAAAAGAAGCCCATGAAAAAATAGACAAAAAAATGACCATCTTGATGGATAATTGAAAATAAAGAAGAACTAATGATCGCAGCAAACCAAAAGCCGGTGTAAGACTCTGTTAACCCGATCAGTGAACGGCGAAAAACAAATTCTTCCATAATTGGTCCACCAATCGTTGTAGCCAATATAAAGAGTGGATTAGCTAAAATTACGGCAATAATATTTTGGGTGTTTTGTGAACTAGGCTGAGCTCCCGTGATTGCTGTTTCAATACTAAAAACAATTGCTTGAATGATCATCGCTATAAATATCCCACTAAAACCAAGTAACATAGTGAAGACAGGTGAAGTTAGTTTGGCTTTCTCTTCCACTATAGTGACAGCTGTCTTTCTATTTTTAAAATACAACCAAATCATCAAAATTGCACCGAGAATATAGGTGAAGGTTGTGCCAGCAATTACGATATCTGCTGAAAATGGTTGAAATAAGTAAGGGGAAAAGAATACGAGTCCGTATAAAAGAATCGTGATCAGACTAATTTTTTTTAGCGATAAATTAGTAGACATAAAATAAAAAACTCCTTTCATCATTTGTAGCCTAAAAAAATATACCATAATGGAACCTTTTATTTCTTATGATTATTGCGATAGCCTAGCAATAGGAAGATAAATACGAAAAAAAAGGCTGCTTCCCATAAAGTAGTGGTCCAATCAAAACGCCTAGTGACACCAAAAAAGAAGTTACCAACATTGGCAATGATCAAATAAAGACCAGTAGCAATCAAAGCTCCTGTGATTCGTTGTTTCATTTCAATCGCCTCGCTTTCTATTCTTATTTTACCATGAAATGAATGAGAACAAAGAATTATAATGAGTTTGTAAAAAAATAGTTTGTAGAAATGATTTGAGATTGGTGAAAAAGAAAGAATTATTTTTAAAAGTTAGTCAAAAGACTTGCAAAATGAAAGTGAAATGAGTATTATAAATAGTGTGAGTTAGCACTCGATAACTAAGAGTGCTAAAAAAGATAAATATTTTTTATGGAGGGATTTATTGTGTTAAAACCATTAAGCGATCGCGTCGTTATTGAAGTCGCGAAAGAAGAAGAAAAAACAGTAGGTGGTATCGTCTTAGCATCAGCAGCTCAAGAAAAGCCCCAAACAGGAAACGTTATCGCAGTAGGTGAAGGCCGTGTACTAGAAAACGGTACAAAAGTTCCTGCCGATGTAAAAGTAGGCGACACAGTGATGTTTGAAAAATATTCTGGTACAGAAGTAAAATATGAAGGTAATGACTATTTGATCGTTTCAGGTAAAGACATCATTGCAATCGTTGAATAAACTGTTTAACGCATAAAAAAACATTTAAATAAAAAAATAAAACTTTTGAGGTGAAGGAATTATGGCAAAAGAAATCAAATTTGCAGAAGATGCACGTGCAGCGATGCTTCGTGGAGTAGATATTTTAGCGGATACAGTAAAAGTAACATTAGGTCCTAAAGGCCGTAACGTTGTTTTAGAAAAATCTTTTGGTTCACCACTAATTACAAATGACGGTGTAACAATTGCTAAAGAAATCGAATTAGAAGATCATTTTGAAAATATGGGTGCTAAATTGGTTTCAGAAGTTGCATCTAAAACAAATGATATCGCAGGAGATGGAACAACAACAGCTACGGTATTAACGCAAGCAATCGTTCGTGAAGGATTAAAGAACGTAACTGCGGGTGCTAATCCATTAGGTATCCGTCGAGGCATCGAATTGGCAACAAAAACAGCTGTTGAAGAATTACACAATATCTCAACAGTCGTAGATTCGAAAGAAGCAATCGCACAAGTTGCAGCTGTTTCATCTGGTGATGAGCGCGTTGGTCAATTAATTGCGGATGCAATGGAAAAAGTAGGCAACGACGGTGTCATCACGATCGAAGAATCTAAAGGAATCGAAACAGAATTAGATGTCGTTGAAGGTATGCAATTTGACCGTGGCTACTTATCACAATACATGGTAACGGATAACGATAAAATGGAAGCTGTTCTAGAAAATCCATATATCTTGATCACAGATAAAAAAATCTCTAATATACAAGATATTTTACCGTTATTGGAACAAATTTTACAACAAAGTCGTCCATTATTGATCATCGCTGATGACGTTGACGGTGAAGCTTTACCTACGTTAGTGTTAAATAAAATTCGTGGAACATTTAACGTTGTTGCAGTGAAAGCTCCTGGTTTTGGCGATCGTCGTAAAGCGATGCTTGAAGATATTGCAATTCTAACAGGCGGAACTGTGATTACAGATGATTTAGGTTTAGAATTAAAAGATACAACGATTGAAAATCTTGGAAATGCAAGCAAAGTGGTTGTTGATAAAGACAATACGACAATTGTAGAAGGTTCAGGTGAAAAAGCTGGAATCGATGCACGTATTCAATTAATTAAAAATCAAATCGCTGAAACAACATCTGATTTTGATCGTGAAAAATTACAAGAACGTTTAGCTAAATTAGCTGGCGGTGTGGCAGTGGTTAAAGTCGGTGCTGCGACAGAAACTGAATTAAAAGAATTAAAATTACGTATCGAAGATGCATTGAATGCAACTCGTGCCGCAGTAGAAGAAGGAATGGTTTCTGGTGGTGGTACTGCTCTAGTCAACGTAATCGGCAAAGTTGCTGCATTAGAAGCTGAAGGTGATGTAGCAACAGGTGTGAAAATTGTTATCCGTGCCTTAGAAGAACCAATCCGTCAAATTGCAGAAAATGCTGGCTACGAAGGTTCAGTAATTGTCGATAAATTAAAAAATATTGATTTAGGAATTGGCTTCAATGCTGCGAACGGTGAATGGGTAAACATGGTTGAAGCAGGAATCGTTGACCCAACTAAAGTAACGCGTTCAGCATTACAAAATGCGGCTTCTGTTTCAGCTTTACTATTAACGACAGAAGCAGTTGTTGCTGATAAACCTGAACCAGCAGGAGCAAGTATGCCTCCAATGGATCCATCAATGGGTATGGGCGGCATGATGTAAGAATGAATGAAGAACCTTGATATTTCAAGGTTCTTTTTTTATTAAATAGGATTTTTAGAAAGTTCCAAAGAAATATTTTTTAATTAGATTAGACAGTTTTATTTTAGTAACATAGAGCGTAAAGATACATGAAAATCATTTTTCTCTATGTTTAGTTTATTCTATTTCATTAGTATTGTGTATTACCAGAGTTTGAAGTAACAATGGTACTTATGTTTTAGTTTTTCTAGAGCATTAGAAGTTTTTGAACGCTCTATTAATCAATGTTGTTGAGAAATATGTTTTTTATACCGTATCTTATTCAAATCAATTTTTGAAACTTGAATTTCTGGTTAGTTTAATATTTCTAAAACGATAATTTTATTAGTTACAAATATAAATATGATGTGACATTGAATATTCTATTCATTTCTCTAATTTTTATATGGCGGAAGCTATTAAGTAGCTATCATACTTCAACTAATATGATCAAACCTTACTTTTAGAATTCAGCTCAAAAGTCAGTAGAATTAACTTAATTTCACAAAAAGGAATCGCACATTTTACATTAATCCCTTAGCTAAGTAAAATTTCCTAAGCATTTTTTAAAAGGATATCGCCGTTAGAATATTTTTTTCTTTATTTTCCACTTGACTAATCGTAAGAAAGAGCGCGAGACAAAACCAAAGGTCAGTTTTGCTTCGCGCTCTAAATCTGAATAAACGGCGAGAAAAAAGCAGCTGTATTGGAAATAAACTTTTCTTCTCGGGCTCTTTTGTATGCTTAAATCAATTCATCTTAAGCGCAATCAAAAACTGCTGAATAGTAAGCAAAACCAACAAATGAACTGGATAAAACCAATAAAAAAAGTATTTCCACTGTCTGCCACGTTGATCATTGTAAAAATAGATAGGTACAAAAGCCAGTGGTCCAAACCAGCTATTCTGTAAAAGAATCAACCCTCCTAAAATACAGTTGAATAAAGTTGAGTCTCGAAATAGATAGAGACTCACAATCAGTAAAACACCAATCCAACCACCGTAATCTGTCCGTAACCACTCAGCCAAAAAAATACCCACCAAAATCAATAGAGGAGCACAAAAATACTTGATTTTTGTGAGTGTTCGTAATTTTTCTAATCCAATAATAACAATCAAGCCAATTAATAAGGTGAAAAATACATTCTGATTCTCCAAATCAATAAAGCGATGTGAAAAAGCTAAATCATAAGGTATCTCGGAAACTAACGCAAATAAAAACAAACGTAATGCATATTTTTTAACATTTGAAGTATGGATAAAGCCTTCTACGAGTAAAAAACAGAATAGTGGAAATGCTAATCTTCCAAATAAGATAAATAAAGGAACTAGCCGTTGACTGATTTCTACTAGCTTATTAGGTTCCGTTCCATATGGAACAGCTAATGTTAGCGAAGGTTGAAAAGAAATAATTTTTGCTGCGTGGTCAAGCAGCATGGCAAAAACGGCAAGCCATTTTAATTGACTACCTGAAAAAAAAGCTCTTGATTCCAATAATCGTACTCCTTTTAGTAAGTTATATAGATACATTATTTTACCATATTATCTCTAGAATTAGACTTAAATGAAAAGGAATAGTTTTTTTGCTTGAATTTATAATTAGGAAAGGGATCATTATAGAAGTAGTAGATTTTTAGGTAATGAGATGAAATTCAGAAGAAGTTGTCCAAAATAGTTTTTTTCTTTTTTTAAAAAGATATAATTTATATTAAATGGTGAAAAAAATACGATATATTGTTATAATGAGATTATTGCTGAGTAGTAAAATTTTTTCTTGAATGTAGCAGTTATAAGAAAATATAAATCTAATAAATGTTAACCGTAATATAATTTAGACTACTAGTCCATTCTATATCAAAGTAAGGAAGCAGTCTATAATTAAAATATCTTTTTTTTATCATATTTTTCAATAAAACGAGAAAAAATTGAGAATAATTAAAGGGGATTTTATGGAAATGCTTAGCTGTAGTTTGTTTTAATTGAAAATATCAAATTTTAATTTAGTATCATCTTTTATTATAAACAGGGAATGGTAGTTACCTAGACATAAAAAATAGATTTATATTTTTAAGCCGTCAAATAAGCCGTCAATTTTTTGGGAAAGGGTGTCATGTAGTGAGTAGAAAAGGGGAAAACATCTATAAAAGAAAGGATGGCCGTTGGGAAGGCCGATATATGAAAGCGAGAAATGAGTACGGAAAAATTGTTTACGGCTATATTTATGGGAAACGTTATAAATATGTAAAAGAAAGATTAGCTGAATTGAAAGTTCAATACTCTTTTACTCACAAGAACATTCACATATACGAAGGTACGGTTCAAGATTGGCTAAATCATTGGTTAAATGTACTGATGCGTAAAAAAATTAAGTTGTCTACTTATTCGAGTTATCGTTTGCGTATGGATAAATATATTATTCCGTTTCTAGGAAAAAAACAATTGACTCATTTAAATAGTAGGGAGGTTGAGGAATTCGTTAATTATTTAACTCTTTTAAATTTATCAGCTTCAACCGTCCATTCTATTGTAACCGTATTGAAAAGTGCTATGAATAAAGCAGTAGTTGAAAATTATATTATTTCTAATCCATGTAACAACTTGTCGTTACCGACAACTGCAATAAACGAGATCTCTGTTCTAACGATGAAAGAACAAGATAGATTAGAGAAAGTCGCTTTAAAGGAAGAAAACTGTTCAGCTGTCATTTTAGCTTTGTATACTGGTCTAAGAATCGGAGAAATCAGCGGCTTAAAATGGACGGATATAGACTTTGATAAAAATATTATCTATGTAAGAAGAACGCTCTATAGAATTCAGAATACAACGAATAGCAAAAAAACAGAAGTTATTATGGCAGAACCTAAAACAAAAAGTTCGAAGCGATCGATCCCATTAGCAAAAAATTTAAAAAATTATCTATTAGAAAAACAAAACAATGATTCTTCTGAATATGTAATTTTCTGTAAAAATAGTTATGCTGAACCACGAGTTATTAGTTATCGATTTAGAAAAAATATAGAAGAAGCTGGTATTAGAAACATTCATTTTCATGTTTTACGGCATACTTTCGCTACACGATGTGTGGAGCAAGGCATTGATATTGCTACCCTAAGTAAACTTATGGGACATGCTTCTATAAAACTGACCTTAGATACATACACAGATTCTCTTTGGGAAAATAGAAAAGCTGCTGTTTCAGTTATTGATAGTAAATTGGGCCTGTAGTTCCGTCGTAGTGGACTAATAAAAAGTACTTGAAAAAACTAATTTTTAGTTTTCTCAGGTACTTTTTTTATTTTAAAGCAAAAATATACTGGAAAAGATAGCGTTGAAATGAACTTTTAAGCCGTCATAAAATGGTCAATAAAAGTAACTAATGTTTGTAAATAAGCAAAATTAGTGTGTTTTCTTATAACTGCTACATTCAAGAAAAACAGTTGGGTCAACTATCCTATTTTTGATAGACCGTCGATGTCTATTTACAAGACCTTAATGAATAGACTTACAACTATTATAATCGTAAATCAGAAATTTCCATACTCTAAAGACTTCAAATAAATAGAAGTAATGATCAAAAAGAAAAATTCAGCCGCAAGCATAGACAAATGATGATAGAGGAGGGCATCAATAATGTACAAAATTGGGTACATATCACTTAACAACGAATTAGGTGAGCAGTATAAGAAAGAGTTGAAATCACTTCAATGCCATATTGAAATGATCGATAAAGAAAGAACCACTCAACTGTTTGCAAATAATAATAATCTATTACAGCAACTAGATACTTTAATTATTGAAGATTATAACTTAAACAATCTCAATTGGGTTTGTGAATTGATCATGTCTATACGGAAACAAACAACACTACCACTTTGGATCATCGCCTCATCAGAAAAAGCTAATCGAACGAAACGAATTGTTTATTTGCAACTAGGGGCAGATGGCATTATTGATCATGGTCAAGATATGGATGAATCGTTGCTGATGATGAGAAACTTACTAAAACGTTTTAAACAAAGGGAGAATAAACAAGACATTGTTGAACCATCATTAATCAATGGAGTTGCTGATTTTAAATTGGTACCTCAAAACTTAAGTGTCTGTGTTGAGAATGGAAAAGAAGTCAATTTAACGAAATTAGAGTTTCTTACAATCGAATACTTACATAAACATGCTCGTAAAACAAAGACATATGAAGAAATCTATCAAAATGTTTGGAACGATACGTATCAAAATCGAAAGTATCGGGTATCCAATTTAGTATTTCATTTAAGACAAAAACTTGAACTTGATATTGATAAACCGAAATATATCAAAACGATCCGATCAAAAGGCTATATGTTGAATATTTAGCCACTGAAAAAATAAAAGACTGAGAATCGGCTGATGGAACACAGGCTCAGTAAAAATATAGAAACCACTTGATTTTTAACGAAACGGGAGGAAAAGACATGCTTGTATATTTGATTTCAGTCAAAAAAATCATTTGCGAAACTGGTTAGGAATATGAGTAAGTAAATCATGACTCGTTTTCTGGAAAGGAGGGGAGTAAAAAGTTTCGACAAACACACACTTTAGGAGGAAAAAGAATTGAAAAAAACACAAGTATTAAAAAGAAGTCTACTAACATTAGCTGCAACTGTTGCATTAGGTGCAGTAGTGTTAGCAGTACCAGCTCCATTTTCAGGAGAATCAATCGTGGCTTATGCAGCTGAAGGGACAGCTGAAGTATCAACGATTGACGAATTTGATGCAGCGTTGAAAAATCCAACAATCACTGTGATCAACGTAAACCAAAGTATCCAATTTAAAAAGAACATTACTAATATTCCAAATCGCGACTTAACAATCAATGGTAATGCAGATAAAGGAGTAGTAATCAATTCAGCCCACAACTCAATTTATGGTAAACAAAATACTAAAGGCAAAAACCTTGTTACCATCACAAATGCTAACATCGTTGGTGCTGATAGCGACGGCCGTTTCTTCACTGGTGGAGCTGGTAACGGACCTTCAAGCTACGGCTGGGATGTTTTAGCAACAAATGTGACATATACAGGTGCTCGTTTCGTTCACCTTAGTGAAGGTAAATTAACATTTGATGGCACAAATACAATCACAACTCGTGCTGAAAATGCGTGGGTTCATGATCTTGAATTTAAAGCAGGCTCTACTTACAACGGAATTGCTGCAAATAAAGATCACGGTCAATTCTCAGCATTCTACTTCAATGGTGCCTTGATCAAAGGAAAAGCAACTGGAGAAGCGATTATTGGTGATAATGCTAATGTAAATGTAAAAATTGGACCACAAAGTAATGTGAATCACTATTACCCAGTATTTTACGACAAAGTTCAAAAAGTGGATGTAGGTACTGGTGCAACTTTTGATGTTGATGCTGCAGGTGTTGCATTCCAATTTATTCCGCGTGCTGACTATGTAAATAAAGTACCAACGTTGAATTTAGCTTCAAGAAGTAAAGTGAAATTCAATGGTCGTGGAGGCGGAAACTACTCAACAATGAAATTACAGTATTATGGAACAGTCGTAAACGTAGATCGTGCAGCTGAATTAGTTGTTACTGGTGACAGCTCAAAATCAGTTATCGAAAGTGAATATAAAGGTGCTGTAATCAATTTAAATGCGCCAAGAAACTTCGAAGTAGCGAATAAACGTGCAAATTCAAAATTATTCTATGCCACTAATACAACTATCAATGGTACAAATGTTGGTCGTATCTCAACTTGGGGTCAATTAGGTGGAGATTATACAACTCCTGCTACAGAAACATTTAGAGGCGGTCAAGAATTTGCAGTGAACTTTGGTAAAATTTGCAACAGCAAAACGTTATCAGTTACTGGTAGTTTAACAGGTGATCAAGAATTCAAACTTGAAAATTATGGGAAACTTACTTTAGCTGGTGGAAGCATCTAAGCTTTGTAAAAAGACAGTATTTGGTTTTGAATTTTAAAAGAGAGGAGGAAAATAATGAAGAAACATATTAAGATTTTTCTCTTTCTAGGACTAGGGCTAATTGCCCTAGTTTCTGGTTATGTTCAGTTTCATATTTCTAATGAGAATAAAATCTTTGCCGCACCGTTACCTGGTTATCAAGATATAAAGACAGCTAATGGGATAAATTTAGTCGCTAAAAGTGGATCAAATACGGAGATATCTGGTGATTTTGGTTTTATGTTCAAACTCACAGATAACGTTTCATATGAGCCTATCGGTGAACCAATAATAGATTCAGGATTTTCTGGAAGTAAAACAAAAGTGTATCAGTTTAATCCAGAGAATCCGAGTGCCGAAAAAGGTGTTTGGGTTCGAAATGCAGGACTCTATAATGGTCGCAGTGTAGATTTAAAATTTGTCATTGATGAAATGGACTTTGCAAAGAAAAGTAATGGCAAATATCCTTCTTTCCGTTTCTTTGCGGTAGATGCTTCAGAGCGGGATAGTATGACAAATACACCAATTGCCACATCTTGGGGAAGCTACTATCTAATGATTGGATCAGGTTTGTATAATCACTATGAAGAATTTCAGTTAGGCGATAAAGTTCGATACCATTACGAATTTTATTATAATGACTCAAAAGAAAGTTTTGATTTAAAAGGTTCGTGGAATTTCAGTAATGTTAACATCAATAAAAAAGTAGCTTTTCCGTTTCCAACCGCTAGTTTTAGTGATATGTACGTTAGAGATGATTCAAACATAGGTTACAAAATAGAAAATAACACTTTTGAAATGACAAGTGATGATGAAGAAGTAGATCAACCAAGCGGAAGATTAACGAATTTATTTGAAAAACAAAAATATGAAATGACTATGGAATATCAAGGGTGGGATTACAATCAACCTAATCCCTATCCAGGACAAATGGCTGTTTTATACTCTACCGAATCTTTAGCACGAATTGCTCCAGCAACACCTATTGTCTCTGGTGAACGAAACAAAGCTGTACACACAGATCCAGAATACAGATCATTGAAATATTCAATCCTTCAGGGAATTGCTGATAATTCGAAAGAAAATAGAAATACTAAATTTAGACTTGAAACACAAGTACCAGATTTTTATGATATCCAATCGATCGATATTTATGAATATGGAACAACGATCAAAAAGAGTGATCTTTTTACTATTACTTATGAAGGAACAGAGCGATCAAAAGTAACAATGACAGCAAAGGATCCTACTTCTGATGCATTTAATGGTAGTTTATTTGATATCAAAGTAGTGGCTGTTCCTAATGCTAAATTTCAGTTTGATGCAACAGCAACTTCGCCATACGGATATGTTAATGCAAAAGATTCTACAAATGAAGATAACGGCTATATGATTTTTGAACAAGCGGGACCTAAAACAGTTGCGTATTATAGTTATATCAATAGTTTTTTAAACATTGATAATAAACCATTAGAATCTGAAGTGGCAAAAAATGTGAATGGTAGTGATTCCCAAGCTAAAGTGTTATATGAGGGAATACCAACTGCACAAGCAAAATCAGATATTAAGATTCCACTGAATACTGATTTTGAAACAGATTATCCATTCAATACGAATCCATTACCAACGGATACTGAAAACTATTTCTTGAAAAACATTTCTGTTGATACAGATAATAAAATTGATAAGCCTATAAAAGTTGCGTATAGCACAAATCACTCTTTACCTGATACATCTGTATTAGGAGAAAAATCGTTATGGCTAACATTAACAACAGCTAAAAATGTCACGAAAGATATTGAAGTGAAAGTAACAGTTGTACCGATTGCGGCCGAATTAAGGGTCAAGTACAAAATCAATGGCAACTATATGACGGATAAATACCCAGATTATGTTGATTCAACACAAATGATTGGCGCGCCGATTAATTTAAAAAATATTAAGTCAGTTGTTGATACGGTCGCGGCGATCAAAGAAGCGGGTTATAAACAGACGAATACGGTAACAGAAGAATTTAATCTTGCTGGTACAGGTAATACGGTTGAGTATGAATTTGAGGGGACCTTATTCTTATCATCTAGCCCAAGTTTACTTGATTTTGGGATTGAAGAGTCAAGTTATAAAGCGATTCGTGTAAATGAAGCAAAACTTGATAAAGCGTTGATCATCAAAGATACGCGAGCAGTCAAACAAAAATGGACACTGTCAGCAAAATTGATACAAGACTTTACTTTAACTGAAACAAACGGTGCTAAAAAAGTTATTCCAGACATCTTACGCTATAACGACGGTACGGATGAAGAAAAAAAATTCAATCTTGCTGAAAATCGTGATCTGCTGATTGACGAACATACCAGTAGTAATGAGTATGATGTCAGCCAAACTTGGAACTCAAAAGGCAAAGGCTTTAAATTGGATGTACCAGGAGATGCTGTTAAAACATTAGGGAAGTACCAAGCAAAAATAGAGTTTACGGTAAATGCAACGCCTTAAAAGCAAAGGAGAGACAATCAATTGATCATGAAAAAATTACGAGCTAGTGTTGTTCTTGTTTTCCTTGTTTTTGTGGGCAGTATGTTTACTGTAAAAACTATTCCGGCTTATGGAGTAGAAGCAGCGGTGCAAACGGATGGGGAAATTGTATTTACGCAAGAAAGTACCCAAACAACTTCTGCAACAAGTGAGTCGTCGACTGAGTCTAGTAATGAGCTGATAAAAAAGCCTGCAGGTAAGTTTCCTTCAACTGGAGAATTAGTAGCAAAAAGTCTATCAGTGAGTGGAGTAGCTATCGTCTTGTTTGCGTTGATTTTTTATCTATTTAAAAGAAAAAAATCAGCAGATGGAAAGGACGGGCAAAGCGAATGAAAAAAAGAACATTTTTGGTTGCGTTATTTGGCACCGTACTATTTCTTTACGGTCAGTTTGACCAAGTACAGGCCGAAAGCGCCCGTGAAGGTGGAGCTGAAATCGATCTTAAACGATTTAAAGAGACCGATTCTATTATTCGTGACCCTGAAAATCCAGAAGTACAAGTTGATCCAGGTGAAACGCCGCAAACAGAAGGTGATTTACGAATCGATTTTGTACCAAAATTAAATTTTAGCACAGTCATGATTTCTGATAAAACTGCTGTATTCCCAGTCAATGCCCAATTGTTTCATGGCGATACCAAGGCTAGAGGAAATTTTGTTCAAGTATCAGATTATCGCGATGATTCAACTGGCTGGACATTACAAGTCAGACAAGAACAACAATTTAAACATAGGACAAAAGCGGGTGCCGAATTAAAAGGTGCAGTGATTTCTTTAGACCAAATATGGACCAATTCAACTAAAGATGCTTCCCTTTCACCAAGTGTTTCCAAAGAAGTTATTCACATGAGTAATATTGGCGACACCTATAATTTGGCGCAAGCACAACCTGACAAAGGCTCCGGAACATGGAGCATTATCTTTGGCGCATCAAAAGAAAATAAAAATGAGCGCCCAAATTCATTAGAACCAAGACTGGATTCTTCTGGCAAATCAATAGAAGATCCAATTTTTAAAAAACCAGTTTATAGTAATCAGGCGATTACGCTTTCTGTTCCAAAAGAAACAGAAAAACAAACTGGTGCTTATTCAACGGTGCTAACTTGGATATTAGCCGAGTTACCATAGATATTATACAAAAACTAGGAGGAAATACAAATGAAATTAACACACAAACTAGCTGGTACAGCGTTACTAGCAGCAATCGCAGTAGCAGCTACAGCACCAGGAGTAACAAAAGCAGCAGATCCAGCCGCACCAGGAGTTGGAGAAGGAGAAATTGAATTCACAAGTAAAACATACGGCACGTATGATACTACAGGGGTTGTGCCACCAAACTATACTAGTCAATCAACAGTTGATACAGATAGTACAGCATTGTTAGATGGACCATTTTTAGTACAAGGAATGTCTAAACTAGTCTTTAACTCTCAATCAGCAACAACTGGAGCCGTTACTTCATGGGCGAAACCAACGACAGCAAATGCGAACACAAGCGGTGCGACAGATAAAGTCGATGGTCGTGCAAACTGGGTACAATTTAAAGATGATCGTCAAGTAGACGACCATGGGTATGAATTAAAAGCTGTTATTTCTCAAAACTTCCAATTTAACGATACTGCAAAAGGAAAAATCAGAAATATCAAAGGGGCTCAAATCACTTATGGTAATGCAAACTTAGTAGCGGATAAAGATAATGAAGCGTTAAAACCTTCATCTACTGGTCTTAACAGAGCGACTACTGTTAACGAAACTGGATCAGAATTAATCTTCAAAAACCAAGAAGAAAATAAAGGGCGCGGTCGTTACGCTGTTTACTTTGGTGACGCAGAAGATGCTACTCAAAAACCAGAAGAGTCTGTTAAATTAGATCTTCCAGCGAACCAAGCAGAAGAAATCATGAATGGTAAATATGTGGCTAAAATCACTTGGACACTTGAAGCAACACCAAAACCATAAAACACAATTTAAATAGGTTCGCCAGTTGTAAAACTGGTGAACTATTTATTGATGGAATAAGAAAGGATAAATCAATCAGATGAAAAAAAGAATCAGCTTAGGACTACTTTTAAGTCTATACATAGTAGCACTTATTGGATTTTCTACACCCGTATATGCGAATCTACAGTTTACATATGAAACGGTAAAACCAGAAAATCAGCAAGGTGCTTTCGAGTATTTTAATTTACTTATGCAACCGGGGCAAAAACAGACGGTAGAAGTTCTATTGACAAATCGTGCAGATGAAGAACAAACGATCGAAGTTGGGTTGAATGGTGCTAAAACAAACTCTAATGGTGTTTTGGAATTTGGACCCAGCGCAATAAAAAATGACAAATCTTTGAAATACGATTTTAAAGATTTGGTAAAAGGCCCCAAAGAAATAACCTTAGCCCCAAAAGAAACACAACCGCTAAAAATGGAAATAACGATGCCAGAAGCGAGTTATGAGGGGAAAATTGTTGGTGGCATTCACTTGAAATCTAAGCCTACCAAAAAAGAAGAAGAAGAAAATAAAAAAGCAACAGGCGTTATCAATGAGTATGCTTTTGTTATCGGTATGGTGTTAAGTGAATCAGATACTGCGGTAAAACCAGAGCTGAAGCTGAATACGGTTTATGCTGGTTTATCCAATTATCGTAATAGTATTTTTGCTAATTTTTCCAATATAAGTGCTGATTTTGTCAATAATATGACCGTTGAAATGGAAGTTACAAAAAAGGGGTCAGAAGCTGTTTTATATGATATCAAACGAGCAGATATGCGGATGGCACCCAATTCGATGATTGATTTTCCGCTAGCGATGAATGGCGATCAGATGGAAGCTGGAGATTACAAAGCGCACATCGTTGTCACGAGTGGTGAACAAAACTGGACGTGGGATAAAGAATTCAAAATCACAAATGAAGAGGCAGATAAATATAATGCGCAAGATGTTACCTTGATCCAAGAAAGAGGGATCGATTGGAAATTGATCGCCATGATCGTAGGTGGCGTTTTCATTGCTTTCTTAGCTATTTTCTTTATTGTTCGTACCCTTAATAAGAAGAAGAAACCCAAAAAGAGAGGGAAGAAAAAGCGTAAGTAAGAAAGGAGATCAAAAAAGTGATGGTATTAGATTGGTTTTTTATTGGTTTACTTTCTTTTGCAATACTTTGTTTACTACTTCTGATTTTTTGTCTATTTTACTTCTTTTCGATCACGAAAGAATTAAAAAAGAAGCAGTGGCGTAAACGTCCTAAAAATAAAGAAAAACGAAAAAAATGGTTACATGTAAGAAAATCATTGGAAAAAAGACGAAAACGTTATCTTACGAATGTTTTTCTTTTATTCGTTGTGATGCTCATTACGGCAGGCAGCGCCTTTTATGCACGATATTATCAGTTGACCAATCTAACGTCAGAAGATGCAAAAGTTGTTGTTCAGGGGTATCTGTTAACAGAAGATCTAAAAAAACAGATGGAAACAGTCAAAGCAGGCGGCAGTGCTGAAAAAGTTTATCCGCAATTCCAAGAAGTAAGTGCTCTATTAGTCTCGTACGGGAATCGTCCAGTATCAGGTGGTTTGTCAACAGAAGGGGCAAAATTATTAACTCGTTATTATGTATCTATGAAAAATGTTGGGTTAAATCTGTCTACTTTAAGCCAAGAGCAATTAGAAAAACAAGAGACGATCGATGGCTATTTAAAAGATATCGAACGAATAAATGAACGGCAAAAAGCAGTTTTCAAGTACTTTAAAGTCAACGAGTCGGCACTAAAACAGAAAAATTAGGAGACTCAAGATCAAGATGAAACAGACAAATAAAACTTCTAAAAAGGCTGTAGTAAGCAACAAGCAAAAGAGCAAAGGTATCAGTCGTCAAAAGCTGCATAAAAATCAAAGTAAGCAGAAGGCGGCACACTTAAATCAAGGAAAAAAAGAATCAGCTAAAAAAAATAGAAAGGTTCAATCAAAATCACTTAAATCGAAAAAAATAAAAAGGACTCTAAAAAAAAAGAGAAAACAAAGACACCAATTTTATAAAGAAATCGGTGTCAGCTTTTTTCTCCTCATCCTTCTTTTTTTTGCTCTACAATGGGTATTTTTCAGTATGCCAAAAGTCGACGGTTATGGTATGACTACGACATTAGATGATGGAGATCGCTTATTTGTCAGCAAACGTAGCGCAATCAAGCGCTTTGATCTCGTCTATTTTAAAAATCCTGAAACAAAACAAGTAATGATTAGGCGAGTGATTGGTTTACCAGGCGAAGAGATAGCGTATGTAAACGATGAATTGATGATCAATAAAGCACCAGTTGTAGAACGGTTTTTAAAAAAAGAAATCAGTGAAGCCGCACAAGAAAAACGACGTTTAACCGAGGATTTTACTTTAGCTGGATTAACAGGTTCAACACTATTGCCAAAAGAGAGTTATTTCGTTTTAGGTGATAATCGCCATTATGCGGCAGATAGTCGTCAATTTGGCTGGATCGAAAAAAAAGACATCTTAGGTGTGGTAAAAGCAAGAATAACACCATTTCATCATATGACTCAATTTTAAAAAACAGTAGGGAATCACTACATAGTAGGAGGGCAATCGGTGTCTACATATCAGAAACAAGTCTCGACAGCCAAAAATGGCCATTCAACGAAAAAGAAACACCGCTATTATTCAAAAGAAAAAAGAAGCCAGAAACTGAATGAACAAAGCCAAAGAATGAGAAAGACACTCAAAAGTAGAGATATGATCTTTTTACTGTTTTTTGGCTGCTGTTTGGTCTTTTTATGGCAAAATAGCACTCATCAAGTGTCTGGTTCTTCGATGTTACCTACATTGGAAAATAATGATCGTATTATTGTTCGAAAAGGTCGCCTACCTGAACGGTATGAACTGATTACTTTTGATCCAGAAATCCCCGATGAAACTAGTTACGTAAAACGAGTGATTGGTCTTCCTGGAGATCAATTATGGGCAGAGGCAAACGCGATTTATCTTAGACCTCAAAAAGCTGGTAAAGGAGTGTTAAATACGGCTAGTCCAATGCCGGCAGAAGAGCTACCAGATAGCACATTAAAAGTTATTGTCAGTGAAGAAATTTTCCAAGAATTAAGAGATATTCACAAAATTCCTGAAGGCAGTTATTTTGTCTTAGGGGATAATCGGAGTGCTTCAAAGGATAGCCGCACAATGGGCTTGATCACTGAAAAACAAGTGGAAGGTGTTGTGACGTATCGCTATTTTCCGTTGAATAAGATAGGAGAAGTGAAGTGAATTTTGAATTTATAGGAGGAACGACTATATGAGAAGAATGAATTGGATGAAACAAAAAGGCTGGGCTTTTTTATTGAGCATTTTTTTGCCTATAGGAATCATGTGTTTTGTCTATGCACTTCTAGGTATTTATCCGGGAAGTGAAAAAACTATTTTAGCCAGTGATGCTTTGTCGCAAACGTCTAATTTTTTTGCGAGTTTAAATAATACGCTTCATGGAAAACAAAGCTTCTTTTATTCATGGCATGGTTCTTTAGGATTAAATTATTGGTCATTTATGGCTTACTACTTAAATGGTATTTTTAGTCCGTTGATTTATTTTTTTGATAATAGTCAAGTGCCAGATGCACTTTATCTAATTATCTTACTAAAATTCGGTGCGATCGGCGGGACCTTTTGGATCATGAGTGATCAAACGTTCAAAGTGCCTCAATGGGTCAAACTGATGCTAAGTATTAGTTATGCATTAAGCGGATTTGCTGTTGCGTATTCACCTCAACAAATGTGGCTAGATGGGTTGATCTATCTGCCATTAGTGATTTTAGGTATTCATCGTTTGATGGACAAAAAAAGACCTGCTGTTTTATTTATTAGCTATTTGTTATTATTTTTATCTAATTTTTATATGGCTTTTATGATCGGAGTATTTTCATTTCTCTACGTTATTTGTCGCTTTTTAATTGATCCAGCCAAGTATAAAAAAAGTCTGCTGCCCTATTTAACCACTTCACTGTTAGCAGGTGGTGCCTCAATGGTGACTATTTTACCTACGCTATTGGATTTAAAAAATAACGGAGAAAGTCTAACTAAGATACAGGATTTTTTTACAAAAGGAACTGATATTTGGGATCTTCCGGCGAAAACAATGGTGGGAGTTTATGATACAAGCAAATTTGGCAGCTCGCCATTTCTTTATTTTGGTCTATTAGGCTTGATTTTTTGTCTCTTTTACTTTGTGAGCCCTAAATTTCCCTTGAAGAATAAACTTATTTATGGCAGTTTGTTTCTATTATTGATTGCAAGTGTCTATATTGAACCGCTGAATTTATTTTGGCATGGTTTTCATTCGCCAAATATGTTTTTATTTCGCTTTAGCTTTCTTTTTTCCTTTTTAGGCTTATTATTAGCAGGCTTTGGTTTGGAAAAAGTAACGAGGGAAGATACCAATCGACTGGTCAATATTGTTCTTGGGCTGATTTTGTTATATCTTGCGATTATTTTTTTGGCTAATCGTAAAAGATATGATTTTTTAGATAAAACAACGATTGCTACTACGGTGATTTTACTATTAGTTTATCTTTCAATTTGGTTAGTCAGTCATAAATGGCAGCAAAAAATGACCATCTGGTGGGTGTTATTATTTCTCGTTTTTCTGGGTGAAATAACGTTTAACACACAGCGAATGGTAACAGGAATTAACGCTGAATGGCATTATCCTGATCGAGTTGCATTTGATCGTGACTATCAAGATGTCCAACAATTAGTGGCAACGACCAAGGAAGAAAATAGTACCTTATATCGTTTGGCAAATTTGAACAGTATTTCTAGAAATGAAAGTTTTCTTTATGGTTATAGCGGGGTATCAATGTTTTCATCTATTCGAAATCGTCATTCTTCTATGTATTTAAATGAATTAGGTTTTCGATCTAATGGTACGAATTTAACGATACAATACGCAAATAATACGTTAGTAATGGATGCTTTGTTGGGGATAAAATATAATATTTCTGAAAATGATCCAAAAAAATATGGATATGAGCTCAAAGAGACTGCAGGTAAACATAAATTATATGAAAATCGTTTGGCGCTTCCTTTAGGAATTTTAACAGATCAAGGAATTTACAAGAAAGATGCCGTGAAAAATCAGTCAGAGCTGATTGCCTATTTGTCTAATCAAAAAGAACCATTATTTTATTTCTCAGAAGCTGAAATGATCAAAGAGGAAAATGTTCAAATCGAAGATCAAGGCTCCGTCCTCTTCTACTCAAAAACAGTTCCAAATAAATTACGAAAACTGACCTACTCAATTGATGTTCCCGCACATTCACAAGCCTATCTAAGTTTGTATGGCAGAGGAATGGAGGTTGAAGCAATCACGAAGGTAAACGGAATTGAACAGCGCTCAGGTCTTGAAGAAAATGGGCAGTATTATAATTTAGGGTATTATGAAAAGGCCGAAAAAATCGAAGTAGAAGTTAGTTTTACTGGTGAAGGTGTCGTTCATTTAGTTAAACCGACCGCTATGTTTATGAATGTTGAGGTATTTGAAGACTCGATTCGAACGATTCAAAAGCAAGGGGTCTCTTTTGAAACGAAGGGTAGAACGGCGGAAGCCAATGTAAATTTAGCTAAAGAGCAAGTCGTGTTGACAACGATTCCTTATGATAAAGGCTGGAGTGCGTATATTGATGGCAAAAAAGTTGAAATCCCAACATTTAAAGATGCGTTTTTAGCTTTACCTGTACCTAAAGGAGCACATACGATCAAATTTGTTTTTTTGCCTCAGGGTTTTAAAATAGGGTTTAGTTTATTGATTAGTTGTCTCATTCTTTTTATATTTTTCAACTGGTGGTTAACGAAAGAGGATAGGAAAACGTAACAGTGCAAAGAGTATCTTTTAAAAAGAAAAGGAGCATATGATGCATAAAAAAAAGCTGTATTTAATTCTAGTGCTACTGATTTTTATTAGTGGTTGTTCTGCAAAATTATCGAAAAAAAAGGAATCATTCGAGGGCAAAGGAATCGAGTATACCTTTCAATTACCAAGTACGTGGGAAAAATCGTTAGACTACAAAGTAACATACAGTAATGAAGCAATTTTTGGTGCAAAAGATACAAAAAGTAATTCAACCTTAGTTGTGATGGCTGAAAGAAAAGAATCGATGGATTTAACAGATTTTGGCAATCGAATTAGAAAAGAGTTGAAAAAGCAATATAATTACAAAGATGAAGCAGATATTTTTATGAAAGAATTTAATGTTGGCAAATATAAAGGCTATAAGTATACCTTAGATACAACATTCGATAAACGTGAATCTTGGTTGCATTTGTATTATATTGAAACGGCGCACGGAATGGTGCAATTGAATTATTATTCAGCAAAAGATGGTAATTATGAAAAACGAGCAGAAATCATCGATGACTCAGCTCGTTCTGTTAAAGAAAAAAAAGATAATGGTGCTGAGTCTGAAACAGAAGATGAAATTGTTTTTCAAAATGATGATTTTTCTTTAACCCTGACAGGTGTGATGAATGTGACTGGGGAGACTGGGCAGAAACTCTTAGCACTTAGATATACAGTCGTGAATAAAACAAAAGATCAAGCAATAAAAGCAGATAAATGGGATTCACTGATTCAAGCAACACAAAACGGAAAACAGTTAGTGGAAGGAAAACTAGCAAATGATAATTCGATTTTAGATATTCCCAAATTGATCGAGCAAAAAACGAAAGAAATTCCTGCTGGTAATTCACTTGAGGGTGTTTCTTTATACGAGTTGAAAGATGACAGTGATGTTTTATTGATACCGAATAAAGAGACGTTTAAAACGGCCGATGATGTCCCTATTGCGGTACTCAGTACCAGCGAGAAAGCGGGGGAAGAATAATGAAGAAAACCGTTCTTCTGTTTGTAACAATTGTTTGTTTTCTAAGTATCAGCGGTTGTTTCGCAAAAAAACAGACAACCGAAACCGAGGTCGAACATCAACAATTATTATGGCACAATAAAAGAGAAAAGCCTTTTGGAACTTTTGATTATCCTAAAATAACGGAAAAAGAAGCGACAGATTTATTAGAAAATAAATTCAAAGTGAACAGTCCAAAACTTATGTCGCAAGTGAAAGTGTTACTGAAAGAAGAGGTTGCCACTGAAGGGATGCAAACTGGCGAGCCAGAATATACAATGTATGCTACTGGCGATGAGCTGAAAATACGCGCCTACTTTCCCTTGAATGAAGGGGAAGAACTAAGAGTTTTTGCCTTAGTTGACTTAAAATATACCTATAATAAAGAGCAACAAGAAGTTCGTTTAAATGCTCAAAGCTTTTCTATGACGACCTATGGCGAAAAAGTGACTTATCCTAAAGATAATTTTGATGAGTTATTAGCTAAAAGTGCCGCAATGATTGATCTTTCAGAAGAAAAAACCAAACGTGCCATTAAAAATTTTAAAACAGATTATCAGGAAATCGATAAGCGTCCAATTGCGGCAAAAGCTGTTATTTACAGTAATGATAAAGAAGCTGTGGAGAAGAAAAAAGTGTCACAAGAATTATTAGGTGGGTTTGACAGCAATAAGGAATTAAAGGAAATTTATGCAACAATCGTTGACTATACAGAATAAACGAATCAAAACAACTCTTTCTGTACCAACCTCACGTTAACAAAATGGTAGTATGTTTGCTAGGGAAATTATAATAAGCAGTGCTTAAACCATTATAAAACAAAGAATTTTATGAATACGTAACGAAGTGCGCCTGTACAAGTAACTGATTTTGATTCGTTACTTGTACAGGCGCACTTTAGGCAGCAAACAATTTACCAATGCATTTTTGAAGGTGAGGATCCATAAATTTAAAAAATGAAAGATAAATTATGATATACTCATATAGTTGAAATAAAAAGGCCTCCTATTACAGAATAATCAAAAGAAATAGGCCGATAAGAAAAAGGAGTTTAACAGATGAATGTTGTTTTTTGTGATATAGACGGAACATTTCAGGATCTCGGTGGTGAAGTACCACAAATCAATTATGATGCAATTTATGCCCTACAAAGACAGGGAGATCATTTTGTTTTTATCAGTGGAAGAGGGTATGCACAGTTGTCAGAATTGATGGTTGAATTAGACAGCGAATGTGATGTTATCTTTAGTAACGGTGGTGGTCGCAAGTTGGTCGGTGAGCCTGTTGAATATAATCACTGTTTACCATTAAGTGTATGTGAGCAGGTACTAACTATTTTAGAAGCACGAAACATTTTTTATCATATTCATACAAATGAAGGAATTATTTTAAAAGATGTTGAAAACTACACAACGAATATCTTAGCGCTAAGAGAAAAGCTTGAATCTATGGGAGAAACTGGAAAACAGATCATGGATTTTAAAGAAGCCTTTTTTAAAGAACAATGTCAACATGTAGAAGATCCGCTTCATCATTTAATGGAACACCCAGAACTGAAAGTGATGAAAATTGAATTGATGGAAGCTAGTGATCAAGAACATGAAAAATTACGTGAGTTGTTACGTGGTGAATCAGTCGATGTTTTTTCTTCATTTACTCAATGTTTGGAAGTTGTGGATACAAAAAGTAGCAAAGGGAATGCAATCAAAGAATTTATGACAAATTACCCGAATGCGCGAAGTTACGGCATAGGCGATGGTGAAAATGATCTAGCCATGTTAGACGTTGTTGACGTCCCAGTGGCTGTTGGAAATGCTAAAGAAATCGTTAAACAACAATGTCAGCATGTTGTTGGAGACTGTTTAGACGGTGGTGTTGGGCAATTTATTTTTAATGACATCATTAAGTAAAACAGTCTGTTCTATTAAATAATGACGAGTCAACTTTTTTGTAATAAAATAAAAGGGTGCAAACTAATTAGTAAATAGATTTATACTTGGGGGAGTAGTAATGAAAGAAACAAAAGAGAATATTGAACATGATTTAGAGTATTATCAATCAGGGATTAAACAGCTATATATGAAAAATTATCAAAAGTATTTTTTCATTCTGCTTGCGGTGATGCTAGTGACATCAACGGGTCTTGTTTTATCTGAATCGATTGTTCGATGGTTGTTGGTTGTATTATTTTTTATCGAGGCTGGCTTAGCCTTTTATTTACTGCGTTTTTTACGTGCGGACGCTTTTGAAACATATTTTCAACAGATCAAAGCACAATTACCAACAGAATTTCACAAAATAGAAGCAATCGAAATTCAGGAAGATGATCAGGCATATTACTTTCTGAACGGTCAAGAGTCGTTTGTTAAACTAAAAAAGAAAAATGCCAGAAATTTTCCATCGAAGATTAGACAATATACATTATTAGTTGGGTTTACTGATGAATTGGAATTCGATGAAAAAATGTTGGAACAGCCATTACATTTTTTTTATTATGATATTACACAAATCAAGCACTCAGATAACTATAAGAAGGAAATGCTAAAGAATACTAATTTCATAATGAAACGAAATAAAAGAAGAATCAAATCTGCAATCACAATGTTTATTGTTTTAGCGATAATAGGAATTCTCGTTTATTTTTCTGGAACACCTTGATAGCGATATCCTAATTGAGTAGCTTATAGGTAGATGGAATAGTGAGTTTGATTGATCAAGATAAAGCAAAAAAAGTGCTTGGGAGTCCCAAACACTTTTTTTGCTTTTACAAGACAAACCAACGGGGCTATTTCACAAAGTGCTGAATGATTTTATTTAAGGTTTCTGCAGCTTGTGCGCCTGCTCGTTCATTATAATAAGTCGCGAACCGTTCGTCTTCCACATACATCTGACCTAGACCTCGATGCATTTCAGGCGAATAGCTTGGTGATGTATAATTCAGCCATTCTTTATGTTTCAAGAAAACAGTCTCCGCTTCTTGAGTGCCATAATTTTTCGTTTCCATCACGATTTTTAAAGCAATAATAAGTTCTTTTTCAGCTATTTCCATACCAATGAAATCATCTTCGCTTAAATTTAACCATTTTTGATTAGACGCTGTCACTGTATTTTCACCATACTTCTCTCGGATTTCCTTCCCATGGGTTTGTTCATTTTCTTGTAGTTTTTCTTGCTTGAAACCTACAAATTTTTCGTTGTCAGTCATGCTTATTTCTCCTTTTTGATAACGTAGTGTTTTTTCTACAGTCAGGATCAGATGATCGAGTTGTCGACGCTTATCCAATAATTGCTGATGATGAACCTGTAGTGCGTGTTTAGGATCATAGTCGGGTGCGGCCAGTATTTTTTGAATCTCTTCTAGTTTTATCTCTAACGATCGGTAAAAAAGAATCTGCTGCAGCTTATCGACTTCTTTTTTGCCGTAGATACGATAACCAGAAGAATTGATACGAGCTGGTTTTAGTAGATCGATCTCATCATAATAACGCAACGTGCGAGTGCTGATTCCAGATAGTTCAGCTATTTTTTTTATTGTGTATTCCATCTGTTTCCCTCCTGTATGAATCTAGCATAAACCTTTACTTAACGTGAAGGTCAAGTTTTTTTTAACGATACATAATTTTAGATTTACAAAGTACGCATGAAAGAGTAAAATTTTATGTAAAGTGATCAAGATAAAAAAGGAAGTGAGCAAATGAAACTAATTGAAACACCAATCAAGAAGAATTTAGATTTAGAGTATTTTTATCCTAACATCACAAAATTTGTTTTTGGGTCCAAAGCGATTAAATTTTTTAAATTGTATGCATTAGATCGAACTCAGATTGTCTATGCCGATGCATTTGATAAGATCGATATCATCATGATCAATACTAAAAAGAAAATTACTAAAAATGAAGTGGATTATGTCATCAAAAAACTGCTGAATACGACTAGAGAAGCGGTGACTGTTCATATTGGTATTAAAAATGAAATGCAGAAAAAAGGCTATACTTTTAGTGCTCCTAGAAAAGATATCATTGTCATCCAGAAGACGGTTGATCCATCATAAAAAAGACTCCCTGTAGAAAGCTTAACACACAGCGCTCTACAAGGAGTCATTTTTAATTTTCAGTAGTTGTTTTTTTCAAAGCAAGCTTCAAATTAAGTTGCTCTTTTCTTGTTATCATTGCTAGTAGGAAAAAGATGAAGGCAAAAATAATCAGAATAAGCGAATTGAATAGAAAGCTTGTACGAAAATCATTATTGAATTGGCTAGTATTTCCAATCAAGGTACAGTTCCTCATATACCAATAACTTGGGGTAAAAGAAGCTATTTTCGTTACGATATCCGGTAAAATCTCAGCAGGCACAAATATGCCACTGACAAAAGCACTCCCTAAAATAAATACGTTATTGATCCCAGAAACCATATCTGGATTGCCAATGATTCCGCCAATGAGGTTACTGAAAGAGACCGCTAAGATAAATAATAGGAGCGTATTCAAAATAAAGTAAAAGGTGTAATAATCAAAACTACTCTTTGTAACAAACAGTACGAGACTGACAAATAGTACCCAGATGACCAAACAAAATCCAAATTGTACAAGAAACTGTTGCCGTGAAAACTTTCGTTTTGAAAAAGGAGAGCAGTTGTTTCGCTGCTTGATCTCTTTTCGGTTGAAGGCTAAACTTACTAGCGTAATCGCACTAAAAATAGTCATAAACATCGTATAGGCTAGTACACCAAACACTTTACTTGAAGCCCGATTCTTTTTCAATTGATTATAAGAAGAGTCAAAGTTGATTTTTCCAGCAGTTTTAACATTTTTTGTAGTCAATTTTATAAGGTCTGTCTCAGATTTTTCAGGAAAGGCTTCTTGATAAAATTGATATGTTGATAGGTAATTATTAATGACTGAATCTACATAAACCTGACTGAAGTTATCTGGTTTAACTTGAATCATCAAATCTGATAATTGGCCTTGCTTGAGCGAGTGAGAGAATGTTTTTGGAATTGTCAGGACATAATCAACTTTTCCAAAAAATAAAGCGTCATCGATCGTTTCTTGCGTATCTTTTAATGAGACGACATTCATCGTTTCATTTAGGTAGTTTTCTAATTGTTTCGCTATACTACCTTGATCTTTATTGAAAATGACAACATTCATTTTAGCAAGTTCAGTTTCCTTAGAATCTGTTGAAAAAGAACTTGAATAAGCAAATGATATTCCTAAACTGATCGCCAATGCAAGAACCAGAGTACCTAAGTTCTTTTTCATAATACTAAACGTAGCCTTAAAGACTGACATATTGCACTCTCCTTTCATAAATAACACTAAGTGTGATAAAGACTGCTGTCAGTATGCTTAGGTTGAGAATATTATTGTAGAAGCTGTCAATATTTTGATAATAATAAAGCTTATATAACGCCTCACTAACAAGGTTTACTGGGTTAATAGCATTTAACCAAGGCAGATGTTGATTGACTAAAAGTTTGATATCTGGAGACATCATACCAGCTAAAAAGCTACAGGTCATTTGAAAAGTTACTGCAAGTGAAATTTTTTGATTGAGTGGCACTTTTAAAAGATTACCGAACAAAACACCTAATGAGATGGCGGTAACAGCTGTTAGCGAACAAGTCAGTAAAATCAAAAGCCAGCGGTCACCAAAATCTACTCCGTAAACGAAATGACTGAATCCTAGGATAAAAAACAATTCAGTGACAAATATGGTAAAGGAAGAAGCTAAGTTAGTTAGGACAATAAACAGTTTGTTTTTTGGAGTCATACTAATGCGAATGCCATTAGCAGATTGGTTAGCTTGCTCATCATTGGCGGTAATGATCCCCCAGAACATACCGAACATACAACTCATGCCAATCAAGGTAAAGAAGAAGAAGCTTTTTTGGCTTCCTTTTGAAGCTGTTGCATTTTTTACTGAAATATAATTATTGGTTTGACCTATTTTTTCTGTAATTGATGAAGCTAAGAGCGCAGGGTTTTCTTTTTCTAAGGTGCTTAATATTGATTTACTTTGAATAAATTGATTCATAAATGAGTTCAAAACATTTTGTTGAATTGATTGTTTATTGATTGTCAGCGAGAGATTTTCAGCTGACAAAGTATAGTAACCAGCTATTTTTTCATCAAGTAAGTGCTGAGCAGCTGTTTCTTTTGATAATACGACTGACGCAAACATTTTTTGATCATTCGATTTGATTTCTTCGACTGTTTTGATAAAAAATTCCGTATTTTGAGAATCGTTATTATCACTAATGACAATTCCAACAGGGATTTTTTTCACTGTATTCAATGTATCTAAGTTACTAAATGCCGCAGTAAAAAAAAGGCCTAAGAGTAGCGGGAAGATGAGTGACCAAAATAGTAGCACTTTATTTTTTGCTTGAATCTTTAAACGATAATGATATAAATGCCAAAACACAGGATGGCTCCTTTCTAATCTCTTAATTCTCTGCCAGTTATTTCTAAAAAGACGTCATTAAGAGTTGGTTGTTGGGTATAAAAGTTACCAAATGAAATTTGATTTTCTTCTAGTAAGTGCAGTACTTGAGCAAACACTGCTTTATTTTCTTCTGTATTCAAGGTTGCAAAAACGTTGTCATACGTAATCTCGATAATACCTGGAAGCTGTAATAATTTTTCTTTTACCGCTGTAGGAAAATCAGGGATTTCGATCACAATTTTTTCGTTGACCTTGATCATACTTTTTAACTGTTCTTTAGTGCCTTCTGCTATCACTTGTCCTTTTTCGACGATTACGATGTTATTGCATAATTGTTCGACTTCTTCCATATAGTGGGTTGTATAGACGATTGTGGCACCCTGACGGTTCAGTTCTTTGATACTGTCTAAAATTTTATTTCGGCTTTGAGGATCGACTGCTACTGTGGGTTCATCCAAAAAAATAAGTTCAGGTTTATGCACGATGCCACAGGCAATATTCAGCCTGCGTTTTAAGCCACCACTTAATTTCGAAGGGAGAAAGGTGATAAAATCTTCCAGACCAACTAGTGCAATAACTTCTGTAATATACTGTTTTCTAGTTTTTTTATCGGTAATATATAGTCCACAATAATAATCGATATTCTCAATTACAGTCAACTCGTCAAAAACAGCCACTTCTTGTGGGACGATGCCGATTCTTTTTTTGATATCGTATCGAGTTGGAGACATCTTTTCTCCAAAGAGTTTGATGTCACCTTTGTCGTAAGATAGCAATGAAAGTATACAGTTGATTGCGGTTGATTTCCCGCAACCATTAGGACCAAGCAGGCCTAATATATCCCCTTGCTTTACTTTTAGGTTAAAGTGATTTAGGGCGGTTAATTTTCCATACCTTTTTACAAGATCATTTATTTCGATTATCATATGAAATTCTCCTTTTTTTCTTTATAATAGAACTATAACCTATACTATATAAAGATATAAGTGAATATTTTCCTATATCGATGTGACATTTGTCATACAATAAACGAATTTGGAGAGAATGATGGATAAATTTAAAATGCGCAATATAGTGGATAAAGTTTTTTTGTTAGGTTTATGTACAATCATCCTGATCAATCAAACGTATCAAACTGAAATGGTCCTTTTTATTTTAGTCACGATGATGCTAGATATTTTTCTTTGGGTCATTAAAAAACCAAAATTTTCTTTTTTCGGTCTTTTGACCTTGATGATTAGTGCAGCTTGGTGGTTAGAATATGCGTATTTTATTCCGATTCTTTTTTATGATGGAATGTTGGAAGAGGGAAAAAAAGTATCTCTTTTAAATAGTGGTTTGATTGTAGCTTTTCTGCTATATAGCAATGAGTACTCAACTAGTTTAAAGATGTATCTTTTGCTTTTATGCGGGCTAGCTGGATATTTGGCTGTTCTTACTACGAAAGAGTATACGCTACGAAATAATTATATTTTATTAGAAGAAGAGAACTACGAAAATAATTTTTCATTTGAAGCACATAATTCTGACTTGATCAAACAACAAGAAATAAAGATTGATTTGGAGCTTTCAAATGAACGAAATAGAATTGCTCGAGATATCCATGATAATGTAGGGCACTTACTTTCAAGCGCATTATTGCAGACAGGAGCGCTTAAAGCGATCAACCAAGAAGACAAGCTAAAACAACCATTAGATCAGCTTCAAAAAACAATCACTGAAGGAATGAATAGTATTCGAGAAAGTGTTCATGATTTACATGATGAGTCACTGAGCTTGGCATTAGCATGTCAAAATATAGTGCAAAACTTTACTTTTTGCGAGGTACAATTAATTGGGGCCTTCTCTGAACGTATCAGCAAAGAATATAAATTGGCCTGTTTAATGCTAATCAAAGAATCACTGGCTAATGTAATGAAACATAGTAATGCGGACAAAGTAGTCATTGAATTTCAAGATCATCCAGGTTTTTATAAATTAACAATAGAGGATAATGGCACTCAGAATCAAAGTAAAAATCCAAATGAAATAGGGATCGGTTTGATTGGTATGCAAGAAAGAATTAAAAAATTAGGAGGAAGATTAAGCTATCGTCGAAAAGAAATTGGCTTTTCAGTACTAGCGGTCTTGCCAAAATAAGGGGTTTAAGAAATGATTCGATTATTGATTGTAGATGATGATTTATTAGTGACCACTTCACTCAAAACAATTGTTGAAGCGAGTGGTGAAATTAGTGTAATAGGGATAGGAAACAATGCGACACAAGCGGTTGAATTGTATGAAACACTGCATCCAGATATTTTATTGATGGATATTCGGATGGGTGAGTCAACTGGAATAGAGGCTGCTACAGAGATATTAGCAAAAGAAGAACAAGCTTCTATTTTACTGTTAACGACGTTTTCAGACGATGAATATATCGTCGAAGCTCTTAGAATCGGTGTGAAAGGATATTTGTTAAAACAGGACTTAGAAGCTATTGTGCCATCAATCAAAGCAGTTAAAAATGGCCAATCCGTTTTTGGGCATACAATCATGGATCGATTGCCACAATTATTAAAAACTGAAAAAAATGGTTGTTTAGAAGAACTTAAATTGAATGAAAAAGATTTATCGATCCTCTCGTTAATTGCAGAAGGATTGAACAATAAAGAAATCGCTGAAAAAATACATTTAAGTGAGGGAACTATCAGAAATTATATCAGTAGTTTATTAGAAAAGTTAGCATTAAGAGATCGAACCCAGCTAGCTGTTTTCTACTATAAAAATATCTATGTGAAATAAACTTAATCGCTATAGTTGATGATACGGAAATTGAAAAGCAGTAGGATTTCTCTTCTATCTTTGATAAAATAAAAAGAGCAATGAAAGGGAGCGTATGTGTTGAAAGAATTGATTTATAAATATAAGGAAGTGATTTCTTATATAGCGTTTGGCGTGGCAACGACAATTGTTAACTTTGTGGTGTTTTTTATTTGTAAAGACATGTTAGGAATCGATTATAAAATCAGTA
The DNA here is from genome assembly GCF_001730315.1 of Enterococcus ureilyticus. Taxonomy (GTDB): domain Bacteria; phylum Bacillota; class Bacilli; order Lactobacillales; family Enterococcaceae; genus Enterococcus_L; species Enterococcus_L ureilyticus. Next base: position 65,320 of record NZ_MIKC01000012.1, read on the forward strand.
ATGCAATCAGTTGGTTTTTATCTGTATTATTCGCCTTTTTTACAAACAAGTATTTTGTCTTTGGCAGTAAGCATGATGATCTAGGTTCTTTTGTTAGGGAAATACTGCTTTTTTACTGGTATCGTATTTTGTCTTTTGTTATCGATATGGCATTGATGATTTTAATGATAGAAGTTTTAAATATTTCGGATTTTTGGTCAAAAATGGCGACTCAAGTGGCAGTAGTCGTGTTGAATTACTTTTTCAGCAAGTTTTTTATTTTTAATAAGAAAACATCTTAAAAGTAGTTTTTAGTTAAAAAAATAGTTTTTTGGTATAATAGAAATTAAAATTCTAGAAAAATAAAAGGTGGTACACTGAGATGACAAAAGTTTACGATGATGACGGATTAACATTACATACGGATTTATATCAAATTAACATGATGCAAACCTACTGGCAATTAGGTAGAGCGGATTTGCATTCAGTCTTTGAATGTTATTTTCGTGAGATGCCGTTTAATCATGGCTATGCCATTTTTGCTGGTTTAGAACGATTAGTGGACTATTTAGAGAATCTAACTTTTACGGAGACAGATATTGCTTATCTTAGAGAGGTTGAAGCGTACCCTGAGGACTTTTTGACCTATCTCAAAGAATTTGAATTTAAATGCACGGTTCGCTCTGCATTAGAAGGAGATTTAGTCTTTAATAATGAACCATTGATTCAAGTAGAGGGGCCTTTAGCACAATGTCAGTTGATTGAAACTGCTTTACTGAATATGGTCAATTTTCAAACGCTGATTGCAACAAAAGCCGCTCGTATCAAATCAGTAATCGGAGAAGATCCGTTGATGGAATTTGGTACGCGTCGTGCACAAGAATTAGATGCAGCTGTTTGGGGGACTCGTGCGGCTTATATTGGTGGAGCAGACGCTACCAGTAATGTACGTGCAGGAAAGGTTTTTGGTATCCCAGTGAGCGGCACACATGCTCATTCATTAGTGCAGTCATATGGCAATGATTACGATGCCTTTACAGCTTATGCTAAAACGCATAAAGAATGCGTCTTTTTAGTGGATACCTATGATACCTTGAAATCAGGGGTACCGAGTGCTATTCGTGTCGCGAATGAAATGGGAGATAAGATCAACTTTCTTGGTGTTCGTCTTGATAGTGGTGATATGGCCTATATTTCAAAAAGAGTTCGTGAACAACTAGATGAAGCAGGATATACAGAGGCAAAAATCTACGCCTCAAATGATCTAGACGAAAACACGATATTAAGTTTAAAAATGCAAAAAGCTAAAATTGATGTTTGGGGCGTTGGTACAAAATTGATTACAGCCTATGATCAACCAGCATTGGGTGCGGTATTTAAACTTGTTTCGATCGAAGACGAAAATGGACAAATGGAAGATACGATCAAACTTTCTAGCAATGCTGAAAAAGTCACAACACCTGGCAAAAAACAGGTGTGGCGCATCACACGTAAATCAGATAAAAAATCTGAAGGGGATTATGTAACTTTATGGGATGAAGATCCTCGTGAGCAAGAGGAAATCTATATGTTCCATCCAGTGCATACCTTCATCAATAAAACCGTTAGAGATTTCGAAGCAAGAGCAGTTTTACAAGATATTTTTGTTGCTGGTAAACGTGTCTACGAAATGCCTACTCTGGAAGAAATCAAAAGTTACGCAAAAGAAAATCTTGATTCACTTTGGGAAGAATACAAACGGGACCTAAATCCTCAAAAATATCCAGTAGATTTATCAACTGAGTGCTGGAACCATAAAATGCGTTTACTGGAAAAAGTTCGAGTAGATGTAAAAGCGTTAAGTCAAGGTAAATAATAGGAGGGATTTTTATGGCGTCATTGCAAAAGGCAATTATTGAAGAATTAGGTGTAAAGCCACAAATAGATCCGCAAGAAGAGATTCGAAAAAGCATTGAATTCATGAAAAGTTATTTATATAAATACCCTTTTTTAAAGACCTTTGTACTAGGAATCAGTGGAGGGCAAGATTCTACCTTAGCTGGACGATTAGCTCAATTAACAATGGAAGAAATGCGAAGAGAAACACAAGATGAAGCCTATCAATTTGTAGCTGTTCGTTTACCTTATGGTGAGCAGGCAGATGAAGCGGATGCTAAAAAAGCGTTAGAGTTTATTCAACCAGATAATTCTTTGCGAGTAAATATCAAACCAGCGATTGATGCTTGTGTTAGCTCCTTGGAAGAATCAGAGGTTTCAATCACAGATTTTAATAAAGGGAATATGAAAGCTCGCCAAAGAATGATCGTTCAATATGCAATTGCTGGAGAAAAATCCGGTGCTGTAATCGGAACGGATCATGCAGCAGAAAATATTACTGGTTTTTACACAAAATATGGGGACGGCGGAGCGGATATTTTACCACTATTCCGCTTAAATAAACGTCAAGGGAAAGCGTTGCTGAAAGAATTAGGTTCACCAGCTGAACTGTATACTAAGATACCGACTGCTGACTTAGAAGATGACAAACCTTTAGTGGCTGATGAAGTAGCCCTTGGTGTGACGTATGATGATATTGATGACTATGTTGAAGGAAAAACGGTGTCGGATAAAGCGCGAGAAACGATAGAAGGTTGGTATAAAAAAACTCAGCATAAGCGTCATATGCCGATTTCGATTTTTGATACTTTTTGGAAGTAAGCTCTTAAGCTAGCAGGCGAATGAATAGATAATTCTAGGTGCGGCTCCTAAGTGACCATGAAAACATTGGGAGATCCGCACCAAAATAATAGAGAAAAAAGGGATGATTAGCAAATTTTTCATTGAAATCCATGCAGTCAGACATTTATACTTGACCGCACGATGTCTCACTCCAATAAGGAGTGAGTGGATCGAACTATTTTTCACTATACTGTAATCTGTAGCATGGACATTGCTCGAACACAGACAAGCAAAAAATGATAAAAAGGAAAGACTAGAATTTTAGCCTTTCTTTTTTTATATTCCATTACTAATCAAAGCACCTTCATTTTGTTCAAATGGTTAAAAAAAGTGTAAACTTAAATCAGGTGCCAGAAAAATACGCTAAAATACTCTACAATTGAAGTAATATTAGCAAGAAAAAGGTGAACGAAAGTATGAGAAAATTGTTAAAACGAAAAAGAGATATTGATAGCGAGGAGTTTCTTTCATCTGAAATAAAGCCACAATCACTAAATAATAATGATATTCGGATTCCACCAACTATAAAAGGACTATCCAATCAAGAAGTGCAACAGCTGTATGCTGAAGGAAAATACAATAATGAAGGGGAAGATCTTTCTAGAACTACAAAACAGATTATTTTAGATAATTCTTTAACACTGTTTAATTTCATCAACTTGTTTTTAGCGGCAGCTGTTTTTGCTGTAGGTTATCCTAAAAATGCTTTATTCTTCTGGATCATTATCATCAATACAGCAATTGGTGTGATTCAAGAAATTCATGCAAAGAAAACAATCGATAAATTATCGATCGTCAATAAAACTGAAGTAATGGCAGTCAGAGAAAATCAAGTGACAAAAATTTTTCAAGATGAAATAGTTTTAGGCGATGTTTTAGTTCTAACTTTAGGAAATCAAGTTCCTTCTGATGGTATTGTGCTCCAAGCGGAAGGGATGGAGGTTGATGAATCTCTTTTAACGGGTGAGTCTGATAAAATCACAAAGCAAAATGGTGACAAAATCATGAGTGGTAGTTTTATTACCTCAGGTTTAGGTTTTGTTCAAATCACAGCTGTTGGGGAAGATAACTTTGTCTCTAAGTTATCGAAAGAAGCAAAAACTGAAAAGCCATCAACTTCTGAATTGATGAATTCTCTTAATTTGTTGATTAAAGGACTGACTTTTGCAATTGTCCCAATTGGTTTGCTATTATTTTGGTCCCAATATCAATCAACGCAGTCCTTTCCGAAAACTGTTTTAGGTGTTTCAGGGGCCTTGATCAGTATGATTCCAGAAGGCTTGATGCTGTTGACCAGTGTAGCCTTTGCTGTAGGTGCTGCGAATTTAGCCAGAAAACAAACGTTGATTCAGCGTTTATCTTGTATTGAAACACTTGCTCGTGTCGACACAATTTGTTTAGATAAGACTGGAACTATTACAGATGGTAGTTTAACGTTTAAAGAATTGATTCCTCAAGCAGGTTTTCCAGCTAGTGAAATCGAGCGGGCGATGAGTGAAATGATGGCAGGCCTATCTGATCAAAATGCAACAGCTAAAGTTTTAAGAACTCGATTTCCATTAACGCAATCTAATTGGAAAGTCAAAGAAGTGATTCCATTTTCTTCTGATCGGAAATGGAGTGGTGTCACGTTTGAGGAAAAAGGTTCATTTGTAATGGGCGCACCAGAATTCATCTATTCTGATGTTCCGCAAGACTTAAAAGAGAAGTTGGCTCCTTATAACGAACAAGGAGACCGCGTCTTAATTTTAGTTCATTTTTCTGACGAATTAACGAGTCCTGTGTTGCCAACAAAAAAAGAGACGGTTGCGATCTTCATTATTGCCGATACGATTCGTGAAAATGCTGTGGACACATTTTCGTATTTTGCAAAGCAAGATGTCACTTTAAAAGTTATTTCGGGTGATAACCCTATTACGGTATCACAAATAGCTAAACAAGCGGGAATCGCTGGGGCAGAAAATTTTGTCGATATGAGCAAAATTTCAGAAGACGCTGATTTCAAAGAATTAGTTGAAAAAACAACCGTCTTTGGTCGAGTGACTCCTTATCAAAAAAGAGAATTGATTCAAGCTTTAAAACAAAATGGCCATACAACTTGTATGACAGGAGACGGAGTTAATGATATTCTTTCACTACGAGAAGCGGATGTAAGTGTCGCAATGGCTAGCGGAAGCGATGCGGCTCGAGCGGTATCCGATGTTGTGCTGCTTAATTCTGACTTTAGTTCGATGATCCAAGTTTTGAATGAAGGTCGAAGAGTGATCAATAATATTGAACGGGTGGCGTCGATGTACATGGTAAAAACAATTTACTCAGCTATATTGGCGGTCACATTCATCTTTTTATTTTTGCCTTATCCATTTGCGCCACTACAATTAACGCCGATCAATACACTAACAGTTGGTATTCCTTCCTTTATTTTGGCATTAGAGCCTAATTATCAACGAATAAAAGGTCATTTTTTAACAAATATCTTGCGTATTTCAGTGCCAGGAGCTTTGACGGTGGTCTTCAATATTTTAGTGTTACAATTGGCAGGTATTTTGTTTGAACTATCACATCAAGAGGTGTCGACAATGTGCGTGCTGCTTACAGGTTGTGTAGGATTCCAAGTATTACTGAGAGCTGCTAGACCATTAGATTTGAAAAAGCAATTAATGATCGGTATGCTTTTAATCGCTTTTATTGCTTGTTTCTTATTCTTCGGAGACTTCTTTATGCTGACACCTTTATTTACAAGAAATGTTTTCTTCTACTTGCCATTGATTCTGGGAAGTCGCTCGATCTTTAACTATATCTCTTTGTTTATGACAAGAGCGATCTATGAAGTTGAAAAAAGAAAAGAGCATAGAAAAAACAAAAAAACTAAACGAGTGATTTAACACGATAAAAGCCAGGACGAATTAATGTCCTGGCTTTTTTAACAAATATTTCTAATAAAGAATGACAATCATTTTCATTTAAGCCCTTTGACTTTGTTATTTCTTTCGCAAAGCGTAGTCTTAAGTTAGAAAAGGAAAGCCTTAAAGGGGTAGATAAAAATGAAACATTTGACAAAACTGATCATTACTATAATGACTGGCGTTTTCGCATTGCTATTTGAATTTGTGTTGGAACAATCGACATGGGCATTTGCCCTGATTGCTGTGACTGGATCTATAATGGCACTGTCAATGCTGATTGAAATGGTAAAAACGTTGAAATCCGGCAGATATGGTGTAGATATTTTAGCGATCACAGCAATCATCGCCACATTAGCTGTTAGAGAATATTGGGCGAGTTTGATGATATTGGTGATGTTGACTGGAGGCGATTCGCTAGAAGATTATGCCGCTAAACGTGCTAACAAAGAATTAAAATCTTTACTCGATCACTCACCACAAAAGGCACATCAGTTGGTTAATGGTTCGCTAGTAGATATTTTGGCTGAAAAAGTTCAAGTTGACGATGAGCTTATTGTAAAACCAGGAGAAATAGTTCCTGTTGACGGTTATGTCATGAATGGCATCTCGACGGTTGATGAATCTTCTTTGACAGGAGAATCTCGTCCTGTAAATAAAAAAGTAGGCGATTCTGTACTATCTGGTTCAATCAATGGTGATAGCTCATTGACCATGAAAGCCAAAAAGACTGCAGCAGATAGTCAGTATCAAACCATTGTGAAACTTGTCAAAGAATCAGAGGAAAATCCCGCTCGTTTTGTGCGGATGGCTGACCGTTATGCAGTGCCATTCACAATTACAGCTTATGTAATTGCTGGAGTTGCTTGGTTTATTTCAAAGGATCCAACCAGATTCGCAGAAGTTTTAGTTGTAGCTTCACCATGTCCATTGATTTTAGCAGCTCCGATTGCGTTAGTTGCTGGCATGAATCGTTCAAGTAGAAATGGAATCATTGTGAAAACAGGGACTACTATTGAGCAGATGTCCGAAACAAAATCTGTTGCCTTTGATAAGACTGGAACGATCACGAAAGGAACAGTATCAGTCGATAAAATCGTTTCTGAAAGTGGAATTACGGCGGAGGAACTCTTGTTGTTAGCAGCAAGTGCAGAACAAGAATCAAGTCACATATTAGCACGTTCTTTGCTATCGGCCATATCCTCTAAAACAAAATTGAAACGAGTTTCTGCTTTAGATGAGATAACAGGCATGGGAATTAAAGCGGTGATTGCAGGAAATGTAATTCGTGTTGGCAAAGCAACCTATGTTACAGCGCAAAAAATTGAAAAAGAAACTGACCAAACAGCTATTTATGTCTCAGAAAATGACCAATATCTAGGCTATATCACCTTTACCGACCGGATTCGTCCAGAAGCCAAAGCAACCATGATTCAGTTGAAAAAACTTCATATTGATCATTTGCTGATGATAACAGGCGATCAGAAATCAATTGCTGTTGCTATCGCAAAAAAAATTGGCATTAGCGAAGTTCATGCGGAATGTTTACCGCAAGATAAAATTGCTGTATTGAAACAATTACCTCACTCTCAACATCCAGTGATCATGGTAGGCGACGGCGTCAATGATGCACCATCTTTGGCGATTGCTGATGTAGGAATCGCCATGGGCGCACATGGTGCGACAGCGGCCAGTGAAACGGCGGATGTGGTAATCTTAAAAGATGATTTGGAAAAAGTCAGTAAAGCTGTGGAAATTTCTAAAGATACGATGAAGATCGCCAAGCAATCTGTGTTGATTGGTATTATGATTTGTACGGTCTTGATGTTAATCGCAAGTACAGGAATCATCCCAGCGTTATTAGGTGCCGTTTTACAAGAGGTAGTGGATACTGTTTCAATTTTATCTTCTTTACGCGCTAAAAATGATTGAAGTTTTTTTAAGAGAACAGATAGTTGCAACGATATGTTTAAATTGTTAGAATCAAGTTATTGAAGAACAGGAAGATAATTGTTTTTTTATGATCCGAGGAGGAATTCAATAAGATGGATGGAAGTAAAATCAATGATAAAAATGTAACAGAAGAATTACTTTTGGAAGAAGGCTATCGTAAATATTCCGGTGAAAAGCTAGATATTTATTATAGTAAAGACATTTGCGCTCATATTGGAAATTGTGTTCGCGGTAATCCTGATGTTTTTGAAGTAGGTCGCCGTCCATGGATCATCACTGATAATGGCAGTGTTGAAGAGGATATCCGTGTCATCAACACATGTCCAAGTGGAGCCTTAAAATACATTCGAAAGGATGGAAAATAATTATGGAAATAAAAGAAGAACAAGATCGTTTTGTATTATTAAATGATGAAAATCAAGAAATTGGTGAAATGACTTGGTCAAATGCAGGAGAAAAAATGATGATCATTGATCATACCTTTGTGGAACCAACCTACCGAGGACAAAAGCTGGCCGAAAAACTAGTGTATAGCGGTGTGGAAAAAGCCCGTCGCGAAGGAAAAAAAATCATTCCACTCTGTCCATTTGCTAAAAAAGAGTTCGATAGAAAGCCAGAATATGGCGATGTTTTAAGAACTTGATAAAAATATTATAAGAAAAATAGACCCAATGTATCGTATTTTGTTCTTCTGCTGTTAAATACAACTGGTATTTATGCAAGAAATATGCTAAAGTATAATAGATGTATTTTGTGAATAAGGGAGAATTAGACTATGTATAATTTTATTTTAACACTTGTGATCATCCTTTCAGTAGTGATGGTTATTGCCGTTATGATGCAGCCTAGTAAACAAAACAGTGCAGCAAGTGCATTTACGGGCGGTGCAGATAAATTGTTCGGCAAACAAAAAGCACGTGGATTTGAAGCTGTAATGCAACGCGCAACAGCAATTATTGGTGCTGTTTGGATGTTACTATTATTTATTTTAGTATTGTTATCATCAAAGTAAGACCTTTGAAGTCCTTCATTTACTGAGGGACTTTTTTCTTTAGAAAAAATGATTATTGGTAAACGGAAAGTTCTTGAAACATCTTTCTTTTCACAAGGTTTTCACTAGATAATGTGCTAAAATGGAGACGAGGTGAATTAAAAAGTGAAAAAAATAAGTCTACCTAAACCATTATTTACCCAAAATGGTTCCCGTGCGGTTTTACTTTTGCACGCTTATTCAGGCAGTAGTAATGATGTTCGAATGATGAGTCGTTATTTAGAAAAAGAGAATTATACCGTTTATTCACCAAATTTCTCTGGTCATGCAACTGTTGCACCAGAAAATATTTTAGCAAAGTCAACAAGTGATTGGTGGCAGGATACGATAGAAGCAATTCAGTTTTTAAAAGAGCATGGCTATAAAGAACTTGCGATTTTTGGCCTTTCGATGGGCGGTATTTTTACAATGAGTGCCCTGACAGATCAACTGGAAGGAGTCATTGGTGGTGGTTTTTTTTGTTCACCAATTGTTCCAGTAAAAAATAAAGTACCAGAAAACTTTGCCCTTTATGCGGATAAAGTGTTAAAAATGGCCGGAGTTTCAACACAAGAACGAGCTGAGCGAATGGTGAATATCAAAACAGCTTCTTATGAGCAACTAAGTGATATCGAAGCATTTTCCAAACAAACAGCAAATAAACTAGCCCAAATCGAGGTGCCAGTGTTTATGGCTCAAGCTGGAAAAGATGAAATGATCGATCCAATGGGCGTTTATCAGACGGCACAAGCACTAACCCAGACACGATCTACATTAAACTGGTACCCAAATAGCGATCATGTGTTGACCGTAGGACCAGATCATAAACAATTAGAACAAGACGTATTAGCATTTTTAAATACATTGTCTTGGAATGAGGAGAAAGAATGACAAAACAAACAATCAAGGAGAAAATCCTAACCTTCATGGAAAATCATACGAAAAAAAGTTTTTCTATGGAAGAAATCGCAGAGGGATTGCAATTACAAAAGAGCTCAGATTTTAAGTTGCTCGTTCAAACAGTTGCAACGATGGAACGCGAAAAATTAATAGAATTCACCAAAAAAGGGAAAATCCGTTTACCACAGAAAAATGGAGATATTGAAGGCACTTTTCGAGCAAACGAACGAGGTTTTGGCTTTGTAACGATCGATCCGGAAGAAGCAGATGTCTATATTCCGAAAGAAGCCGTGAATTTTGCGATGGATGGGGATCTTGTCGCAATTGATATCGTACAGCCAGCAGATGCTTTTTCAGATCGTGGTGCTGAAGGGAAAATCGTGGAGATAAAAAAACGTGCAATCACTCAAGTGGTTGGTGAATTTATCGCTTATGAGGATAATGAAGTGAACGAAACTGATTTATACGGTTATGCTATTCCCAAAGATAAAAAAATGACAGGATTGACGTTTAACATTGCTGCACAAGGAATCAAGCCAGTCGATGGTAGTATCGTAATCGTGGAAATCACCCATTATCCAGATAAAGAATACCCAAGAAGCTTAGAAGGGTTAGTTAAAAAAGTAGTTGGTCATAAAAATGATCCAGGGATGGACATTTTATCGATCGTCGTAGCTCATGGTATTCCAACAAGCTTTCCAGATGAAGTTATTGCAGCAGCTGACAAAGTGCCAGATGCAATTTCAGAAACAGATATCAAGGGTCGCAGGGATTTGCGTGATCAAATAATCGTAACAATCGATGGAGAAGATGCCAAAGATTTAGACGATGCTGTAACTGTCCATAAATTAGCAAATGGCAACTACTTTTTAGGCGTGCATATTGCTGATGTTTCTTATTATGTAACAGAAGGCAGTGAGTTGGATCAAGAAGCGTATGAACGAGGAACAAGTGTCTATTTGACTGATCGTGTTGTGCCAATGATTCCACAACGCCTATCTAATGGGATTTGTTCATTAAACCCCAATGTTCCTAGATTGACGATGAGTTGTGAAATGGAGATAACACCAGAAGGTTATGTAGTCAAACATGATATTTTCCAAAGTGTCATCCAAACAACGGAACGAATGACTTATACGGCTGTCAATGAAATTTTAGAAGAGCAAAAGCCGGAAACAATGAAACGTTATAAAAAATTAGTGACTATGTTCAAAGAAATGGGCGAGCTTCATCGTATTCTTGAACAAATGCGGGAGAACCGCGGTGCGATTTCTTTTGAAGACCGCGAAGCAAAAGTATTAGTTGATGCTGAAGGACATCCACACGATATCTTATTGCGGACACGTGGCGTGGGTGAACGTTTGATCGAATCGTTTATGCTAGCAGCAAATGAAACCGTAGCTAAACACTTTAATGAGTTGAAATTACCCTTTATTTATCGTATACATGAACAACCAAAAGAAGAAAAAATGCAGCGTTTCTTTGATTTTGCTGCTGTATTAGGTATTTTAGTTAAAGGCACAAAGGCAGATATTACGCCAAAAGACTTACAAAAGGTTTTGGAGCAAGTAGCTGATAAACCGGAAGAAGCAGTCATCAATACGATGCTATTGCGTAGCATGCAACAAGCCAGATACTCAGAAGATAACTATGGACATTATGGTTTGGCAGCAGAATATTATACCCATTTCACCTCCCCCATCCGTCGTTACCCAGATTTGATCGTTCATCGACTGATCCGTAGCTATGAAGGGAAGATTTCTGAAAAACTAAAAGAGAAATGGGAACAGAATTTACCTGATATTGCAGATCATAGTTCAAGAATGGAACGAAGAGCTGTTGAAACAGAACGTGAAGTTGATTCAATGAAGAAAGCTGAATTTATGGCAGATAAAATTGGGGAAGAGTACGACGGTATCATTAGTTCTGTAACGCGATTTGGTCTCTTTGTTGAATTACCAAATACAATCGAAGGTCTGATCCATGTCAATAATTTAAAACAAGACTATTTCCATTTTATTGAAAATCATATGGCACTTGTTGGGGAAAGAACAGGAATGACCCTAAAAATCGGCCAAAAAGTCAAAGTCAAAGTAGACAAAGCCGATCCTGAAACGAGAGAAATCGATTTCGAATTTCTAGAAGCGGAAGAAGTAGAAAGAATCGAAGCACCAAAACCAAAAAAACGTCAAGATAACCGTCGCAGAAACGTCTCAGATCGTAAAGAGACAGATAAGAGACCTTTTACACAAAAGAAAAACAAGAAAAAAGGCAAAAAGCCATTTTATAAAGAAGTGGCTAAAAAGAAAAAAATAAAGAAACAAAAGAAAAAATAGAAAATGGAGGAATGGGTATGCCAAAAGGGGAAGGAAAACTGATTGCCCAAAATCGTAAAGCGAGGCATGACTATACCGTTGTTGATACGATGGAAGCGGGTATCGTGTTACAAGGAACAGAAATCAAATCGATCCGTAATGGTCGAATCAACTTAAAGGACGGCTTTGCTAGAATCAGAAATGGGGAAGCTTACCTGCTCAATGTGCATATTAGTCCTTATGAGCAGGGGAATATTTTTAATCACGATCCTTTACGGACGAGAAAATTACTTCTACACAAAAAGCAAATCGCTAAATTGATCGCTGAAACAAAAAATACAGGGATCACGATTATTCCATTAAAAGTCTATATTCGAAATGGCTATGCAAAAGTGTTGATTGGACTTGCTAAAGGAAAAAAACAATATGATAAACGAGAAGATTTGAAACGAAAAGAAATCAATCGTGAAATCAGCCGGACACTTAAAAATAATTTGCGCTAGTTTGTCAAAAGTTAGGTGTTTTTTAATGGTTATTTTATTCTTTTTCGCATATTTGTTTTCTTTGCTTTATCTTATGTGAAAAATTTGGTAGAGTGTAAAGAAACTGATGGATTTTCATCATTTTTTCAGTAACCAACTATTGTACTGCCGAATACTAGTAAGACCTTGTTCTGATAAATTTTTGTCATATTAAAAGAAGTGTCTTATTTTCATGAAATTCTTTTGAAATTATTCATCGTTGGTGGTATGATACGTGTGGTTAAGAATATAGAAGCCTTTTTAAGCTTCTCGTAAGTTTGTTAGAAAAGAGGTGAAAAAATTTGGAAGAGAAGACACTACTCTTCAAGATTGGGCCAATTTGGTTTGATGGAACGATTTGCTTAATGGTTCTGTTAACGTGTGTCATTGTCTTTGGGATAGTATATTACTGCACAAGGAATATTCAAATGAAACCTAAAGGCAAACAAAATGTTATTGAGTATCTTATTGATTTTGTTCGAAGTATCATTACCGACAATATGCCGAGTAAAGAAGTAACAAATTTTCACCTGCTAGCATTCACGATGTTCATGTTCGTTTTAGTTGCTAACATTATTGGTTTAGTAACCAAGGTGGCGATCGGGGATTATACGTATTGGAAGAGCCCTACAGCTGATCCAATGGTTACCTTGACATTAGCCTTGATCATGATTGCTTTAACACATTTCTTTAGTGTTAGTCGTTTTGGCTTGAAAGGATATTTCAAAAATAGCTTTTTAAGTCCAGTATCTTTCCTAATGCCGATCAAGTTGATGGAAGAATTTACGAATTTGCTTACTTTAGCACTACGTTTATACGGAAATATCTTTGCTGGTGAAGTATTACTTGGACTGATTGCAGGACTGGTATCAAGTGTCGGACTTTGGACGATTCCACTCGCAATACCGCTAGAAATGATCTGGTTAGCCTTTTCATTATTTATCGGCGCAATCCAAGCATTTATTTTTGTAACATTATCAATGGTTTACATGGCTCATAAAGTTGAAGTCGAAGAATAAATAATAAATAAAAACAACTATTTCTTAGGAGGAAAACAATAATGGACGGATTAAATTATATCGCAGCAGCAATCGCAGTTTTCGGAGCAGCCATCGGGGCAGCATACGGTAACGGAAAAGTTATCTCAAAAACAATCGAATCAATGACACGCCAACCAGAAATGGCTGGACAACTAAGAACAACAATGTTTATCGGGGTTGCCTTGATTGAAGCGGTTCCTATTCTAGGTGTAGTTATTGCATTGTTATTAGTGCTTAAATAATCCCTTTAGAAGGCAGGACGCTGAGTTTTTAAACGCCACGCGTTACTGCTTTCTTTGCTGCGAATCACAGCGACTGACTTCGGCAGAGCTGATGATGAGCAGTACTTGGCGAACGAAGTGAGAGAAGTAACCTATAAAAAAAGAAACACCAAGTTTTTCCAGAAACAAAGAAGACCGCCAAAAACATCAGTCTTACTTCAAAGTTCTAACCAAAAGGCAGAGCTGATGATGAGCAGTACTTGGCGAACGAAGTGAGAGAAGTAACCTATAAAAAAAGAAACACCAAGTTTTTCCAGAAACAAAGAAGACCGCCAAAAACATCAGTCTTACTTCAAAGTTCTAACCAAAAGGCAGAGCTGATGATGAGCAGTACTTGGCGAACGAAGTGAGAGAAGTAACCTATAAAAAAGAAACACCAAGCTTTTCCAAAAACAAAGAAGACCGCCAAAAACATCAGTCTTACTTCAAAGTTCTAATCAAAAGGCAGAGCTGATGATGAACAGTAACCTATTTTAAAAGAAATACCAATTTTCACTAAAAATAAGGTGGACTAAACTATGCTATACAAAAAATAGTAACCAACCACCACAGAGAATTGCAGAGAAAGGAAGTTGAAACTTCATGCTAGATCATTTAGTAATCGGTGAAGCAGGACCAAGTACAACAATTGGCACAATGATTGTTGTAAGTGGCGCTTTTCTAATTTTAATGCTTCTAATCAAGAAATTTGCTTGGGAAGCAATCACTGATATGTTAAAAAAACGTGAAGATAAAATTGCCAACGATTTAGATTCTGCAGAACAATCTCGAATCGCAGCTGCTAAGCTACAAGAAGAACGTCAACAAAAGTTACTATCTTCTAAATCAGAAGCCGCAGAAATCATCAAACATGCGAAAGAGAATGGAGACCAAAACCGTCAAAAAATCTTATCAGAAACCAATGATGAGGTTTCACGTTTACGAGAAAAAGCACGTCAAGATATTTCTCAAGAACATGAAGAAGCATTGGCATCTGTTAAAGATGAGGTAGCAAGTCTATCTTTACAAATTGCAGAGAAAATTTTAAACAAAGAATTGACGCCAGATGCACATGATTCATTAATCAATTCTTATATCGAAGGTTTAGGTAAGTCAAATGAAGTTAGATAAATACACGGTAGGGAAACGCTACGGTAAAGCTTTGTTTGAGCTGGCGATTGAAAAGCAAGAAGCCGATAGTGTTTATCAAGACTTGTTAAAACTTAGAGAGATTTTTCACGAAGTTCCAGAATTAGGAGACATTTTAAGTGATGTACGTCTCGAACCTTACGAAAAAGACGAAATCATGAAACAACTAGTTACTGGCTTTGATGGAACGATAAAAAACTTCTTATATGTTGTTTATAACTACTCACGTATGATTGATTTATTATTAATGATCGATGAATACGAAAGACGTTATGATGAGCACAAAAGCTTGCTTTTAGGAACAGCATTAACAGCCGTTCCTTTGACAAAAGAACAACACCAATTAATGGAAGAAAAAGCAGCAAAACTTTTAGGCTATGAACAAGCAAACTTGATCAATTTGATTGATCCGGATATTGTTGGTGGAGTAATTATAGAGGCCAATTATAAAGTGATCGACGGTAGTATCCATAAGCAATTAGAACGAATCCAAGAATTGTTATTAAAATAACGTTCAGCACAATAAAGAGGTGAATTGAATGGCTATCAAAGCAGAAGAAATCAGTGCCTTGATTAAGGAACAAATCAAAAATTATCAACAAGAATTAGCAGTCGAAGAAATTGGGACTGTCACATATGTTGGGGATGGAATCGCTCGTGCCCATGGATTAGAAAACGCAATGAGCGGAGAATTACTTGAATTTTCTAATGGCTCATATGGAATGGCGCAAAATTTAGAAACCAATGATGTCGGTATTATCATTCTAGGGGATTTTGAAACTATTCGAGAAGGCGACAAAGTAAAACGTACTGGTAAAATCATGGAAGTTCCTGTTGGTGAAGCATTGATCGGACGCGTCGTTAATCCATTAGGTCAACCAATTGATGGCTTAGGCGAAATCAAAACAGATAAAACACGTCCAGTAGAAGCAGCAGCACCAGGTGTTATGCAAAGAAAATCAGTGGATCAACCGATGCAGACTGGTCTTAAAGCAATTGATGCACTTGTACCAATCGGTCGTGGCCAACGTGAACTAGTCATTGGTGACCGTAAAACAGGTAAAACATCAATTGCTATTGATACGATCATCAACCAAAAAGGGCAAGATGTCATTTGTATCTATGTTGCGATCGGTCAAAAAGAATCAACTGTTCGTAACCAAGTTGAAACATTGAGAGCCTATGGTGCACTTGATTATACGATTATTGTGAATGCAGGAGCCTCTCAACCAGCGCCATTACTTTATATTGCGCCTTATGCAGGAGCTGCGATGGGAGAAGAATTCATGTATAACGGCAAGCACGTTTTGATCATCTTTGATGACTTATCAAAACAAGCCGTTGCTTATCGTGAACTTTCATTATTATTGCGCCGTCCTCCAGGTCGGGAAGCATACCCAGGTGATGTGTTCTATCTACACTCACGCTTATTAGAACGTGCGGCAAAATTAAGTGATGAATTAGGCGGCGGTTCAATGACTGCCTTACCATTTGTTGAAACGCAAGCAGGAGACATTTCTGCCTATATCCCAACAAACGTTATTTCAATCACAGATGGCCAAATCTTCTTAGAAAGTGATTTGTTCTATGCGGGCACTCGTCCAGCCGTTGATGCCGGTCTTTCTGTATCACGTGTTGGTGGCTCAGCACAAATCAAAGCAATGAAAAAAGTTGCGGGTACCCTTCGTTTAGATTTAGCAAGTTACCGCGAATTAGAAGCCTTCACTCAGTTTGGTTCTGATTTAGATGCGGCAACACAAGCAAAATTAAATCGTGGCCGTCGTACCGTTGAAATTCTAAAACAAAAATTACATGCACCACTAGCTGTTGAAAAACAAGTTGTTATTTTATATGCATTGACGCATGGATTTTTAGATAGTATCAGTGTAGCAAAAATCCTAGATTTCGAATCAGAATTATTCGATTTTTTAGATGGCAAACATCCAGAATTATTTGAAACGATCCGGACAACGAAAGACTTGCCAAAATCAGAAGATCTAGATGCTGCAATCAAAGAATTTAAAGAAATTTTTGATGCTGCTAATTCAGAAGGATTGACAGCTAAAGACACACTTGAATCAATTCAAAATGCGTAAGAGAGGTGACAAGAATTGGGTGCTTCATTAAATGAAATCAAACAACGCATTGCTTCAACGAAAAAAACCAGTCAAATCACCAATGCTATGCAAATGGTTTCGGGTGCTAAACTGACAAAATCAGAAACTGCTTCTAGAAGCTTTCAAGAATATGCATCAAAAATCCGTTCTATCGTTACGCATCTTGTTGCAGCTCAATTAAGCGATCTAGCAGAACTAGATTCTTATGATAGTCAAGAAGCATCAGAAACTGGTAATTATCATATGATGCTGACATCACGACCAGTAAAAAAAACAGGGTATATCGTAATAACCTCTGATAAAGGGTTAGTTGGCGGATACAACAGTTCAATTTTAAAACAAACTATGAAAATGATGTCAGATGATCACGAATCTCAAGAGGAATATGTGTTGATCGCAATTGGCGGAACTGGAGCTGACTTCTTTAAAGCGCGTGGTATCAATGTTGCGTATGAGTTGCGTGGCCTGACTGATCAACCTAGCTTTGATGAAGTAAGAAAAATTGTTTCTACTGCAACGACAATGTATGAAAACGAAGTCTTTGACGAGTTATATGTTTGTTATAATCATCATATCAATTCGTTAACAAGTCAATTTCGTGTCGAAAAAATGTTGCCAATCTCGGATTTAGATCCTGATGAAGCAACAACTTATGAGCAAGAATATATCTTAGAACCGTCAGAAGAAGCAATCTTAGATAATTTATTACCTCAATATGCTGAAAGTTTGATTTACGGGGCAATCATCGATGCCAAGACGGCTGAACATGCAGCAGGAATGACAGCAATGAAAACAGCCACTGACAATGCGCAAAACATTATTAGTGATTTGACGATTTCATATAATCGCGCTCGTCAGGGAGCCATTACCCAAGAAATTACTGAAATTGTGGCTGGTGCAGCTGCACTAGAGTAATCATCAAAGAAGCGGGCTGAGAATGCTCAAGAT
This sequence comes from Enterococcus ureilyticus, assembly GCF_001730315.1. Taxonomy (GTDB): domain Bacteria; phylum Bacillota; class Bacilli; order Lactobacillales; family Enterococcaceae; genus Enterococcus_L; species Enterococcus_L ureilyticus. The sequence goes on from NZ_MIKC01000012.1 coordinate 83,153, forward strand.
TTTTACTAAGTACTAAAGAAGACAGGTTTTATCACGACCTCGTTAGGGTATAAAACTGTCGAGCCTTCGATAGTTTTATGACCTCTTCAAACGAAACGGAGGAAAGAAATATGAGTTCAGGAAAGATTGTTGAAGTAATCGGTCCCGTTGTTGACGTGGAATTTTCACTAGATCAATCCTTACCAGATATAAATAATGCATTAGTCGTTTATAAAAATGGCGAAAAAAAACAAAAAGTCGTTTTAGAAGTAGCATTAGAATTAGGAGACGGTGTTATCCGTTCGATCGCAATGGAATCTACAGATGGCCTGCAACGCGGAATGGAAGTTATTGATACTGGAAAACCAATTTCTGTTCCTGTTGGGAAAGAAACATTGGGTCGTGTATTCAATGTTTTGGGCGATACCATCGACTTGGAAGAACCTTTCCCAGAAGATGCAATACGTAGCGGTATTCATAAAAAAGCCCCTGATTTTGCCGATTTAAGTACAAGTAATGAAATTTTAGAAACAGGGATCAAAGTGATTGACTTATTAGCCCCTTATTTAAAAGGGGGTAAAGTTGGACTATTCGGTGGTGCCGGTGTCGGTAAAACCGTTTTAATCCAAGAATTGATTCATAATATTGCCCAAGAACATGGCGGCATTTCTGTATTTACTGGTGTTGGTGAACGAACGCGTGAAGGGAACGATCTTTATTTTGAAATGAAAGACTCTGGCGTTATCGAAAAAACAGCTATGGTTTTCGGCCAAATGAATGAACCCCCAGGTGCGCGAATGCGTGTAGCATTGACTGGTTTGACAATTGCGGAGTATTTTCGTGATGTTGAAGGTCAAGATGTGTTATTATTTATTGATAATATTTTCCGCTTCACACAAGCTGGATCAGAAGTTTCTGCCTTATTAGGTCGGATGCCTTCAGCGGTTGGTTATCAACCAACTCTTGCCACTGAAATGGGTCAATTACAAGAACGTATCACTTCTACTAAAAAAGGCTCGATTACATCAATTCAAGCAATCTATGTACCGGCCGATGACTATACTGACCCAGCGCCTGCAACAGCATTCGCCCATTTAGATGCAACGACCAACTTAGAACGTCGTTTAACTGAAATGGGTATTTATCCAGCTGTTGATCCATTAGCTTCCTCTTCTAGTGCTTTAGCGCCTGAAGTTGTCGGAGATGAACATTATGCTGTAGCAACAGAAGTACAACACGTATTGCAACGTTACCGTGAGTTACAAGATATCATTGCAATTTTAGGAATGGATGAGTTATCTGATCAAGAAAAAATCTTGGTTGGTCGTGCCCGTCGTATTCAGTTCTTCTTATCTCAAAACTTTAATGTAGCAGAACAATTTACAGGACAACCAGGTTCGTACGTTCCAGTTGCCGATACAGTTAAAGGCTTTAGAGAAATTCTTGACGGAAAATATGATGACTTACCGGAAGAAGCGTTCCGTAGTGTTGGTAGAATCGAAGACGTTATTGAAAAAGCTAAAACGTTGAACTACTAAAAGGAGGCGACACAGAAATGGATTGTTTAACTGTCAATGTGGTGACTCCAAATGGTTTGGTTTATGACCATCGCGCAATGATCGTCGTTGCAAAAACAACGGATGGCGAAATCGGTATTTTACCGAAACATGCACCGATTATCGTTCCATTAGCGATCGATGAGGTTCGCGTAAAAAGAACAGATTCAGATACACACGTGGATTGGATCGCTGTCAATGGTGGTATTATGGAAGTCCGAGACAATGTTGTTTCAATTATTGCTGATAGTGCTGAACGTGAAAGAGATATTGATGTCAGTCGCGCAGAACGTGCAAAACAACGTGCTGAACGGATGATCGAAAAAGCCAAAGAACATGCAAATACAGATGAATTACGCCGTGCAACAGTTGCCCTTCATCGTGCGATCAATCGAATCAATGTGTCAAAACATACGTAACATAGTAAGAGCGGCTGAGACAAGTTAGTTGTCTCAGTTCGTTTTTTTACTAATAAAATACATATATCTATTCTTTTGTTAAGAATTAAGAATCTTTATTTTGGCTTTTAATTTATTTGTGCTAAACTAATCTATATCATGTACCGAAGCTTTACGGGATAATCTCTCGAAAAAGAAAAAATCTGTAAGATAAAAAGCATCACCGACTGATTTTCTTTTTTCAGTTGAGATTAAACGAGCTCATTCAGCTTTTAAATTAAGGAGAAAGTTATGCAATTTTTTGGTCTTGATGCAGTGATTCGAATCATCTGCCATATGATGTTTATTTATGTGAGTTTTTGGGCGATGCAGTCTATCAGAATTGAACAGTTTTTTAGAGCGCACCAAACCTCTCAAGTACGTTTACTGATCGTGTTATTTTCAATCGTTATCGGCTATACTGTCAGCTCATTTTTCTTAGAGTTTCTCGCGTTATGCCGTAATTTATTTATTGTGTTTTTTCCATAAAAATGGACAAATAAAAAGAAAAGATACTAATTGTTGGTAAATAATGGTATAATAGAAAAGATTTTGGATCAAAGCATCCAATTCTAACTTTTTTGGGGGGAACAAAATGGAACAGATTATTGTTCATGGTGGTAACCAATTAAAAGGAACTGTGAAAATCGAAGGAGCTAAAAATGCAGTATTGCCAATTTTAGCAGCGACCTTATTAGCGGAAGAAGGAACAACAACATTAAATAATGTACCAATTCTTTCGGATGTGTTTACAATGAACCAAGTTATCAGACACTTAAATGTAGATATTGAATTTAATGAACAAGAAAATCAAGTTATAATAGATGCTACTAAACCTCTAGGCATCGAAGCCAATTACGAATATGTGAGTCAAATGAGAGCGTCAATTGTTGTAATGGGGCCATTATTAGCGCGTAACGGTCATGCGAAAGTTGCGATGCCTGGTGGGTGTGCAATTGGTAAACGACCGATTGATTTACACTTAAAAGGATTTCAAGCGTTAGGTGCTAAGATCATCCAAAAAAATGGCTATATCGAAGCCATTGCCGACGAGTTGATCGGTAATACGATTTATTTGGATTTCCCAAGCGTAGGTGCAACTCAAAATATCATGATGGCAGCTGTTAAAGCCAAAGGCATGACAATCATTGAGAATGTAGCCAGAGAACCTGAAATCGTTGACTTAGCGAATGTATTGAACAAGATGGGTGCTAAAATCGTTGGTGCAGGAACTGAAATGATGCGTATCGAAGGTGTGAATCAACTACATGCTGTCGAACATTCAATTGTCCAAGACCGTATCGAAGCAGGCACCTTCATGGTTGCAGCTGCAATGACTGAAGGCGATGTTTTAATTGAAGAAGCAATTCCAGAGCATAATCGTCCGCTTATCTCCAAATTAACTGAGATGGGTGCGGTTATTCGTGAAGAAAGAGGCGGTTTACGCGTTATTGGTCCTAAAGTGATCAAACCAACAGATATCAAGACGTTGCCTCATCCTGGCTTCCCAACGGATATGCAAGCGCAAATGACTGCGATGCAAATGGTAGCAGATGGATCAAGCGTCGTAACTGAGACTGTTTTTGAAAATCGTTTCCAACATTTAGAAGAAATGCAACGGATGAATGCTGACGTGAAAATCGATGGAAATGTTGCAATCATCAATGGCGGCCAATCACTACAAGGGGCTGCTGTAGAAGCAACAGATCTACGTGCTGCTGCTGCATTGATCTTAGTAGGTCTAAAAGCAAATGGCATCACTCGTGTATCGCATTTAGAATATTTGGATCGTGGTTACTATAAATTCCATGAAAAGCTTCAAAAATTAGGAGCCAAAGTGGAACGAGTAAATGACGAAAAAATTGTAGAAAAGAAAATGTCTACTGTTAATTAAAAGGGGAAATAGATATGAGTTCGACACGCTATATTATAGTGACTTTGTTGAAAGTTTTAGTAGTGATAGCCTTAGTGATCATTTTATTTGTTGCCGGCACGATGATCGGTTACGGAGTGATTGGTGGAGGAAATCCAAAAGATGTGTTCAAAGAAGAAATTTGGACTCATATCCTAGACTTTTTTAAATAGAAGTTAATAGATAACTCTAACTGAAAATAGTTAGAGTTGTTTTTTTATCGTTAAATAACAATCGTTTCTTATTAAAGTAATCATTTTTTGTAAAGTTTCCGTAATATACATAGATTTCAGCGTTTATAATAGTATTTAATTGCCTTAAAATAACAAATTAAAAAGATTTATTTTTTTTAACATTCTAATAATAAAGAAATAAAGCCTGGGATAGAGGGCTTCTATAAATAAAATATTTCTAATATAACGCATTGAAAGCGTTATTTACTATCCTGTAACTTAGCCTTAATTAAATAGTAACCATCACCTTTGCCGGACATGCTATGATAGCTTTCGTATGTATTTGAGGAGGAAATTTTTTGATTAAGCAAAGATGGTTACCTATTTTAATTATTATGAGTTGTTTTATTACAGGATCAGTAATTCCTGTCTATGCAACTGAAAATAAAGATAGTGAAATAAAAAGTTTAACTAGTTACCCAGTTGTATCAGAACAATCAGCAAAAAATCTATCTCGTTCGATGATTCATTCTTTGACAGAAGGACAGGCATTTCAACTTGTGAAAAGTGATATTTTATATAAAGAAAAAATGGAACAAGAGAGCGTTAAAAAAGCTAGGATTGAAGCTGAAAAGAAGAAAATAGCTGAAAAACAAAAATTAGAAGCGGTGGACAGCCAAGTAGCATTAGAAAAGCAAAAAACTGAAAATAAAGAACCATCAGGAGCAAAAATGATGATGGAAGCTACAGCATACTCTTGTAACGAAGGTTTTATTGGTGGAGGGAATCTAACAGCGATGGGTCAAGACTTAAGAATAGATCCAATGGCAATTGCTGTTGATCCAAGTGTAATTCCCTTAGGTACAAAATTATATGTTGAAGGTTACGGAGAGGCTATTGCTAGTGATACAGGTGGGGCAATCAAAGGCAATATTATCGATCTTCATTTCTCTGATGTTTCACAATGCATTGATTGGGGCAGAAGACAAGTAGAAGTAACGATTATATCATAATTGTTTAATGCGTTTAAACAACAAATTGATCATGAAAACGACAAATGAGGTATTTAAATCCTTGTTTGTCTTTTTTGTGTTCAATCGAGCTTAATTTATTGAATAAGAAAAAAGGTTATATGTTATAATAAAGATTGATTAATTGGAAGAGGAGCGATAGTTATTATGAAAGCTGTAGTTACTGAAATTGGTGTTCGAGCGCTGGATGAAAAAGAACCAATCATCATACTTTTTGGTGAAAATGCCACAGATAGTTTAAAAGAGTATTCGGTGATTCAAAAATTTGAAGAGTCACAATCTTTAGAAATGAAAACAGGCGATCTATTAAAGATCGATGAACAAGAATATACAATCCAATATGTTGGACCTTTTGCAAATAAAAACTTAAACAGTATTGCCCATGTAACATTGGTTTTTTCTGAGGTGCCAAAAGAAGATGCAATTGTTAACGGTTTATATCTTGCGCCAAGCAAGCTTCCAACCATTAATGTTGGAACAATAATAGAGTATAGAACGCTTGGAGTGTGATTGAGTGGGACAAGAGAGAGAAAAAGACAAGCGATTTTCATGGTTTTGGCGCTGGTTTTTAAATAACCAGGTCGTCACTGCACTGTTGATCGTATTGTTGATATTATTGATTTTATTAGTTTTTACAAAGGTTTCGTATTTATTTAAACCAGTCTGGCAGTTTATTGGTGTTGTTGGCCTGCCACTGATCATGGCTGGAATATTATATTATTTAATGAATCCTGTTGTTGATTATTTGGAAAAGAAAAAAATTCCACGTATTTGGAGTATTATTGGTTTATTTATTATTGTTGTGGCGTTGATCATTTGGGGGCTTGTCGTAATCGTTCCTAAAATTCAGGAACAGACGATTAGCTTTGGCAATCATTTTCCTCAATATATCGATACGATCGATCAAAAGATGCAAGAGATTTTAGGTGATCCTTTCTTTGCACAATTTCGTACGCAGTTAGAAGATATGGGAGATAAGCTAATCAGTTCTTTAGGAGATATTATCCGCAATATTTCTACATTTACTGTTCAAGGTTTGGGTAGCTTTGTTGGAGCAGTTGCCACAATTGTTGTGGCGATTATTACAATGCCATTCATTCTATTTTATCTTTTAAAAGATGGAAAACAATTAGCGCCCTATTTAATGAAGTTTTTACCTAATAAAATGCGTCAACCTACATTGAAAGTATTAGGAGAAGTTAATTCTCAAGTTTCTTCTTATATTCGAGGTCAGCTGACCGTTGCTTTTGCTGTAGCAGTCATGTTTATCATAGGATTTTCATTTATTGGGTTGGATTATGCGATCACTTTAGGGATCACTGCAGGTTTTCTGAATTTGATTCCTTATCTAGGTTCATTCTTAGCGATGGTACCCGCTATCTTTCTAGGAATCGTTGGAGGTCCGATCTTACTTGTAAAAGTCTTAGTGGTTTTTGTGATTGAGCAGACAATTGAAGGGCGAGTGATTTCACCTCTTGTCTTAGGGAGTCAGCTAGATATCCATCCAGTGACGATTTTAGTGGTCTTGTTGACGTCTGGAAAGCTATTTGGAGTAGTGGGTGTTATTTTAGGAATACCTGTCTACGCTGCTGCTAAGGTCATCATTACCCATGTATTCGAATGGTATAAAGATGTTTCGAGTTTGTATCATGAAGAGGAAGAATTCAAAAATATCGAATAATAAAAAGAGGGTGTGATACAAAAGTAAAAATCACTTTTGTATCACACCCTAAATGCGAATAAACGGTGGGAGCAGAAGCAATCCCTTCGGAAATAAGCTTCTGTCCCAGCCTCTCTTTAAGCTTAAAACGTTTTTCCTAATGTAGTTGCTTGATCCATTGCAGCACCTAATAATTCTTCTGCTTTTTCGGGATGATGATCGATTCCCTCAATAAATAATTGCTCCACTTTTTCAACACCGATAAAGTTTAAAATCCCTTTTACGTATTGAGAAGCGAAATCTTGCCCTTCATAAAAGCCGCCATTTGATTGAATGTGCAAAGCTTTTTTACCGTTAGTTAAAGGTTTAGGTCCTTCATCGGTATATTTAAAGGTTTTACCAGCGACGTTGATTGTATCCACCCAAGCTTTTAAGCGAGTTGGTACATTTAAATTCCATAAAGCATTGGCAATAACCACTTTGTCAGCGCCTAAGAATTGGTCGGTTAGTTCGTTGAAACGTGCCACTTTTGTTTGTTGGCTCTCATTTAATGCAGTAAATTCAGTACCAGTGCGTAATGCACCCCAACCAGAAAGCAATTCTTCGTCGATTTCTGGGACAGAATCAGCATAAACATCAAGAACATCGATTTCGTCAGTTGGATTTTGAGCTTGATAACTAGCTAAAAAAGTTTCCAATGCTCGGACAGAACGAGATTCTTCTTTAGTAAGTGGGTGTGCTTTCACAACAAGTAATTTTGACATATAAAATCTCCTTTGAATACATAAGTATCATTATTTCTAAACAAAAACTATTTTACTAATAAAAAGTAAGAAAAGCAATGTTTTTGTGTAAATTATCTGAAAAAAACGTTCTTTTCATAAATAGGAATGAAAGCTAATTATTTGAAAAGTACATTCCACCATTATGATGATGAAACTTTAGAGAACTAATAGCTGATAAGGTTCATTTTTAGTGCTATTTGTTTGCAATCGGGCTTTGCAAATGAGAGTTAAAAAAATTTTTTTATTGTTTCTTTGTAAAGGGTTGCAAATGAATGGAAATAATGTTATGCTGTGCATGTAATAAGGATTGTTACTGTTCGGCAGGCAAAACCTGAATCTTCCATAGTAACTTATTTGGGCGGATTCTAGGTTTTTTTCATTTGTATTTGTAAAAGTGAGGTTCATCATGAATATCGAAAAAATTTTAAACAACAATGTCGTCATGACAAAAAATGAATCAGGTGAAGAAATTGTCTGCATGGGTCGAGGACTAGCATTTCAGAAAAAAATTGGTGACGTTATTGACCCAACTTTTATTGAAAAGGAATTTGTTCTTAAAGATTCCATCACTTCTGGACAGTTTCAGCAATTATTTGCAGATATTCCATTAGAAGAAGTAGAAATCGTTAAAAAAATCGTGGATATAGCGGAAGAAGAGTTAGGGATCGAACTGTCATCCAATATCTACCTAACATTAACGGATCACGTACATTATGCCATCATGAGAGCAAAAGAAGGTCTCGAGATGCCCAATCCCTTGATGTTTGAAACAAAAAAGTTTTATCCAAAAGAATTCGCCATAGCTCGCAAAGGTGTACAACTAATCAAAGAAAAATTAAATATTGATTTTTCTGAAAGTGAAGCAGGATTTATTGCATTTCACATCGTAAATAGTGAGCAAGCAAACGGAAACATGGAAGTCACAATGTCCGCAACCGAAATGGTTCGAGATATTTTAACGATCATCAGTCGCTATTTTGGGAAACCCTTTGATGAAGATTCCTTGAATTATCAAAGAATCGTTACACACTTGCAATATTTTGCGCAACGTTATTTGCAAAATGAAGCGCACGATGAGGAAGATGATTTTCTTTATGAGTTGATTCAAAGCAAGTATCCGAAAGCATTTCAGTCCGTTCAAAGAATCAATGATTATCTAGTCAAGAAATATCAAAAGCCAATCGATAAGGCTGAACAAATTTATTTGACCATTCATATCCAGCGAGTAGCTGGAGATAAAAAAGCGTAGCATTTATTTTATTAAAAAATTTAACTTTCAATCGAAGCGGATTGTTACTGTTTAGCAGGCAAAACCTAGATTGAAAAAACAAACGATTCATCTATATTTAGTTTTTTTAAGTATAGTAAAATCATTGTTTTTTCAGTTTAGGTTTTTTTATATAAAAAATTAAAGAAAAGAGGCTTATAAAATGAGCAAAAATCAAGAAATAGCAGAGCGCGTCTTAACGCTAGTTGGCGGAGAAGGCAATGTGAATAGTGTTGTTCATTGTGCAACACGTTTACGTTTTAAATTGAAAGATGAGGGAAAAGCGGCTACTGATAAGCTTAACCAAGATCCAGATGTAATTCAAGTCGTTCAAAGCGGCGGTCAATACCAAGTCGTGATCGGCAGTCATGTTAGTGATGTGTATAAAGAATTAATGGCACATAGTGGTCTAGGAGACGATGATTCACAAAAAGATGAAGGTCCTAAAGGGAACATTTTTAATCAATTGATTGATATTATTTCTTCTATCTTTACACCGTTCTTAGGTGCGATGGCAGGAGCTGGGGTTTTAAAAGGATTTTTAACATTGGCAGTTACATTAAACTGGCTAACGGTTGAATCAGGTGTCTATGTTGTGCTGTTTGCAATAGCAGATGGTATATTCACCTTCCTACCGATTCTATTGGCGTTTACTGCGGCAAAAAAATTCAAAACAAATCAATTTTTGGCAGTCTGTTTAGCAATGGCACTTGTTCATCCTAGTATCACTGCTTTAGCTGGTCAGCAGTTAAGCTTTGCAGGAATTCCAGTGATCATTGGTGCAAGTGCATATACATCATCTGTTATTCCAATTATTTTAGCAGTATATGTGCAAAGCTATGTAGAACGTTTCTTCAAGAAAGTTATTCCAACATTCTTGCAAATTATCTGTGTTCCTTTAGCTGTTTTTCTTGTAATGGCACCAGTTACTTTTATAGCCATTGGGCCTATCGGTACAATTCTAGGTGATTTGTTAGGTAAAGGCTACAATGGAATTTATGGCTTTAGCCCAATTATTGCAGGTGCTGTGATGGGTGGTTTATGGCAAGTATTCGTTATGTTTGGGATGCATTGGGGCTTTGTGCCGATCATGATGTTAAACCTTTCTCAAGCAGGTGGTGGCGTAGATACAATGGCACCAATGTTATTACCAGCTGTATTAGCTCAAGGTGGTGCAGCGTTAGCAGTTTTCTTCATGACAAAAAATGTAAAACTAAAAGGTTTGGCTTTATCTTCTGCGATGACTTCAGTATTTGGGATTACAGAGCCAACGGTATATGGCGTGACATTACCACTTAAAAAACCATTTATTGCAGCTTGTATCGGTGGAGCTGTCGGTGGAGCATTCATCGGTTTCAGTCACGTTCAAAACTATGTCTTTGGTTTAATCAGTTTGTTAAGTTTACCAGGTTTTATTCCACAAGACACAAAAGATACTTCTGGATTGGTTGCAGCAGTCATCGGAACAGCGATTGCGTTTGTCATTGCATTTGTCTTAACATTCATTTTGAAATTTGAAGATAAACCAGAAGCAGGTAGTGAAGTGACTACAAAAAATACAAATACGAACTCAGAAGCGCAAAATAGCAATAAAAATGATAAAATTGTTTTAATAAGCCCACTTACAGGTACGATCGTTGCGTTAGATAAAGTGGAAGATCAAGTCTTTTCATCTGGTGCATTAGGTAAGGGCATCGCAATCGAACCAACAGTAGGTGAACTTTATGCGCCAGCTAATGGTGAAATCACAACATTATTTCCAACAGGCCATGCCGTTGGTATCACAACAGAAGATGGTGCAGAAGTGTTGATGCATATCGGTATGGATACGGTTGAGATGGATGGCGATGGATTTGAGATCCTTGTGAAGCAAGGAGATCAAATAAAACAAGGCGATTTACTTGTTAAGTTTGATATTGAAAAAATTAAAGCGGCTGGTCATCCAATCGTTACTCCTATTGTTGTTACAAATAGTGGGGATTATTTAGATGTCTTGGATATGGATCAAACAGATGTATTACATGGAGAAGATTTTCTTGCGATCGTGCGTTAATTGAATAGATAATTTAGTAAAGACCTAATAAATTTACAATATTTTTAAATAGGAGGAACGAGTATGTCAAATAAAACAACAGTATTTCCAGACGGTTTTTTATGGGGAGGCGCAACAGCTGCTAACCAATTAGAAGGAGCCTACCGTTCAGACGGTAAAGGTTTGTCAGTAGCGGATGCAATGCCGGGCGGCAAACAACGTTTTCAAATTTTAGGTAGTGATACGTTTAATTGGGAAATCGATGAAGACAAATTTATTTATCCTAACCATCGTGGGATCGATCATTATCACCGTTTTAAAGAAGATATTGCATTATTCGCAAAAATGGGTTTCAAGTGTTATCGTTTTTCACTTGCGTGGGCAAGAATTTTTCCAAAAGGTGATGAAGCAACACCAAATGAAGCTGGGTTGAAATTTTATGACCAAGTCATTGATGAATGTTTAAAACACGGAATCGAACCTGTTATTACAATTTCTCACTATGAAATGCCGTTACATTTAGCTAAAGAATATGGCGGCTGGAAGAATCGTAAAATGATTGATTTCTTCGAAAATTATGCAACTGTTGTTTTAACGCGTTATGGAAAAAAAGTGAAATATTGGATGACTTTCAATGAAATAAATTCAGCATTCCATTTTCCTGCGTTGAGCCAAGGCATGGTCAAAGCAACTGGTGCGGGCGATTATCAAAATGTTTTCCAAGCATGGCATAATCAATTTGTCGCAAGTGCAAAAGCTGTGAAAATCGGGCATGAAATCAACCCTGATATGCAAATTGGCTGTATGATCATTTATGCAACAACATATAGTATTGACGCAAATCCTGTCAATCAAATGGCAACATTAGCTCAAAATCAAGAATTTAATTTCTACTGTACAGATGCGCAAGTTCGCGGTGAATATCCAGCATATCAACAACGCATGTTTGATAAATATGGTGTATCTGAATTAGAAATGGGTGCAGACGATTTAGAATTAATGAGAAAATATGCAGTAGATTATATTGGTTTTAGTTATTATATGTCTTCTGCTGTCAACGAAACAGCAGAAGAAGAGGATACAGTAGTTGGAAACTTATTAGGTGGTGTTCGTAATCCATTCTTAGAAGCAAGTGAGTGGGGTTGGCAAATTGATCCTGAAGGGTTGAGAATTGCTTTGAACGAATTATACGATCGTTACCAAAAGCCACTATTCATTGTTGAAAATGGTTTAGGAGCAATCGATAAAGTGGATGAAAACTTTTATGTAGAAGATGATTATCGGATCGATTATTTACGCCGTCATATTGAAGCAATGTCAGATGCGATTAAAGATGGTGTTGATTTAATGGGCTATACGCCATGGGGCTGTATTGACTTAGTTAGTGCGTCAACTGGTGAAATGAGCAAGCGTTATGGTTTCATCTATGTTGATTTAGATGATAACGGTGAAGGTACCATGAATCGTTATGAGAAGAAATCATTTAACTGGTACAAACAAGTTATTGAAACAAACGGAAAAGAGTTGAAATAGAAAACAAAAAGAAGGGTAATCACTCAGATTCACATACTGAGTGACTGCCCTTCTTTTGAAACAATTTTAATATTTGAATAGACCAATAGGGTAATCTGTTCGATCAATCTCTGGAAAGTAATCATAGGTCAAAAATTTTATTTCTTTTTTTAAATTTTCTGCCTGAAGTCCATCGCCAATATTTTCTAAAAGTCGTATAAAATCATAAATATGCTCCATATATTGATGATTGCCAGTTAATAGATATTGCAGTAAATTATGTAAATATTGTAAATTCATACGATAATTATAATTTGACCCTGTCACATCTTGCTTATTTGCAAAAAATATATATTTTTGTGCACCACTGTAGTCTTTTTCATAGATTCTAGCTGTTATCAAATTTGTAATAGTTGTGTAAGCAAACTTTTTTGTACTATAATCTCTTTGATTTTCATCGGCAATAGGAATAGCTCGAGCAACGATAGCATCCTGTTGGCTAAAAGTAAAAAGACTGATCATATTACAGATGAGAACATAATCATAGTGCTGATAATAGTCTTTTTTTAACAAATATCTAGCAGCTTGCTGACTCTCTTGAGCTGAAATCGGCTCGATTTCGGGCCAAAACTGAGAAAAGTAAGATTTTATAACAATGTAATTTGAAAATTCTTTCAAATCTCTCTGTTTGTATTGAATCTTATTATAGTAATGAATCAGTTCTTGTTTTTTTGCCTGATTATCTATGTGAGAAGCACAAAAATAGAAGAGTTCTTGAAAGTTTTTTTGTTCCTTATCCAAAGGGACTCGGGCAAAAAATTCTTCTGAAGAGAGTGATAACTTTTTTAAAGCTTCTGCAAGAGCGTCTATTTTGATAACCTGTTTGCCATGTTCGATTCGAGAATAGGTTGAAGGGTCTAAATAGTTATCTAGCATTTCCTTTTGCGTGATATTCAAATTTTTTCTAAAAAAACGCAGTGATTCTCCTATATTCAAGTGTTACACTCCTTTTATTTGCAAATATCGCAAAGAAGAAGAAGAATTTTTTTCTAAATTCTAATTATTTATATAAAAACATTCAAATTCTTGTTCTATATGCAATAAAAGCAAAAAGTTATTTATTTAATTCTAATAGTTTGTTACAATTTTCTTGTAGGAGATATTTATAGGAAAGTATCTTTTCTAATATTAGTTGAATGGAGGGGAAGAAATGATTCTAGCAGTTGCTGTTGGGCTATTTGCAATAGTTGTAGCCCCATAAAAAATAGATGCATCTTCTAACATATTTAAGCTTGGGGAAGTTTAGTGCTGTCAGAAGATGCATAAACAATATTTAAATTAAATATCATTTATGTAATTATATCACAAAAACGACAAATTGCTAGTTATTATTTACTATTTTATCGATTTATTTTTTAGTGAAGAAACTTGTGAAAACAAAATAATGGAGTATTGACTGTTAGATAAGGTTTCTAATAGCAAGTAACGAGCGTATACTATAAGAAAATAGTGTCTATTTTTACAAGTCATTTATGAAACATAATATGTAGACCAGCTTGAAATTTCATTTGAGCTGGTCTACTTTTTTCATTGAAGTACTCATATCATTGTTGTATAGTCAGTTTACAGGAGGTTCATACAATGAAACGAAAAAGATTAAAGTATCCTTTTTTTGTGATCATCGGTCCTAGTGGTTCTGGGAAAACTAGTGTTGCAGAGGCAGTTTTTCCGGCAGAGTTTAAAGTGATCTCGCATACAACGCGCCCTATCCGAAAAGAAGAGAAAGATGGAATAGACTACTATTTTGAAACGAAAGAACAATTCAAAAAATTAGTCGATACCGATGCTCTAGCAGAGAATGATCAGTATCATGGTTATCAATATGGTGTAGGAATCGAAGAATTGATTCGAAAAACAACTAGTCACTTTGCCTATGATGTTTTGACAATAGACGGCTTTCAACAGATAGAAAGGCAATTTGGGAATAAAGTAATCCCCATTTTTTTTAAAGTTTCAAAGAAAAATATCTTAGCGAGATTACAAACTAGAGAAGACGATAATGAGACGGTAAAAGAACGCAGTGCATTGTATGATGTAGAAGCTCAGAATATAGAAAAGGTCATAACATATCCAAATCACTGTATAATCAATGCGGATCAACCTTTTGAGACAGTTATCGATGAACTGAAAAGTGTTATCATGGCACGAAACCTGTTACTAGACTGAGATGAACAAGGTCCTATTTTATTTGAAAAGTTATTTTAAAGTGTGAGGTGAAGCTGATTATTAGTTTTCACCTCACATTCTTATTATAGATTAAATTATACGGAAAATTAAGAATTTTCATACAATTACAAAAATGTCACTTGTATGACAGAAGCAAGAATGGTTAAATGAAAGAGTAGAATAATTGAAGGAGATGAGGAGAAGGATTATGAAGAAAAGAACAATGATCATTGTAGGGGTAATTGCAGTTGTATGTATAGGGATCTTCGTTCTTCCAAGTCTGTTGGGAGGAAATAAGAAAGCTGGATCTGAAAAGAAAACAGTTTCCGAAGATTTAGGGATTGAATATTTCGACGTTCCAGATATTGAACAAGTGTATATCAACGGTGTTATTCAACCTGAGCAAGCCGAAGCTTTTGCAAAAGATTCAAAAATGACAAGCACACCTGAAATCAAGGTTAAAAATGGTGATGTTGTCGAACCAGAAACAGAATTGTTCACATATGAAGACAAAGAAGTAACGAAAGAAATCGAAGCTCAGAACAATACGTTAAGTAAATTAGCGACTAAAAAACAAAATATTTATAATAAATGGAATCGAGCAATCGATAATTTTAATAAAGCCAAAGAAGAAGAACGCAACACAACTGGTGCAGCAATTAATGAGCAACATCAAGCCGAAATTGATGGAGTAGATGAAGAAATCCTCTTTTCAAACGAAACGATTGCTGATTTAACAACAAAACAATTTATTTCAACAAAAGCAAAATTCAAAGGACGTGTCTCGATCCCAGAGGTCAAAGATGAAAATGCTCCTGTTCTTCGTTTAACTTCAGATGGATTGTATGTTGCTGGGAAAGTAAATGAAAAGGATCTAATGAAAATTGCAGTAGATCAAAAAGCAAATCTCTCTGTGGTTTCAAGTGGAACAACGGTAACTGGGAAAATTTCATATATCGATGACAATCCGCCAGAAGCCAAAGCTGATCAAGGGGAAAATACTAGCGGAGAAGGAACAATGTCGACTTATAATGTAAAATTAGCACTTGATAGTTTAGGGGGCATCAAAAATGGTTATCATATGCAAGCAACAATCAATATAGGTGATAATAAACCAATCGAAGTACCTAAAAAAGCAATCCATGAGCAAGATGGTAAAAAATATGTATTAGTCAATGATTTTGGTTCTGTGATCCGCAGAGATGTTCAAGTAGGTGAAGAAAAAGAAGGTAGTATGGTTATAAATTCTGGTTTAGAGTCAGCTGATCGAATCATTGTTTCTTCTAAGAAAGACGTTAAAGAAGGAGACTTGATCGAAGAAGATAATCAAGGATCAGGAGAAGCAGCGCCAGCAGCTAAAGAATAGGAGGAGCATTCATGATACAACAAGAACAAAGCCCGCAACCTCTCATTCAGATGCAAGCAATCAATAAATATTTTCCTGTCGGGAAAGAAAAGTTGCACGTTTTAAAATCATTAGATTTAACGATCAATGAAGGTGAATTCATCATGATCATGGGAAAATCTGGGAGTGGAAAAACGACACTGATGAATATCATCGGTTTTCTTGATCGCGTATCTGACGGTAATTATCTTTTCAAAGGTGAAGATGTTTCCAAGCTTTCTGAGAATAAAAAGTCTGAGTTTAGAAATGAATATCTTGGTTTTATTTTCCAGCAGTTCTTTTTGATCAACTCATTGAATGTTAGTCAAAACGTACAGTTACCTTGTGTTTATGAGGGGAAGAAAAGCAATGATGAAAAACGAAAAATTGCTGAAAAGTATTTAGAGTTGGTTGGTTTAGGTGAAAAAACAAAAGCAAAAGTAAATGAATTATCTGGTGGACAACAACAGCGTGTGGCAATTGCTCGTTCTTTAGTCAATGATCCGCTATTGATCATGGCAGATGAACCAACTGGCGCATTAGATAGTGAAACGGGAATCGAAATTATGGAGTTACTGACGGAATTGAATCGTCAAGGTAAAACCATCGTCATGGTGACACATGATGCAGATATGAAAAAATATGCCACACGAGTGATCCATATGAAAGATGGCCGTTTTCTTGAAGAAGAGGTGATTCGATGATTTCAAATCTACTGATCAGTACTTTATTGAGTTTGCGTGCACATAAATTACGAGTATTTCTGACAATGATCGGAATCATTATTGGGATTACTTCGGTTGTGACTATTTCAACACTAGGTGAAGGAATGAAAAAGCAAGTAATGTCGGCAACTAGTGCTAATACGAATGTCGTTAAACTACATTATACAATGCAGGATGAAAGTTCTACTGGTATGATGATTTATGAAGAACCAGACTATAGTTTTTCTAGAGTTGATCTAAAAAAAGTCAGAGATATTGACGGCGTTGAGACAATCTATCCGCAGTATGGTGATGGCATGATGGGAGATAACCTAAATATACAATTGGACTATTTTGGTGCTAAGGCTAATATAATGGTCACATCCAATCGTGGTCAAAATAAAATCAAATACGGTCGTGATTTTGACGATCGAGATATTAATAAAGATGTGATTATCTTAAATCATGATGTTTTTGATACGAGTTTGAAAATGGATGATCCAGGTGAATTGATTGGAAAAGCTGTTTCGATCAATGACTATATGTACAAAGTCATTGGAATCTTAGAACCATTTGATTATGAAGCATTAGATAACACTGAAGCGATGGCGCTGGATTGGAATATCGTCTACAGCAGTTTTGTCTCAAGAGCTTCATATAATAAATTAGCGACATCAAAAGCGATCAGTGGTATCAATTTCAAATTAAAAGAAGGAGCAGATAAGCAAGCGATCATTTCGCAAGCTGTTTCTACTTTAAGTGAAAGCCACCCAGATGTTAAAGGGATCTTTAAAGAAAACGATCAGGAACAAAAAAATCAAAAACAAATGGAAGATGCAATTGGTGGTATTACTATGTTCTTAATGGCGGTCACAGCAATCTCATTGTTAGTTGGGGGAATTGGCGTGATGAATATCATGTATGTCTCTGTAACAGAACGAAAACGTGAGATTGGGATTCGCAGAGCAATCGGTGCAAAACCACGGATGATTTTGATGCAGTTTTTATTAGAAGCAGCATTTATCACGTTGCTTGGTGGATTGTTCGGTGTTGGGTTAGGCTATCTGCTTTCTACAGCTGTCGGTAGTTTTGTAGATATTGTACCAGTCATGACACCTTCGATTTTTGCCATATCCACATTGGTATCTATTTTAACTGGTATCGTATTTGGGATCATTCCTGCTATCAGTGCTTCAAGAATGGATCCAATCAAAGCAATCTATAATTAATAAAATGGTATGATAGAAAATAGAAAAAGATGTTTGAATGAGAGATTCAACATCTTTTTTTTGGTATAATTATTATTCAAGAAATAATTATGTCATCGTTTCATTTTTATTTAATTATTGGTATAGATTGAATTAGAGTTGAAAAAATAGAGTGAAAAAGTCTATTGGTCTAGGAAGATTCATCTGTATTTTCTCGAAAATTTAGACAATTTGCCTTTTTTTGAAAAGAGTATTTGCTTGCTGAAATCACTAGAGATGTTTAAAATAAATAGTGGGAGACATTCGGAGGGGGAAGACGAATGGAAAAGTTTAATCTATCAAAAGATGTATATGTGAAAACGGTTGCCTTGCGTGCGAAGGATGTAGAGCGAATGGTCAACTTTTATAAAAATGTGTTGGGCTTTATTTTAAAGCTGGAAGAAAATAATTTATCAATATTTGGTTCACAAGAAAAAGATAGTCGATTGCTAATATTAGAGGAAACAGATTGTGAACAAGAACGACTAGAATCATTTGAAAAAAAAGTCTGTTTGTCATTACTGATTCCGACAGAAGAAGAGTTTAGCAGTATTTTAAGAAGAATCACAGCACATAAATATCCAATCAATTACTCTAAGCAAGTAGGAAATCGACAAAGTATCTTTTTGGAAGACCCAGAGGGAAATGAATTAGAAGTGAACTGTCAAAGGATACTCGCGCAACAAGATGAAAACATAGAAACAGTTGATATTGAAGCCTTGGTCCAACAAAGTAATGTCCTCTATTCAAGCCTTTCAGCAGGTGTTCGATTTGATCGGATCAAACTACGAGTGGAAAATAGATCAGAACATCATTCTTTTTATCAAAATATTTTAGGAATGACCTCAGAAGATAGAGTAAAGGAAAAATTATCGATAAATGACGGTGACTTTTCTGTGTATTTGACTGATATGATAAAGACAAAAGCTCAAAAAACTACTGATAATGAAGGATTAGGTGTAGATTTTTTTGTGCTAACAGTGGAACATGAAGCAGAAATGAAACAATTAAAAAATCACTTAGAGGAACAAAAGCAAGAGTTTTTTGTTGATAAAAAATTAACGATTTTAACAATTTACGACCCTAGTGATATTGAATGGTGGTTTGTAAGAAATTAAAACAATGAGGAAATCGAATGATGTATAAAAAAACGAAGCAAAAAATCAAAGAATTGATGAATGAGGGAATATTCTCAGGCGTCAGCTTTTCTTTTATAAGTGAAGACAAATCTGAGGATCATACTTGGGGAAACGCTCAAATACTACCTACAGTCGAACCGCTAGAGCGACCGCTGCTTTTTGATGTAGCTTCTTTAACGAAGGTCATCTGTACTACAACAGTCGTACTACAATTAATAGAAACTGGCGTGCTGAAGATGGATGTACCAGTGCACAAGTATTACCCCGCAATTGCTGATCAACGACTAACGATTCGTCATCTTTTAACCCATACCTCTGATATTCAAAGCTATATTGAAAATCGTGATAGCTTGACGAAAGAAGCGTTGCGTCTTGCTTATTTACAGGTTAGATCGGGGGAGAATTTAGGTGAAAAAGTTGCTTACACAGATACTGGAACTATTTTACTTGGATTCATGTTGGAAGAGTTATTTGACAACGTGCTGATCGAGATTTTTAAAGAGCGCGTTTTAGAACCACTAGATATGACAGCCAGTGTCTTTTTACCTAGTAACTCTTCACAGATCGTGCCAACTGAAAATCATCCAACAAGAGGCGTGATTCGTGGTCAAACACATGATCCAAAAGCCTTTGTTTTAGCTGAACATGCGGGGAATGCAGGCTTATTTACTAACTTGACAGATCTTAAAAAATTTACAGAAATGTATTTGAATGATGGAAAGTATATGGAGAATAGATTATTGGAAAAAACGACAATCGAATTGTTGCTTACAGATCAAACACCAAATAAAAGGGGACAACGTTCCATTGGGTGGGACTTGAAAAAAGATGCGACAGGACATCCTTTATTATTTCATACAGGTTATACTGGTACTTTTTTATTGATCGATCCGATTCAAAAAAACGCTTTCATCTTTCTTTCCAATCGGATTCATCCAGTTGATAATAGAGCACAATATATTGAAAAAAGAGATGAACTAATTCAACTTTACTTATATGAAAAAAGAACAAACAAAGATGAATCGCTTTCTTTTTAGTGGTATAATTGACGAGTATAAATAGAAGGGAGTTTCTAAACTATGCAGCAACCTTTATTTCTAAAACCAGTATTTCAAGAAAAAATTTGGGGTGGTAATCGATTACATACCGTATTCGGTTTTGATTTACCAAGCAATAAAATAGGTGAAGACTGGGCGATCAGTGCTCATCCACATGGAGTTAGCACAGTAGAAAATGGTGAATTTTCTGGTCAAAAGCTAGATGAACTTTGGGCAAACCATCGTGAGTTATTTGGCGGTGCTAAGGGGGATGTCTTTCCTTTATTAACGAAAATCTTGGATGCAGAGGATGATTTATCTGTCCAAGTTCATCCAGATGATACGTATGGCTTAGCTCATGAAGGTGAGCTTGGAAAAACGGAGTGTTGGTACATTATTGACGCCGAGCCAGGTTCAACAATTATTTATGGGCACAATGCTAACACTCGTGAAGAACTTGAAACAATGATCAAGGAAGAACGTTGGGATGACTTATTGAAAAAAGTGCCTGTTAAAAAAGGCGATTTTTTCTATGTACCAAGTGGTACAATCCACGCAATCGGTAAAGGAATCATGATTTTAGAAACGCAACAAAGTAGTGATACGACTTATCGCGTTTATGACTATGATAGAAAAGATGATCAAGGTCAGGCAAGAGAACTGCACATCCAACAATCCGTAGACGTAACAACTGTTCCCGCAAAAGCGGCTGAACTATCAATCCAACAACAAAATCAAGGTCAATCAAGTATTATTACGTATTTGAAAACACCATTTTTCAATGTATATGAATGGCAAGTTAAAGGACTACTGAAGCTAAAGAAAAATGCGCCGTATACCTTAGCCACAGTAATCGATGGTGTTGGCAGTTTGATTATTGAAGAGATAGATTCACTCAAAGAAGAACGCTACGAATTAAGTAAAGGAACAAGCTTTATTTTACCAACTGATATCGCTAAATGGCGATTCGAAGGTGAGTTGACGATCATCGCCTCAGAACCAGGAGTAGATGCCTAAAATAAACAAAAAGTGTTAGGGAAAATTCCTAACACTTTTTGCTTATTTAGTTGCATACATGTCCTTTGGGACAAGTAATGGTTCATTGTATTTTTTTTCTAACGCTGTTTTGATCAGGCGAATACCAAGGTTTTTATTACGAGCAAGAATCGGTCCATGGAAATAGGAGCCAAAGACATTTTTGTAAATCACACCTTCGGAACCATCTTCACTGTTGTTGCCTTTACCTTGGATAACGTTCCCTAAAGGCCGTTCACCTTTTCCTAAGAAGGTGCGGCCGTTATGATTTTCAAAACCGTAATAGGTTTCGTTGAACTCCTCATTATGAATGACAATGTCTCCAATATAGCGGTTATTATCTTGACTTAACGTGTAATGATCCAAAGCGCCTATACCGTGAATTTTTTCCCCTTTAGCCCCCATATAATAATGACCTAAAAGCTGAAATCCTCCACAAATGGCTAGCATTACGCCGTCATTTTCAATATATTCAGTTAAAGTTTCTTTTTTTGTTTGAATATCGTCTGAAATGATCAGTTGTTCAAAATCTTGACCACCACCAACAAAGACTAAATCATACTTATTCGGGTCAAATGGTTCATAGATGCTGACGATTTCGGAATGGAAGGTAACATCCATCTTTTCAGCAAGATATTTCAACATGAGTAAGTTGCCGTTATCACCATAAGTATTTAGCAAATTACCGTATAAATGACATACAACAAGTTCTTTAGGCACCATTCATTCCTCCTTGAATATAACCTTGAGCAGCAAGTGACTTACGTAATTGTAAAACCGCTGTATACGTGGCTAAAATATAGACATGTTCTGTCGGCAATGCCTTGATCGCTGTGATAACATCATCTAGGTCTGGAATTTCTTTCAACTTATCCTCAGAAATACCGGCAACTTTCAATCGCAAAGCCATATCTTGATGGCGGTCACCACCAGCAATCACTTCTGGAATATCCATTTGACTGAAGGCTTCATGATCGCCATCCCAGATCCAGCTTACATCGATCCCATCTGCATAATTAGCATTTAATAAAGAGACAAGTGAAAAGGAATAAGGGGCAAGGCCCATCATATCAATTACCTGGTTTAAACCAACTGGGTTTTTCACTAAAACTAGCGTACATAATTTCCCGTTGATGTTGATTGTTTCTTGACGTCCAAATACTTTTTCATCATAGCTTAAACCCGCTCTGATTTTCTCAGGTGCCACGCCATAGTGCTCAGCTACTGCTGTTGCTGCAAGGGCATTATAAACGTTGTACATTCCGCCGACAGCGATACTGTATTGTGAGCCATCGATCACAAAATTAGCAGAAGTGTTATCCATTTTGACCATTTCAGTTAACTGAACATCAAGTTCTGGACGGTGGAAGCCGCAATTTGGACAATAATATTTGCCAAGATTAGCATAAGTAATCATTTTATACTGTAAAATATGGTGGCATTTTGGACACAACAAGCCATCTGTATTGTAATGAGCCATCTGCTCTTTATCTGGCAAATGATTGAAACCATAATACTTTCTTGGATTGACCGTTTCAACTGAATTGAAGATCGGAGAATCACCATTACATAGAATTGGTGCGTTAGGAGCGGCTGAGGCACCATCAACGATCAATTTGTATGTGGTATAAATTTCACCATAGCGGTCCATTTGATCACGGAAAATATTTGTAAACAAAAATAGCTTTGGTTCAATATATTTGGTCACCCGACTTAGACTTGCTTCGTCGATTTCTAACACTGCAAATTTCTTCTTTGCGCCTTTGTTTTTAGCAGATAAAAAGGTTGAAACGATTCCCTGTTCCATATTCGCACCAGTCGGATTCGTCAACACGTGATCGAATTCTTGTCTTAGTATATTTACTGTTAAAGCCGTTGTCAGTGTTTTGCCGTTCGTACCAGTGACAACAACTATTTCATACTCTTTTGCTAGTGTGTCCAAAATTTTTGGATCGATCTTTAATGCTAACTTTCCAGGATAGCTGCTGCCGCCCTTGAAAAAAGTTTGTAATACCCATTGAGAAGTTTTTCCAGCGGCTATTGCCATATGACTTCTGATTCCCATAAAGTGCCCTCCAATTTGCCTTGATTGTCGTTGTTAAAGACAACAAATAAACTCAATCTATAATAACACAATTAAAAAAAAAAATTAATTCCTTTTACTCTTTCTTACTATTATTATCAATCTTTAAACGAACTTGATTAAAGAAGAAAAAAAAGAGTGGAAAACAAAAACTAATGTTTAGTTTTGTTTCCCACTTTTTTTCGTCGTTTACTTACTTACTTACTTCGCATCAATATAGCTATATAAAGTATATTTAGAAATATTGAAAAATCCTGCTACTTTATCACCAGATTTTGTTACGAGAAATGCACCCTTACTATTTAGGAACTGAATACATTTGATTTTGTCATCTTTTGTCATTAATGGGACCGGTTTGCCGACAAGTTTTACAGATTCTTCAATCAAATCATCTAAAAGTTCATTGATATCTTGAGGGATATAGTCTGGCTCTTTATCATCATCTTGTTCATCGATCGCAACAAGTGATTTTAGCGTTGATTCAGCAGCTATCAGGGCAGTGATATCATAATTGATTGCAAAAATCCCATCTAAACTGCCAGATTTATCTTTGAAATAAACAGTACTTGATTTTAAAATCCGTCCATCATGTGTTCTTGTTAAGTAATTGATATGATCGATCAAATCAGCGGGATCCTTTTTTAAGGCTTCTAAGACAACTTGAGAAGGTCCATCTCCAAGCTGACGAGAAGAAACATGACCATTTTCAATTGAAACAATTGTATTATTCACATTATTTTCATTGATTTTATGAATGACGATTTCACAATTATCACCGAACTGACCAGCTAAAGCCTTTGCGACTTGAGTGAGAAAATTTAATTTTTCATCAGAAAGCATGGTTTTGCTCCTTTCTAAAACAAGTTAAGTCAAAAAAATATGTAGTACACAATGTTCTTTATAACCAGCCTTTTGATATTCTACAAAAAAACAGCTATAACAGTGCATAGATAGAAAAAATTACTAATTATAAAGATCTTCGTGTGTAATGATATCATGCGGTAAATCATAATACAAGACAATGAGCACAGAGCGCTAAAAAATATTTTTTAGGTAGCATTGTTTTTTTTCAGGTTAGGTGGTATAATTTACTCGAGTTAGAGGAAATCATACATTTTTGAAGTAAAATGCAAACGTTTTTTTAAGATTCTATAAGGCTAAGAAATGATCTGATTATAAAGATCGTTAGATTAGTGAATAATTGAACTATACAATTGTAAGCGATTTCTATTTAGAGAGCAAAATAAATGAATTTATAGGAGGGTTATCATGTTAGTAATAGGAAATGGGCGACTGATCACCAGAGATAGGGAAGGAACATTTTTTGAAGATGGCTGTGTCGCGATTGAAGGTCAGAAAATTAGAAAAGTAGGAACAACAAAGGATATACGTAAAGAGTTTCCTTCTGCTGAGTTCATTGATGCCAAAGGTGGAGTGATCATGCCTGGTTTTATCAATATGCACAACCACATTTATAGTACGTTTGCAAGAGGATTGAATATCAATGGTTACCACCCTAAAAACTTCATGGACATTTTGGAAGGACAGTGGTGGCGGATCGATCGGACGCTAAATCTACAAGATTCTTATCATAGTGCAAAAATAGCTTATCTAGATAGTATTAAAAATGGTGTAACAACAGTATTTGATCATCATGCTAGTTATGGCGCAATCGAAGGTAGTTTGACACAACTTTCTAACGCAGCTGACGAGTTAGGCGTTCGTACTTGTTTATGCTATGAAGTTTCAGATCGAGACGGGGCAGAAAAAATGAAAACAGCTGTTAAAGAAAATACGGATTTTATCAGAATCAGTAAGGACCGTAGTGATGATATGCAAAAAGCAATGATGGGCATGCATGCAGCGTTTACGTTGTCTGATACATCTTTGGAATATTGTGCAGCTCATACGCCAGATGGTGTGGGGTATCATATCCATATTGCAGAAGATATCGCTGACGTTTATGATTCATTGGCAAAATATGGAAAACCAATCGTCAATCGTTTGTATGATTTAGGAATTTTAGGAAAACAAACGATGGCAGGGCATTGTATCCATATTGGTCCCCATGAGATGGAATTATTACGTGATAGCAATACCATGGTTGTTACAAATCCAGAATCAAATATGGGAAATGCAGTTGGATGTCCGCCAGCAATGCGGATGTTGAATGAGTATGGTCTTTTGATGGGGCTGGGTACAGATGGGTATACCAATGATGTGACTGAATCATATAAAGTAGGGAATATCATTCATAAGCATCATTTAGCCGATCCGAATGCCGCTTGGGCTGAAATTCCTGAAATGTTGTTCAATAATAATCCGAAAATGGCTAATCGCTACTTTGAAAATAAATTAGGAGTATTGGAACCAGAAGCTGCGGCAGATGTAATTATTTTAGATTACAAGGGACCAACACCGATGACAAAAGATAATTACAATTCTCATATTCTATTTGGCATGAACGGCGGAGCAGTTACAGATACGATCATCAATGGCGAGATTCGTATGCGTAATCGAGAAGTGCAAGGAGTTGATGAAGCAAAAATTTGGCATGATGCTCAGGCTCAAGCGCAATCTCTTTGGACAAGAATCAATCAAGCATAGGGCCTAGCCTAGAAAAATAAAAAAGGAGTGACAGACATGAGCGACATCATGAACCCGATTTCAATCGATGGGTTATTGAATTGGATTTTGAATGAATACAAAAATGAATCAACTATTTTTGGTGTAAGGAAATTTTACAAAGCGGATCCAAGTAAAACATTGTCTTTATTCGGTGAAAAAATGGAAACACCGTGTGGTCCGGCAGCGGGTCCCCATACACAATTAGCTCAAAATATTATTGCGTCGTATTTAACAGGATCACGTTTTTTTGAAGTCAAAACAGTTCAAATCATTGATGGAGAAGATTTACCTGTCAGCAAACCCTGTATTACAGCAGCAGATGAATGCTATAACGTGGAATGGTCAACTGAATTACGTGTTCCTCAAGCCTTTGACGAATACGTGAAAGGGTGGTTCATTTTAAAATTGCTCAGTAAAGAATTAAATTTAGGTGATCCAGATGGCTTTATTTTCAATATGAGTGTTGGCTATGATTTAGCAGGGATTCAGTCACCAAAAGTTGATCAATATATCACAGATATGCAAGAGGCAAAAGAAACAGCGATTTGGCAGGAATGTATAGAAGTTGCCTATAAATACTTACCTCAATTTAAAAATATCGATAAAGCATATATTGATGCCATTAGTTCAAAGGTCTGTCGTTCAATTACCCTGTCCACACTGCACGGTTGTCCATCAGATGAAATCGAACGAATCACAACCTATCTATTAGAAAGCAAAGGGCTAAATTCATTCATTAAATGTAATCCAACGATGCTAGGCTATGAATATACACGTCAAACAATGGATGAGCTAGGTTTCGACTATATGGTTTTTGATGATCATCATTTTATCGAGGATTTGCAATTTGAAGACGCAGTTCCTATGTTAAACCGTCTACAACGATTAGCTGATAGTAAAGGCTTAAACTTTGGCGTAAAAATCACCAATACATTCCCTGTGGGTATTGCAGAAGATGAACTGCCAGGTGACGAAATGTATATGTCAGGACGTTCCTTGTTCCCGTTAAGTATTTCGTTAGCTAAAAAACTGTCGGATGCATTTGAAGGAAAATTACAAATTTCTTATTCAGGCGGAGCAGATGTCTTTAATATCAAAGAAATCTTTGATGCGGGAATTTGGCCGATCACTATGGCAACAACGTTGTTAAAACCAGGTGGGTATCAACGAATGAATCAAGTCGCAAACTTATTAGGAGAATCAGACTATCCAAGTCAAGTTCAAGTGAACCTTGAGAAATTGACTAGAATTGTAGAAAAAGCAAGAACGCAAGCACGTTATAAAAAATCAATTAAATTACCCGAAAGTCCTAAACTACGTAAAACAGTCCCATTAACCGATTGTTATACAGCACCTTGTCGTAGTGATGGTGGCTGTCCGATCGACCAGGATATTCCAGCGTATCTTCGTTACGTCAGCGAAGAAAACTATTTAGATGCATTAAGAGTAATCGTTGATAAAAATCCGTTGCCGTTTATTACTGGAACAATTTGTGCTCATCCATGTATGACGAAATGTACTCGTCAGTTTTATGAAGGCTCGATCAAAATCCGTGAAGCAAAATTAGAAGCAGCCGAGCATGCCTATGATGAATTGATGGCAACGATGAAAAAACCGATTCGTAAAATAAATGCAGCTAAAACAGCCGTTATCGGAGGCGGTCCTGCTGGAATATCAGCAGGATATTTATTAGCGCGTGAAGGAATGCCTGTAACCGTATTTGAAAAAGCCGATACGATTGGCGGTGTGTGCAGTCAAATCGTACCAGAATTTAGAATTTCGATGAAATCAGTTCAAAATGACGTGGAAATGGCTAAGTTTATGGGGGCTGAATTTATAACTGGACAAGCTGCTCCGAGCATCGAAGAACTACGTGAACAAGGGTATACTAACGTAATTTATGCTATTGGTGCGTGGAAACATGGCAAGTTGAGATTAGAAACAGGGAAAACACTTAATTCGTTAGAATTTTTAAAAGCGAATCGAGAAAACCCAATGATCAACCCTTACGGGGAGCAAATCGTCGTTGTTGGGGGTGGTAATACCGCGATGGATTGCGCTAGAGCGGCTACTACTTTACCGGGTGTGAAAAAAGTTTCCGTGGTTTATCGTCGGGATAAACGGAATATGCCTGCGGATGAGGAAGAATTGTATTTTGCTCTAGGAGATGGCGTAGAATTTTTAGAATTATTATCGCCTATTAAATTGGCTGATGGTCTACTTACTTGTGAAAAAATGCGCTTAGGTACACGCGATAGTTCTGGACGCCGAAAACCTGTAGCCACTGGTGAATTTACTGAAGTTTTAGCGGATACAGTGATTGCAGCAGTGGGAGAGAAAGTGGATACCGACTTCTATCAATCAATCGGTATTCTAACTGACCAATATGGCAAAGTTGTCTCGAATCAAGACACATTAGAAACCAATTTAAAAGATGTTTATGTAATCGGTGATGCAAATTTAGGACCAGCAACGATCGTAGAAGCCATTGCTGATGCTACCAAAGCTGCTGGAAATATTTGCCAGCTCCATAATAAGCACTATGAACAAACAAACCTTAATGATGACGTTGCCTTCGTTCGAAATAAACGAGGAATACTTGAAACAAACGAAGCTCTTTGTGGCCAAGCAAGTAATTGTCTAGAATGTTCAACGATTTGTGAATCGTGCATGGATGTTTGTCCCAATCGAGCGAATATCGTAGTTAACGTCAAAGGACAACCACAAATCGTTCATGTAGATCGAATGTGTAATGAGTGCGGGAACTGTGAAACATTCTGTCCATATGCAAGTGCACCGTATAAAGATAAATTTACGTTGTTTAATACAGAAGCAGATTTTGAAAATAGTACGAATTCTGGTTTCTATGTAATCGATCCAAGAGAAAAAAGCTGTATAGTCAGATTATGGGGGAATACATCACTCGTTAACTTAAACTCTCAAGAATTAGCTATTCCGACAGATATTATCGAGTTGATGGATACGATGATTGAAGAGTATGACTATTGTATGCAAATGTAAAAAGACATGAGTTGCGCAAAAACAACTTCTGATCAATGGAGGTTAAAAAATGTCTATTCTTTTAAAAGGCGGTACTGTAGTGTCCGCAAAAGGGCGTCGGCAAGTAGATGTAAGAATTATTGACGAGAAAATCGTTGAAATGGGCACAAACTTAAAAGCAGAAGGTTCTATAGTAGAGGATGTTTCTGGTTGTTTTTTACTGCCGGGTTTTATTGATGCTCATACACATTTAGAGTTGAATAATGGAAAAGGATCATTGGGAACAGCAGATGATTTTTACACGGGGAGTAAGGCGGCTGTCGCTAAGGGAACAACGACTGTGATTGATATGGCTACACCAAGTAAGGGGAGTTCATTAAAAGACTGTCTTAACGCTTGGAATCATTTAGCAAATGACAATAGTTCCTGCGATTATACCTATCATATGTCGATCATTGAATGGAATCCTAGTATTAAAGCAGAAATCAACGAAATAATTGATGCAGGCATCACTTCTTTTAAGATGTATATGGCGTATGACAATTTAAGAACGACTGATGCTGAACTGTATGAGGCAATGAGAGAAATTCGTAAGTATCAAGGAATGCTAGGTGTCCATTGTGAAAATGGGGATATGGTCAATGAGATGATTGCAAAATTTATTGAGGAGAGGAAATTGTCACCTCATTATCACCCATTGACTAGACCGGATTCAGTAGAAGCCGAAGCGGTAGAGCGTTACTTAATGATTGCTGAGCTGGCTGATTTACCAGTGAATATTGTTCATTTAAGTACGAAGGCCTCGTTAGAAGCGGTAGAACGAGCAAGAGCTCGGGGGCAAACCGTATATGTAGAGACCTGCCCACAATATTTAGTTTTGGATGATCATTTATACGATGGACCTGATTTTGAAGGAGCAAAATATGTTTGCTCACCACCATTGCGCAGCATCGATGATCAAAACGCACTATGGGCAGGTGTGATGGATGGTCAGATCAATACAATCTCAACGGATCATTGCAGTTTTAATTTTGAAGGGCAAAAAACAATTGGAAAACATGATTTTAGCAAAATTCCTAATGGGATGCCTGGTGTAGAGCCTCGCCCAGAATTGATTTATACCTATGGCGTGACGACTGGCAAAATCAGTTTAGAACGTATGATAGGGTTATTATCAGAAGACATTGCCAAACAGTTTTCATTGTATCCTCAAAAAGGGGTCATTCAATCTGGCAGTGATGCTGACATCGTCGTTTGGGATCCCGAGACAATTGGGGTACTATCAGCGACAACTCAGCTGCAAAAAGCAGATTATACACCTTATGAAGGAATGCAGACGAAAGGAAGCGCCAGATCAGTTTATCTAAGAGGCCAAAAAGTAGCTGAACAAGGTCAGGTTATTCAAGAAAAACAAGGAGCATTTATCTATCGAACAATTAAAAATAAATCATAGTGGAATCAATCAACTTGTGTTGATTTAAATAAATAGACGGAGGGGTAATTTTTTGGAAAAAATAAAATGGACGGCAAATGAAATGCCTAAAACAGATGATCAGTATTTATCACTGATGTCAAAGGAAGCAATCGAAAAAGCCTTAGCGTTTCATCGGAGTTTTCCTCAATACAATCAGACACCATTAGCTGAATTAAAAAATATGGCAGAATATTTAGGGTTAAAGGATTTTTTTGTCAAAGATGAATCCTATCGTTTCGGCTTAAATGCTTTTAAGGTGCTGGGCGGCTCATTTGCCATGGCAAATTATATGGCAGAAAAATTAGGGAAAGATGTTGCTGATTTGACCTATGATGTTTTAACTTCCGACAAACTTCGGGCTGAATTTGGTCAAGCAACTTTCTTCACAGCAACGGATGGCAATCATGGGCGAGGTGTTGCTTGGGCAGCGAATAAATTAGGACAGAAATCAGTTGTTTTAATGCCGAAAGGCTCAACGCAAACGCGCAAGGAAAATATCGAAAAAGAAGGCGCAACCGTTACGATTGAAGAAGTCAATTATGATGAATGTGTTCGAATGGCTAATAAAATGGCAGAAGAAACTGAGAACGGTGTCATGGTGCAAGATACTGCTTGGGACGGATATGAAAAAATTCCAACCTGGATCATGCAAGGCTATGGGACGATGGCCTTAGAAGCTTCTAAGCAATTAGAGGAAGCGGGAAATAAACGTCCGACACATGTTTTTGTTCAGGCAGGCGTAGGTAGTTTAGCTGGAGCAGTTGTGGGCTATTTTGCCAATCTTTATCCTGATAATCCTCCAAAAATGGTAGTAGTCGAAGCGCAAGCGGCGGATTGCTTGTACAAATCGGCTATTGAAAAAGATGGTCAAATTCGATTTGTCGAAGGTGACCTTCAAACAATCATGGCAGGACTTGCTTGTGGTGAACCAAATACAATTTCATTCGATATTTTAGAAAATCATACCTCAGTCTTTGTATCAGCACCAGACTGGGTTTCAGAAAAAGGAATGAGAATGCTTGGGGCACCATTAAAAGGTGATTCACAAGTGATTTCAGGAGAATCAGGAGCCGTGGCTATGGGCTTAGTTGCAACTGCGATGCAAGATCCTGAATATAAAGAATTATGGGATACATTGAAACTTGACGAAAATTCAACTATTTTAATGTTTTCAACAGAAGGCGACACAGATCCAGATAATTATAAAAAAATCTTATGGAGGTAATATAAATGGATTTCAAAAAAATCAACGCAGCAGCAGAAGGTTATAGAGAGGACATGATCAAATTCTTACGCGATTTAGTCAAAATTCCTGGAGAAAGTGCTGAAGAAGGCGCAAAAATGGATCGTGCTAAAGCCGAAATGCAAAAATTAGGTTTTGACAAAATCGAAGTCGACCCTCAAGGGAATCTTCTTGGCTATATGGGAACTGGTAAAAAATTGATCGCATTTGACGGTCATATGGATACAGTGGGTATCGGTGAGATGAGTAACTGGGAATTTGATCCATACGATGGCTATGAAACAGATACAGAAATTGGTGGACGTGGTACTTCTGACCAAGAAGGCGGAATCGTTTCAGCTGTTTACGGTGCTAAAATCATGAAAGATTTAGGGCTACTAAACGAAAAATATACGGCTTTAGTAACCGTTACAGTTCAAGAAGAAGATTGTGATGGTTTATGTTGGCAATATATTATTAAAGAAGATGGTATTCGCCCAGAATTTGTTGTCTCAACTGAACCAACGGATGGCGGGATTTATCGCGGTCAACGTGGTCGGATGGAAATCAAAGTTGAAGTCAAAGGTGTATCGTGTCATGGATCAGCTCCTGAACGTGGCGATAATGCGATCTATAAAATGGCCGATATTTTACAAGATGTGCGCGCATTGAACAATAATGGAGACACAGAAAGTACGGTTATTAGAGGCTTAGTACGAATGCTTGACGAAAAATACAATCCTGAATGGAAAGAAGCTCGTTTCTTAGGCAAAGGTACCGTTACAGCATCGCAAATCTTCCATTCATCACCAAGCCGTTGCGCAGTAGCAGATGGTTGTACAGTTTCATTAGATCGTCGAATGACTGCGGGCGAAACATGGGAAAGTTGTTTAGAAGAAATTCGCAACCTACCAGCGGTTAAAAAATATGGCGATGATGTCGTTGTTTCAATGTATGACTACGATCGTCCATCTTATACAGGTTTAACTTATCCAATAGAATGTTACTTCCCAACTTGGGTAATTCCAGAAGAGCACGGTGTAACAAAAGCGTTGATGGAAACACACAGAAATCTATATGGAGAAGAACGTGAAGGCTCAAAAGAAACCATTGAGATGCGGAAAGCTCGTCCACTATTAGATAAATGGACATTCTCAACCAACGGCGTGTCGATCATGGGACGAAACGGAATTCCTTGTATTGGCTTTGGCTCAGGCGCCGAAGCGCAAGCTCATGCGCCAAATGAGAAAACTTGGAAAGACGATTTAGTACGTTGTGCTGCAGTGTATGCGGCATTACCAACGGTATACTGCGAAAATAACTAATTAAAAATACAAGGGAAAAACGAACCGATATTCTGATGAGTAAAGGACGTTAGAATATCGGCTATCGAATTACTTATATAGAGGAGAAATGACATGGAAACTTTTAACGACTACATTGCAAAATTGGACAAATTAGAATTTGATAAAATGTATGAAAATGACTTTTTCTTAACATGGGAAAAAACACGTGATGAATTAGAAGCAGTTTTCACAGTAGCAGATACGTTACGATATTTGCGTGAAAATAACATTTCAACGAAAATTTTTGACAGCGGTTTAGGCATTTCATTATTCCGCGATAACTCAACGAGAACTCGTTTTAGTTTTGCTTCTGCTTGTAATCTCTTAGGCTTAGAAGTGCAAGATCTGGATGAAGGAAAAAGTCAAATTTCTCATGGTGAAACCGTTCGTGAAACAGCCAACATGATCTCATTTATGGCGGATATCATCGGGATTCGTGACGATATGTATATTGGCAAAGGGAATACCTATATGCGTGAAGTTTCAGAGTCTGTTCAAGAAGGACATAAAGATGGTGTGCTAGAACAACGTCCAACTTTAGTCAATCTACAATGTGATATTGATCACCCAACGCAAGCGATGGCAGATGCACTGCATTTGATCCATGAATTTGGCGGAGTTGAAAATTTAAAAGGGAAAAAAGTAGCGATGACTTGGGCGTATTCGCCATCTTACGGTAAACCATTGTCAGTGCCGCAAGGAATCGTTGGATTAATGACGCGTCTTGGTATGGATGTTGTCTTAGCACATCCAGAAGGCTATGAAATCATGCCGGAAGTTGAAGAAGTGGCGAAGAAAAATGCCGCTGAAGCCGGTGGTTCATTTATCAAAACAAACAGCATGGAAGAAGCGTTCAAAGATGCAGATGTTGTTTATCCGAAGAGTTGGGCACCGTTTGCTGCCATGGAAAAACGTACACAACTATACGGAGAAGGCGATCAAGCAGGAATCGATAAATTAGAAAAAGAATTACTTGCTCAAAATACCAATCATAAGGATTGGGAATGTACAGAAGAATTAATGAAAACAACCAAAGATGGCAAAGCATTGTACATGCACTGTTTACCTGCTGATATCACGGGCGTAAGCTGTGAAGAAGGAGAAGTTGAAGCCTCTGTCTTTGATCGTTACCGTGTGGAATTATACAAAGAAGCAAGTTATAAACCATATATCATTGCAGCCATGATCTTCTTAAGTAAGGTGAAAAGTCCACAAGCGACATTGAAAGAACTTGAAAAGAAAGCTACACCTAGAGAAGTGAAATAAGAAACAACGAATTACTGGCATGAAGTGAGATGCTTTCTTGATTGATGATGATAGTATCAAAAGATTGATTTATGTGATCATAAGACCTTTCCAAGTCCATGTATGTAGACTGTCGGTTAAGAATAAAGCTGGGTTAAAACGAATCTGTTGTCCACAGATTCTGACTACTTCATGCAAAATCCAGCGTTTACTTAGCAATCATCAGGTGATTTATTGGGGAAGAAAGCATCTTACTTTTAAAATAATATATAAATCGAACAATAAAGTTGAAAACGAGGTGAATCGCTGAATGGTAAAACGAGTTGTAGTCGCACTTGGCGGAAATGCGCTAGGCGATAATTTAACAGAACAAATGACGGCAGTAAAAGAAACGTCGAAAGCTATTGCAGATTTGATTGAAGCAGGATATGAAGTTATTTTGTCTCACGGAAATGGTCCTCAAGTGGGCATGATTCAATTGGCGATGGAAGAACTTTCGTTAAGTAATCCAAGCAAATATCCGACGATCCCTTTATCTGTTTGCGTAGCGATGAGTCAAAGTTACATTGGCTATGATCTACAAAATGCGTTACGAGAAGAGCTATTGAGTCGTAATCTAGACCAAGCAGTTGGCACAGTGATCACTCAGGTGGCTGTTGATCCAAAAGACCCAGCCTTTGCTCATCCAGCCAAGCCGATCGGCCGCTTTATGTCAAAAGAAGAAGCTGATACATTGGTAAAAGAAAAACAAGTAACAGTCGTTGAAGATTCTGGTCGTGGCTATCGCCAAGTTGTAGCTTCACCAAAACCAAAAGAAATTATTGAAATCCAAACAATTACTTCTTTGATTGATGCAGGTCAAACAGTCATCGCTTGTGGTGGTGGCGGTATTCCAGTAGTCAAAGAAGACAATCGTTTAAGTGGTATCGCAGCTGTGATCGACAAAGATTTTTGTAGTGAATTATTGGCGGAAATGGTTGATGCCGATCTATTGATCATTTTAACAGCAGTTGAAAAAGTTTGTATTGATTTCGGCAAACCAACGCAAAAAGAATTAAGTCAAGTTTCAACAGCTGAAATGAAGAAACATGCTGCAGCTGGACAGTTTGCACCAGGATCAATGCTTCCAAAAGTTGAGGCAGCGATTCAATTTGCTGAATCAAAACCAGGACGCAAAACCTTGATCACGTTATTGGAAAAAGCAAAAGATGGAATCGTTGGCAAAACGGGAACTATTATTGAACAATAAAAGCAACACAAGCATGAGAAGGAGTGAGTTGATGTCAAACAAAATGATTAATTCAAGCAATGCCCCAGCGGCTGTGGGACCGTATTCGCACTCAGTATTAGCTGGACAAACCCAATACATCTCTGGTCAATTAGGTTTAGATCCAGTAAGTGGGGCAATGAAAGAAACGGTTGAGCAACAAGCGGAACAAGCGTTGATCAATTTAGGGGCAATTCTAAAAGAAACAAATATGAGCTATGACAATGTTGTCAAAACAACGGTTTTTCTAAAAAACATGTCAGATTTCGCAAAAATCAACGATATTTATGGTAAATACTTCTCAAACACGTTGCCGGCCCGCTCATGTGTTGAAGTATGTGAATTACCTAAAAATGGGCTTTTTGAAGTAGAAGCAATCGCAGTCAAAAATTAATTTTTGAAACAATTCTGATCAAAGAAAAGGGTTGCGAATTTTAAGACTCGGATAAGTGCAGTCCTTTTTAAAATAAAAAGCGAAGAAGGAAACTTGCCTATGAGTGAAAAAGAAGAACAAGCATTGTTTGATTATGATGCTAAGTTGTCGATTAAAGAAGCTGTTCCTATGGGCTTACAGCACGTAGTCGCAGCAGTAGTTGGAATTGTTACCCCAGGAATCATGATTGCAAAAGTTTGTAACCTAAGTTCTGGTGATACAACGATCATGATTCAAACGTCACTGATTTTCTCTGCTATAGCAACGATGATCCAATTATTTCCGATTTTTGGAAAAGTTGGCTCAAGATTGCCAGTAATGATGGGTGCAAGTTTTGCTTATGTACCGATTTTAATGGCGATTGGAGGAGATTTTGGGATTGCAGCAATTTTTGGTGCACAGCTAGTTGGCAGTATTTTAGTCATTTTAGTCGGATTATCGATAAAAAAAATTCGAATATTATTTCCACCATTAGTTACTGGTACTGTTATTTTGAGTATTGGCTTGTCCTTATTCCCAGTTGCAATCAAATATATGGCTGGAGGAGCAGGTAGTCCAGATTTTGGATCAGCACAAAATTGGCTGGTCGCGTTGCTGACATTTGCCGTAGTCTTTTATTTTAACTATTTTTCAAAAGGATTTCTTAAATTATCCTCTATTTTAAATGGGATGATTGTTGGCTATGTTGTTTCTCTTGTTTTGGGGATGGTCAATTTCACCCCTGTAAAAGAAGCGTCAGTATTTCAAGTGATTACACCACTTTATTTTGGACTGGACTTTCAAATTGTACCGATTATGACTTTAGTTGTGATGTTTATCGTAGATGCAGTCCAAGCAATTGGTCAGTTCACTGCAACAACTGTTGGTGCAATGGATCGGGAGCCTACAGATAAGGAACTGTCTGGTGGTATTATGGGAAGCGGTTTCTCTAATTTTATTGGGAGCTTTTTTGGATCAGTACCAGTCGCAACATTTGGTCAAAATGTGGGATTGGTGACCGTGACGAAAGTGATAAATAAATATGTGATGGTTTTTGCTTCAGTCATTTTGTTAGTAGCAGGTTTTGTACCAAAAGTTGCTTCGATTTTGACGACAATACCTTATGCTGTAATTGGCGGCGCGACGGTTTCCGTTTTTGCCTCGATTTCAATGACAGGAGTGCGGATGATTTCATCACAAGAATTAACGCCTAGAAATACAGGAGTTGTCGGGATTTCCTTAGCTTTTGGAATTGGTGTTACATTGTCTGTTGGTTGTTTGAGCGGTTTCCCACCGTGGGTGACAACTATTTTTGGTAATTCAGAAGTTATTTTAACAACAATTGTTGCCGTTATTTTGAATGTCTTGTTGAAAGAGCATAAACAAGTCGCAATCGAGTGACAGTAAAGATTGTCTCCTTAAAAAGATGCAAAAGATAAATGAATAAAGGGATTTGTCTTTTGCATTATTTTAATGAAATAAGTTTAGTAAAGGAAAGTGTCGCGTGAATAGTTTATTTTTAGAAGGAAACAAATTTATCGGAAAATCTACATTGCTTCAAAAGGTGCTTCGGTTGACCTGTTCATCTGTCAATGGTTTTTATGTTAACCGCATAATCAATGATGGAGGACAAATCATTGCTTTTGAGCTCAGAGCAGCCAAAGAGTTATTACAGCAAAAAGCTGAAATGAAAACAATTACGGAGCACTGTTTTATTCAGACGCGAGAAGGGAAACGAATAAGAAATTTGTTTGTCTTTGAAACTTTTGGTATAGAGTTATTAAAGGAAATAAAAAAAGTGCCAGCAGATGTGGTTTTGCTTGATGAAATTGGTGGAATTGAGTTATTATCAGAACCATTATTAGCGGAATTATTAGCAGTCGTTCGTCATTCGAATAAAATAGTAGGTGTATTTAAATCAGAGCGCAATTACCAACACCAAAAACAGCTTACAATTGAAAAGCTAGAGGTAAACGAACAAAGAGTGCTGTTAAAACGAGAAATTTATAGAAATCAAGGGCAATTAGTAGAGCTGAAGGAAAATAATTTGCATCTGATCAAAAAAAGAATTAGTCGCTTTTCTAAAAAAATATTTTTTTTTCAAGCGTTATCTTTTTAAAGTATAACGAAAGGAGAACATGAAATGAAGGAGCAAGCAGCATTTGACTATACATTGAATTTGAAATTACGGACAAATAAAATATTTTTTGGTCCAGGTATTGTAGAGTTACTTCAACGAATTTCTCAAACTGGCTCATTAAATACTGCAGCGAAGCAAATGAGGATGTCCTACAACAAAGCCTGGCGAATGATCCAAAAAGCAGAAGCAGAGCTGGGCTATCCTTTGATTGTCAAAAGTGTGGGAGGAAGCAATGGTGGAGGTTCTACTGTGACAATTCATGGAAAACGATTAACAACAAAGTTTTTATTATTTCAAAAAAAGACCTACCAAATCACAAACCAATATTTTACAGAAATTTTTAGAGACGATTTGGAGTTGGAGGAAAGAGAATGAGGAAACTTTTTCTACGTTTAGGTGAAGCAATCAAGCAGAGGGAAGACACTGTTTTAGTGACTGTGACCGCAAGTTCAGGTTCAACACCAAGAGGAGCAGGAGCCAGGATGTTGGTATCAAATAATGGTTGTTTGGCTGGAACGATTGGTGGTGGTGCGGTTGAATTTCGTGCTGAGAAGCTTGCTAAAGAAGTTTTAAAGAGTAAGAAAGGAAGAGCAGAACAATTCATTTTGACACCAAATAATAGTGCAGATTTAGGGATGATCTGTGGAGGTAATGTGGCTGTTTTTTTTCAATACTTGTCCTATAAAGATCCTGTCATTGCAATTATTTGCGAGGAAATCAACAAGCATTTTGCAACAAATCAACAATGTTGGCTGATTACAGAAATCACTACTACAGCAGTTGGGGCAGTTGGTTTTTATAGTCTAGATACAGGTTTGATCGGTCGTTTAACAGTTGAGCTTCAAAAGAGAATATTTAAGCAAGGTCAGGTTCAAGTAGTGGTGGATGGAGCGACGTATTTAATCGAGTCTTTGTTGGAAGTCGGAAAAGTGTTTATATTTGGTGCCGGTCATGTTGGACAAGCTGTAGTACCAGTATTAAAAATGTTAGGATTTTACTGTGTTGTTTTGGATGATCGCAAAGCATTAGTTACAAAAGAGTTTTTCCCAGATGCAGATGAACGGATCATAGCTGATCTAGGAAATATTGCAGAAAAAATCCACATCTCTGAAGCAGATTATGCGGTGGTTATGACACGTGGTCATCAATTCGATTTTGAATTAGCACGACAATTATTAAAAACAAACGCCTATTATATTGGTGTGATGGGTAGTAAACAAAAAATTGCTGTACAAATCAAGCGACTCAAAGAGAGCGGTTTTTCAATGGCGGAAATTGATCGAATCAATATGCCAATCGGCTTAAAAATAAATGCTGAAACGCCAGCAGAACTTGCGATTAGTGTCGCAGGGGAATTAATCGAGAAAAGAGCAGCTCTATCGAAATAAGAAATCAGGCGAAAATAGGCGTGAGTTTAGTGACAGAGAAACGATCAACAATTAATCAGAAAAAATCATTATAGGCGGTTTAATGCTACTATTTTTTCTTGTATTCACGATTTCTTTCTTCCGTAGAATTAGTTGCTGAATAGACAAAAAAAGAAGTATACTATGACCAAGAATTCTCACAATATACTGGTGCCATTGGGTCTGCAATGATTGGAATTCAGAAAACGTAAACAAAAAAAGTTTTTTTGCTAAAAAAAATTTTTTAGACCAAAGATTTGTGGTATAATCATAGTGAATAAAAGCTAT
Source organism: Enterococcus ureilyticus (assembly GCF_001730315.1). Taxonomy (GTDB): domain Bacteria; phylum Bacillota; class Bacilli; order Lactobacillales; family Enterococcaceae; genus Enterococcus_L; species Enterococcus_L ureilyticus. The sequence continues at coordinate 122,780 of NZ_MIKC01000012.1, forward strand.
ATTTATAACAGAAATTGAGGTGTAAAGAAAAAATGTATTCATTAGTAGTAAATGGCAAGACGGAAACCTGTAGTAAAAATAAGAAATTAATGGATTTTCTTCGGGAAGATTTACGTTTGACTGGAACAAAAGATGGTTGTAATCAAGGCTCTTGCGGTGCATGTTCAGTGCTTATAAATGGAAGGGTTTCCAAAGCGTGCTTATTCACATTAGAGAAGTTAACTGGTAAAGAAATTGTCACAATCGAAGGCTTAGAACCACGGCAAAAAGAAGTTTATGCTTATGCCTTTGCCAAAACGGGTGCAGTTCAATGCGGCTATTGTATACCAGGAATCGTCATTTCGGCTCAAGGATTATTGAATAAAAAAGCTGAACCTAGTGATGAAGAAGTGAGAAAAGCGATTCGAGGTAATATTTGCCGCTGTACAGGCTATGTCAAAATTATTGAAGCAATTCAGCTAGCTGCTAAACTGTTTCGTGAAGAACTGAGCATCCCAGCAGAACAATCATCTGGAAAATTGGGAGAAGATCTTAAACGAGTGGATGCTGTTGAAAAAACGTTGGGGACAGGTTTATATGTAGATGATATTACACTGCCTGATATGCTTCATGCCTCTGCTGTTCGCAGTCAATATCCTAGGGCTAAAGTGGTCACGATCAATTCTGCAAAAGCATTGGAACATCCGGATTGTGTGTCTGTTTTGACTGCAAAAGACGTCCCAGGAAATAATAAAATAGGACATTTAGAATTTATTTCCGATTGGGATGTTTTGATCCCAGAAGGTGAAATCACACGCTATGTTGGAGATGCGGTTGCACTAGTGGTTTCAAAAAATAGAGAATCCTTGGAAGAAATCAGAGCGTTAGTAGATGTAACTTATGAGGAATTGATACCAATGATCACTTGTGAAGAAGCGTTAGCAGAAGGTGCTCCTCAGATTCATGAAAAAGGAAATATTTTATCACATGAGCACCTTATTCGTGGTCATGCTGATGAGCAGTTAGCAAAGTCTAAGTATGTCGTAACCCAGCATTATTCAGTTCCTATTAATGAACACGCATTCATGGAACCAGAATGTGCCATCGCTATGCCAGAAGGTGAAGCTGGAATTTTACTTTATAGTGCGGGTCAAAGTATTTATGATGAGCAACGAGAGGTTGCCCGTATGTTAGGAGTTGACAAAGAAAAAATCCATGTTCAAGCAAAACTAGTTGGCGGAGGTTTTGGTGGTAAAGAAGATATGAGTGTCCAACACCATGCTTCACTTGCAGCTTGGTGTTTACAAAAGCCAGTGAAAGTGTTGCTTAGTCGACAAGAAAGCTTAATGATCCATCCCAAACGACATGGAATGGAAATGGATTTCACTACAGGTTGTGATGAAGAAGGTCATTTAACTGCTATGAAAGCGGTGATTTATGCTGATACTGGTGCATATGCTTCATTAGGAGGGCCAGTTTTGCAACGAGCCTGTACACATGCGGCAGGACCATACAAATATCAGCATATAGATGTCGAAGGATTTGCAGTGTATACGAATAATCCACCAGCTGGTGCTTTTAGGGGATTTGGTGTCTGTCAAACAGCCTTTGCTATAGAGAGCAACCTGAACTTATTAGCCGAAAAAGTGGGGATTTCACAATGGGAGATCCGATATAAAAATGCAGTTGAACAAGGTGACTCACTACCAAATGGTCAGTTAGTGTCTAAAAATGCAGCACTAAAAGAAACCTTACTCGCTGTTAAAGAAGCATACGAAACAGCCGAAATCGCTGGCATTTCTTGTTTCTTTAAAAATAGTGGGATTGGTGTAGGCTTATCCGATGTGGGGCGTTGTATTGTTTCTGTAGAAGAAGGGAAAGTTCATGTTAGAACGAGTGCAGCTTGTATTGGCCAAGGGATGGCCACTGTAACAACGCAAGTTGCATGTGAAACGTTAGATTTACCACCAGAAATGATCATTGCAGAAGCGCCGGATACTCACCGAACGCCGGATTCTGGTACAACAACAGCTTCTCGCCAATCCTTATTTACAGGAGAAGCAACAAGGAGAGCAGCGATGCAATTACGTTATGAGTTAGATATGGGACGTGCTTTGTCTGACATAGAAGGGCAAGAATTTTATGGAGAATACTCAGCCAAAACAGATCCTTTGATCAATGACAAAAAGAATCCTGTCAGTCATGCAGGTTATGGCTACGCCTCAGAAGTCGCAGTGTTGGATGAGAAAGGAAAAGTTGAAAAATTTGTAGCTGCCTATGATATGGGACAAGTCGTGAATCCCAAAGCCGCTCAAGGTCAAATTGAAGGTGGTATCGTGATGGGAATGGGCTATGCTTTAACAGAAAAATTTGTTATGGAAGAAGGCTATGTAAAAGCAAAATATGCAACATTAGGCTTATTAAATGCAACACAGGTTCCGCCAATCGAAACGATTTTAGTGCAAGCAAAGAATATTCATGATGGCTTGGCTTATGGCATCAAAGGAGTTGGTGAACTGGCAACGATCCCAACGGCTCCAGCATTAGCTGGCGCATATTATGCCTTAGATGGAAAATTAAGACCCACATTGCCGATGGAAGATACTTTTTATCAAAAAAGAAAAAATAAATAAATGATTCTGTGATGTGCTTGAAAGCAACGCACGAATAGCGAAAGGAACACATCCGATAAGTAAAATTGGAGGTGTTTCTTTTTTGGCAGAATAAATTTAAAGGAGCGACTGGAGTGCTAAAGATCAGTGCAATTATTATGGCTTCGGGAAAATCGTCTAGAATGGGGGTTAACAAGTTATTTCTTGACTATCAGGGGAAAACTTTTTTAGAACATTCGTTGAGTCTCTCAAGTGAAATTTCTTTTTTTGAGCGTATTTTAGTTATTTCCCCAGAGAATCTTCATGGCTTAAAATTACCAAAAGACCTGAAAATAATTCAAAATCTAGAAGCTGAGAAAGGTCAAAGTACAAGTGTTCGTTTAGGAACAAAGGCTGCATCTGGCGGGGGGTATCTCTATTTGACAGTTGATCAACCATTACTAAATCGTACCTTGATCGAGTCTTTGCTGCCTGCCTACTCCAAAGAAGCAATTGTCTTCCCAGTTGATAAAATGCTAGCGCCATGTAGTCCGATATTCTTTGGAAATAAATTTCGAACCGAATTATTGAAGGTTACTGGGAAAAACGGTGGACGTGCTGTTCGCAATAGACACCCAGAGGCCTGGCATAAAATTCAAGTGGCGGATCCACAGCGGTTGATCGATATCGATACGCCAACTGATTATATAAAACTAGTGAATCAAAATTTTTAAGTGTCAGAAAGGAAACAAAAAGATGAAACAGCCAGTGTATCTGAATCATGCAGCTACCTCAAACCATAAATTTGCTGCAACTGTTGAAGAATTGTGTCACTATCTAACAGAAAATAATAATTTGAATACAAATCGTGGATCTCAAAACATCGACGAACTTGAATTGATTTTTGATGCGCGCCAAGTTTTGGCAAATTTCTTTCAGGCACCTGATCCTGCGCATATTATCTTTACAGCAAATGCAACAACTTCACTGAATATGATTCTTAATGGGTTGTTAAAAACAGGAGATCATGTCATAACCACCGCAGTAGAGCATAATGCAGTGGCCAGACCACTTCATAGGTTGGAGGTAGAGGGGCAAATCTCTGTTACACGCTTGTGTTGTGATCAAAAAGGCCAGCTTGATCCTGATCAACTCAAATCAATGATAAGACCTGAGACCAAAGTGTTAGTGATGACGCACGCCTCAAATGTTTTAGGAACGATACTTCCTGTGAGCGACTGCTTTAAAATCGCAAGAAATCATGGAGTGATCACTGTTTTGGACAGTGCCCAAACAGCAGGTTTTTTACCAATTGATATGACGGAAATGTCCATCGATGTACTTGCTTTTACAGGTCACAAAGGCTTGATGGGGTTGTCTGGAATTGGCGGATTTGCGCTAGCTAAAAATAGAGAACCCATGATTGATCCTTGGTTGACTGGTGGAACTGGGAGTGCATCCTTGTCTTTTGAACAGCCTGTTTTTTTACCAGACAAATTTGAGCCTGGTACGTTAAATATGTTGGGCATTCTAAGTTTAAAAAGTGCAATCCAATCAATTGAGCGAATTGGGTTAAACAATATAGCTGCTCACGAACAACTGTTAACGAAACGATTTCTAGAAGGATTAGAAAAGTTACCAGTCACTGTTTTAGGAACCTCCGATCCATTTAGCAGGGTTCCAGTTGTTTCCATTACAGTAGCGCGGCTTGATGCAGGGGAATTTTCTCAACTGTTATTTGACCGTTATCAAATCATTACGCGTTCTGGCTTACATTGTGCCCCCCTTGCTCATCAAACGGCAGGAACTTTAAAAAGCGGAGCTGTTCGTTTTAGTTTTGGGTGGAATACGAGTGTTGAAGAAATTGATTACACCTTGCAAGCAATCAAAGAAATTTTATCAGCTTAAGGAGAAAAATAATGAATTTTTTATCGCAATGTACATCTGGTGGTTGTGGCGCCAAAATTGGTCCGAATGATTTAGCTGGATTGTTAAGTAATTTACCTAAGTTTTCAGATGAAAAATTAGTAGTAGGTTTTGATACATCGGATGATGCTGCTGTCTATCAAATATCAGAACAGCTTGCGCTGATCTCAACAGTCGATTTTTTTTCACCAATGGTAGAAGACCCTCGTACATTTGGTCGAATTGCCGTCGCAAATGCGCTAAGCGATGTTTACGCTATGGGCGGGCAAGTTTTGTTTGCATTGAATTTAGTTTGCTTTCCTGAAAAAATGGAGAAACAAGTGCTTTCAGAAATTCTGATTGGTGGGGCAGAGAAGCTTAAAGAGGCCAAGGCGTCATTGGCAGGAGGGCATTCGATTTATGATCACGAGCCTAAATATGGATTAGCAGTAACTGGACAAGTTGATCCTAATAAAATGATTCATAACAACACACCCAAAATAGGCGATAGCTTAATTCTTACCAAAGCATTAGGGGTTGGTTTGATCCAATCTGCTGTAAGAGGAGGTATGGCATCAGAGGAGACAGAAAAAGTAGCCATTGCTTCTATGGAACGCTTAAATAAATATGCAGCAGAAACAATGGCTGATTTTTCAGTCAATGCTTGTACTGATGTAACAGGATTTGGCTTGTTAGTCCATGCATTAGAGATGGCTGGTGACACGACTACCTTAGTGATTGATTCAGAACAGTTGCCCCTGTTGCCTGATGCTTATCACTATGCCGAAGAATTTCTAGCAACTGCTGCTGGACAAAGAAATCGCGAATTTATAGGAGAAAGAATTGATCTGACTTCAGTTACACCAGCTTTTCAAGAGATTTTATTTGACCCGCAAACATCAGGTGGTTTACTGCTCAGTGTTTCAGCTCAAAATGCTGCGAAATGTCTTGAAGCAATCCAAAAAAACGATCCAGTAGCAAGGATCATCGGTGAAGTCTGTGAAAGAGAAGAAGATCAAGAAATTATTATTTTATAAGAAAGAAGGGGCTTTGATGAAGAAAATCAATGCGATTGGTAAGCCTTGTCCAATTCCCGTCATCGAGACTAAAAAAGTAGTTAGAGAAATGAAAAGTGACGGAGGCCAAATAGAAATCAGTGTTGATAATGAAATAGCGGTCCAAAATATCAAAAAAATGGCTGTAGGTCTTGGCTTGAAAATGACGCAAATTCAATTGGAAAAAGATAAATTCATCATGTCGATCGACGTTCCTAAAGAACAGGAACAAACAAAATCAGAAATATCAAATAGTGAATTGGTGATTGCTTTTGGGAAAAGAACAATGGGAGAAGGAGACGCAGATTTAGGAGAAATATTATTGAAAAGTTATATTTATTCTCTAACTGAATTAGATACACCGCCTGAGCATTTACTTTTTTTCAATGCTGGCGCGTTTTTGACGAATCAAAATTCAGGAGCGTTAAAAGATTTACAAACATTGGCAGAACAAGGGACTCAAATTAGCACTTGCGGTGCTTGTCTAGACTTTTATCAAATCAAAGATACCTTGGCAGTCGGTGAAATCACAAATATGTATGGCATTACAGAAGTTATGGCACAAGCAAAAAAAGTCATTAATATCTAATGGACGAGGTGAAGATATGGCCTATCTTTTAACATTTCAAAATACTCATTATGCAGTTCATAGTGAAAAAATATTCATCAAAAATAACTTGCCTGTTTCAGTGATGGCTCTTCCTACAAGTCTTGGGGATTTTTGTGGAATCTGTTTAAGGATAGCTGCACAAGATTTAGACAAAGGAAGAGTGTATTTGAACAAGGCCGAGATACCGATAGAAGGAATTTTTACAATAGAAGGAGTGAATAAAGAAAGGACGTATAAAAGATGGATTCCCTGATCGAGTGCTTCGACTTTCAAGGGCGACAAGTGATTTCACTGATCGGTAGTGGTGGGAAAACAAGCCTGATGTGGTATCTAGCGAATTGTTATCATGATCAACGTGTGTTAGTCAGTACAACGACTAAGATCGGCTATCCTACAGAGCGTAATTATGATTTTTTTTATAGTGAAGAATTTTCGAATTTAGGAAAAGATGGGATAGGAATCACATTAGCAGGAAACGTCATGGGCAATGGATATAAGCTTAGTTCACCACCAGTACACGTTTTTGAGGAGTCTTTACAGCATTTTGATAAAGTCTTATTAGAAGCAGATGGATCAAAGCAGCGTCCACTAAAAGGGTGGGAAACATTTGAACCTGTTATTTTACCTGAAACAACGACAACAATCGGCTTGATTCCAATTTCTGTTTTAGGCAAAACTGTAGATCAAACGACTGTGCATCGTTTGCCTCTTTTTTTGCGTGCAACGGATACGGTTCAGGGAGTAAAAATCAAAGAAGAGACATTAGCTGAAATCATCACCAGTCCAACTGGATTGTGGTCAAAAAGTCAAGGTCAGCGAATTCTGTGTATCAATCAGGTAGAATCTTCTGAACAATTGCTCCAAGCTAAAAAAATCGTATCTTTATTGCCAAATATGCTATTGAAACGGTTGAGTAAAGTAATAGCCTGTAATATCCAATCAAAGGAAGGAATCATTTTATGGGAAAAATAAAAAGACCGATTTCTGAAACAATCGTTGCTGTACGCGGTGGCGGTGATCTTGCGACAGGAGTCGTTCAAAAATTAGTTCATGCAGGGTTTAAAGTAATCATTTTAGAAACAGCTAAACCACTAGCTATTCGTCGAACTGTAGCATTCTGTAATGCCGTTTTTCAAGGCAGACAGCAGGTAGAAGATTTAGAAGCAGTCTTGGTTTCTTCTGTATCAGAATGTTCCGTAATCTGGAACAATCATCAAATTCCAATACTAATTGATTCAAAAGCAGAATCATTGAAAGAATTAAAACCGACAGTACTTGTGGATGCAATTTTAGCAAAAAAAAATTTAGGCACAAATAAAGAAATGGCCCCCATCACTATTGCGTTAGGACCAGGATTCACAGCGTCTAATGAGGTCAATGCAGTAGTGGAAACCATGAGAGGGCACTATTTAGGCAAGCTCTACTTTAAAGGCAGTGCAATCCCAAATACTGGTATCCCAGGAGAAATTAACGGTAAAAGTGCGGAGCGAGTGATTCATGCGCCAGCTTCAGGTAAGGTAAAGCATGTGAAAACGATTGGCGCGATTGTGAAAAAAGGAGAAGTACTCTTTTATATTGATCAAATAGCTGTAGTTTCCCCCTTAGATGGTGTGTTGCGAGGACTGATTTCAGACAAAGTGTTGTGCCAAAAAGGACTGAAATGTGCTGATGTCGATCCACGTTCGGTGGAACAAGTGGATTGTTTTACGATATCAGATAAAGCGCGAGCCTTAGGTGGAGCTGTTTTGGAAGCTGTACTTTGGTTAGGGTGCCAAAGAGGGTTATTTTAAAAGAAAAAACAATGAATCCTTCTACAAATGCTTAAACCAGCAGCGTATGCTAAAAAATATTTTTTTTACCTAAAAATTATTGTTTTAAACGACGCGTTTATGTTATAGTGTAAGTGAAGTTTTAACCTATTGTATACCAAGAAAAGAAAGCGTTTTAAAGAAAGGTTCTAATATGTGAAAAAAGTAATTTGAAGGAGGAAGTTACGTAACTAGTCTAGAACTGTATCAATTTGTGCTAGTAAGTACGAGAGGAATGAAAAGGGTTACAGAAACTTTTTGTACTTTAAAATATTTTGTAAAAAAGATGAGAGGATGAGTAAAACATGGCACTAGTAAAAATCGTATATGCAAGTATGACAGGAAACACAGAAGAGATTTCAGAAATTTTAGAAAACACTGTACAAGAAGCTGGCTTTGAGGTAGAAAGAGAAGAATGTTCAGAAGTAGATGTTGACTTTTTTGATGATGCAGATGCCTGTATTATTGCTACCTATACATATGGGGATGGAGAATTGCCTTTTGAATTTGAAGATTTTTATGACGAGTTAGAAGAAAAAGAATTAACAGGGAAAAATTTTGGTGTTGTCGGTTCAGGAGATCGTGAATATGGCGATTTGTTCTGTAAATCTGCTCATGACTTCGTTACAGCTTTAGAAAAGTCAGGTGCTAAGAAAGTTGCTGAAACAGTAGAAATCGAGAACAATGCAGAAGCTGATGATATCGAAGCATTGAAAAAATTTGTTAAAGAGTTGACAGCTAGTTTATAGAATAACGCTGAAATTATACGAAAGAAGGAAAAAATGAATGAGTTCATTCATTAATGGTACGCCCTATGTATAAAATAACCAAACGCACACAGCTTTCGCAAAACGAATATGATTTTTTGATCGAAGCACCTCGAATTGCGACTAAAGCACAACCAGGACAATTTATCATTTTGAGAATTAATGATAGTGGCGAGCGCATCCCATTGACGATTGCTGAGTCTAGTGCTACAAAAGGCACGATTCGACTTGTTTTTCAGGTGATCGGTAAAACGACGGCTGAGCTTGCTCAGCTCAATGTAGGAGAGTTTATCTTGGATTTAACAGGACCACTTGGGATGCCGACGGAAATTAAAGATTATGGTACGGTATTGATCGTAGGAGGCGGTGTCGGAATCGCCGCGATTTTTCCAATCGTCAAAGGATTAAAAAATGCTGGTAATCGAGTGATTACGATTCTTGGCGCAAAAACTGCTGAATTAGTGATTCTTGCAAAAGAATGTCAAGAGTATTCCGATGAATTGATTATTACAACAGACGATGGATCGCTAGGAATGAAAGGTCTTGTGACTGAGGCAATGGAACAAGTGATAGCTAGAGAACCAATCAATTATAGTTGGGCGATTGGACCGAGTATTATGATGAAATTTTGTACAGAGACGGCCTCCAACTATGATTTACCAATCAATGTTTCGCTGAATCCGATTATGATCGATGGAACGGGTATGTGCGGTGGTTGTCGGGTCACGATAGATGGCAATATCAAGTTTGCTTGCGTGGATGGACCTGAATTTAAAGGAACACAAGTCAATTGGGATGAATTTATCAGCCGAATGAAGCAATACACAGATGAGGAAGACGCATGTTTGGCAGATTATCAAAAAGCGCAGGTGATCCATAATGGCTAGAAGAAGTAGAACGAAAACACCAATTGCTGAACAAAAACCCAAAGTTCGTAACTCAAATTTTAATGAAGTTTGTCTAGGTTACACGATCGAAGAAGGACAAGCAGAAGCAATCCGCTGTTTGCAATGTAAAGATGCTCCTTGTATCAAAAGTTGTCCTGTCATGATCGATATTCCTGGATTTATCCTAGCTATCAAAGAAGGAAATATGCAGGAAGCTGCTGAAATTTTAAGTAGTTACACGAATCTACCAGCTATTTGCGGTAGGGTATGCCCGCAAGAGAAACAATGTGAGCAAGTCTGCAAATTAGGGATGGCTAAAAATTTTGAACCTGTTGCAATAGGCAAGTTAGAGCGATTAGTCGCAGATTGGGCATTAGAAAATCAAGACTTTTCTAAATTATCTCAAAGTGATCAGCCTAAAATTGGCAGAGTTGCAGTAATTGGCTCTGGTCCTTCTGGGTTAACAGTAGCTGGTGATTTGGCTAAATTAAATTATGAAGTGATTGTCTATGAAGCATTACATGATTCAGGTGGTGTGCTAACATACGGAATTCCAGAATTTAGATTGCCAAAACGAATCGTCAAAAAAGAAATCGAAAGTATTAAAGCCTTAGGTGTGACAATTGAAACCAATGTTGTAGTTGGAAAAACGATCACTATGGATGAGCTCAGGTCAGAATTTGATGCCTGTTATATTTCTGTGGGTGCAGGGGCACCAAATTTTATGGGAATTTCTGGAACTGCTTTAAATGGCGTCTATTCATCTAGTGAATACCTGACACGAATCAACTTAATGCATAGTTATGAATTTCCTAAATATGATACGCCAATCAAACGCTCGCAACAGGTAGTGGTGATTGGTGGCGGAAATGTAGCGATGGATGCAGCCCGTTGTGCTAAACGACTAGGTGCAGAACACGTCAGTATCGTTTACCGAAGGTCTTTAGAAGAATTACCAGCACGCATAGAAGAGTACCATCACTCTGTTGAAGAAGGCATTGAGTATCATTGGCTAACAAATCCAATCGAATATATAGATAACGGAAATGGTGACTTGAGTGGTGTAAAATGTATCAAAATGGAACTTGGTGAATCAGACGAATCTGGTCGACGCAGCCCTGTTCCAATTAAAAATAGTGAATTTATTATCGAAGCTGACACAGTGATCGAAGCCATCGGTCAAGGGTCCAATAAAGTCTTATTATCCACTTTCCCAGAACTTAAATTGACAAAATGGGGCTACATTGAGGCGGATCCAAAAACGGGAGAAACATCGATTCCAGGCGTCTTTGCCGGCGGAGATATCGTGACAGGTGCTGCAACAGTGATTTTAGCAATGGGTGCCGGAAAAGTCGCAGCAGTACAAATCGACAACTATGTACAAGAAAAGATGAAAACGCCTGTAACAACAAAAGTCTGAGGAAAGATAAAAGGTGAGAAAAATGAAAAAAACAAAGACAATGGACGGAAATACAGCAGCGGCCTACATTTCCTACGCTTTTACAGAAGTAGCGGCAATCTATCCAATCACCCCTAGCTCAACAATGGCCGAATTGGTAGATGAGTGGGCGGAAACTGGACTGAAGAATATTTACGGACAGAAAGTCCAAGTAATTGAAATGCAGTCAGAAGCAGGAGCCGCTGGCGTTGTCCATGGCTCTTTAAAAACAGGTGCTTTAACAACCACCTACACTGCCTCCCAAGGGTTGCTGTTGATGATTCCAAATATGTATAAAATTGCTGGAGAACTTTTACCAGCAGTTTTCCACGTCGCTGCGAGAGCAATCACAACAAGCGCTTTGAGCATATTTGGCGATCATGGCGATGTTATGGCAACTCGTCAAACTGGTTTTTGTATGTTGGCAGAATCCAGCGTACAAGAAGTGATGGATCTTTCAGCAGTTGCACACTTAGCTAGTATTGAAGGCAGTTTACCGTTTGTCAATTTTTTTGATGGCTTCAGAACAAGTCACGAACTCCAAAAAATCGAAGTACTCGATTACACTGATTTAAAAGGAATGCTTGATCAAAACGCTGTGGATCGTTTCAGAAAGAGAGGCATGAATCCGAATCATCCAACTGTCTCAGGAACGGCTCAAAATCCGGACATCCATTTCCAACAAAGAGAAACGGTCAACGCCAATTACGAAGCTATGCCAAGAATCGTTCAAAAATATATGAAACAAATCAATGATATACGCGGTACTAATTATGATTTAACCGATTATTATGGTGCCGAAGATGCAACAGAAATTATTATTTCTATGGGATCTGCATCGCCAGTTATTCAACAAACGGTGGATTATTTAAATGAACAAGGTCGAAAAGTTGGGTTGATCAACATTCATTTATACCGTCCGTTTCCAACAGAAAATCTATTAGAAAAATTACCAAAAACAGTAGAAAAAGTTGCTGTCTTAGATAGAACTAAAGAAGCCGGAGCTGATGGAGAACCATTACTTTTGGACGTCCAGAGTGCGTTATATCAACACGAGAATCGTCCAATCGTGATAGGCGGACGTTATGGACTAGGTTCAAAAGACGTGACACCGAATCAGATCAAAGCGGTCTACGATCATTTATTATTACCTTTGGGCGAATTAAAACAACGTTTTACAATTGGAATTGTCGATGATGTGACGTATCGTTCATTGCCGCAAGGACATGTTTTGGACTTAACGCCAAATTCAACCTTCCAAGCTAAGTTTTGGGGATTTGGCTCGGATGGAACCGTTGGTGCAAATAAACAAGCGATTAAAATTATCGGTGATAACACTGATTTATATGCCCAAGCTTATTTTAGCTACGATTCTAAAAAGTCTGGCGGCTTGACACTTTCTCATTTACGATTTGGTGAAGAACCGATCACATCAACTTATTTAGTAGAACAAGCTGATTTTATCGCCTGCCATAACGCCTCTTACATTCACAATTATGATTTGTTAAACGGACTGAAAGATGGCGGAACATTTTTATTAAATACAATTTGGGACAAAGAAAAGGTCTATCGCCTCTTACCTGCAAAACTAAAAAAATACATGGCTGAGCATGATATTCAATTTTACATTATCAATGCGGTTGAATTAGCGCGAGAAGTAGGGTTAGGTCGCAGAATCAACACAGTCATGTCTACTGCCTTCTTTGAAGTGACGGATATTATGACGCGTGACGAATATATGCCCCTACTAAAAGCAGAAGTCCAAAAAACGTATGGAAAGAAATCAAAAGAAATCGTAGAGAAAAATTTCCAAGCTATCGACGGAACCTTTGATTCTCTTCAAAAAATTGATGTTCCTTCTGAATGGGCAATGATCGTTATCGAGCCAGAAAAGAAAGATACGACATTGCCTAAATATATTACCAATATTTTACAACCAATCAATCGCCAAGAAGGCAATGCGTTGACCGTTGGTGATCTAATCGACAATGGAATGAAAACCGGAGAAATGCCCATGGGAACTGCAGCCTATGAAAAGCGGGGAATCGCCTTAGAAGTTCCTGAGTGGCAGATGGATAAATGTACAATGTGTAACGAATGTGCTTTTGTCTGTCCTCATGCGGCTATTCGACCGTTTTTAGCAGATGAAAAAGAAATGGAAGAAGCACCAGCAGGCTTTGTAGCTAGAGAAATGCGCGGTGCTGATGGCTTGATGTATCGAATCCAAGTATCATTAGAGGATTGCACAGGTTGCGGTCTTTGCGTGCAAGCTTGTCCAGTCAAAGAAAAAGCCATTTTGATGAAGCCTTATGAAGAACAAAAAGAACAAGCAATCAACTGGGCATTTGCGATGACTTTACAACAAAAAGAAAACCCAGTCAGAAAATTATCTGTTAAAGGCTCTCAATTCAATCAACCATTGATGGAATTTTCAGGAGCATGCGAAGGATGCGGGGAAACACCTTATATCAAGCTTTTAACGCAGTTATTTGGTGATCGCATGATGATGGCTAATGCTACAGGATGTTCTTCTATTTGGGGTGGTTCATCCCCAGTAACTCCATATACGACGAATGAATGTGGTCAAGGGCCTGCATGGAGCAATTCATTATTTGAAGATAACGCTGAATACGGTTACGGTATGTATGTAGCTAATAGAACAAAACGACAATATTTAGCAGACCAAGTACAAGAAGCAATCGATAACGATTTAGGCTCAGATGAACTTCAAGCGCTATTGCAGGATTGGCTAGACCATTACCTAGAAGGGGATGGTACACAACAACGCGCAACCAAACTTGCTGCGGCTTTGAGTGAAGAATGTCAAATCGATCCACGCTTAGAAAAAATCTACAAACAAAGTGACTTACTTGTAAAAACCAGCCAATGGATCGTTGGTGGTGATGGCTGGGCCTATGACATTGGTTTTAGTGGAATCGATCATGTCTTAGCTAGTGGAGCCGATGTGAATATCTTTGTTATGGATAATGAAGTATACGCCAATACCGGCGGTCAAACATCCAAAGCAACACCAGCTGCGGCTATTGCTAAATTCTCTGCAGGAGGGAAACAGACTTCTAAAAAAGATTTGGGTATGATGGCAATGACATATGGCAATGTTTACGTAGCACAAATTGCTTTAGGAGCGAATTCAATGCAAACAATCAAAGCAATTGACGAAGCCGAGCGCTATCCTGGACCGTCACTGATCATTGGGTATACGCCTTGTATCAATCACGGAGTCAAAGGTGGTATGATCGAAACATTGTCATTAGCCAAAGAAGCAGTAGAGTCTGGTTATTGGCAACTGTATCGCTATAATCCACAACTTATTGAAAAAGGCAAAGATCCGATGGTGATTGACTATAAAAAAGCAGATTTTACTAAAATGCGTGATTTCCTTGAAAAACAAACACGTTTTTCTGCACTGCATACCATCAAAGATAACCAAGAAATCGTTGAAGATCTTTTAACTAAAACAAAAGATGATGCAGAAGATCGCTCAGAAAATTATGTTAAATTAGTGAGTCAGGTTAAAAAATAAGAAAAAGGCAACTGAGATCAAACTGAAACTGAGTTTGATCTCAGTTTTTTTTTTTGCGGAAATCATTAAAAGAAAAAGTGTTCAGAAATTTTAAAAAGCGTTTACAATGTGGTATCCTTACAGTGGTATAATTTCAGTAAAAAATAATTTTATTAAAAAATTTATATATTTTCTCTCTAATCAAAACGAGCGCATTACACTTTTAAAAATAAGGAGGATTTTTATGTCTAATTGGAAAAAGTTAAAAAAAGGCGATGTTAAACGAGAAATATTAGCAGGAACAACTTCATTTTTTGCCATCTCCTATATTATTATGGTAAATACAGTAATCTTAGCTGAGGCAGGGATGCCAAAAGAATTGACGATTTTTGGTACAATTTTCATTTCAATTATTGGATCGATTTTGATGGGATTTAGTGCAGATGCGCCAATTGTTTTAACCACCGGAATGGGTGTCAATTCATTCTTCACTTATACCTTAGTTTTATCATTAGGATTGACCTGGCAGCAGGCATTAGCAGTCAGTTTTTGTGCAGGGATTGTTTATTTATTCGTCGCCTTTACACGGTTGAGTAAATTATTTGCGGAAGTTGTGCCTGAAACCTTAAAGACTGGAATCACAGTGGGAATCGGATTTTTCCTTGTGCTGATTGGGTTGGAAAAAGGACACTTGATTATTGGTGGTGAACATACTTTTTTACAACTGGCTTCGTTAGATAATCCTTTGACATTATTAACATTATTTTCATTGCTTTTGACTGTATTTCTTTTTATTAAAGGGATTCAAGGCAGTTTTTTTATTGGAATTGTGGTTGTCACTCTGATTGCAAATATTTTTGGCATGGTAACACCAACAGAACATTTTTCTTTAAGCGCATTAGGAAATTATACTCAAATCTTTGCAAAGCTAGATTTCAGCACTATTTTTTCTAAAAGCTTTTTACTCGGAGTTTTTGCCTTATCGATGATTTTGATTTTTGAGTCAATGGGATTACTTAAAGGCTTGATGCCAGAAGCAGATGAAAAAAAATATTTACAAGCCTATCGTGTGACAGGATTTATTACCCTGCTATCCAGCATTTTGGGTACAAGCCCAACTATAGCTGCCGCTGAAAGTGCAACCGGAATTGAAGAAGGGGGAAAAACAGGGCTTACTTCGATCACTAGCGGGATTTGCTTTATTTTCGCTTTATTCGCTCTGCCGTTGCTGTCTTACATTCCAGATTCGGCATTAGCACCAGCAATCATTATAACGGGTTTCTTGATGATCCAACAAATCAAAGCGTTGCATTTTGAGGATTTCAGTGATTATTTTCCAGCAATGCTGATGATTGTATTGATTCCATTTACAATGAACATTTCTGATGGCATGGCCTTTGGGTTTGTAGCATATCCAGTAACAAAATTGTTTGCTAGGAAAAAAACAGAACTTCCATTACCAATGTGGTTGATTTCGGGCTTATTTTTGACGTATTTGATTGTTAATGTATTGATTTAGTAAAAAAATGACTCACCACAATTGAGACGTGGTGAGTCATTTTTTAGCCTATAATAATTTTTTCAGATGGATATTCATATCCTATATCTCGCGTTTCTTTTGGTACGAACAACATCAAAGTATATAACATACCGATTCGTCCGATAAACATCAATAGAGCGATCATCAATTTTCCGACAGTTGTTAAATCAGAAGTGATACCCAAAGATAAACCAGTTGTACCAAAAGCAGATGCGACTTCAACGATTATTGCGATCAGCGGGTGATCTTCAGTTGCAGTCAAAAATAAAACGGCGAAAAAGCACATTATCAACGAAAGCATAAAGACCACAATCGATTTTTTGACATCATCGTCATCAATCCGACGTCCGAATACATTGATTTTGTCCTCACTTTTCAAAAAAGCGTATAAGTACAAACCAATGATCGCAACAGTTGTTGTCCGAATCCCACCACCCACAGAACTAGGACTACAGCCAATAAACATCAATAGAGAAAAGACAATCAATGTTGTCACCTGAAAATCACCTAAATCGTTGATCTGCAGACCAGCATTTCGTGTGGTCATCGAATAAAACATAGACGTGATCCAGCGTTGTACTTCACCCATTCCCACAAATAAATGATCTTTTTCCAATAAATAAATCAAAACCGTTCCGCCGACAAATAGAATCACGAAGGCCAAAACAGCAATTTTACTAAACAATGAGAAACGGAAAGGTAAACCTCGTTTTTTCTTCTTAAAGAATAGCCATTCACGAAATTCCATCAATACTGGAAAACCAATTCCTCCAACAAAAATCAAGAACATGATGACAATCAAAAAAAGATAGTCATTGGCAAAAGGGATGATCGAATCGCCAGTCACATCAAAGCCAGAGTTAGTCACTGCCGAAATCGATTGATAAAAACCAAAGAAAATCGCTTTTGACCAGGTTTTATAATAGCCGGAAAAATAAAAGTAAATAGAAAAAAATGTACCAAAAATCATTTGAAACCATAAAATGATTGTAAAGGTAATTCGAATCAAGCGAACGATCCCGCTTAATTTTGGTTGATTCATATCCGTCATGATCAATTGTCGCTGTTTTAAGGAAATCCTCCGTTTGGATAAAATAATAAAGGCCGTAGAAATCATCATGATCCCCAAACCACCGACCTGAAAGAGAACTTCTAGAAGCAACACGCCACGATCATTAAAAACAGAATTAATATCAAAGGTAGACAACCCTGTGACACTCACGGTACTGATCGCCATAAATAGCATGTCGATAAAACCGACATGAGAGCCTGGTTCTCTAAAAAATGGTAGGCAAAACAAGATATAAGAGACGATCGTCATAATAATATAATAAGAAACAATAATTTGAATAGATGAAAAATGATTGGAAATAAAACGCCTTCCCTTGCGTTGAGCCAGCCATAAAAGCCGAAATCGATTCATAATGGACCTCCTGAACATCGTTAAAACAAGTATAGCAGAAAATAAATGATGGGCAAACAAAGAATAAAGACTTAGAAGAAATAAGAAATTGATTAAAAAAAATCAGAATATAACACAAATTCACCAGAACATGCTATTTTTATTGTGAGAGAAGTAACATTCATATGTTTATTCTTTTTAAAAAGGAGCAAAATCAATTTTTTTGTTTGTTAATTAAGCTTTTTTGTAATGTGAATACAATCACATTACAAAAAAGCTTATCAAAAAATTGAGTAATCAAGGTTGACTGGTCAAAAATTACTGAGGTGGGGAAAAAATGAAAAAAGTCATCATGAGTTTACTATCATTGAGCTTATTTGCTGGAATTGCTGTGGGGTGTACCAGCGATCAAGATAAGACAGCTAAGAAAAGTAAAGAATCCAAAGAAAGCACAGAAGTTACTTCTGGCGCATCAGCCAACGGCTATACAGATTTAAGTGAATTAGAAGATCAATACGATATCGTGATCATTGGTGCAGGTGGAGCTGGAATGACGGCCGCTTTACAAGCCAAAGAAGCTGGAATGAATCCAGCCATTCTAGAAAAAATGCCCGTTGCAGGTGGGAATACGATCAAATCGTCATCAGGTATGAATGCTTCTGAAACCAAATACCAAAAAGCAGAAGGGATTAGCGACAGCAACGATAAATTCTTTGAAGAAACACTTAAAGGTGGAAAAGGAACGAATGACAAAGAACTATTACGCTTTTTCGTCGATCATTCAGCAGATGCGATCGATTGGTTAGATACGAAAGGAATTGAACTGAGCAACTTAACTATTACTGGTGGAATGAGCGAAAAACGCACTCACCGTCCATCTGATGGTTCTGCAATCGGCGGCTACTTAGTAGACGGACTCGTTCGCAATGTCAAAGAAGAAAAAATTCCGCTATTTGTAAATGCCAACGTCACTGAAATCACTGAAAAAGACGGTCAAGTCAACGGTGTCAAAGTCAAACTAAATGACAAAGAAACCAAAGAAATCAAATCAAATGCTGTTATTGTGACAACAGGTGGTTTTGGTGCGAATAAAGAAATGCTGGAACAATACGATCCAAAATTAAAAGATTATGTCACGACAAACCAAGAAGGGACAACAGGTGATGGAATCAAGATGATCGAAAAACTTGGTGGTGCTACAGTGGATATGAAAGAGATTCAAATCCATCCAACAGTCCAACAAGACAAATCATTCCTGATCGGTGAAGTAGTTCGTGGTGAAGGAGCTATTTTAGCCTCACAAGAAGGAACACGTTTTGTGAATGAAATGGATACACGTGATAAAGTTTCGGCAGCAATCACAGCCTTACCAGAAAAATCTGCTTACTTAGTTTTCGATCAAGGTGTTCGTGATCGTGCTAAAGCAATCGATTTTTATGATGAACAAGGCTTTGTTGTAGAAGGTGCAACAATTGAAGAACTTGCGAAAAAAATCGATATGCCAGAAGCAGCATTAAAAGAAACAGTAGCGCAATGGAACAAAGAGGTCCAAGCAAAATCAGATACACAATTTAATCGTGCAACAGGTATGGATCATGATTTGTCCACTGGTCCTTACTATGCAATCAAAATCGCACCAGGCATTCATCACACGATGGGTGGAGTAAAAATCAATACAAAGACAGAAGTATTGAAAGAAGACGGTGCACCAATCAAAGGCTTATATGCAGCCGGTGAAGTAACTGGCGGACTACACGGTGCAAACCGGATCGGCGGAAACGCTGTAGCCGACATCATTATCTTTGGACGTCAATCAGGAACAGAAGCGGCAAACTTTGCTTCAGCACATAAATAAATAAGTCAAAAAGAGCCAGTCGAATAAAACGCTCGCGTTTGTCGACGGGTTCTTTTTTAGTTAAAATCGAGTCGAACATGCAATGGAAGAAACTGCATCAGAGCAAGTAGAAATTATACCAGTAAAATAAAAATTAATTTATTGAGGCGTATCATATAGCTTTAACCGCACTATCAATTTCAATACACTTTTGATAAAATTGAACTAGAAATTGTAGCAAGTCAAAAAATAATTGATATTGGAGAAGCAATTCTATGGAAAATAAACATTTTGAACTTCGAATTACTTGGAAAGAGACCTGCATAGAAATATTAGCTGGTTTTTTCATATTTTTTATAACTTTAGGTATAATACTTTGGTTCTTACTTCCTGTATTTAAAAATTTTGATGTGTTCAATCGTTTTTTCTTATTTGTGTTAGTAATTTTTGCTCTCATAAGTGGCGTTTTTTATTTAGCTTACTTAGCTATAAGTTTTTCCTTTATGCTAATCATATCAGGAATCTATGACGTAAGAATATTGCTGAAATATCAAGGTGTAATCTATTTAATGAACGAAAATGGACTAACTTATTACGATAATAAACAATTGCGCACAAAAAAATGGAGAGATATTATTGATGTTGGCTGTTTTAAACAACAAGATAATAAAGTGAAAATCCTTTATAAATATCAGATAAAGTTTGCCGATGCAACAGAGCACGAGTTTAATTTACGAGGAACATTTCCTACAAAAGAGTTTAAAGATAAAGTTGAAGAATTTTGGCTATTTTACAATGCTTAACTTTTTCAAAAAAATAAACACACTGAACATTACTTTGCAAGGAGTTATTATTTAGTTATAAACATACAAGTTCAAATTACATAGTTGAAATAACTGATAAAGCAGATGACATAAATGTTCACTGATGAAAGTGGGCAACTCTCTTTTATTCTCTTAAAATAAAAGCAAGTGGGACTACAAATATAGAAGTTGTTATCAAAGAGACCCCCTTAATACATCCACCTTAAATTTACCACTGTAAAAAACTTCGGTTTTATAGTAAAATACGAGAGGAACTAAACGAGAGGTGACGACGAAGGAATGGCACAATTATTTTTTAAATATGGCGCAATGAACAGTGGCAAAACCATTGAGATCTTAAAAGTAGCACATAACTATGAAGAACAGGACAAACCTGTTGTGATTATGACAAGCGGACTTGATACTAGAGATGGTGTAGGTGTCGTTTCAAGTCGTATCGGACTTAGACGAGAAGCAATCCCAATTTTTAAAGAAACGAATGTCTATGAATTAATCGAAAAACTAGATTATAAACCGTATTGCATTTTAGTGGACGAATCCCAATTTCTAGGGAAAAAGCACGTAATCGAATTTGCTAGGGTCGTAGATGAACTGAATATTCCTGTCATGGCGTTTGGTTTGAAGAATGATTTTCGTAATGAGTTATTTGAAGGCTCAAAATACTTAATGTTGTACGCAGATAAATTAGAAGAACTAAAAACAATTTGCTGGTTCTGCCACAAAAAAGCCACAATGAATCTTCATTATATCGACGGCCAGCCCGTTTACGAAGGAACTCAAGTCCAGATCGGTGGTAATGAAGCTTATTATCCAGTATGCCGAAATCACTATTTTCATCCGCCAATCGATGGTGAACAAGTAAAAAATGACAAATAAAAGACACTTACTTAAATAAAAAGGAGCAACCAACTATGTACGATCAGTTACAATCAATCGAAGATCGCTATGAAGAGCTGGGCGAATTATTAAGCGACCCAGAAGTGATTAGTGATACGAAACGCTTTATGCAATTATCTAAAGAAGAGGCGAACACTCGTGAAACAGTTGATGTTTACCGCCGATATAAAGAAGTAGTTGAAGGAATCAGTGATACGGAAGAATTACTAGGTGAAAAACTAGATGCCGAAATGGCTGACATGGCGAAGGAAGAACTATCAGAATTAAAAAAAGAAAAAGAAGTGTTAGAAGAGCGAATCAAAATTTTGCTATTGCCGACAGATCCAAATGACGATAAAAACATCATTATGGAAATCCGTGGTGCGGCTGGAGGAGATGAGGCGGCCTTATTTGCGGGTGACTTATTCGGGATGTATCAAAAATATGCGGAGTCACAAGGCTGGAAGACAGATGTCATGGAAGCCAACATCACTGGGATTGGTGGCTACAAAGAAGTCATTATGATGATTTCAGGAGACAATGTCTTTTCTAAACTAAAATACGAAAGTGGGGCACATCGTGTACAACGTGTTCCATCAACTGAATCACAAGGCCGTATTCATACATCAACAGCAACGGTTGTCGTTTTACCAGAAGCAGAAGAAGTTGAGTTGGACCTTGCAGATAAAGACATCCGTACAGATATCTACCATGCAAGTGGCGCTGGTGGTCAGCACGTCAACAAAACGGCATCTGCTGTTCGTTTGACCCATATTCCAACTGGGATTGCGGTTGCTATGCAAGATGAACGTTCTCAAATCAAAAATCGCGAAAAAGCGATGAAAATTTTACGTGCAAGGGTTTATGACCAAATGCAACAAGAAGCACAAAGCGAATACGATGCAAATCGTAAATCTGCTGTGGGTACAGGAGACCGTTCTGAACGAATTCGTACGTATAACTTTCCTCAAAACCGTGTGACCGATCATCGTATTGGTTTAACGATTCAAAAACTAGATCAAATTTTAGCTGGTAAATTAGATGAAATCGTCGATGCTTTAGTGTTATACGATCAAACATCAAAATTAGAAGAGATGCAAAATGGGTAACCGTTATTTTGAAGTCCTTGAACGGGCTTCTTCTTTTTTAGAAAAACAAGGGATAGAAGGATATAACATTCTTTTCGTCTTTTTAGAAAGAAAAGGCTGGACTAAAACGGATTGGCTACTTCATTTGAAAGAAGAGGTATTGCCAGAAGATGAGCAGCAAATCGCTGAAGATCTAAAAAAACTTACAGAAAACTATCCACCGCACTATTTATTAGGGTATAGCGATTTTTACGATCATCGTTTTTTAGTGAATGAGCATACATTGATCCCCAGACCAGAAACAGAAGAGCTAGTCGATCGTTGCTTAAAAGAAAATCTAAATAAGCCCTTAACCGTTGTCGATGTTGGTACTGGAACAGGTGTGATTGGAATCAGTTTAAAATTAGCTCGACCAAATTGGCACGTTACGGCAATCGATATTTCAGAAGAAGCATTGAAGATTGCAGAACAAAATGCGAAATGCTTAGATGCACCGATTGCTTTTATTCATGGCGATGGCTTAAAACCGATAGGCGATACCAAAATCGACATCCTAATTTCAAATCCTCCATACATCAGTAACGCTGAATGGGACTTGATGGATGAAAGTGTTCGAACCTTTGAACCGAAAACCGCACTATTTGCTAAAAATGATGGCTTAGCCATTTATCAGCAATTGGCTGAAGAAGCAAAAGACCGACTAAATCCGAATGGAAAAATCTATTTAGAAATCGGTTTTCAGCAAGGTGAATCCGTAAAACAGCTTTTTCAGCAAGCTTTCCCAAATAAACAAATACAAATCGCCCAAGACTTATCTGGAAACGATCGAATGGTGATTATTTCATCTAAAGAAGAGGAGGGATAAAGAGTGAAAACCAAACAATTTACAGCAATTGATCTTGACCAAGCTGCGGCGTTACTTCGTCAAGGAGCACTAATTGCCTTTCCCACTGAAACTGTTTACGGACTTGGCGCAAATGCTTTGGATGAGGCAGCAGTGAAGCAAGTATATGTCGTCAAGGGACGACCTAGTGATAATCCGTTGATTGTTCATGTCAGTGATTTTGAGATGGTCAAACAATACGTAACAGACTTTCCAGCACATACGAAAGCTTTAGTTGAATCCTTTTGGCCAGGACCTTTGACGTTGATATTTGAGGTGAAACCACAAACATTTTCTACCACAGTAACAGGTGGTTTAAAAACTGTCGCTTTTCGGATGCCAAATAATCAGAAAACAATAGAATTGATTAAAGCAGCGGGTGTTCCTATAGTAGGACCCAGTGCGAATACTTCGGGTAAGCCTAGCCCAACAACAGCGCAACATGTGTATCATGATCTTCATGGCAAAATCGCTGGCATTTTAGATGACGGTCCAACACAAATCGGAGTAGAATCAACGGTATTAGATTTAACGGCAAAAGATGGCATCCCTGTAATTTTAAGACCAGGAGCTGTCACCAAAGAACGTTTGGAACAAGTTGTTGGACAGATATTAGTCGATCAGCATTTAATCAGCGAAAAAGAAGCGCCTAAAGCGCCTGGAATGAAATACAAACATTATGCACCAGATGTCCCTGTTTGGATTGTAGATGGCGATCAGGAGACGTTTAGAAAAGCAATCGAATCAGCTAAAAGTAAAAATCAACGGATTGGTTTATTTGCAGACGATCGAGTTATCGAGATTTTTTCGGATGAAGTAGAGGCTGTTTTTTCTTTTGGAGAAGAGTCAGTTGACCAGGCCACTAAGTTATTATTTGCTGGTCTCAGAAATTTAGATGAACAAAGTATCGATGTGATTTTTGCCCAAGCTTTCCCAGAAGTAGATTTAGGGATCGCTTACATGAATCGGCTGAAAAAAGCAGCAAATCAAAAAATTCTAAAAATTGATTCGATTTTCGAGTAGAGAGCATTTAAGTATGATACAATCGGTACAAACAAATGAAATGGAGGCTTGTTTAATGGATTATAAAACATTTGATCCGGATTTATGGGATGCAATTGCCAAAGAGAACGACCGTCAAGAAAACAACTTGGAGCTGATTGCATCAGAGAACGTTGTTTCAAAAGGGGTAATGGCAGCACAAGGTAGTATTTTGACAAATAAATATGCGGAAGGATATCCAGGTAAACGCTACTATGGTGGTTGTGAGTTTATCGATATCGTTGAAGATTTGGCGATTGATCGCGCCAAAGAATTATTTGGTGCAAAATTTGCGAATGTCCAACCTCATTCAGGTTCACAAGCGAATACAGCAGCTTATCTTTCATTGATCGAACCTGGAGATACTGTTTTAGGGATGGATTTGTCTGCGGGAGGACATTTAACTCATGGCTCACCAGTAAACTTTAGTGGAAAAACCTATAACTTTGTAAGTTACGGTGTTGATCCTACAACAGAAGTGATCGATTATAATGTTGTGCGTATTTTAGCTCGTGAACATCAACCAAAATTGATCGTGGCAGGTGCCAGTGCTTATTCGCGTACGATCGACTTTGAAAAATTCCGTGAAATAGCGGATGAAGTGGGTGCCAAATTAATGGTGGATATGGCTCATATTGCAGGTCTTGTAGCAGCAGACTTACATCCAAATCCAGTACCATACGCTGATATCACAACATCAACTACACATAAAACATTACGCGGACCTCGTGGCGGACTTATTTTGACAAATGATGAAGCATTAGCTAAAAAAATCAATAGCAATATTTTCCCTGGGATTCAGGGCGGACCATTAGAGCATGTGATTGCCGGCAAAGCAGTTGCTTTTAAAGAAGCATTAGATATTTCGTTTAAAGAATACAGTGAACAAGTTATTGAAAATGCGAAAGCGATGACAAAAATATTCAACCAAACCCCAGAAGCTCGTTTAGTAAGTGGTTCAACGGATAATCATTTATTATTGATCGATGTTAGTGGCTTTGGCTTGAATGGAAAAGAAGCAGAAGCCATTTTAGATACTGTCAATATTACAGCAAATAAAAATGCCATTCCATTTGAACAACTTAGTCCCTTTAAAACAAGTGGGATTCGCATTGGTACACCTGCGATCACAACACGAGGCTTTAAAGAAGACGACTGTGTAGAAGTGGCAAAATTAATCGTAAAAGTCTTAAAAGATCATGAAAATGAAGTGGTTCTGTCAGAAGTTAAAGCGTCTGTTAGTGAGCTTACAAAAAAATATCCACTTTATAAGTAAAAGTTTCGAGTGATTGACTAGTCAATCGCTCGATTTTGTTTTACAATAGGAAGGAATAAATTATTGAAGGAGAATGAGCATGGGAAAATTCCAAGTTATTGATCATCCACTGATCCAACACAAATTAACAATCATTAGAGATAAGGATTGTGGAACAAAGGTTTTTCGTGAAGTCGTAAATGAAATCGCAATGCTTATGGCATATGAAGTTTCAAGAGATATGCCTTTAGAAGATGTTGTGATCGAGACACCGATCGGTGAAACAACACAAAAAACATTATCTGGTAAAAAGGTCGCAATCGTACCTATTTTACGCGCAGGTATTGGAATGGTAGATGGTATTTTGGAATTGATTCCAGCAGCAAAAGTTGGACATATCGGTTTATACCGTGATCATGATACATTAGAGCCAGTTGAATACTTTGTGAAAATGCCTGAAGATATTGATGCACGTCAATTATTTGTCGTTGATCCGATGTTAGCTACAGGTGGTTCAGCAATCATGGCAATCGATGCATTGAAAGCACGCGGCGGCAGCAATATTAAATTTGTATGTCTCGTTGCAGCACCAGAAGGCGTGAAAGCTTTACAAGAAGCACATCCAGATATCGATATTTATACTGCAGCGTTAGATGAGTATTTAGATAAAGATGGCTATATTGTTCCAGGTCTTGGCGATGCTGGTGATCGTTTATTTGGTACTAAGTAATTGAACTAAAATAGCTACTTGAAACATTGAAATGTTTCAAGTAGCTATTTTTTACAAATAAAAAATCCATCCAATAATAATGGATGGAAGGATCTATACTTTTTTAAGTTTTTTGTAATTGATGACGATGACGCCGTTACTTTTAACCATTAAATCAGTATTATCAGAGTTTTCATCAATTTCTACCACAGCGGAATTATTTAATTGTTTCGTGATAATTCCTGTTTGCGGTTGACCATGCATCAAGAAAGTGACCTGGGTATCAACAGTGAATAAATCCCCTTCTGCAGAAGGCTCAACAGGACGATTAAAGTTACCGAAATTTGACATTCAAAAAAACTTCCTTTCTTAACTTCTTCTATTATACCACATATGAAGGGAAATTTCAGAAAACTAAATTTATTAAAAAAAAGAACTGTCTTTGACTTTACAAAAGGTTGGTTTAGTTTTATAATTTTGACTATATTGCCAGCTTAGCTCAGTCGGTAGAGCAACGCACTCGTAACGCGTAGGTCGTAGGTTCGATTCCTACAGCTGGCATATTTTCTTGATAGAACATGAGAGTGGACATTGAAGCGATTTCGTGTATCATAAAGATATGGAAACTCATACAGGACTTTTAACCCACATCAAGGTGTTTAAAGAAAAGCCATATGCTATAACAGGCATGCTAATTTGGGAAAACGATATCTGTATTAATTGCGTCATCAAAAATAGACCGTTTGCCACGTATGTCCTATCGCTACCGATGCACCAATATGAAATTGAGGTAAAAGGAAACTATAATAGCAGAGGACAATTTGATGTAAAACATATGCGCATCGTGAACATAGATAGCTATATTGCTTTGATAGGAACACCAGAATAAAAGACCACTAATTAGTTGGTCTTTTTTTCTGTTTTCTTAAAAGGCGAGACTCTGTCCAGTCATACCAACGTTAACCGTCTCACTTCCAGTTGTCAGAGAAAACGGCTATATTCAAATAATAGATGTACTTAAGAAGATACTAATTACATGTATGATTCTTTACTAACCAGTGGAAGACTATTTACCAATTAAAAGTATAGGGTTGTTTATTTGATTGGACTTTCTCCAAATACAAAGACATAATTTTTGTGTATTTACAAAAAAGAGCCTACACTTAATTTATAACTAAGGATATAGGAGGAATGCATCATGTCAGAAAAAGTTGATAAAATTACAAAACTAGCGAATGAAGCGAAAAAAGAAGTTGAACGTTTAGAAGATAAACGTCAAACAAATCTTGGTAACTCAATCAATTATATTGAAAATGAATTGCAAATCCAACGTTTATATGCTCAAATCGAAGCTTATGAAGAAGTTTTGGATATTGTAAAATAATGACTTAACAACGTAACGATAGCCAAAACAATTAGAAATAATGAAAGAAAAGGAAACTAAGTATGTTTTCTCTTCTTTCATTATTTTTTTACAGAATACTTGTCTATTTTCTATGAAAAGTAATACCATTTGTCATCTGATCTGTCTCTGGAACATACGTATAAATAAATGGTTGAGGGTTTCCAGGGACAGTTACGCTATCTATATCCCATAATATGGTAAAGGTATTGTTGCTTTCAGTATAACTTGTTACTTTATATGTTTGTCCGTTGGTAATAATAGTATTTTCTGTAATGGTTACTTCAAGATCTTGTTCCCCATTGTTCCCTATCCAAGACCCTCTTAAATTTTGTGGAGTGGTTGCTGTTATTTCTGATGGTTCTGATTCTTTGCTAGATTGTTCTGAGGCTTCAGGTACTTCAGATACTTTGTCAGTCGAAACTATAGTAGAAGAAACAATAGAGCTATTTTTTGTTGCTGAATGTTCCGATGATTTTTTTGTAGAATCAGTCGTTTGCTTAGTACAACCAACTGTAACTAGTAAAAGTGTGATAAGCATAATTGTTTTTTTCATTTTATCTAATTCTCCCATTCAGTTTAATTAGTATTAATCAATGCATGAATTCGTTATTTAAGCGTGTCCTGAGCGCGATCTTGAATCAGCATTAGATCGTAACTGCCATCATATGAAATAAAAGATACATGATGAATATGCAGTGAAGAATCAATTTTTGGCAAATCAGTCATCAACCTTTTCGCAGCATCGAGTACAATTGCTGTAGTTTCACTTCCTTCAGGAGAAACTTGAAACGCGCCAGTAATGATTTTGTCACTCTCAATTGTATCTGGTAATATCGTAACCGAATATTCATAGCGGCCAGTATCATTATTAAATGAATCGTTTGAAACGGTGTAGTGAGCACCTGTTATTGGATAGTTGGCAGTAAGATAGCTTGTAAGGTCAAATGTTTGAGCTGCAGAGGGCGTATTTTCTGGACTATTCTCCATTTCAGATGCTTGCTCTGGTAAATTTACAGTTGCATCCATGTCAGTTGTTTGAGTAGTTGTGGTATCACTAGAAATACTTGTTTTTACTGATGAAATTTTACTCTTTTCTGTTTTTATTTTTTCAGAAGAAGCGGTAGTTTGTGCGGTACTTGTTGAAGAATCACTTGCCTCTTTTTTTGCTGTACTAGTTGGTTGCTTTGAACATCCAACTGTAAATAGGACCATTAATAGTAATACAACGGACTTTTTCATTTTTTTACACCTTTCATAAATTTATTTTTGTTTGCCTAAACGAATAATAGCCGATGAATCAAAACAATTTTTCAGTTTTACTCCTATCTGTAACGTTTATGTAATAATTGCAATATAAAACATTTTTTCGTAACATAGAAAAGCGACTTCTTAATATTTTCTTAAGAAATAACTAAATTAGCTACATTCACAAGAATAAGAATCAATCGATAAGAAGAGAAAAGAATGAAATAAAGGTATGCTTGTCACACTCGTTTCGGTTCATTGCTTTTCCTTAAAGTTTTTCCAAAATCATCAAGTCTATACTTTCTTTTCTTCCTATAGAAAGTTATAATAAAAGGCGTATGATTTAAGGAAAAGGGATGACGAATGAATAAAAATAAACTAATGCGTAATTTAGATAATAGAATTGATTATGGTGTGATCTTACCAGTATTCCTTCTTTCAATCATTGGGATACTGTCACTTTATGTAGCGTTGAGTAACGATCCAAATCGACCAGAGATCGGCAATATGCTGATGAAACAAGGGTTATGGTATTTAGTCGGCGGTGTTAGTATTGTGATTGTGATGAATTTTAGTTCTAAATTACTTTGGCGATTGACTCCGATTTTTTATGTGATAGGTCTGATCATGATGGGCTTGCTTTTGAAATTTTATGATCCCTTTCTAGAATCCCAAACAGGTTCTAAAAACTGGATCAGTATCGGCGGAACAACTTTCCAGCCTTCGGAATTGATGAAGGTCGCTTTTATTTTGATGTTGGCCTATGTGGTAACGATGCATAATGTAAAAAACGTCAATCGGACGATAAAATCTGATTTTTGGTTGATTGGTAAAATGATGCTAGTTACACTACCGGTGATCATCCTCATTTTACTACAAGATGATTTTGGGACGATGTTAGTCTTTTTAGCTATTTTTGGCGGCGTATTTTTAATGTCTGGAATTTCTTGGAAGATTATTTTACCAACCTTTCTAGCTGCTATTTTGATAGGCGCTGGGACTATTTACTTGGTAACAACTACTACTGGTCGTGAATTCTTGTATTCTGTGGGATTTAAACCGTATCAGTTTGACCGGATCGATTTGTGGATGAACCCGTTTCATCATGATCCAGACCGCTCCTTCCAACCGGCATTGGCCATTACTGCTATCGGTTCCGGCGGTCTGCTTGGAAAAGGATTCAATGTCAGTGATGTTTACGTTCCTGTTAGAGAATCAGATATGATTTTCACAGTGGTTGGCGAAAACTTTGGTTTTATTGGCGGCTGCTTTATCATTCTGTTATACTTTATTTTGATTTACCGTATGATTCGTGTTTGCTTTGAGACCAACAATGAGTTTTATGCCTACATTGCAACTGGGATCATCATGATGATTCTATTCCACGTATTTGAAAATATAGGAGCGAATATTGGACTTCTACCATTAACAGGGATTCCATTACCATTTATTAGCCAAGGTGGCTCCTCGATTTTAGGGAATATGATAGGTGTAGGCCTGATCATGTCGATGAAATATCAAAAAGAAGCAACTATTGAAGAATATTAAATGAAAGAAGGCGGTAAAATGTACACATTTTTCTGGTATCCAAAATGTTCAACTTGTAAGAAAGCAAAGGTCTGGTTAGATGAGCGTCAAGTACCCTATGAAACGATCGATATGATCGAAAATCCACCCACTGCAAAACAATTGGCAAGCTGGATGGAGCAAAGTGATTTACCGATTCGCCGTTTCTTTAATACAAGTGGAATTCGTTATAGAGAGCAAGGCTTAAAAGATAAGGTCAATGAGTTTTCGATCAAAGAAGCTAGTGAGTTATTAGCAACTGATGGCATGTTGATCAAACGTCCGATTTTTGTTAAAGGTTATCAATTTTTAGCAAACGGATTTAAAGAATCTGATTATGAAGGAGCTATTAAATAATGTCTGAAGAAATCAAGATTATTGATAGTTTATGGGTTTTAAAAACAGCTGAAGGGTATAAAATCGGTTTAACGAATGATGCGCAAGAAGATTTAGGTACGATCACCTTTGCTACAATGCCTAAAGTTGGTCAACGCCTTGTAAAAGGGGACTCTTTAATAGAGTTAGAAGCTGAAAAGGCGGTCAGTGAATTTAGTTCACCAATCAGTGGTACGATTTCAGCAATCAATGTGGCTGCTGAACAAGACCCAAGTGTCCTAGACGACGCAGATCAAACCAAAGCATGGATCGCTGTTTTAACAGATGTAGATGGAACAGAGTTGCAATAAGATTAAAAATGATTGACAAGCGATTTGGATGTTGCTATAATTTCATCAATATAAAGTAAAAGCTTTGAAAAGAAGAGTACGTATCAAAAGTGTTTTAAGAGAGCCCTGTTCGCTGAAAATGGGCAACATGATTGAAATGGAAGATGGTCTTTGAGCGGAATAAGCGAGCGGATGTGAACTTACTACGGGAGTGCCCGTTACAGCACCACAGTATTTGAAATTTTGTACTGTATAAGGCTATTATTGTGAGATAATGGTAAATCAAGGTGGTAACACGAAAGACAGGCTTTCGTCCTTTGTCAGTTTAGTGACGAAGGACGGAGGCTTTTTGCATGTTCAACATCAGTTTACAAAGTATACTGATGTTGAACAGTACTTGGCGAACGAAGTGAGAGAAGTTTCCGTATTAGTGAATCACCATCAAGTTATCACGTCAATAAAGGGTAGAAGAGTAGCACAAGAAATGATCGACGCAGTTGGCAAAATAAAAGAATGAACCTGCGGATTATCATACAACATAGTGCAAACCATGTAGTATAATAAAAATGAAGTAAAACCAAAGAAAGCGGAGGGGAAAAAATGCCTCTAATCGAATTGCAACAAGTACAAAAACAATTTTCCGGTAAAAATGGACAAGTTACAGCGGTGAAAGATGTTTCTCTATCTGTCGAACAAGGTGATATCTACGGCATCGTTGGGTATTCTGGAGCTGGTAAGAGTACCTTAGTTCGTTTATTAAACGGTTTAGAATTACCTACTCAAGGTGAAGTGATTATTCAAGGAAAAAACATTGCGCAACTGACGAATAAAGGTCTGCGCCAGTTTCGTAAAAAAATTGGGATGATTTTTCAGCATTTCAATTTATTATGGTCAAGAACTATTTTAGAAAATATTATGTTACCGTTAGAGTTAGCCAATGTGCCAAAACAAGTTAGAAAAGAACGGGCACAAGAACTTTTAGATTTAGTTGGCTTAAAAGGACGTGGAGATGCCTATCCTAGCCAACTATCTGGAGGACAAAAGCAGCGTGTGGGGATTGCTAGAGCATTAGCCAATAATCCAGAAATTCTGTTATGTGACGAAGCGACCAGTGCACTTGATCCGCAGACGACTGATGAAGTGTTAGATTTACTTTTAGAAATCAATCAAACCCTAAATCTAACAATTGTTTTGATCACTCATGAAATGCATGTGATCCGTAAAATCTGTAACAAAGTAGCTGTAATGGAACTTGGTCAAATCGTTGAAGAAGGAGACGTTTTAGAAGTCTTTAGACAGCCAAAACAGGCGGTTACAAAGCGTTTTGTTCAACAAGAGTTAGAGCCGAAAGAAGATACAGAAGAACTATTGCAAGAATTGATCAAGGAAAATCCAGCAGGTCTTGTAGCAACTCTTCAATTTAGTGGGGATAATGCCAATGAGCCAGTTATCTCTCAAGCAATTCGTAAGTTTGATGTGGATATCAATGTCGTTCAAGGACAGGTTCAACAAGCCAAAGAAGGTGCTTTTGGTTCTTTGACTGTGATGATCACTGGCACAAAAGATGAAGTGGAAAAAACATTGACCTTCTTTACAGAAAAAGAAGTAGTTTTGGAGGTGATTCACGATGGCAAATGAAACCTTTGTTGAGAAGTATTTAGACTTTAGTCGAGTGAATCCAGAATCAATGCAACAGGCGGCGATCGATACGTTATTCATGACAATCGTTGCAATGGTTTTTGTTATTATTATTGGTTTTTTATTAGGGTTACTGCTTTATAGTTTAAGTCGAAATTCATCACCTTATGCTAAAGTTTGTTATAGTATTTTATCAGTGGTCAGCAATATATTTCGTTCGATTCCTTATATCGTATTGATCATTTTATTGATGGACTTTTCAAGAAAACTGGTTGGTACGGGGATTGGTGCCAAAGCAGCGATTCCTTCGTTGATCGTATCGGCTGCCCCTTTTTATGCTCGTTTAGTTGAAATTGCATTTCGTGAAGTTGACAGTGGTGTGTTGGAAGCAGCAGACGCCATGGGTGCTTCTAGAATTCAGAAAATCTTTAAAGTGCTCATTCCTGAAAGTACCCCAGCGTTACTATCGGGTGTGACGCTTACAACAATCACGATGATCGGTTTTACCGCTATGGCGGGGATCATAGGCGGCGGCGGTCTTGGTGGTTTAGCTTACCAAGAAGGCTTTAGCCGCAACAATAATACAGTTACATTGGTTGCTACAGTTTTAATCTTGGTTATTGTGTTTATTATTCAATTTGTTGGGGATCAACTAGTGAAACGTTCTGACAAACGATAAACAATCAAATAGAAAATATTGGAGGAAGTAAGTATGAAAAAGAAATTATTCGGTTTAGCAGCGCTAGCAGTTGTCACTTTAGGATTAGTTGCATGTGGTGGTGGAAATAGTAAAACAGATGATAGCAAAGTCTCAGGTGCTGACAAAGATTCTTCTGTTCTAAAGGTAGGCGCATCTGCATCACCTCATGCGGAAATTTTGGAACAAGTAAAACCAATTCTAAAAAAAGAAGGTATTGATTTAGAAATCGTTCAATTCGATGATTACATCTTACCTAACAAAAATTTAGCGGAAGGGGATATCGATGCCAACTATTTCCAGCATATCCCTTACTTTAATTTACAAGTGAAAGAAAACAACTATGATTTTGCGAATGCTGGCGGTATCCATATTGAACCAATGGGCTTATATTCAAAACGGATTAAAGATATCAAGGATTTGAAAGATGGTGCAACAATCATTACATCAAATTCAGAATCTGATTGGGGTCGAATTATCACAATTTTACAAGATGCTGATTTAGTAACTGTAAAAGATGGCGTTGATTTAGAAACTGCAACCTTTGAAGATATTGACAAGAATCCTAAAAATTTGAAATTTATTCATAACATTAATCCAGAGGTGTTAACCACAACGTATAATAACGATGAAGCTGATCTTGTAGCGATTAATGCTAACTTTGCCTATAGTGCAGGCTTAAATCCATTGAAAGACTCTGTATTGTTGGAAAAAGATAATTCACCATATGTCAATATCGTGGCTGTTCGTTCCGAAGATAAAGAGAGTGATAAAATCAAAAAATTAGTTGATGCATTACACAGTAAAGAAATCCAAGATTGGATCCTTGAAAAATGGGATGGATCAGTAAAACCTGTTGAAAAATAAACTATTGAAAGAGGATGGGACAGAAGTGTTAAACCCCGAGAAATAAGAGGGAATTCACGAAAATTGTTCTTCAAATTTTTGTGAATTTCAGCTTATTTCCGAAGGGGTTGCGTCTGCTCCCACCGTTTATCCGGATTCCACGTGAGCGGGATATGACTCGAAGAGTTATGTCCCACTCACTTTTTTTGTATTTTAATTATCTGCTGATTTGAAATTATATTAATTTATGTTGAAGTTAAATAAAGTTTAATAAATAGAAAAGTAGAACTGACTCTCAATAGAAGACAATTCTACTTATTTTAACATGGCAAACAATAAGAGATTATTTTGATTTGAGTAATATTTAGCGTTGTTTTACAAGTTTTTCCAGAATATCTGCAAACGTTGGATCGGCATTAAATGGATGGATATAATGGAAATACTCTCCGCCATGCGCCATAAAATAACCATAATTTTCCTCTTCGATTTCTTCGACTGTTTCTAAACAATCAGAAACAAAACCAGGAGTCAGGATCAAAATATTTTTAGCACCTTGTTTAGGAAGTTCTTTTAACGTTTGGTCTGTCGCTGGTGTCAGCCATTCAGCTGGTCCAAATTTTGATTGAAATGTACTGATAAAAGGAACATCGCCAACCAGTTTCATTACAGCTTGAGTTGTCTGTTCACAGTGTTCTAAATAATGGTCGCCTTTTTCAATATAAGACACCGGAATGCCGTGATAAGAGAAAACAATCTTATCAATCTTTTTTTTAGATAACGCTTGTTTGATTAGATTCGCTAAAGCTTCAATATATAAAGGCTCATCATAAAAAGACTGAATAAAATGCAAAGTAGGAATTGCTTGAGCTTTCAAATAAAATTTAGCAACTTCATCAAAAATAGGTGCTGTGGTAGTGGTTGAATATTGTGGATATAATGGAATGATCGTTAAATCAGTAACACCAAGATCGTGCATTTCTTTTAGTACTTCTGGGATCAAAGGCTTACTGTAAGACATTGCATACCGCACAATACGATCTGGAAAACGCGCTTGCAATTGATTGGTCTGTGATCGAGTAAAGATAAGTAAAGGAGAACCCGCTTCTTGCCAAATTTGTTGGTATAAAGCAGCTGATTTTTTTGGTCTCGTTCGTAGAATGATCCCATATAAAACCGGTAGCCAGATCAAACGGTTCATGTCAATAACACGTTTATCTCCTAAAAAGCGTTTAAGATAAGCTCGAACTTCCTTGGTTTCTGGTTTATCTGGTGTACCAAGATTAACGATAATGATTCCTTTTTTAGACATTGAAAAACCTTCCTTCAAATGGCTGGAACAAAGTAATTTTTGTTCTAGTTAAAAATTTCCTGAAATCGTTGTAAATTATCTCACAAAGGTTGAGGGAAATCAAAACTTTTTAGGTTGTTAGTAGTCAATAGTTCATCAAGTATAGCCGAGAAAAGACTATAAAAATGAGAAAGGAAAAGAATAACCATTTTAGAAAGATTCTAATTAAGTCCATTTTTTCACAAAGAAAACCTAGACTAAATAAGAATTATTCTAGTAAAGAGATTGCTTATCATTCTCAATTAGGATAAAATGAATGAGAACGATAAAATAATTATTTTAAGTTGGAGGGAATTGTAAATGTCCGTTTTAGAAATTAAAAATTTACACGTATCAATCGAAGATAAAAAGATTTTAAAAGGGGTTAACCTGACGATGAAAACAGGTGAAATCCACGCAATCATGGGGCCAAACGGAACAGGTAAATCAACTTTATCTGCGGCGATCATGGGAAATCCTAATTACGAAGTCACAGAAGGTGAAATCTTGTTTGACGGCGAAAATGTCTTAGATCTTGAAGTGGACGAACGTGCTCGTTTAGGTTTATTCCTTGCCATGCAATACCCAAGTGAAATTCCAGGAATCACCAATGCTGAATTCATGCGTGCGGCAATCAACGCCAAACGTGATGAAGACGATAAAATTTCAGTGATGGAATTCATCAAAAAATTAGACAAAAAAATGGACCTTTTAAATATGCCAGAAGAAATGGCTGAACGTTACTTGAACGAAGGCTTCTCTGGTGGGGAAAAGAAACGAAATGAAATCCTACAATTATTGATGTTAGAACCAACATTTGCAATCTTAGATGAAATCGATTCTGGTCTAGATATCGATGCATTAAAAGTTGTTTCAAAAGGCGTAAACGAAATGCGCGGGGAAAACTTTGGCGCCTTGATCATCACCCACTACCAACGTCTATTGAACTACATCACACCAGATGTGGTGCATATCATGATGGAAGGCCGTGTGGTGAAAACTGGCGGTGCTGAACTTGCCAAACGTTTAGAAGCAGAAGGCTATGCAGGAATCAGCCAAGAATTAGGTATTGAATTTAAAGAAGAAGCATAAGGAGGACAAGATAAATGAAGGAAATCACAACAGCGAATTATCTTGACGACATCAACGCTTTTTCAGCCCGTAACGAAGAACCTATTTGGATGACCGACTTACGTGTAGCGGCTTTAGAAAAAGCTGAAAACTTAGAATTACCAAAGATCGAACGTGTGAAATTTCACCGTTGGCCTTTGTTTAACGTGAATACTGAAGAGTATGCACCTGAAACAATGAACATTCCAAGCTTTGACGCAATGAAAGATAATCCAGTGATCGTGCAACAAGGATCGATCACTGCCTTTGAACAACTTTCAGCGAAATTAGCCGATCAAGGGGTGATTTTCACTGATATGTTTACAGCCTTGCAAGAACATGGCGATTTAGTCAAAGAATATTATATGAATAAAGCAGTTGAAATGGATGAAGATAAATTAACAGCATTCCATACAGCTTTTATGAATAGTGGTGTGTTCTTATACGTACCGAAAAATGTTGTTATTGAAGAACCGATTGAAGCAATCTTTATCCAAGATTCGGCGAGTGAAGAATCATTCTTCAAACATGTCTTGATTGTAGCGGACGAACATAGCGAATTCAGCTACCTAGAACGATTCCAAACAATTGGCGAGCAAAAAGTTAAAGTGTCAGCGAATATCGTGGTTGAAGTGATTGCAAAAGCTGGTGCAAAAGTGAAATATTCAGCTGTGGATCAATTAGGCGAAAAGGTTTCAACTTACATGAATCGTCGTGGACATATCATGCGTGATGCATCTATTGATTGGGCGCTTGGCGTGATGAACGATGGTGACGTGGTTGCTGATTTTGATTCTGATTTAGTGGGTGAAGGTTCTCATTCAGAAGTCAAAGTTGTGGCAATCAGTGCTGGCAAACAAACACAAGGAATCGATACACGTGTAACGAATAAAGCGTCTCACTCAGTGGGACATATTTTACAACACGGGGTTATCCGTGAACGTGGTACGCTAACATTTAACGGAATCGGCCATATCCTAAAAGGGGCTAAAGGAGCAGATGCCCAACAAGAAAGTCGTGTCTTAATGCTTTCTGATAAAGCCCGTGGCGATGCCAATCCAATCTTATTGATCGATGAAAATGAAGTAACTGCAGGACATGCAGCCAGCGTTGGTCGTGTCGATCCAGAAGAAATGTACTACTTAATGAGCCGTGGCCTACGTAAAGATGATGCGGAACGTTTGGTTATCCGTGGCTTCTTAGGGTCAGTGATCACAGCGATTCCTGTGAAAGATGTTCAAAAAGAATTTGTAGACGTAATCGAAGGGAAGTTGAATGCATGATAAACGCAGATAAGATTCGGCAGCAGTTTCCCATCTTGTTTCAAGAAGTAAATGACGAGCCGCTTGTTTATCTGGATAATGCAGCAACAACTCAAAAGCCCAAAGCAGTTTTAGATAAACTGACTTATTATTACGAACATGATAATGCCAATGTCCACCGTGGTGTGCATACGTTGGCAGAACGTGCGACCAAAGAGTATGAAGAAGCTCGTGAAAAAGTTAGAGCCTTTATCAATGCCAAAGAAACAGCGGAAACGCTCTTTACCCGAGGCACAACGACTAGTTTAAACTGGGTCGCAAAAAGCTATGGTGATTTAGCCGTTGAAGCAGGGGATGAAATCGTGATTTCCTATATGGAGCATCACTCTAATATTATCCCTTGGCAACAATTAGCGGAACGCAAAGGCGCTACCTTGAAATATATCGAGATCACAGCAGATGGCTTTTTAGATATGGAAAGTGCGAAACGACAAATCACGGATAAAACCAAGATTGTTTCTATCGCGCATGTGTCTAATGTTTTAGGTGTGATCAATCCAGTGGCAGAGTTGGCAGAGCTAGCTCATAGTCACGGTGCTGTCTTAGTTGTCGACGGTGCCCAAGCTGTACCGCATATGCCAGTGGATGTTCAAGCAATCGATGCTGATTTTTACGCATTCAGCGGGCATAAAATGTGTGGTCCAACTGGAATTGGTGTATTATATGGAAAACGTGAATTACTAGATCAAATGGAACCCGTGGAATACGGTGGTGAAATGATCGATTTCGTGAATTTATATGATAGTACTTGGAAAGAACTGCCTTGGAAATTTGAGGCAGGTACCCCCCATATTGCTGGAGCAATTGCTCTAGGTGCGGCCATCGATTTTCTAACAGAGATCGGATTAGAAGAAATTCATCAACATGAAGCAGAATTAGTGGCTTATGTGTTACCAAAATTATTAGCAATCGAAGGTCTGACGGTTTACGGACCGCAAGACCCAGCCCATCATACAGGCGTTTTGGCGTTTAATTTAGATGGCTTACACCCGCATGACACGGCGACAGCGTTGGATATGGAAGGAGTGGCAGTTCGTGCAGGACATCATTGTGCGCAGCCATTACTGAACTATTTAGACGTTTCAGCGACAGCGAGAGCGAGTTTCTATCTATATAATACCAAGGCAGATGCTGATCGATTGATCGAAGCAATTTTAGCGACAAAGGAGTTTTTCCAACATGGCTCTATCTAGATTAGATAATTTATACCGTCAAGTGATTTTGGATCATTCAAGTCATCCTCATCATCATGGAACATTGGCAGAATCAAGCAAGAAAATCGAAATGAATAACCCAACTTGTGGCGATGTGATCGAATTGCAAGTGGCTATTGAAGACAATGTTATTAAAGATATTGCCTTTAGCGGAAGTGGGTGTTCGATTAGTACGGCGAGTGCTAGTATGATGACAGATGCGGTGATTGGGAAGACATTAGCTGAAGCAGAACAGTTAGCTGAAGATTTTTCTCAATTGGTACAAGGAAATGATGTACCAGAAGAAGAAAAATTAGGTGATGCAGCGATGCTTAGCGGTGTGGCCAAATTCCCCGCACGGATCAAATGTGCAACACTTGCTTGGAAAGCATTAGAACAAGCAGTTGAAAATGACGGACAAGGAACCGCAGGACAATTACACTGCGAAGAATAGAAATAAATTGAAGCGGTGAGAAATCAGACTGATTTTCAAACTAAGTAATCAGTGAGAAGTCAGGCAGGTTCTCGGCTGTTTCCTAAAATAATCAAAATCCAAAAAGCGGATTGTGTTTATTTTAGTCCAACAGCTCGAACCTAAACGCCTGATTCTCAACCTAAGAAAGGGACGTGAGATAATTTGAGTACTGTACCTGAGTTAGAAGAATATCAATTTGGTTTTCATGATGATGTGAAACCAATTTTCAGTACGGGAAATGGACTAACAGAGGAAGTTGTTAGAGAAATTTCACGTAAAAAAGAAGAACCAGAATGGATGTTGGAGTTCCGTTTGAAATCATTGGAACAATTCAACAAAATGGCTATGCAAGAATGGGGACCAGATTTATCTGATATTGATTTTGAAAAAATCAAATATTTCCAAAGAGCCAGCGATAAACCCGCTCGTGACTGGGATGATGTGCCAGATAAAATCAAAGAAACTTTTGAAAGAATCGGAATTCCAGAAGCAGAACGTGCGTATTTAGCGGGAGCTTCAGCGCAATATGAATCAGAAGTGGTTTACCACAATATGAAAGAAGAATTCCAGAAATTAGGAATCATCTTTACTGATACAGATTCAGCATTGAAAGAATACCCAGATATATTCAAAAAATATTTTGCAAAATTAGTTCCACCAACAGATAACAAATTAGCAGCCCTAAACTCAGCAGTTTGGTCTGGTGGAACGTTTATCTATGTGCCAAAAGGGGTTCGTGTGGATGTGCCATTACAAACATATTTCCGAATCAATGCGGAAAACACAGGACAATTTGAACGTACGCTGATCATTGTGGATGAAGGCGCAAGTGTTCACTACGTAGAAGGCTGTACAGCACCTACGTATACAAGCAATAGCTTACACGCAGCGATCGTTGAGATCTTTACGCATAAAGATGCGTATACACGTTATACAACCATCCAAAACTGGTCTGATAATGTTTATAACTTGGTAACAAAACGTGCCAAAGCTTATGAAGGCGCAACAGTTGAGTGGATCGATGGAAACTTAGGTGCTAAAACAACGATGAAATACCCAAGTGTTTATCTTGATGGAAAAGGCGCTCGCGGCACAATGCTTTCAATTGCATTTGCTGGCGAAAACCAAATCCAAGATACAGGGGCGAAAATGATTCATAATGCACCAAATACGTCAAGTTCGATCGTTTCTAAATCAATTGCCAAAGACGGCGGTGAAGTGAATTACCGTGGTCAAGTAACGTTTGGGAAAGATAGTGCTGGTTCGATTTCACATATTGAGTGTGATACGATTATTATGGATGACAAATCTAAATCGGATACGATTCCGTTTAATGAGATTCATAACAGTCAAGTGGCGTTAGAGCATGAAGCGAAGGTTTCGAAAATTTCGGAAGAGCAGCTTTATTATTTGATGAGTCGTGGGTTGACTGAGGTTGAAGCGACTGAGATGATCGTTATGGGATTTGTGGAGCCGTTTACGAAAGAATTGCCGATGGAGTATGCGGTTGAGCTGAATCGATTGATTAGTTATGAGATGGAAGGCAGTGTAGGATAAACCTGTTATAGGAGCTAGAACCCTTGATGTATAAGGATTCTAGCTTTTTTATTTTACCTTGATAGTAGAAATGACCAGCTTTTTTACTGATGAGCCATCGTATCAGCAAAGTCTTGACCAGTTTTCTTAGGTGCGTTGTTCGTAATATGTGCATAGCTGTCTAATGTCACTTTACTGTTTTCATGCCCTAATCGTTGTTGAACCACCTTGCCAGCTTCTTTATTAGGATATTTTGAAGCTAGAACTATCTTTGCTAAAACGAAAATAACTTCATTCACCATTAATTGAACTAGAACCATTAAACTCAAGCCAATAGCGCTAAACATTCTTTTAGAAGACTTAGGTTGTATATCAAAAAATTTATTTATCTGGAAAAGGAAGTAAAGAGGAAAAAGGGGGACTTTTAGTTTATCTTAACAAACAAGAAAGCGATATAGGTAAGTAACAACTATGTAAAATACTTAGATTCAATATTTTTTGAAGGTATTGTTCGAAAAATTTTGAAAGAATTAAATAAAAAAAGATAAAGTTGATTCAATTAACAAAGTGCGTGATAGTTCACTGATATTTTTATAGTAAAGGATTTTTTTTGAGAAAGAAAAATTGCAAGCAGAAAATAAATTAATAGTAAATTTCTTGAAATATTACTTAGCAATTGATATTAAAGATGAAAAAATCATTAGCTAAAATAGCTCTATTTAGAAAAAAATTTTGTATTCTCCGATGTCGATTCGGAAGAGATAGACAATATTAAAAGTTAATTTTGTGAGTTGGGTAACACATTACAACAAATAGAATAGAAACGAATGTATTAGGAATAAAATTATCTCTAAATTTATTTAAATAATGGATAGACCTTATTTTTATATGTGATAAAATTATATAGAACCTTTTGTCTGAAAGGATGATTAAATGAAAACTACTGGAAAAATATTGTACGTATTAAAGTTAGAAAAAAATAATTATTATATTGGATATACA
The DNA here is from genome assembly GCF_001730315.1 of Enterococcus ureilyticus. Lineage (GTDB taxonomy): Bacteria > Bacillota > Bacilli > Lactobacillales > Enterococcaceae > Enterococcus_L > Enterococcus_L ureilyticus. The sequence goes on from NZ_MIKC01000012.1 coordinate 164,822, forward strand.
TCTAATTACAAAAAAACAATGGAAAAACAATTTGATGGAAAAGGAGCTATATGGACAAAGAAATACAAACCACTATCTATTGTTGAATCAAAAGATATTTCAAACTTAGAAAGTGCTGAAATAGAAATCTTAGTTAACAGTTTAGTAATTAAATACATGCAACAATATGGATGGGAAAATGTAAGAGGTGGGAAATATGTGGTTTCTGATCAGAAGATTTTAAAAAGAACTTTGATTAAGCATAAAATACTAACCTATGAAGGTTCTATACAACTGCCTACTAAAAAAAACATTGAATTAATTTCGGAAAAAAAGTATATATATTGTCTATCCTTAGAGGACGGGCGATATTATGTAGGAATTAGTAAAAATCCTGACAAAAGATTTTATCAACACACAAATAGTAAAGCACATTCAGCCCTATATACAAAGAGATATAAACCTAAATGTATTCTATTTGTTCAAGATTTAGGTGTTTCAAGTGAATTTTCATATTTAAAAATGGAGACACAAGCAACAATCAATTTAATGAAGTTAGTAGGCTGTTACAAAGTGCGGGGAGGGGATTTCTTGCATGTAGACGATTATCAAGAATTTGAACTATTCAAAAATACGATACGAAAAAATAAATCAAAGTTTACTTTTCCAACTGAATGGTTAGAGTATACATTTGAGGATTTTATGAAAGGAATTAATTATATTCCAAAGTCAATAAAAGAAATTTTATAAAAAAGATTAAACATTAGATAATTCTAGTATTAGACTGTAGAAAAAAATGAGTTGATAATCCTACATTGTGTCTTCTTAATTTGTTTTATAGTTGATTTTTATTTTGGAAAATATGTATTGTAAATGGAATTTAAAGTAAGACTGAAAGAATATTCAAAAATTGATTTTTTTATGAGTAATACGATTGTATTGTAATTGTTTTTATATGATAATATTGTTTAAAATTACTAAAAGGGAGAAAAAAATTGAGAAATAATAAATTATCCTCAGAAAATGAGTTTATGAAACAACTTTTATTAGGTGAACTTCAAACGGAAGCTGGAAATTATAATGAGGCAGAAAAAAATCTTAATAAAGCTAAAGAAATGAATCCTAAAAGATATGAACCCTACTATGACCTAGGTAATTTGTATAAAAAGCAAAATCAATATTCTAAAGCTGAACGATATTATAAAAAAGCTATAAAAAAGAATTCAAATATTGCTTCTATACATAACAACTTAGGTAATTTATATAAGGATCAAAATAAGAACTTTGAGGCAGAAAAATCTTATAAAGAAGCACTTAATATAAACTCTAAATTGCCAGAAGCATTGTATAATTATGGGAAAATATGTTTTGAACGAGGTGACTATTCTGAAGCAGAAAGTATGTATATAAAATCTATTGAAAATAAACCTCAATATGTTCTTCCTTATGATGATCTTGCAAGTTTGTATGTAGAGCAGAAACGGTATAGTGATGCAGAGAAAATTTTTAAAAAAGCTATAGTTTTAGATAGTAGTAACGAAATAGCATGTAATAATCTAGGCAATTTGTATGTACTACTAAATAGATTTCAAGAAGCAGAGAAATACTACAAGAAAGCTATTAAAATAAATGCTGCTTCTGAATTAGCATACTATAATCTAGGTAATCTATATTTACTACAAAACAAATATGAAAAGGCTCAAATGAACTATTTAAAAGCTATTGATGTAGATTCAAATGATACCTCTGCACATAATAACTTAGGATACACATACTATCTCCAACAGAAATATAAAGAAGCTGAAAATAGCTATAATAAGGCTATTGATATAGATCCAAATATTGGTAGCACTTATTATAATTTAGGCAAGTTGTATAGTGAGAAAAAAAAATTTGAACAAGCAATAAAATATTTTGAAAAAAGTATCTTTCTAGATTCAAATGTCGATATTCCTTATGCTGAGTTAGGTGAATTATATATAAATTTGAAGGACTTTGAAAAAGCTGAAAAAATGTATCAAAAAGCTATTTATATTGACAAAAAAAATGTTTTATATAAGAGAAGGTTATCATTTGTCTTAGAAAAAATGAGTGATTTTTGTGAAGCCTTAGTTCTTCTATTATCTAATCTAGGAAATTTTCAAATTGAACTTGAAGATGTTAAAAGATTATTGAAAAAAGTATCTATTGAGGAATTTAATATTGTTTTTCAAAAGTTATATTCTTATAATAGTAATTTATATGAATTAGTGCTTAGCACTGAACAATTTTTCAATGACAAAAGAAAATTATACTCTAATATAATAAAATTATTAGTAAATATAAATAATTTTAAAGATAGTTTATCTGTTAAACAAGATAAAAAATTAACACTATATCAATATACGTCGTTAAGTACTTTAGGCAGCATACTTAATTTAGGGAGGCAGGTTAATAAAAATAAAGAAGATAACAATATCAAAATTCGATTATATAATACTGACTACATGAATGATCCTGAGGAAGGAAAATATTTATTAAATATAATATCGAAGAGTCATAAAAGTCATAATTTGAATGAAATATTAGAACCTAATCATGTTGTTAGTCGTGCATTTATTGCATCTTTAACATCAAATAGTGATGCAATACCTATGTGGTCAATGTATGGTAAAGATAGCCAAGGCGTATCTTTAGGATTCAGTAATCTACCATTTGAGAAAAGTAAATATTATGAAGAAGAAAATATGAGTTTAAAAACATATAATTACCTAACTGGAAAAGGGAATTATTATACTCTAAATGAGAAAGCTTCTCTGTATAAAATTTATTATATAGAAGATTCTACTACTGTAGATAAATTTGATAATGTTTTTTTAAACAAAGTAGTCAATGACCTTCTAACTCTTAGTGATTTAGTTGAGAAAATAGATGAGCCTGAATTATTAAATTTTATAAGTCAGTTTGTTTCTTCTGAATTAGATAGGATCAAATTTTTAATTAAAAATTCAATATATGAATATGAGGACGAATATAGATTATTGGCTATAGTATCAAAATTTGAAGATGATATTTTTAATATTAAGTATGACTTAAACAGTCCTAAACTCTATTTAGAAATTGACACCGTAGTACTCGAAGAAGTTGTTTTCGGTGTTAATAGCGACGACTGTAGTTATTGGCGCCCAATTGTTGAACTCAAGTCACCTAAAACAATTATTAAAAATTCTACTATTAAAATTAGATATTAATAAATACTTTACTTAAACAGTTACTTTTTGAAGAGTAATTTAAAAATTGTCTCTTATAGGTGTACACATAAACTCTATAATGTAAAAAATCAATTGAAAAAAATTAATAAGTTAGAATCGATTATGTTATATTTTCATTATGAAAAGGTTTTTTCTAAATGCAATGTTTAGCTTTAATAATTAATAATCTTGATTTTAATCCGTTTCAAAGACGAAAAAAATTTATACCGATTTTAATTTTCTTAAAAATAATTGAATCCTTTGATACTTTTAATTTTTCAAATACTTAAGTCAAATGGAAAGGTATTTAGTATAAAATCAATGCACATAAAAAGCTAAAATCACCAAGGGAACAAATTGATTTTAGCTTTTTTATAGATATATCTACTGAACTTTCCCTCTCTGAACCATCCTCGCTACAATCTCTTCACTCTCCTTCAAAACCTCCTCAAAATCCCCAGAAAAAACCTGATACAACTGCTGACAAGAATAATACCGCATCCGCATATCCTTCTTATTCCTCGTAACCTTCCCGTCAAAAAACTCATCCAAATAAACCAACGACTTCTGCCAAGACCGAAGCTTGATCAACTCACTCCTCACATCCAAAATATCCTGATAAGGTACCGCTTTCAAATTCTGTTCTTTACTCATCACTACACATCCATTCCTTTTTTTTGAAAAACCAACAGGAAAATAAAAAACGATCAGACCTATCTGTGCCTCATCGTGTGCAATAGTTCGTCAAAGAACACATGAAATCGCCAAAAAGATGAAAGAATCTAGCAAAGAGACTAGTAAAATCAATCAAAATTAAGTACAATAAAACATGCGAGTACTTCGGTACGCGCTATCGGCAACTCGGATAAGCAGTGGTTGCTGTTTATTCGGGGCCTTGCAACGTGATGCCAGTCAGGTTGTAAGGTGCCGTTTTTTATTTTTCTATTTTTAAACTTGTACATCGTTACGTTTCGTTATCACCACCATCAATAAAATCAGACCTAGAATAGAAACAAAAAAGGCATTGGCGCAATGTCCAATACCTGAATAAGTCAATAGTACATTAAAGAAACCTAGCAATCCTTTCTAGTGGTAGCTCAAAAAGAGACACAACAAAAAAGCTAGTGATTCATTTACTATCGGCATACTTGTGTGGGCAGTGGTTGCTGTTTTCAAGACCATTTCCGTTCAGTGCCAGCCAAACAAAAAGGTGCCAAGGATTAAATTGTCATAAAGTTGAGTGATGTTCTGAATCAGGACTTACTCAGCTTTTTTATTTCCATTCTATACACTAAGTATAAATAAATCGACAGCGAGAATCAAGGCGAACAGAGAAAAAAGCGAACAAAAATTCGGATTTGTTGTACGATGTCATTAATTTTTAAATGATCCTAAAGAATAAAAAACTATGTTAGCATGAAATAACAAGATTCATTTTCTAAAAGTTCACTCAAAATCTAGTATAATAGTAGCTAACTACTATATCAAAGGATGTGTGGACTATAACTTTAAATATAGATAAATCAAAATTAACAATCATGGGTGTACAATTTGATTCCCAAAAAGATTTTAAAGGCGTCTGGTATGCTTTGAGTACAAATATGATTGAAGGCTGGGAGCCTGAAAAGCACGATGTAGAAGAGATGAAACATTACATTGTCAGAAAAAATAAAGAGCAACTCTATAGAGGTTAGAATCGCTTGAATCATGGCGCTTCTGCCTTTTTGTTTTGATATCAAACAAAAAAGAAACTGCTATATGAGAGAACATCGTCCATATTCATCTTACTATTATATCAACCAATCCAAAACATAAGGTGCGATTTAAGTATTTTTTAACAAAACTAAACGGAATTTATTTTTTATATTGTCTGAAAATGAAGACAAAATGGTGTTATAATTAACTTGAAGTTGATAATGGATTAAATAAATAGTAGTTTAATGAAGCAATAGATATTGAGAAGTAGAATAAGTTACTGTCAAGTAATTTTAAACGAAAAAAAGAGACGAAGATAATTTTCTTTTTACCAATTAGGTATCTGATTATTCTAAATCGATGATTGCTTACTTAATATGTTTTTGGGAGGTTTTTAAGTAGTGAAGAAAATAATGCCAGCCAATTATTTGACAGTAGAAAATTTTGAACGTTATAGACGAATTATGGGGCGTTTTTATCAACGTCATCGTCAAATGCAAGGTTCTTTATATCGACCAGAAGTAATAGAAATGATGCAGCAAGACTATTCGGAAGAGTATGGCGCATTAGAAGTTGATCAGGATTTGGAAAATTTAGTCTCATGGGGAAATTTAGAGAAGCAGCAAGAGATGATCCAACCTCGATCTATTGAAGAGTGGCGTAACAAAAATTTCCGCTATCAAATCACTGAAGCGGGTGTACTAGTGGAAGAAATGGTCTATCAAATAACACATTCTAAGCAAGTTTCAAAAGGGGCGCTAGATGAAGGGGACTTCCGTAGATTATTACAATTATTAACAGATTTAATTAATAATGCTGGAGATCCAGTAGAATTATGGTTGGACATTCGTGCCGAGTTTGGGCAGATTCGTAAAAAAACAGCAAATTACATCCGCTATATTACAAGTCCAGAAGTTGATAGTCGAATGAAAACAGAAGCTTTTCTCATTTATAAAGATAATTTCATGAACTATTTGCGGGAATTTATTGTTAGTGTACAAAATCTTTATTTTCGATTTCAAGAAGTGATTCAAAAATTTTCAACTATCAATCAGCAGGAGTTAATTGCTGGTTTATATTTAAAAGAACAAGAAGTTCCTATTTTTGATGGCATTACTGAATCTGAGGTAGCTGATCAAGTAGTTGGGGAAATGAATGCACTTCATGATTGGTTTATAGGTGGTGGGCAACGACCTAGTGAATATGATAACTTGATGGAGCAAACCAATCAAATGATCGCCAAGATCACAAACTTGATTTATTATTTTGGACAGGAAATTAGACAATATCAAAGTCGGAAAAAGGATTATCTTCATCTAGCAAGTTGGTTTGCCCAAGTAGAGGAGTTGTCAGAAGCACAGAAAATGTATGCTGGAATTTTTGGTTTAGAGCATTCTCGTCATTTTTATGTGACTGAAGGTACCGATGCAACAAGCAATCGGGAAAATAGTTGGACATTAACTCCAGGAACTCTTTTTCTTAATAAACGAGGACATGGAGCGCGTCAGGAAAGGAAGGCTTCTAGTTTCAAAATGAATGTGGCTGCTCAGTTTGAAGCACAAGAACAGTATCGTCAGGGAGTTTTAGCACAGCGTGAACGGATTGATAGCTATTTCAAGGAGGGCATACTTGAATTTTCAACGCTTGATCGATTAGATGCTGGAGCTCGTCAAATGTTTTTAAAATGGATTAGTAGTGCAATTTCTATGCAAGTACCTAATCATCAACAGATAGAAAAAATAGTACAGCAAACAATCGTAACTGAATTAGACTTTGAGGTTACGATTAAAATCGACTTGAGTCAAAGTATTGAAGTAGGATGTGTTGATGGTCAGCTAACTATGCCTTATGTCGTGATGGAAAGGGTGGAAGGATGAAACCAGAAGAGTTTGGATTGGCGTTAAAATTGTTAGTTGAAAATTTTTGGATTATTCGAGAAGACCAACCAGAAAATTACAATTTTTTACGTCGCCATCAGCAGTATATTCAACGAGAATTCCGACAACGTTTTGGGTTAAATGTTACGATTCGTCCTCAATACATACAGGTGCTAAAACGTCCGTTTCAATTAGAAGCATGGATGGGCAATCATGAATTCACCATGCCTATGGATTTTTCTTTATTTTGTTGTGGTATGGCTTATGTGGAGGAACTGGAAACAGATGCGCCTTTTATGATGCATGAGCTTGTACAGGGTATTCAACTCATGATTCCTGAAGCCTTGATTATAGATTGGACAAATTATAATCATCGTAAGAGTTTAGTCCGAGCTGTAAAAAAAATGGAGCAATTACGGTTAATTAAGAGAATTGAAGGAGAAGTGTCAGCTTTTGAGCAAGGGGAAGACAACACAGAGATTTTATTTATGACGACACCAATGGCTCGTGCTTTCTTGGCAAGAGCACCACAGTCTTACACACAGTATGAGTCCTTTGGTGAATTTAAAGTAGACTTAGAGGAGAGTCGCAGCAGTCTAGAACGAAATCAAGTGATTTATCAACGATTGTTAATGACACCTCAGATTAAGCGAACGGCTCAAAATGAAAATATTTTTGCTTTAATGAGAAATTATTACCGTTATACTCAGGAATATGTTGAAAGCAATACACCCTTTCATTTTGAACTTTATAGAGATTATGCGGCTTTTACATTGGAACAGCGAGATAATTGGCAGGAATTATTCCCTAGTAGACAAGTAGTGGATGAGATTTTAATACAATTAGCCACGGTTTTACGGCAGGATGAATTCGTTCCAACAGCTTACGGAGAGGTCTACTTGACAGAGGATCAATGGCGTAGTCTTGTGAAAGAACTGCAAGCAAATTATTGCATTTTTTGGTCAAAGGAGTTCAAAGAGAAGTCTTTAAGTCAGCTATCTGACACTTTATTTCATCGAGGCGCTTCTTGGGGGATGTTTGAGTGCGTAGAAGATAAGATAATTATTCAACCAGCTTTTGGTCGTTTAGTTGCGGAAATGAGGAAAGAAAATGACGAATAGATGGGTAATGAATCGAGTGGGCCTGCTAAATTTTTGGTATTATACAAAAGAAACGTTTGAATTAGCAGAAGGCCGAATGCTTCTTAGAGGGACAAATGGGTCGGGAAAGTCATTGACAATGCAAAGTTTATTTCCAGTGCTATTTGATGGAGACACCAGTGCCTATCGTTTGGATTCTTTTGGTTCCAGAGATCGAAAAATGGAAGATTATTTATTAGGTGAAAAAGGGGTTTCTCAACGAGATGAAGGGATAGGCTATCTATTTTTAGAAGTAAAACGGGAAACTAGAGAGGAATATTTGACTGTTGGGATTGGCATGCATGCGAATCGAGGCGGAACGCTCAAAAAATGGTTTTTTGCTATTGAAAATAATCAGCGAGTGGGCAAAGATTTTGAGCTTTATGAAGAACTTCATCGAGATGAATTGACACCTTTAACCAAAGCAAAATTAAAGAATCGTTTAGCGGGAAAAGGCCGCATTTTTGAAACACAAAGAGAGTATAAGCAATTTGTTAATCAGCGGATTTTTGGATTTGATCATTTAGATCAGTTTGATGAATTGATTACGTTATTGTTGCAGCTACGTTCTCCAAAACTATCTAAGGATTTTCGTCCATCTGTGATTTATGGCATTTTGCGTAACTCTTTACCAAAAATGAAAGAAGACGAATTATTGACATTGTCGAAAACGATTGAAAAATTGGATCTTCATCGAGAACGTTTGGAAGATTTAACCCGTGAAATGAAAGAACTAAATTCTTTTGCTAAAAATTATCATAATTGGCATGATGAATTAGTCTCTCAAATTGCTGGAAAGTGGTACCAGCTTTTTAATGATATGAAACAATTAGAGAAACAAGTTGCTGAACTTAAACAACAATTGGAAAATCATAACATAGATTTATTGGAAAACAGGAAGAATTTTGAGAGAAATGAGCAGGAAGTAGAGGCCTTGACAGCCACTATCTCACAATTAAGTCAGCACGAAGGAATGAATTTAGTCCATCAGGGGTTAGAACTCAACAAGCGACTTACTCAAACATCAGAGGATTTAGCTTATACGAAAGAGCAATTGGTGAAAAAACAACAGATAGTGAAAGAGCAACAAATGGAATTGGAAAATCGAAAATATTTACAGGAGGAGCTTTGCAATGATTTAGAAGAACTAATTCAAGATAACCAACAATATCTTTCTTATTTGCGTTTTGAAGAGTTAGATAGTTCCTATTCAGAAAAGTTACGTACAACCATTACAACCTTTGAACGAAAATATTGGTTAGAACAAGTTCGTCAAAAACAAAGTCATTTCCGAGAAATATTGCAGATGTTATCGAAATTGGTACATTTAGAGAATCAGAAGGTGGATCTGGAACGCTTGGTTGGTAATGTGCAGCAAGAACTGGATGAGTTGCAACGGGATCTTCGGCATTGGCAACAAACACGACTCGATGAGCTAGAAAAGTGGAAATTAGCGATTGATGACTGGTTGACTAGGTCTCCATTTCAATTATCAAAGAATCAATATCATGAGTTGCTTTATTGCATTGATAGTCTGTTGGAAACAGAAGAGCGTGAGGAAGTTGTTCTATCTCCTTTGACAGTTTCTTATCAGGAGACGTTGAAAAAGGAGCAATTAGCATTAGTACCTTTGGAATCTCGTTTAGAAGAAAATCAAACTAAAATTGAGGATATTCAACTGGAGATTGAAGAATGGAAAGGGCAGAAAGCGCCTAAACCATATCAGAATGAAGGGCGAAAAAACAATCGAAAGAGCTGGAGTGAGGCTGCTAAGTATGTTTTATTTTATGAAGGGGTAGACTTTCAAGCAAATGTAACAGAAGAAGAACGAAATTGCATCGAAGGAGCTTTATTCACGTCAGGTATTTTAGATAGTGTCATTAGTGAGGAAGCGTTACAATTGGCAGATGACTGGATGATTAAATCCAACCCACAGTTAATGTCTTCTACTTTAGCGAGCGTTTTGACTGTAAATTCAGATTTGCCTCTTGAGTTGCAGCGTCAGGTTGCAAATGTGCTAGATAGTATCTTTTACAATGAGATGAACCCGATGATAGACTTACCAATAATACATCAAGATGGCCGTTTTCAGATTGCCAACCTTAGTGGTGAAATGCCTGTTGATTATAAGGCTTCCTTTATTGGGGTTGCCAGTCAAGAACGATATCGTCAGGAGCAAATCCAGAGACTGAAAACAGAGATTCAGCAATTAGAAGAAGCAAATCAGGAGCTTTCTACTCAAATTAGAGAACAAAAGCATAAGCTTCAATTAATTGAAGAAGCTTATCAAGAGCGTCCTAGAGGAACAGAAGTGTATCAAACATATATGGAAACAAAAAATTTGGCGCTAGCATTAACAGTTAAGGAAAAGGAATTGACTGTTAAAAATGTTGAATTAAAGGCTTTGCAACAGAAATATTTAATGATAAAGACGCAAATAACGGAGAAAGCAGCTGGAGATCAACTGAATCAAAAAGAGGAAACGTATGAAGAGGCGTTACAATATGCACTAAACTATGAACAGAACCTTCATGAGGCTTTCAGTAAATCATCAGAACTCTATCGGCAACAGGAAATGCTAGAGACCATTGCTTCTCATGTTAGTAACTATCAAGAAGAAGAGCTTATTTTGTTGGATAAAGTGAGTGTGTTAATAGGTGAAATAACTAAATTGGAACGACTAATTAAAGAGAACGAAGCACAGCAGCAAATTATTAATGTTGCAGAACTCACTGCTAAATTGACGGCAGCAACAGAGGAGCAACAGCAGTACCAACAAGAAATCAAACAGTTAAATCAAGAGCAAATTAAGTTAGAAAAGGCTAGGACAAAAATTACAGGGGATATAGAGCATGAAGACCTTCGCTTGGTTCAATTAATCAAGTTAGAAAGTAATTGGCGTGCTCTATTTGAAAAAGAGCTACAAAGATTCAATCTTCCAAGCACGGATCTATTAATGATCGCTAAGAAGCAAGGCAAAGAATTAAATGTGAAAGATTTGAAAAGGCTAGAAGATCGTTTTTCAACTCAGTTTAGTTTTATCGCAGATCAATTACAGAGTTATCGACCTGAGTTGGTGAATGTTAGTGGAGTGGACTTGTCAGCGGAAGAAGAACAAGGATTGGGCGAATTTGCTTCCTTTAATCACAATAAGGAACCAAGATTTTTAGAAGATGGACAGTTAACCACAACTAGTGAGTTGCTGGAGCGACTGAAAGAACAGCGATTGACATTACAGGAGTTATTGAAGAAGGATGATGAGCAGCTCTTTAAAAAGGTTATTTTGGAATCTGTGGGAAAAGTCCTTCGGATCCGCATTCAGCAAGCCCAGCAGTGGGTAGCGCAGATGAACGAACTGTTGCAAGAACAAAAAAATTCTTCAGGATTATCTTTAAGTATTAGCTGGAAAGGAGTTTCTGCTAATTCTGACCATGATCTTAGCACCAATCAACTTGTTCGTCTATTAGAAAAACCAACGGAACTCTTGTCAGAAGATGATCGAGAGCTAGTTTCTCGCCATTTTCAGGAAAAAGTTCGTTTAGCTCAAGAACAATTACACAATGAACCAGATGATCGAAGTACTTTATTCCAAGCCATTGCAAGTGTGTTAGATTATCGAGATTGGTTTGAATTTGAGCTGAAATATAAGCGGGCAAATGAAGGCTATCAGCCTCAACCATTAACTGATCGTCGTTTTAATCAATTCTCTGGAGGAGAAAAAGCGATAGCAATGTATTTACCGCTATTTGCTGCAACTTATTCTCGTTATGAAGATGCTGGAGAGCAATGTCCTCGAGTCATTACCTTGGATGAAGCTTTTGCAGGAATTGATGATCAAAATATTGCAGAGCTTTTTAAAGCCTGTGAGCAGCTTAATTTTAACTATGTGATGAATTCACAGGCACTTTTTGGGGATTACCCTACTGTTTCTAAATTAGCGATTTATGAACTGTTACGACCACAGAATGTCAATTTTGTTACAACAATCTGCTATTATTGGGATGGACAAAAGAAGCATTTGCTAACAGGAGGTGAGGAACTTGTCTGATCCTAAAGAATACTTTAAACAACCTGTTTTTCATTTGTTGGGTAAGGAATTATTGCGTCGGTACTGGTTGAACGGAGCATTTGGAAATAGTGTTGGCTTGTCTCTTTTTAGTAAAGTAGACACTGATCCATTGCGATCTTTTCTTGGCATGACAGTACTTTCTTGGGATCAAAAGAAACGAATTCAGATTGTAGATTTAGAGCAAGCTTTTGTAGAAAGTATCTTAGAATGGTCATTATCAGATTTTGTTGTTTTCATTACAAAGAAACCATTAGCTTTAAAAGCAACGTTTGAACAGTCAGAAGCACTTGCTTTTGAACATTTTAAAGCGACTGTAAACACAATTGATGCTAGCTTTACCTCATTACTAACAGAGCGTCAACTGAAAGAGTGGTGGAAGAAGAAACTGCCGAATTTGCTTATCTTTAATCAAGTATCAAACGCTATAAAAAGCTTGCCTAAAAATGATTTTTTACGCTTGCCAGTATTTGCTTATAAAGTTACAGGTTTGCCACATGCATTTGATGAAAATAATGATGGCGGAGTGTTATTTTTACAAATGCTGACAGCAATGTCAAATCAACTGCTAGAGAATCAAATTGAGCTGGAAAAAGCGGAGCAACGTCATGGTTTACTAAATGAATTTTACTTATTGAAGGATGACATTATGAATTATGCAGCTATCCGAGGATTGACTGCACGAGATGCAAAAAATAAAGAAAATCAAATGTGGCGACAGGCTTGTATTGAAGGAATTAGTTGGAATGTTCCTTTAAAAGAAATTTTACGAATGACGACGATTCATCCCTATATTGGTGAAAAGGTTTTGGTAGTAGAGAACTCTGGTATTTACTCGATTTTAGTGGAATTACTACCAGAGGTGCCAATTCTTTGCTCTAGTGGCCAATTCACCTTTGCTATTTGGCAGTTATTGCGTAAAATAGCATCTACTGGAACCGGTATCTATTATAGCGGTGATATTGATCCAGAAGGTTTAGGAATGGCTCAAAAATTGAAAAACACTTTTGGTTCTCAATTAAAAATTTTAGGAATGAACCAACAAAATTTTAAATTAGTAAAATCTGACTTGACTATGAGTAACAGCCGATTGAAGAAACTAGATAGTCTTAAGGATTATCAATTAGTAATGCTAGGAAAGTTGATTCATGAAGAACAAAAAGTTGCCTATCAAGAGGGCTTCTTACAAGAATTGATAAAAGAGATTATTTGTGAATTTAGAGATGAGACATAGTAGCGGTTAAGGTTATCATTAATAATCAGTGATTTGGTTTTTGATGCTTTGCTGGAGCTACTGATACCTCTTGTATTGAAATGTTATCCATTAATCAATGTTGTAAAGTATTTTAATTATTTTTCTCTTCATCTTTCTTTTACTTAAGATAAATTAATTACCTTATTGACTGTAAATTTAGCTGTATCAGATAATGAAAATATCTTTTTTGTCAATAAAAAGCTAATTTTTACAATATGAATTTCTAATTCTTTTTCAGTGAGGCCTAATTTTTTTGTAAGTTCTTTAGTGAGTGTATATTAAAAAGTATTTGATTTTAAAAAATATATTTTGTGTTATAATAGTTATAAATTACTTTTTGTTTATAATAGGGGGGATTTTATGGATAATTCATTTAGATTTAGTGAAGATGCTATAGCAGAAATGTTTGGTCATGAGGCTGCTGAAGATGAGGATAGAAGTAGATTAATGGAATATTATGTTAAGTCAGATGTATACTCAACGATGCGGAGTAATCGTAGATTATTAATTTTAGTGGGACATAAAGGTGTTGGGAAATCTGCTTTACTGAACATTATGGAGGAAGAAGATAAAGAAAATAAAATAATAGCATTGAAAATACAGCCAGATGATGTGTTGCAAATTGATATGACTAAAGAAGTTTTTTTAAGAAAGATTTCAATTTGGAAGGAAGGCTTATCCAATCTATTAGTTACAGAGTTGCTAAACCAATCGTTAATGTTTGTTGATGAATTTACTACTGAAGATTCAATATTCAGGAAAGTAATTGATGTTTCAAAAAATATTTTTGGAAAAAAGATTGAAGATTTTCAAGATAAAAAAATTGGATTTAATAGTAATGAATTCATTATGTTAATAAATAAACTAGGTTTTACTAATGAAAAAATTATGATCTATTTAGATGATTTAGATAGGGGATGGAAAAATTCTAAAAATGATATTGAAAGTCTATCTGCTATGATAAATGCTATTAGAGATTTAAGTAGAGAATTAAAAAATGTACATTTTAGAATTTCGTTAAGGTCAGATATTTACTATTCTGTTAGAACATCTGATGAAACAACAGATAAAATAGATGGTAGCGTAGTTTGGCAATCATGGACTAATCATCAAATTCTTGTTATGCTTATTAAAAGAATAGAAACTTATTTTTCTAGAAATGTAGATGAAAGTAAATTGCTGAGCAAATCTCAAGATGAGTTAAGTTCATATCTTATTCCGGTGTTTGAAGAACGTTTTAAAGGAAAAGGACATTGGAAAAATGCACCAATCTATAGGGTTATAATGTCGCTTATTAGGAAGAGACCTAGAGACATGATAAAATTATGTACGTTGGCTGCAAGAAGTTCAATTATAAATGATCATTTAAAGATAATGACATTTGACTTAGAAAGTAATTTTCGAAACTATTCAAATGACAGATTAATGGATACATCTACTGAATATCAAGCTGAATTTTCTAATGTAAGAGATTTGTTACTGAAAATGAAACCTTCTAGAAATGAATTAAAAAAAGATAATCCTTCTTTGTTTACAAGAGAAGAATTAATAAAAAAAATAGAAAATATCTTGTCTATGAGCTCATATTATTTTAGTAATGGAGATGAAGTTAATCCAGAAAGGGTAGCTGCATTTTTATATAAGATAAATTTTATTACTGCAAGAAAAAGTTTATCTAATGGTGAAATTCAACGTGTTTATTATGATGAAAATCAATATATATATAATTCATTTACTGATTTTGGTTATTCTTATGAAATTCATCCAGCTTATCGTTGGGCGTTACAGCCGGACTCAATTGATAATTTGTTTAATCAAATAGAATTAATAGATTAAAATATTTTTAAGTATTAATAGAATATATTAATAAAAAATCCTATTAATGTAATAACTAGAAGGAAGTTAAAAAAATTGAATAAACAGAAATTTGGGCTCGTATTACCCATAATATTACTAGCTTACTTTTTGATATTAATGGATAACTCAATTATTATTACAAATTCAGTTCAGATAGGACAAAGTTTAGGACTCTCTGCTACAACTCTTTTATGGATATCGAGTGCTTATACGCTCACGTTTAGTGGCTTTTTACTTTTAAGCGTACGTCTTCAGCATAACTAAAGTCGCAAAAGCAATCATTAGCGTTAGTGCTTCAAAAACGGACATGCTTATTCCTTTCTAGGGATAAAGCCGAGAACCGCAGGCATCACCCCTTTATCAAAAAGTTAGCCACCATCTTTACACTATAAAAATACGCAAAAAATACAGAATTTTGATGAATCTTTTGCGATTTATTTTTTGCTTCAAAAATACTGACAATCAAAAAAAATTGTGTTACGATTATAAATGAAAAGAGGTGGGAAACCCCGCCTCTCCTGTAGACCCGTTCAAAAGACGGTGGCTATCGTTAAATGTTTTGACCATCTAATTACTGTCCAAAGTAAAGGTTAGATGGTTATTTTTTTGGTCTATTTTTATCCATCAATAGCACAACTAAAGTTGCAAAGGCAATCATTAGCGTTAGTGCTTCAAAAACGGACATGCTTATTCCTTTCTAGGGATAAAGCCAAGAACCATAGGCATCACCCCTTTATCAGAGAGTTAGCCACCATCTTTTTTACTTTTATACACTATAAAAATACGCAATCCATCTATCAATTGATGATTTTTTTACAATAAACCATTAAAAATCAGTCGAAGCGGCCAATTCAGTTTGCTTTTTAAAATCTGCCACTCGTTTTTCCAATGTTTGAATTGTACTATCCAAGGCTTGTGATCCTAGAACCATCCGTAATGGAGCAGGTTCAATCGCCGCACTTTCAATAATTTTTGTTGCCATTCTTTCTGGATCACCAGCGGCCAATCCATTTACTGGGTCTAACATAGTTAAAAAGGCATACGCTGGATTATTGTCATATTCAGGCATCAATTCAGCAACTTGTGCACTGCCATAGTGGAATTCTGTACGTGCATCACCAGGTTCAACAATCGTTACGCCAATATTAAATGGCGCTAATTCTTGAGCGACAGACTCGCAAAAACCTTCGATTCCCCATTTAGTCGCATGATACATAGAATTTCCAGCAAAAGCGACTTGTCCACCATATGAAGAAATTTGAATGATGCGACCAGCTTGTTGCTCACGCATAAAAGGAGTCACAGCACGTATCATTTGAATAGAACCTGTTAAATTAGTTGCGATAATTTTAGCTGCCTCTTGATCCGTTAATTCTTCCGCCGCTCCAAATAAGCCGTAACCAGCATTATTTACAAGCACATCGATTGCGCCATATTTTTCATAGACTTTATCTACCAATTTTTGATACCAGTTGCATCGTTTACATCTAAAAATTCTCGATCAAAGGTTTCTGGATATTGTGCCATTAAGTCTTGTACAGTTGTATCCTTGCGTACCGTCCCGATAACAGTTTGTCCATTCGCCAATAATTGCTTTGTTAATTCTAAGCCAAATCCGCTGCTGACACCAGTAATTAGCCAAGTTTGTTTTTTCATATTGCATTCCACAAATTGTTCATTCTGGGGCTAGTTTATCTCTTTAAGTAGACTCTAAGTCAATAAGAAAGTTTGTAAAAGAGGCTAAGTTTGTTTTATAATGAAAATGAAGTAGACGAGCTAAGGAATGCGTGGAGGAGGAATGGGGCATGAATATAAAGAAAGTAAGTGAACTAAGTGGGGTGTCTGCAGATACCATCAGGTATTATGAGCGAATTGGGTTGATTCCACCTGTCAAACGTAATGATAATGGGATTCGTAATTTTGATGAAGAAGATTTGCGTTGGATTGTTTTTAGTAGACAAATGAGAAATGCGGGCTTATCTATTGAATCGTTAGTGGAATATTTAACCTTATTTCAAGTGGGCAGTAAAACAGTGCCTGCTCGTAAAGAAATTATTGCAGATCAAATTGAGGAATTGAAAGAAAAAGCCTCGGAATTAAATACAGCTATTGAACGGTTAGAGTTTAAATTAGCCAACTATGATGAGCATATGATCCCAGCTGAAAATGCCTTAAGAGATTTTAATATGAATAGATAATAGCAAATGAATGGCTTCTAAATCGTGTCTTTCTTCTAAATTTTATAGAGGAAGTCTGATTTAGAAGTTTTTTGTTTATTTTAACAAATCCCTTGACTTGGAGTGAACTCCAAGAGCTAAACTGTTGTTGTTAGTAAGAAAAAGTGCTCATTTATGATACTGCTTTTAAATCGAGGAGGAATGCTATGTTAATCAGTCAAACTGCACAGAAGAATCATGATGAATTATTTCCAAACCATGAGTCAGCATTAGCTAAAACGGATCCAGAATTTATTGAAATTTTTGACAATTTTACGTTCGATGAAGTGTTTCATTATTCAAACCTAGATGTAAGGTTACGTATGAAAGTAACGCTGGCCTCTTTAATCGCAATGCAATGTGTTAATGAGTATAAAGTAATGATGAATGCAGCTTTAAATGTGGGTGTTTCTCCAGTTGAGATAAAAGAAATTGTCTATCAAGCAGTGCCATATGCCGGTTTAGGGAAGGTGTTCGATTTCTTACACGCGACCAATGAAGAGCTGACCGAAAGAGGCAATTCACTTCCTTTGGAAAAACAAGGAACAACCACCAATAAAAATCGTTATGAAAAAGGCTTGGAAGTTGTACGGGAAGTTGCTGGAGATGCTGTGGATCAGATGCTCACAACGATGCCGGAAAATCAAAAACATTTTGCTACATTTTTAGCTGATAATTGTTTTGGTGATTATTTTACAAGAAATGGGCTAACATCGAAAGAACGTGAATTACTGATTTTCACAATGCTGGCTTCAATGGGTGGAGCGGATGCACAACTAAAAGGGCATATTCGCAACAATCAGCGTGTTGGCAATGAAAAGCCACTATTGATCGAAACGATTACCGTTCTACTACCATTTATCGGCTATCCAAGAACATTAACCGCATTAAATTGTATCAATGAAATATTACCCGAAGAAAACGAAAAATAAAATAGAGGAGGAAATACAATGGAATATGTAAAATTTGGCAATACAGGAATGGAAGTTTCAAGAATTTGTTTAGGGGCAATGGGCTTTGGTGATCCGAATAGTGGCTTTCACGAGTGGGTTTTAGAAGAGGAAGAAAGTAAAAAAGTTATCAAAAAAGCGTTAGATTTAGGGATTAATTTCTTTGATACTGCCAATGTTTATTCATATGGTGCAAGTGAACGAATTCTTGGTAAGGCACTGAATGAATATGCGAATCGTGATGAAATCGTGGTGGCGACCAAATTATTTACTACCATGAAAAAAGACGTTCCAAACAGTGGTGGACTTTCAAGAAAAGAAGTTTTCCATCAAATTGATGCGAGTTTAGAACGTTTAGGGATGGATTATGTTGATTTATACATTATTCATCGTTGGGATTACAACACCCCAATTGAAGAGACGATGGAAGCTTTACATGATGTCGTGAAATCTGGAAAAGCACGTTATATTGGTGCTTCTGCGATGTTTGCGTGGCAGTTTGCTAAAGCCCAAGCAGTAGCTGAAAAAAATGGTTGGACAAAATTCGTTTCCATGCAAGATCATTTGAATTTGTTATATCGTGAAGAAGAAAGAGAAATGCTACCGTTGTGTGAAGATCAAAAAATTGCGGTGACACCTTATAGTCCATTGGCCTCAGGTCGCTTAACCCGTGATTGGAGCGCGCAAACCAAACGTTTTGAAACAGATAAAACAGCGAGGTCAAAATATGATACAACAGCAGATCAAGATCGTATCATCGTTGAAAGAGTTGCTGAAATTGCGGAAAAACGTGGAGTGGAACGTGTCCAAGTGGCACTTGCTTGGTTGCTTCAAAAAGGGCCAGTTGTCGCACCGATTATTGGCGCAACAAAAGAAAGTCATTTGACGAATGCGATTCCTGCATTGGATTTAATTTTGACGGAAGAAGAAGTGCACTATCTAGAAGAACCTTATGTTCCTCATGTCATTGTTGGTCATAAATAAAAAAGAGAGTGATTTAGAAAGAGGGATTTAAGATAAAAATACTAATTTTAGGTGCAGCAGGTCAAATTTCAAAAATGGTTACAGAATTGATTTTAACAGAAACAGATCATGATCTTGTTTTATATGGTCGCAATCTTTCAAGTCGGATTTCTGTGAAAGATCCAACGAGAGAAGTCATTATTGAAGGTGATTTTAATGATCAAGACAAATTGAAAAAAGCCTTAATTGGAGTGGATATTGCGTATTTGAATGATATGAGTTCGCCAGCTGTAACCCAATCAATTGTGAAAGCAATGGAAGATTCAGGGGTAAATTATCTAATAGGAGCGAATGTTTTAGGCATTTACAATGAAGTTGCGGGGGCATTTGGGCGCTGGAATGCTAATATGGTTGGATCAGCTACCCATAGCTATTTAGCAGCAGCAGAAGCGCTAGAGCAGTCTTCGTTAGATTATGTCATTTTAAGATTAACTTGGTTATACAATCAAAAAGACAATGAAGACTATGACTTGACCCAAAAAGGTGAACCATTCATTGGTGCTCAAGTAACAAGAGAAGCTGTAGCTAGACTGATTATGACGATTATTCATGAGCCAGTTCAGTACGCGAAGACCAGTTTAGGTGTGAGCGAGCCTAATACTGATTGAGCAAAACCTTTTTTTATTAAGGGTGCACTGCATATGAATAGTAAAGAAATGAGCAAGCAAACCAATACGCCAATCAATACCATTCGTTATTTTGAGCGAATTGGCTTGATTCCACAGGTAAAGAAAAATCATGATGGATTAAGAGAGTTTACTGAAGATGATGCGGGTTGGATTTGTTTCATCAAGCAAATGAGGGAGGTTGGTCTTTCTGTCGAAGGATTGATCGAATATGTAACATTATCGAATCAACCAGAAAGAACAGTCCAAGCTAGAAAAGAACTACTGACTGAACAAAAAAATGAGTTGCAAGAACAAATCAATCGACTAGAAGCAGCAAAGGCTGAACTTCAAAGACGAATAGTAGCGAAATAAATCTAAAAAAAATTCTTTCTCGATCTAAAAAAAAGATCCGTTTATATTTGTGAAAACACTATAAAGAAAGTCAACAGTGCTATTAGCGAAAGAAGTCTTGTATACCAGCCAAAGAGCCTATAGCAACTACCGCGTTGTGATTGATATGGAAACCTTATAAGGTATAAAACGGTTCTTTTAGAAATTCGTTCTGTTTTATTGTAAAATAAACATGTGAACTTAAAAAGGAGAACCACAATGGAATTAAGAGAACTACGTTATTTTTGGACCGTTGCAGAAGAAAGGAATTTTTCTAAAGCAGCACAAGTTTTGCATATTACGCAACCAACTTTAAGTCGACAAATCAAAGAATTTGAAGAGAAATTAGGCACACCGCTTTTTATCCGAGAAAAAAGGCAATTGACTTTAACAGAAGAAGGATATTTTCTGAAAGAGCGAGCTGCTGAGATATTAACCTTAGCTGACCAAACAGAACGTGAATTTGAAGAACAGAGTAAAGGCTTTTTAAGTGGACATTTTTCAATTGGGTGTGTTGAAGCAGATAATTCAGATACGATGGCCATGATGTTGGAGGAATTGGTGAGCGATTATCCTCAAGTGACCTTTAATATTGTTTCGGGGACTAGCGATGATATTAGCGATAAACTGGAAAAGGGCATTTTGGACCTCGCTATTTTATTAGAACCGATTGCTACGCTTAACTTTGAAAAAATTATTTTGCCCAGAGAAGAAAAATGGGGTTTGTTAGTATCTAATGACTCTTTTCTTGCACAAAAAAAAGCTATCTGTCCCAATGATTTAGAAGGAATTCCACTATTAAGTTCTAATCGTTCAGAAGTTCAGTTGATGCTTGAAAGCTGGCTTGATAAGCCGTTAAAATCTTTAAATGTGGTTGGCACGTTTAATTTGATTTTTAATGTTTTTTCTTTAGTGGAAAATCGTGTGGGCTCTGCTTTAACGATTGAAGGCGCAACGACCAATGGGCAACATGAGGGGCTGACATTTGTCCCATTAGTTCCTGAGGTTAAAACAAATTGTGTCCTTGTTTGGAAAAAAAATCGAATTCAAACACCGGCAGTTAAAGAATTTATCCAACGATTTAACGATGCTTTTAAGGCATAGCAACTAGTGGATTTAGGCATTAGACGTGTAGAGAAGCAGGTTGTATCATTTACTTGTAAGTAGATGATGCAGCCTGTTTTTGCATAAGTAAAAGATAAAAGAAGGTGATCAAATGACTGCTATCATTTATTTTTCTCGACCTTTTGAAAATTTGATTGATGGAAAGAAGGAACAGCTGTCTGTTGGAAATACAAAAGTTGCTGCACAAAAAATTGCCGAGATACTCGATGTTGATGATTTTGAACTCATTCCAGAAATAGCCTATTCAAAAGCGTATCAAGCAGTGGTAGCTCAAGCGGAACAGGAAAAAATAACAAACGAGCGACCCAAATATCAACCTGTCTCCCTTAACTAAGCAAAACATCAAACGATTTATCTAGGGTATCCAAATTGGTGGGGGACTTTTCCGATGATCGTCGCAACTTTTTTAGAGGAAAATGATGTATCAGAAAAAAATATTTATCCTTTTTGCACCCATGAAGGCAGTGGAATGGGCAATAGTATTACTGATCTAAAGAAATTATGTCCTAATTCAACCATCCATATTGGGTTACCTATTCGTGGTTCTAGAGTTGAAAAATCAGATACCGCAATCAAAAATTGGTTACAACATGAACCCTCAGAAAACAAAGGAATTGGAGGAATAACAAATGGCAAAATTTGAAGAAGTAAAAAATGGTTTGATTTTTCCAGTGGGAGAAAAAAATGACGCATATGCGCAATACTTTATTGGTCAAAGCTATTTAAAGAATTTAATTGCAGATCCCGAAGTTAATGTAGGAGTAGGAAATGTCACATTCGAACCTGGTTGTCGCAATAACTGGCATATTCACCATGATGGTTTCCAACTGTTATTAGTAACGGGTGGCGAAGGCTGGTATCAAGAAGAGGGGAAGCCAGCGCAATTTTTAACTGCTGGAGATGTAATTGTTACTCATGATGGCGTGAAACATTGGCATGGTGCCGCAAAAAATAGCTGGTTTGAACATTTAGCAATTACAGCTGGTACGCCAGAATGGTTAGAACCTGTTTCAGATGAATTATACAATCAATTATAAAAATGAATAAAAGATGGGAGTCCTACCTAATGAAAAAACAAACAGCAGGAAGAGATCAATTAGGTGCATTTGCACCAAAATTTGCAGAATTAAATGATGATGTATTATTTGGTGAAGTTTGGTCTAGAGAAGAACAACTTTCGCCGCGTGATCGTAGCTTGATTACTTGTGCAAGCTTATTAACGCAAGACGTACCCCAATTAGAAGCCCATATGAACATCGCCAAACAAAATGGGGTGACAAAAGAAGAAATGGTGGAATTAATCACTCATTTAGCTTTTTATACAGGATGGCCAAAAGCATGGTCCGCGTTTGCTCTAGCAAAAGAAATTTTTGGTGAATAAAAATACGGACTATATTTTGCGTATTTTAAAGGAGACAACTTAGTGAATAAACTAACCAAGTTTTCATTATTATCTGTGTCATTACTTGTGGTATCGGGTGGCGCAATCGCTGCGAATATTCCAGCGATTATGACAGCTTATCCGACGATCAATCCTACTTTAGTAGAATTAATTACCACAATCCCTTCTTTGTTTATTATCTTAACCGTGCCATTTAGCCATATATTCGCTAAGAAATTTGGGTACAAGTTATCTGTACAAATTGGTATTGGTATTGTTTTAGGTACAGGGATTATACCTGTCTTTGTACAGTCCTTTTGGTTTTTATTTTTCAGCAGAATATTATTTGGGATTGGGATTGGATTATTTAATCCGCTACTCTTTTCTCTAGCTGGAAAAATGTACCAAGGAAAAGAACTTTCATCTGTGATTGGCTTTCAAAGTGCATTCGAAGGAATTGGCGGTATGGTCATTACGTTTACAGTAGGTCAATTGCTGGTAATGAACTGGCGGAGTTCGTTTTTAGCTTATCTGTTAGCTTTACCGATTTTACTTCTATTTTCATCTTTTGTACCAGATGTTGCTCTTGAAAATGAGGAGAATAAGAGCAAAACAAAGGATCAGACAATCAATCCTTCAACATATGGCTACATCGCTTTATTGATTCTAGTTGTAACAATTTATATGTCTGTTACCGTCAAAATCACCTCTTTGCTTCTTGAAAAAGGTTTTGGAAATGCAACAGATGGTAGCAATTTAATTGCCTTGGTAGGTTTAGGTGCCATGACCGCCGGTGCATTATTTGGGTCAATTGTTACAATAACAAAAAAATGGACATTATCACTATCCTTTTTTGTCTTAAGTTTATCAATGTTTGTGATTGCCTCTTCTCAAAATTTAGTGTCAATTTCAATTGCTGTAGTATTGTGCGGTTTTTCTTTCCGCACCTTTATCCCATATTTGTTTAATGAGGTGAATCAAGATACGAATGGCCAGTCAGAAAAGAGTACATCTTTGCTATTGATAGGCTTCAATATTGGCGCGGCTTTTGCTCCAATTTCGATTTCTCTATTAGGCAATATCCTTCCTTCTAACGAAAACACGGACATTTTTATGGTAGAAGGTATGATCATGATGTTGCTAGCTTTTTGTACTGTAATCAGCACCATAACAAAAAAACAAAAAATCAATGGAGGCAAGTAAAAATGATGAAAAGGCCAAAAATTATTTGCCATATGTTGACTTCTATCAATGGAAAAATTAGCGGTGGTTATATGAGTTCAAAATATGCTATTGCTGGTGGTGAAACCTATGAAACAACCAATGACAGCTACCTTAGCCAAGCGTGGTTATGTGGAAGAGTTACGATGGAAAAGAATTTTACTAATTTCAATAAACCTGAGTTGAAAGAAATAAAAACACCTTATCCTAGAACGGATTATGTTGCACAAGCAAAGGACCAAATGTATATTGTTTCAGCTGATCCTTCTGGTAAAGTTGGCTGGATTGAAAACACCGTTCAATACGAAAGTCGTCCAGAAGCCCACGTTATTGAAATTTTAACGGATAAAGCTAGTGATGAGTATATTGCTTATCTTTGAGAGCGACAAATCTCTTATATTTTTGCTGGACAAGAATTGATTGATTGTACACTTGCTTCAGAAAAATTATTGGTTTTATTTGGGATCAAAACATTAATGGTATCAGGTGGTGGTTATATCAATTGGTCATTTTTACAAGAGGGATTGATTGATGAAGTGAGTATTGTGATGACACCAGCAACTGATGGACGAACAGATACCAATACAATTTTTGAAAGAGCAGATAGCCTGCCCGAAATAGCACCAGTTGGGTTTAAATTAAAATCAGTCGATATCATCGAAGAAGATACGCTATGGTTGAGATATAGCGTGTGTAAATAAAAAAATAAAAAGGAGTCAACTTTATGAATAACAATATAAAAGATAAAGTTATAGTTATCACAGGTGCCTCATCTGGAATCGGAGAAGCAACAGCTCAACTATTGATTGAGAATGGTGCAAAGGTGGTTTTAGGTGCTAGGAGAGAAGAACGGTTGAAAAAACTCGTGAAAAAATTTGGTGATAATAGTGTTTATGCTGTGACAGATGTTCGTAACCTAAAAGAGGTAGAAACACTTGTGCAAGTTGCTAAAGAAAAATTTGGTAAGGTTGATGTTTTATTTGCAAATGCTGGGATTATGCCTGCTTCAAATATGAGTGAATTGAAAACAAAAGAGTGGTATGACATGGTTGATATTAACATCAATGGGATGCTTAATTCATTAGCAGCAGTGTTACCAGAATTCACAGCCCAAAAGTCAGGTCACGTGATTACAACAAGTTCGATTGCGGGACTTAAGGTTTTCCCTGGTAACAGTGTGTATACTGGAACGAAACATGCAGTACGTGCTATTATGGATGGTTTTCGCATGGAATCTGCAATGGAAGGAACGAATATTCGCACAACTACTCTTTATCCAGGAGCAATTGCAACTGAATTGCTAGAAACGATTTCCACACCAGAAGTAAAAAGCGGGATGGAACAATTCTATCAAATTGCAATTACTCCAGTTGCAGTGGCGCAAACTGTTCTATTTGCGATATCTCAGCCAGAATCAGTCGGTATTACTGAAATGACAATTTTACCTTCGAAGCAAGCATAGCAGTAACACACTAAAATATTAAAACTTTGGAATGCAATTTTACTTAGGATAGTTGTTCAAATTATACTGACCACCAATCCTATTAATTTTAAAACTAATAGGATTGGTAGTTTAATAAATTTAGGAATATGAAAATGAATTAGCTGTAAATTTGAATCTATTGGGTACTTAAGAATCTACTGGTGCTAAAAAGCTACTTTTTTGACACATGTAGATATTAATTATAATTTTACCTTAAAAGTGAGTACCAACCTGATAAAGTGTTCTGACAGTTCTCGATAGCAATCTAAATCAAGTTCCCCTTTTTGGGTGGATTCTTTTAAGTAACAGTTTGATTCCTCCTTCAACCACCCAAAAATCCTGAGATTCTTTTGTGGTTGCGTTTTCAAAAAATCTGTGCTAACATAAAGTCAATTAATAACAGGCATGTGACTGGTAATGCAGGCAGGACCTAAATAAAGCATTTTTCAACAGATTGAGTTTGATTCTGGTGAGTGTTTTATTTAGTTTCTGTCTGTTTTTTGCGTAAAATTTGGCCAATTTTGCGTAACTAATTATGAAGGAGAAAAAGTGATGAACTATAAAGAAACTGCTGTGTCGATCTTAAAATGGATCGGCGGGAAAGAAAATGTCTCTCATCTTGAACATTGCTCAACACGGTTACGTTTTACCTTAAAAGATGATTCTCTTGTAGATGTTGAAAAACTCGAAAAGGTCGAGGGGGTGATCGGCGTACGTCAAAATGTTCAGTGTCAAGTCATAATCGGGAATGATGTTGTAGAAGTTTATGATGAAATGAAAGCTCTTCTTGGGGAATTGCCAGCAGATGATAGTCAGAAGAGAAAACAAAAAATAGGATCTGTAATACTTGATTTTATCATCTCTATTTTTCAACCCTTAGTTCCTGCCATCGCAGGTGGAGGTGTTCTAAAATCATTATTATTGCTTGCCTCTGTGACGGGATTAATGAGTGATCAAAGCCAATCGTATCAAATTCTTAATTTAATTGGCGGTGCGCCATTATATTTTCTACCTATTTTAGTTGCAATGACAACAGCAAATAAATTGAAAGTGAATCAACTGGTTGCTGTATCGGCAGTGGGTGCCTTGATCTTGCCAGATATGTCTACGATGTTAGCAGGAGGCGCCAATTTTCTTGGCTTTGATGTAACGAATATTGCGTATGCTTCACAGGTCTTCCCGGCCATTTTAACAGTGTTGTTTTATGCGCAAATTGAAAAATTATTTACAAGATATTCGCCAAAACCGATTCGGATATTCTTTGTTCCAATGATGAGTCTATTGATTACAGTTCCAATTGCGTTACTTATTTTAGGCCCATTAGGATACAATGTAGGGACTGTTTTTTCAACGGTGATTGTTTGGTTGTATACTCATTTTGGGTGGGTAGCGACAGGTGTCTTAGCTGCTGTTTTACCCTTCATGGTTGTGACAGGTATGCACAAGGCTATGATTCCTTATGCTGTATCTTCTATGAGCGAAATTGGTGCTGAATTACTCTATTTACCTGCTTCTTTAGCGCATAACATTGCTGAATCTGGTGCTTGTTTTGCTGTGAGTATCAAGACGAAGGATCAAAAATTGCGTTCTACTGCAATATCAGCAGGAATATCTGCGTTGTTCGGTATTACGGAACCAGCATTGTATGGTGTGACGATCTTAAATAAGCGCGTATTGTATAGCGTAATGTTTGCCAGTTTAGTTGGTGGCGGTTTTGCCGGAATTATGGCAATCAAAGGATTTGCGTTAGTTGGTCCGGGATTAGCTAGTATTACAATGTTTGTAGACAAAGCAAATTCAATGAATTTAATTTGGGCATTTGTTACATTGGGGATTTCGTTTATTGTTGGATTCTTATCGGTATTATTTATTTATAAGGATGAAGTGGCTTTAGAAAAGGCAGATGGGATGGAAGTTGTGTCTGAATCCGATACGGAACAGCTGATTAGTCCAGTTTCTGGCAAAGTAATTTCTTTGTCGGAAGTGAAGGATGATGTTTTTTCAAGTGGTTTAATTGGTGAAGGACTTGCAATTATTCCAGAAGACAACTGTTTAGTAGCACCAGAATCAGGTGAGGTTACGATGGTATTCGAAACAAAGCATGCATTAGGCTTGAAAACAAATAATGGAGCAGAAATTCTATTTCATATTGGTTTAAACACAGTTCAATTAGGCGGTGAGGGTTTTGAAACGTTTGTCAAAGTTGGCGATAAGGTTGTCAAAGGACAGAAGCTGATTACTTTTGATTTAGCTAAAATCAAGTCTGCCGGACTTGATCCGACGGTCGTGTGTGTTGTAACGAATAAAGAAGCCTATCATATGCAATTATTGCATCATTTAGAAAGGGTGACAAATCAGACAAACGTATTGTCTATTGCCCCACTTAGGTAGATGAACAGTTTTTTTTAGTCGAAGTCGATTGAGTTCTTTCAACTCTAAAATTAGGAGGATATTATGCAAAATAAGAAGACATTTCCAAACGATTTTTTATGGGGCGGTGCAATCGCTGCAAATCAGGTAGAAGGAGGCTGGAACCTCGATGGTAAGGGCTTATCTGTAGCGGATATCGCAAGTTATAAACCAGATGTTGATAATAAAGACTATGCGGCTCATATGGATATTTCTACTGCAACAATAGAAGCTGCGATGGCAGATGAAACGGATAAATGGTATCCTAAACGTCGTGGTATTGATTTCTATCACCGTTATAAAGAAGATTTGGCTTTATTTAGTGAGCTGGGCTTTAAGACATTACGCTTATCGATTGCTTGGACTAGACTTTTTCCCACAGGAGAAGAAGAATATCCAAATGAAAAAGGAATTTTATTTTATCAAGCGGTATTTAAAGAGATGAAACGTCTCGGGATTATACCAATCGTTACATTGTCACACTACGAGATGCCATTAGCACTTAGTTTAAATTATAATGGCTGGGTCAACCGTCGAGTAATTGATGATTTTGTCCGATTTGCGACAGTTTGTTTTGAAGAATTTGGAGAGTATGTAGAGTATTGGTTAACATTCAATGAGATCGATAGTATTCACCGGCACCCGTTTACAACGGCTGGAATTGTGCCAGATAAGTGTACACCTGGAAAAGAAGAACAAGAGATTTACCAAGCCCTGCATCATCAATTTGTTGCCAGTGCTTTGGTTACCAAAGTTGCACATGAAAAAAATCCCAACAACAAAATTGGGTGTATGCTGACAAAATTAATGACCTATCCCTTAACTTGTGCGCCAATCGATGTAGAATTAACATTAAAGAAAAATCTTGAAAATAATTTTTATACAGATGTCCAAGTTAAAGGTGAATATCCTAAAATGATCGAAACAGCATTGAAAAATAATGGGATCAATATTGAAATAACTGATGAAGAACGGCAAATTTTAAAAGAAAATACAGTTGATTTTCTGTCATTTAGTTATTATATGTCAATGGCAGAATCTGGTGACCCAAATGCTGAAAGAACACCTGGAAATACGGTTTTAGGTGTTAAAAATCCTTATCTACCATCAACTGACTGGGGCTGGCAAATTGATCCAAAAGGATTGAAAATTGCATTGATCGAATTGTATGATCGCTACAATGTACCCTTAATGATCGTAGAAAATGGCATGGGATCAGTGGATATCGTGGAAGATGGTGCCATTCATGATCCTTATCGAGTTGAATATTTTAAAGAACATTTTAAGCAAATGAAAGAAGCAATCGATGAAGGGGTCGATTTAATAGGCTACACTAGCTGGGCACCAATCGATTTAGTAAGTGCAGGAACATCGCAAATGTCAAAACGTTATGGCTTTATTTATGTTGATGCGGATGATGAAGGGAATGGCACATATGACCGTTCAAAAAAAGATTCTTTTGATTGGTATCAAGAAGTGATAGCAACTAATGGAGCAAGTTTAGTGGAGTAGGAAGCAAGGAGTTGGTTTCGATGATTTTGGTGAAAAAAGTGCTGAATACAAGCGTTGTCCTTGTTGAAAAAGAAGGGCAAGAGATGATTGCATTAGGAAAAGGGATTGGTTATGACAAGAAAATCGGTGACGTTATTTCTGACTCTTCTGTTGATAAAATTTTCTTGCCAATCGAAGAGAAAAAGTCTTCTCAATTTGCTGAGTTAGTGGCTGAAATTCCAATGAAATTTTTTGAAATAACGAAAGAAGTTGTCTCAATTGCAGAAGGAGCGCTAGATTATAAATTGAATACCAGTATTTATTTAACTCTGTCAGATCATTTGCATTTTGCGGTTGAACGGAGTGAAAAAGGATTAAATAGTTCCAATCGTTTATACTGGGAAATCAAAAATTATTATCCAAAAGAATTTCATATTGGCGAGATTGCGCTTGAGCAAATGAAGGCAAATTATCAAATCGAACTACCAAATGAAGAAGCATCTAATATTGCTTTTCACTTGATTAATGCGCAATCAGGAAATCACGAGGACCAAGATGGCTTAAAAAAAGCAAAATTAGTAGGGACAATCGTTAATATGGTGAGGTATTCGTTGGGACAGGAAATCGATACGAATTCGGTTCATTATTCTCGTTTTATCACGCATGTTCGTTTTTTCGTTGATCGATTTTTTTCCAATGCTCTGCTCCAAGAGAAAGAAGATGAATTGTATCGCCAAATGTGGTCACTTTACCCTGTTGCAATGGAAAGTGCAACAAAAGTAAAAAAATATGTTGATCAAACCTACCACACGCGGATACCAGAAAATGAAATTGTCTACTTAGGTGTCCATATCAATCGATTGATCAATCATTCAGCGATTAATACCGATTGATTTTTTATTAGAAGTACATTACGTATTTAAAAGAGTGAAAGAAGGTATAGATATTGGATCGTCAATATTTATACCTTTTTTTATGTTAACTAAATAGGCTTGTTTCACAAATTATACCAGTAAAATGTATAGTGAGAAGTATCTTTACAATTAACGATAGTGATTGTTATTTGACGAAAAATAAAACACCAATAACCTCGAAATTTACTTGACAATTGTGTAGATATTCTCAATAATATAAGTGGCTGCGAGTAATGGAGATGTCTAATGAATAATACAAAAATAGGCAAAAAGACTAATCAAATGTACTCTATTGGTGAAGTTGCGAAATTGTGTAATGTTTCCCGCAAAACATTACGCTTTTATGAGCAATTAGGATTATTAAAACCAGATCATGTAAGTAACGAAAATGGTTATCGGTATTACACCGAAGAAACAATGAATAGTATTCCTGTAATCAAATACTATAAACAGATGGGCTTTAAGTTGCAGGAAATGAAAGGGGTTCAGCAAACAGGAGATTATTTCTATCAAGAAAATATATTCTTAACAAAATTAGAGGAATTAAAGCTTGAAGAAAGAAGAATTCGCAATAGCTATACTGCAGTTTCAGATTGGTTAGGCTTAATCAGAGAAGGAACGTTAGCCAGTGAAAACAGCATTCAAAGTGTGAACGTCAAGTATTTTGAGCAAGAAAACTACGTATTTTTGGAGCAAGAGTTTTGTCATAACTACATGGATGCGGTAATAAATATTCCTTGGGTTAACTATTTAGAAGAACACAACTGTGCAATCACAGGGCCGGTTATTCTTCGATTTGAAGATTGTGAATCTAGTAATTTTCAAGGTTCAAAAATGATGATAATGCAAAAACCAATTGGTATACCAAACCCTAAGATACCAAAAAGAATGATAGGTGGCCAAATGTTTTTGTCTAGTTATCATATTGGTGATCTGGCTAAACTTTCATATCAATACAAAAAGATGAAAACTTGGGCAAAAGAAAATAACTATCAATGTCAAAATGAGGTATATCAACGCTATGTCATTGATTATTGGTCAACTATGAATGTGGATAATTTTGTTGTTGAGTTACTGATTCCCGCAGAGAAAATTAGAACTTAGGTAGTGAGAGGAACAAGTGGACTGAAGAGTAGATCACTAATGTTCCTCTTTATTGTGAATGCAAAAACAAAAGGTTCCCCCTTAGGGGAACCTTTTGTTTTTGTTATTAAATATATTTTATTCGTTCATAATATAGTGTTTTTGTCTATTTTGAAGTTATTAAATGATTGTGATGATAGAAATTAAAAGCAATTGGAAATTATTTGTAACGAGCTGCTATTTTTTTATGTGAAAAAATGATCATGAGGTGTATCAATTCGAATCCTGTTATTAAAATCAAGAATTAGAATTAGAATAATTATCACTGCCGAATAAGTAAATATTATAGCGCTAATAGTAAAGATTATTCTTAATTAAAAAAGCTAATTGAGAATAGTATTTGTACTAGTACAGATAGTTCTGTGTTATATACAGAAAAGAAATAAAAAAATAGATTGACTACGCCCTTAAGGTCATCCAATATGATTGATTTGTCAATAAAGAAAGCGTTTTTTAATTTGAAAATGAGAGGAAGAAAGAAATGAAACATGATGCATTAGGAATGGTAGAAACTAAAGGAATGATTGGTTCGATCGAAGCAGCAGATGCAATGGTAAAAGCTGCTAATGTTTCACTAATTGGTAAAGAATTTGTTGGTGGTGGGATTGTAACCGTGATGGTCAGAGGTGATGTAGGTGCGGTAAAAGCTGCTACGGATGCTGGTGCAGCTGCAGCTGAACGCGTTGGAGAGTTATTATCCGTACATGTTATTCCACGCCCGCACAGTGAAGTTGAAAATATTCTGCCAAATAGATAATTGAAAAATAACAATTGAGGAGAAATAGACATGGAAAGTGGAAAAAATATTTCTTGTACTAGTGCTGACGTTCAAATGGAACAAGCCAAAAAAGGCTTCCGAGTGAAAGGAATCAGCAATGGGATTATTTCAGGTATCACTTATGGAATTTATTCAACACTAGTCGTTGTAGCAAGTGGTTATGACCCGTTAGTTAGTGCGGCTGGCTTCTTGGCAGCACCTTTTGTTTGTTCAGGTTTAAATGATTTTTTTGCAGGTATTTTACTTTTATTCTATAACGCAAAGCAAGGAAGATTAAAAGAATTAGTCAGAACATTGCATACAAAACCAGGGAAATTATTAGTAATCGGATTTCTCCTAGGTGGACCAATTGCTAACGGGGCTTATCTTGTTGGGTTAGCTATGGCGGGTGCGTATGCGATCCCCATTTCAGCGACATGTAGCTTGTTTGGCGCATTATTTTCTTGGATATTCTTAAAGCAAAAGCCAACTGCTCGAATTGTATTAGGTATGGTCGTTGTCGTTGTCGGAGCTATTACGATTAACATGGTGAAGCCAGAAGGAGCGCCTAACTTTACGCTAGGAATCGTCTGTGCATTGATTGCTGCAATTGCTTGGGGTTTAGAAGGTGTATTTTCAAGCTTTGGTGGTGCGATGATCGATACAGATGTGGCGGTAAACTTACGTCAATTGATTTCTGGTCTAGTTGTTCTGATCATTGTTGTTCCAGCTGTGGGGGCATTTAATTTATTATTCGGTACATTGGCTGCAGTAACACCAGTTCTATGGTTAGTTTTGTCCGGATTAAGCGCTGCGGTTTCATTTTTGACCTGGTACAAAGCGAACGCTATGGTTGGAACTGCGATCGGCATGTCTTTAAATGTTACCTATGCATTTTGGGGTGTCTTATTCAGTGTTATTTTCCTTGGTCAAACCTTAACACCAACAATGGTTATAGGCTCAGTGATTATCGTGATCGGCGCGATTTTAGTTACGATGAATCCGTTAGATTTATTTAAAAAGGGGGAAGAGTAAGATGCTTTTGCCTAGTCGAACAGCTGTTTTAAATCAAATGTATGACCAAAGAGAAATAGATGTTGCCCAAATCATGAAGGCGTTAAAACCACAATATGGGCAAGAGAAACAATTCAATGAAAAATTGTATCTGGAGCATATGATGGCGCTAGAAGCAAATGGATTAGTCGAGCTAGCAACATATGATTTAGATAAAAACGAGAACCTAGTTATTTATTACAAAATTACTGATGAAGGTAGAGCAACCGTCGATAAATATGTTGATAAAAAATATCGTTCAGCGTAAGGAGGAGATACATTGAGATATCGTGGCGAAGAAGCTTTAGGGTTAGTAGAAACGATTGGCTTAGTTCCAGCACTAAAGGCTGCTGATGAAATGTTGAAAGCTGCAAATGTTGAACTGATCTCATATGAAAATATTGGGTCTACTTTAGTAACGGTCATGATTAAAGGAGACATTGCCGCTGTTGAAGCTTCTGTTGCAACAGGAGCTGAGGCTGCCGAAGCAATTGGCAAATTGACTGCACACAATGTGATGCCACGACCAATTTCATACGTTGGAGACATTGTTTCCGTTCATGATATTGATCGGTAGTGCAAGGAGGAGAAAGAGTGAGAACATACGAAGCAATTGGTGCAATTGAAACATTCGGCTTAGTTTTTATTTTGGAGGCATGTGATGCAATGTGTAAGGCGGCCAATGTTGAGTTGGTAGGATATGAAAATGTTGCCTCAGGATATATTTCTGTGATTGTACAAGGAGACGTTGCGGCGTGCCAATCAGCGGTTGAAGCAGGTATTGCAGCTGTTGAAAAAATGGGTGCAAACATCTACAGCTCGGTCGTGATTGCAAGCCCACATGGCGATTTAAATAAAATGATTGATCGTTATCAATTAGGTGATTTTTTACCTGTTGAGGAGGGAGATGCATAATACATGCAACAAGTAGATGAAGATTTATTATCTATTCAAGAAGGGCGGATTTTAGTAGAAACAGCACGAGATGCACAGCACCTAGTAAAAGAATATGAGCAAAAAAATCTCGATGCAATAGTGGAAAAACTGTTGGCAGAGATCAAACCAGATATAAGTAGATTTTTAGCAACTGAAATAAAAGAAACAAATCTAGGATGTTATAAAGATAAAGAAATATTGATGGAACGCTTATTGAAAGCGTTATCTAAAGAGCTGGATCAACAGCTTTGTGTGGGGAATATTGTAGAAGATTCAGCGGGGAATGTTTTACAAGTTGGCGTTCCATTGGGCGTCATTCCAATCCTATTACCAGCAGAAAATACAACATTAAATGTTCTGTACAGTCTAACTATTGGGATAAAATCAGGCAATGCTATGGTGCTTATTCCACATCCAAAAGCACAAAAGACAACATATCTTGTTTTTCAAAAAATTAGAGAGATTTGTGAAGCAAATGGCTTACCAAAAGGCTGTTTAGGATGTGTTAGCTCTTTAACCGATAAAGGTGTAAAAGAGATTTTAACCAGTCAGGATAGTGCAATGATTTTAGCTATTGGTAATCAAAACTATATCAACGCAGCCAATTACCAACGGCCGATCATTTATGGTGGAACAGGTGCTACACCTGTTTTTATCGAGCGTTCAGCAGATGTTAAAAAAGCAGTGAAGGCAATCGTGGATAGTCGTTCTTATGATTGTGGTTTACTTCCAGCTACAGAACAGTACCTAATAGCTGAAGGAGTCATCGCTTCTGAGGTTAGAGCGTTGTTACAAGAATATGGTGCACACTTTTTATCAAAAGAAGAAGAAAAAAACTTACTAGCACTTTTACAGCCTAAAAATAACCAAATTAATCCATCTTGTGTGGGCAAGAATGCCCAATGGCTGGCCAAAGAGGCAAATATAGGTGTTACTTCAACAACCAAAGTGCTAGTTTCAGAACAGGATTACATGTATGACGAAGATCCTTTTGCCAATGAAATGAAGTGCCCAGTTTTAGCATTTTATTTAGAACCGGATTGGATGCATGCTTGTGAGAAATCGATCCGTTTGTTAAAAGAAAAAAATAATGGTCATACACTCGCAATTCATTCTCACAATAAGTTAGTGTTGAAAGAATTTGCGTTAAAAAAACCAGTTGGTCGCATGATTGTTAATGCCCCAGCGAGTATGGCAAGTATGGGCTTGCAATCGACTTTACCAGTGTCCGTCATTTTAGGGGGATTTACAACTGGACGAGGCATAAGTGCCAAAAATATTACTGCAAAAGATTTAACTTATGTTCGAGAGATTAGCTATCCTGTTGAATCATTATCAGAGAATAAACAATCAGAAACGAAAAGTGATGTAGAAACAGACATTTTAGAAAAAATCTTAAAAAAAATAATGGAAAAATAAATTGTTGTAAAGTGAGGGAATAAAATGGACATTAAAGAATTTTCGGCAAAATTAGCCGAAGCAACAAAAGAGTTAAGTTCAGAAGAACGTAACGCATTGATGAAGATGTTTGCGACAGTTGCCGATGAAACATCCACAAGTGGCGGTTTTGCTTCTGATGATCAATCAAGTATTCCAAATGGGTCAACTGCTCGATTAGATGCTTTAAAAGTAAATTATTTAAAACAAAAACCGACTATCACAACTCATCGAGCTAGAGTGATCACTGAACTTGCAAAAGAAAATCCAGGAATGCCTAAAAATATTTTAAGAGCAAAGTCATTCAAACGTTGTTGTGAAACTGCACCACTTGTAATTCAAGACAATGAGTTGATCGTAGGCGCACCAAATGGCGCACCACGCGCCGGCGCTTTTTCTCCAGATATTGCGTGGCGTTGGATGGAAGACGAAATCGATACAATTTCAAGCC
Source organism: Enterococcus ureilyticus (assembly GCF_001730315.1). Lineage (GTDB taxonomy): Bacteria > Bacillota > Bacilli > Lactobacillales > Enterococcaceae > Enterococcus_L > Enterococcus_L ureilyticus. Next base: position 200,908 of record NZ_MIKC01000012.1, read on the forward strand.
GTCCGCAAGATCCTTTCTTTATTTCGGATGAAGACAAAAAGATTATGCGTGAAGAATTATTCCCGTTTTGGAAGGGCAGATCGATCGATGAGTATTGTGAAGATCAATTCCGTGAAGCCGGAGTTTGGGAACTATCTGGCGAATCTTTTGTTTCAGACTGTTCTTATCATCAACTAAATGGCGGTGGTGATTCTAATCCAGGCTATGATGTCATTTTAATGAAAAAAGGGATGTTGGATATTCAAAAAGAGGCAAAAGAGCATTTAGAAAAATTAGATTATCAAAACCCTGATGATATTCAAAAAATCTACTTTTACAAATCATTGATCGATACAACGGAGGGCGTCATGATCTACGCTCGTCGTCTGTCTGAATATGCAGCACAGTTAGCGCAACGGGAAACGAATCCCAAACGTAAAGCAGAATTACAAAAAATCTCAGAAATCAATGCAAAAGTTCCTGCAAATAAACCAGAAACCTTTTGGGAAGCCATCCAAGCAATATGGACAATTGAATCCTTGCTTGTTGTAGAAGAAAATCAAACTGGAATGTCAATTGGACGTGTGGATCAATACATGTATCCTTTTTTCAAAAATGATTTAGATAAAGGCAAGATGAATGAGTTTGAAGCCTTTGAATTAGCGGGTTGTATGTTGATTAAAATGTCTGAAATGATGTGGATCACAAGTGAAGGCGGATCTAAGTTCTTCGCGGGCTATCAACCATTCGTGAATATGTGCGTTGGCGGAGTGACACGTGAAGGCCACGATGCAACCAATGAATTAACCTATCTATTAATGGATGCCGTCCGTCACGTAAAAGTGTACCAACCATCTTTAGCTTGTCGGATTCATAATCGCTCACCGCGTGAATACTTGAAAAAAATAGTGGATGTTGTTCGGGCAGGTATTGGTTTTCCCGCCTGTCACTTTGACGATACCCATATCAAAATGATGTTGGCTAAAGGTGTGTCGATCGAGGACGCACGAGACTATTGTTTAATGGGGTGTGTTGAACCGCAAAAATCTGGTCGTTTATATCAATGGACTTCAACAGCCTATACACAATGGCCAATTTGTATCGAACTTGTTTTAAACCGAGGTGTACCGTTATGGTATGGCAAAGAGGTTTGTCCAGACTTGGGCGATATTTCTCAATTTAAAACCTATGAACAATTTGAAAAAGCTGTTAAAGAACAAATTAAATATATTACGAAGTGGTCGTCGGTTGCAACAGTTATCACCCAAAGAGTCCACCGCGATCTAGCACCAAAACCGTTGATGTCTTTGATGTATGAAGGCTGTATGGAAAGTGGGAAAGATGTTTCGAGTGGTGGGGCAATGTATAATTTTGGACCAGGAGTTGTTTGGTCAGGTTTAGCAACCTATGCAGACTCGATGGCAGCAATCAAAAAGCTGGTTTTCGATGACAAAAAATATACCTTAGAAGAATTGAATCGTGCGTTAAAAGCTGATTTTGTCGGCTATGACCAAATCCGCACGGATTGCTTGAATGCGCCTAAGTACGGCAATGATGATGACTATGCAGACTTAATTGCGGCCGAATTGATTCATTTTACAGAAGCGGAGCATCGCCAATACAAAACACTTTATTCAGAGCTTTGTCATGGAACATTGTCGATTTCAAACAATACGCCACTAGGTCAAATGACTGGTGCTTCAGCAAATGGACGAAAAGCTTGGATTCCATTATCAGATGGTATTAGTCCATCTCAAGGAGCTGACTTTAAAGGTCCAACAGCTATTGTGAAATCTATTTCTAAAATGGCAAATGATACGATGAATATGGGAATGGTGCATAACTTCAAGATCATGAATGGATTACTGGATACACCAGAAGGTGAAGAAAGTTTAATTACTTTATTAAAAACTGCGAGTATTTTAGGAAATGGTGAAATGCAGTTTAACTATTTAGATAACGAGACATTGTTGGAAGCACAACGACATCCAGAACAATATCGTGATTTAATTGTTCGAGTAGCAGGTTATAGTGCCTTCTTTGTTGAATTATGTCAGGATGTTCAAGATGAAATCATCAGCCGAACAATGTTAACGAAGTTTTAAGAGCAGGAGATGAATAGATGATGACTCAAAACACAACGACAATTGAACGACAAGCGATGATCTTTAATGTACAAAAATATAGTTTGTACGATGGTCCAGGGATTCGCACGATCGTCTTTTTCAAAGGCTGTCCCTTAAGATGCCAGTGGTGCGCCAATCCTGAAGGACTAGAACGAAAATTCGAAGTAATGTATAAGGAAAGCGTCTGTAGTGATTGTCGTGCGTGTGTAGAAGTCTGTCCGATGGGGATTCATTACATGGATGAGAACGATCATCATCAAGTACGACGCGATATTGCCTGTAATGGCTGTCGCGCGTGCGTTGATGTTTGCCCAATGGCTGCTCTAAATATTACTGGTGAAATCAAAACAATTTCTGAATTAATGGAAGTCATTCATGAAGATGATGCTTTTTATGAACAATCTGGTGGTGGGGTAACCCTTAGCGGCGGTGAATGTACAGCACAGCCAGAAGCAGCACTAGCCTTATTACAAGCATGTCGAGCTGATGGAATCCATACTGCGATAGAAACATGTGGTCATTCAAGGATGGAGCGATTATTGGCATTAGCTGAATATGTCAATTTATTCTTATTTGATTTAAAGCATATGAATCCAGTTCGACATAATGAATTAACAGGTATCAGTAATGAAAAGATTTTAGAAAATCTACAAGAAGTTTTAAAGGCTGGACACCAAGTTCAGATTCGGATGCCAATGTTGAAAATGATCAATGATAGCCATGATGAGATTCAACAAATTATTGATTTTTTACTTCCATATAAAGAATATCCCAATTTTTTAGGTATCGATTTATTACCTTATCATAAATTAGGCGTCAATAAATATGGCCAACTAGGCATGGAATATCCAGTAGCTGGAGACCCATCATTATCAGAAGAAGATTTAGATCGGATTGAAGGATGGATCAAAGAGTATGAGTTCCCAGTTCGAGTTGTCCGTCATTAGAAAGGGTGGCGTAATCATTATGGAAGAAAACGCGCCAAAGCGAGTTATTGAAGAATCCGTTCCAGGAAAACAAGTAACCTTAGCGCATGTTATTGCTTCACCAATTCCAGAAGTCTATGAATCATTAGGCATTGAAGCGGAGGGGGCAATTGGCATCTTGACAATTTCCCCCGTTGAAGCTGCCATTATTGCGGCAGATGTAGCAGGAAAAAGCGCTGGTATTAATGTTGGTTTCTTAGATCGCTTTACAGGCTCGGTATTGATCAATGGGGATGTTCAAAGTGTTGAAGTAGCTTTAAAAGCTGTCGTAACGATTTTGAAAGAAAAATTAAATTACGATATCGTTCCAGTGAGTAGAACATGAAGAAACGTATTTTGATTATCGGACCAAATCAGCAACATAATCACATAATTGCACAAGCGATTGAAGATTCTGAGCAACCAATTCGCAAAGTAGCAAATATCTTATATACCAATGAAACAATCATTGTTCCAAATTCCTATTTAGAAAGTCCCTGGATGCATAAACATATTATTTCATTACAACAAAAAGCGAGCAAGGCGTTATTTTTAGTTCCGATTCCTAGCATAAAAAAAAGTTACCCTCCAAACTTTGCTTACGCACTTCGAGTTCCTGTAATAGGTGTTGTAATGTATAAGGAAAAAGAACATACAGTAAATGAAAAAATAATTACAAAAAAAATGTTAGAAGAAATTGGTTGTATAAAACAACAATATTGGCTGCATATAAATAAGGAAGAGATCAGGGCATTTGTTGAAGAAATTAGATGAAAGGAGGAGCGTAAATGTTAAAGCAATTTAAAATGGCTACTAAAATTGTGACAGGTGTTGATGCGTTGGCAACAGTACAAACTCTTGCTCTTAAACGAGTATTGATTATTTGTGATCCATTTATGGAAGAAAATGGTACGGTTAATCAGATCGAACAGTTACTACAAGAGAAGAATATTTGTTGTAGTGTTTTCTCAGAGATTGTACCTGACCCAACAATTGAGGTTGTCACTAAAGGCTTGCTGGCAGCGATTCAATTACAACCGGATGGCTTAATTGCGATAGGTGGCGGTTCAGCGATGGATGCGGCTAAGGTGATTCGTCATATCTATACCAGCGCAGAGAAAAAGGCAACGGTTCGGCTGATTTGTATTCCAACAACAAGCGGAACAGGTAGCGAAGTAACCTCTTTTGCAGTTATCTCAGATCCTAAAAATGATAGCAAATATGCACTTGTAGCAGATCAAATGATTCCTGATTTGGCAATCTTAGATCCAGAATTAACCATTAGCGTACCTAAAAATGTGACAGCTGATACAGGTATCGATGTGTTCACCCATTGTATAGAAGCTTTGGCATCAACAGCTGCAACCGATTTTACGGATGCAGCAAGCGAAAAAGCCATGAAGATCATTTGGAATGACTTAGTAGCTGTAGTCAATGATGGGGAAAATTTAATACTTCGAGAACGTGTTCATAATGCCTCTTGTTTAGCTGGTATCGCTTTTAGTGAAGCGTCATTAGGAATTTGTCACAGTTTAGCGCATGCGTTAGGCGGAAAGTTTCATATCGCTCATGGTCGAGCAAATGCCTTATTATTACCACATGTTATTCGTTACAATGCCGGTTTAGAATTAGAAAAAGAAATTCCTAGCTTAGCAGTTTATCAAAGAATTGCAGGTATCTTAGGATTTCAAGCAGGAACCCCGAAAGCAACCGTTCATGCAATGATCAACGGCTTGAATCGTCAGTTGAAACAGTTAAATGTAGCCAATGTAATTACAGAATATGGCATTGATCGAGAAGAATATTTAGCGGCGATTCCAGAAATGGCAACAAAAGCTATGGAAGATAAATGTACGATGACTAATCCAAGAAAACCGACCCATAAGGAATTAGAACAATTATATAAGAGGTTGCTAAGAGGTGGTTATGAATGCATTTTGTGACAGAAAGTGAACTTAGAATGGATTTTCAAAAAGAACCATTTACACAATTTTACTTAAATAATCAGTTACGCCTAACACCTGGAGCGAAGCAATTTCTTTTAGATAAGAGAATTAAAATAATGTCTGAGGCAGAACTAAAAAAGAAAGATAACGCTACTGAACGTCAATTAAACTCATTGACTGGCTATAAAGAAATTTTATCTTCAGAACTTTTTGAAGCCGCTCGTTTAGCGATAGATCAGCAGTTGAATGTGAGTCAAAAAATCATCGACATAGAAAAAACGCTGCTTCCGGCACTAGAAAAAGTAGTGTCAGATGAAGAAGCTAGTCTAGAAAAAACAGAAGAATTTCAATTGGATGCAGTTTATATTTTTAGTGAACGAGGGTTGTTACTAATCAAACTAAAGAAAATTTATGGCATGATCCATTTGATCCAAGCTGAATATCCTCAATACAGCAAGATACTAATAGAAGCAAATCAAAAAATAAATGATCTAAAGAAACAATTAGTAGGAGAAACAAATGAAAAAACATTCAATGAAAACGTGTAATCAATTTGTTGCAGCGTTTGAAGAAGTCATAAAAAAGCCGAAAAAAAAACGGTCAAAAACTTACTATACGGGAATCGATCTAGGAACTGCTTGTGTTGTACTTGCTGTGTTAGATGAAAATCATGTGCCTGTAGCAGGAGCTTATCGATACGCAGATGTGGTCCGAGATGGGATGGTCATTGATTATATTGGTGCAGTTGAACTTGTTCGAGAACTTAAAGAGGAAATAGAACAAACATTGAAGACAGAATTAGTGTATGCTGCTGCTTCATTACCGCCTGGTACAGATGAGTTGGATGGCGGGGTCATTAAAAACGTTGTTCAAAGCGCTGGATTTGAATTAACAAACTTATTGGATGAACCAACAGCAGCTAATCAATTATTAGAAATAACTGATGGTGCAGTCGTTGATATTGGTGGAGGGACAACAGGTATTTCTATTGTAGAAAATGGGCAAGTCGTTAAAGTAGCGGATGAAGCAACAGGTGGTACACATTTATCCTTAGTAATTGCTGGAGCATATAAGCTTACTTTTGAAGCAGCTGAAAAGTATAAACGAAATGGGAAAAATCATGATGAATTATTGACTAGCTTAAAGCCGGTAATTGAGAAGATCTCTTCAATTATTATTCAGCAAACGCAAGGATACAAAGTAGAAGGAATCTATTTGGTTGGCGGTACAGCCTGTCTTAAGAATATAGAGACGATTATTGAAAAGACAACAGGAATCCCAACATATAAACCAATGAATCCAATGTTTGTGACGCCGCTTGGGATTGCTATGAGTTGTACCAATCAAGTTTTAACATAGCTAGCTACACAAATCAATCCTTATGAAAATAGACAAATCGTCAGTGAAACAAAGAACGTTTCAATGCCAATTTCCTAATTTTCTACAGGATTAAGCGATTTGTTTTGCTTTTAAAATAAGGAGGAATCTAAATGGATTGTCGCATTATTAAGTCGCCAAGTGAAGGAACATTAGCTATTTTAAATCGTCGCAAGGGCTCAAAAGATAATTTAGGCGTTCCTGATGCTGTAGGACTAGTTCAAGGGAAGTTGATTGAAATGGTTTGTGCTGCAGATATTGCCGAAAAAGCAGTGGGTGTTACAGTTGAGGATATTCGAGGGAGTTGCCCTCAAAATATGATTTTGTTGGCTATTTTTGGGGATACAGCTTCGGTTATTGCAGCAATGGAAGAGATTAAAAAGAAAGAAAATAATCGCTTATGGTAATTGCAAAATTGATGGACACAATTTGGGCAACTCGAAAATCAGAAAAATTAAATGGATTAAAACTAATGCTTGCAGAAGTCACTGGTGGCTCTAGAGAAGGGGAGCGAATGATTGTCTGTGATGTGATTGGTGCGGGTATCGGTGACCGAGTAATCATTGCTACAGGATCAGCAGCCAGACGCATGTTAGAAGATGATTCTATCCCCGTAGACGCAGCAGTTATTGGAATCATTGATGAAAGTTGTGAATCTGTTTAAAGAAAGTGTGACAAAATGAAAAAATTGATATGTGCAAAAGATATTGAAAAACTTCACAGCAAAAAAGAACAAGTTATTTGTATAGACAAAGAGACCATAATCACACCTTCAGCTAAAGATTTAGCAGAAGATTATCAGATGAGCTTTAAAATGGGTGTGTCTGAAAATAAAAATCTCTTAGCAAACACACAAGAAGTCTCAAAAGAGTATTTAGTGACGTTATTAAAAAAACTATTGAAGGAAGCCGGAATAACAGATTTTACTGAGTCGCCCTTTGAATACCAAGAACATAGTGGTGGTTTAAAAATTATTCGCGGTTCTACAGTTAAATTGTCGCCATTAAATAATGAGAATAACGGGCTACGTTATCAAGAAATTTTAACATCAGAAGAAAATAATTTCGAGCTTGGAATTTTAGAAATCGAAAATAGTCAGTTTTATCAAGAAGATAGGCTAGAGTCAGTAAACTACGTGGTAAATGGCGAACTTCATGTAACTATTGACGGCATAACGTATGATGCATATCAAGGCGACATTGTTTTTGCTCCGAAACATTCCGCTATTTGCTGGTCGACAACAAGCAAAGTCACCATTCTATCTGGAAAATTTAAAAGTGAGGGGTAACATATGAAGCAAGCGATTGGCATGATTGAAACCAAAGGACTAATAGCCTTGATTGAAGCAACAGATACAATGCTAAAAGCTTCTGAAGTTCGTTGTTTAGGTAAAAAACAGGTTGGTGGCGGTTTAAATACGGTTTTGATTTCTGGTGATGTGGCAGCTGTGGAAACAGCTGTACAAGCAGGCAGTGCAAGCGTACAACGTTTGGGTGAAGATCTTTTAACGGCTTCCCATGTCATTGCCCGACCACATATAGAAGCGACAACTTTTGTAGACGAAATTCAAAAGGTAGCAGAGTCAAAACCAAATGAACGAGAAGAAGTTGTAATAGAAACAAGTGATCAAATAGAAAACACCGAAATTGTTGAAACAGATCAAAAAAAATAGTCCGTTACAAACTCCAACAAATGAAAGTAACAGAGTTGAGAAAGTTAGCGAAAGAGCAACCTAATTTTAGTATCCCACAAAAAAATTTTCACCGTACAAATAAGGAAAAATTAGTAAAAGCGCTAAGTGACATTTTAATAATAGACGAATAGAGGAATACAAATGGAAATGTTTGATAAAGATCTATGTTCTGTTCAAGAAGCACGTGATTTGACACGTAAAGGAAAAGCAGCGGCAAATCAAATTGCAACTTTTTCAGAAGAACAAATTGATCAAATTTTACAAAACATGAAGAATGCAGCAAGTAAATATGCTATTGGTTTAGCTGAAAGGGCAGTAGAAGAGACTGGTTTCGGCAAAGTAATGGATAAAACCTATAAAAATCATGCGGCATCTCAATTACTATATGAAGAGATCAAACATGAGAAAACTATCGGAATCATTGCAGAAAATACTGAAAAAGGTACATTTGATGTAGCAGAACCAGTAGGGCTTGTTCTCGGTATCATCCCGTCAACTAATCCAACCTCTACAGTTATTTTTAAAGCAATGATTGCGTTGAAATCAAGAAATGCAATTGTATTTTCGCCACATCCAACGGCAGTCAACTGTACCAAAAAAGCAGCAGATCTATTGAACCGTGCTGCTGTAGCGGCTGGAGCGCCAGAAGGGATTATCAGTTGCTTAGCTGTTCCAACGATGGCAGGAACAAATGAATTATTACTTGCAAAAGAAGTGAGTCTAATCATCGCAACAGGTGGTCCTGGAATGGTGAAAGCCGCTTATAGTTCGGGAAAACCAGCATTGGGTGTTGGCGCTGGTAATTCTCCCGCTTATATTGAGCGGACGGCCGATGTAAAAAGTGCTGTAGCAAAAATCATAGCGTCAAAAACGTTTGACAATGGAACAATTTGTGCATCAGAACAATCAATCATCTGCGAAGAAATCAATAAAGAAGCTGTTATGCAAGAATTAAAAGCACAAGGTGGCTACTTTATGTCAGAAGTAGAAACCGAAAAAGTATGTAAATTACTTTTTAAAAATGGTTATGCCATGAATGCTAAATTTGTTGGTCGTAGTGCGAACGTGATTGCACAAGCAGCAGGAATCACTGTTCCAGTAGGAACCAAAGTATTGATTGGTCCCCAAGGTGGCGTTGGTGAAGGCTATCCTTTATCATTTGAAAAACTAACGACTGTTTTAGCTTTTTATGTTGTAAATGACTGGGAAGAAGCATGTGATTTAAGTATTGAATTGTTACAAAATGGCATTGGACATACGATGAGCTTGCACACTAACAATCGTGATATCGTGTTGAAATTTGCAGCTAAGCCTGCGTCACGAATTTTAGTAAATACAGGTGGAAGCCAAGGAGGAACCGGGATCAGTACAGGATTACCAATTTCATTTACCTTAGGCTGCGGCACTTTTGGCGGCAGTTCGGTTTCAGAAAATGTTGGACCAAAACATTTACTAAACATCAAAAAAGTTGCGTATGGGTTAAAGGATGTCACGAGTTTAATAGAGGATGATCCAACCTTTACTTATGAAAAAACAGAAGTACAAGAAATGGCTGAAGTCAAAAAAGCAATCTCAACGCCTATCGATACGAATAAAACGAACGAAGCAGATATAGAAACATTGGCAAATGTCGTCCGCCAAGTTTTAGCTAACATGAACTAATTGAAAAAAGGAGTGATAAAGTTGGACAATTATGAAGAGCTACTTGGTAAATTGATGGAAAAATTGGCTGAACCAAACCAAACACAACCACCAATATTATCAAGCGCTCAAAAGATTCCAGTAGGAATTTCAAATCGGCATATCCACTTATCCCAAATAGATGTAGAAAAATTATTTGGTTATGGCTATCAATTAACGAAATTAAAGGATCTTTCTCAGCCAGGACAATTTGCTTGTAAAGAAACCGTAATGGTTTGTGGGCCAAGAGGGGCGATTGAAAAGGTTCGCATTTTAGGGCCAGTAAGAAAAAAAACACAAGTTGAAATTTTACAAAGCGATTCGTTTAAATTAGGAGTGAAAGCCCCGTTGCGTTTATCCGGAGATTTAGCTGGATCAGGTAATGTCACACTTATTGGTCCTAAAGGATCGGCAGAAATTGTTGAAGGTACGATTGTTGCAAAACGTCATATTCACATGCTGCCACATGAAGCTACTCAATTTGGTGTTCGTGATGGTGAATCCGTAACAATCGAGTTTTCAGGAGAACGAGGCGGGACCTTAGCAAATGTCATTATCCGCGCAGTTGAGAACTCTGGCTTAGAGTGCCACATTGATACGGAAGAAGCCAATGCACTAGGAATAACGCCAAATACTGAAATTGTGATCAAAAAAAATAACATATAGAATCTTAGGAGGAAATTATAATGAAATCAGATGCACTAGGAATGATCGAGACAAAAGGATTAATTGGTTCAATTGAGGCGGCAGATGCAATGGTCAAAGCAGCTAACGTATCATTAGTAGGAAAAGAATTAGTTGGAGGTGGCATTGTGACCGTGATGGTACGTGGCGATGTCGGTGCTGTCAAAGCTGCCACAGATGCAGGTGCAGCAGCAGCCCAACGTGTTGGTGAACTATTATCAGTCCACGTAATTCCTCGTCCACACTCAGAAGTTGAAAATATCTTGCCTATTACGCAAGCGTAACAAATAAAATTCTGAAAAAGGCGAAACACAGCAAAAATTTATGTGTTTCGTCTTTTTTATTCAATAAAAGGAGACATTACATGAAAAAGACAATTATAATTGGCGCAAACCATGCAGGTATTGCTGCAGCCAATGCACTGTTGGAAAATTATCCAGAACAAGAAGTGACCATGATCGATAAAAACTCTAATCTTAGTTATTTAGGCTGTGGAACAGCACTCTGGGTAGGTCGGAAAATCGAATCATATGAACAATTATTTTATACAAATAAAGAAGAATTTGAAGCAAAAGGAGCAAATGTTTATTTAGAAACCGCTGTTGACCAAATCGATTTTTACGATAAAAAAGTTTTTTGCAAAGCAAGTGATGGCTCTCATTTTTGTAAAAACTATGATACGTTGATTTTAGCAACAGGTTCAATCCCAATTACACCGCAAATACCTGGGAATACTTTAGAAAATATTCACTTTTTGAAAAAGTTTCAAGATGGTCAAATAGTGGATCAATTAGTTGGTATGGCTTCCATTAGAAAAGTTGCGGTTATAGGCGCAGGTTATATAGGTGTTGAAATTGCTGAGGCCATTAAAAGACGTGGAAAAGACGTTTTACTTTTCGATGGCGCACCACGTTCTTTGTCCAGTTATTATGATCCAGATTTTACAGCTGAAATGGATCTTAATTTATCCGAAAATGGGATCGAACTACACTTTGATGAAATCGCCAATGCCTACAAAGGATCAGAGAAAGTTGAAGCAATTGTAACGAACAAAGGGGAATATGCTGTTGATTTAGTGATTAATGCTATTGGCTTTTTACCAAATAATGACTTAGGTAAAAATCATCTAGAGTTGTTTGGAAATGGCGCTTATCTTGTTGATGAATACCAGCAAACAAGTGATCCATCTGTTTATGCAGTGGGAGATTGTGCGACTCTCTACTCTAATGCGTTAGGGAAAACTACTTATATTGCTTTAGCAACAAATGCTGTAAGATCTGGCATTGTCGCAGGCCATAATGTTGGTGGCGCTTCACTTGCATCCATCGGCGTTCAAGGTTCAAATGGAATTTCTATTTTTGGCTTGAACATGGTTTCTACTGGTCTTTCATTAGAAGCTGCCAAAAAATATCAGATAGAAGTTTTGTATACAGATTATACTGATTTGCAAAAACCAGCATTTATGAATGATAATGATTCGGTTTCGATCCGAATTGTTTATGAAAAAGGAAGTCGTCGTATTATCGGTGCGCAAATGTCGTCACGTACAGATATTTCGATGGCGATTCATCTATTCTCTCTTGCAATCCAAAAGAGCATGACTATTGATGAACTAAAACTGCTAGATTTATTCTTTTTACCACATTTTAATCAACCCTACAATTATATTACGATGGCTGCTTTAAATGCAAAATAATCGTTTTATACCGTAACGGGCCTGTCTAATGAATTACGAGTAAGGTGTAGCATTGGGAAAATTACCAGAAATTGAAGAATTTAGTCTAGAACCGCTGATTATCGGCGGTTCTATTTTTCTCTGAAACAAGGAGTATTTCTATCGAAAATATCATAAATTTTTAGTTTTTTTTAATGAAACCGTATTTATTTTATTTTTTAAATCAACTCTATTGACATCGAAAGGTATTTGCATTAATATCAAATAGCATTAGTTACTAATACTGTTAGCTATTAGTTGTGAAAGTAATTATTTTGAAAGAAGGAGGAGTCATATGTCATTCGCAGAAGAGGCCGAACAAGAGCTGATGCGCTTAATGGTTCAAAATCGACATAGCGCATTTAGTAGACTGGAAAAGAGTAATCAAGGTGAGAGTATTGTCATCAAATTTCTTGCTCGTCATGGCAAACCGACTAGCCCAAAACATCTAGCTGAATCGCTTAATTTGTCTAGCGCTCGTATTGCAGTTGTTTTAGGTAGTTTAGAAAAAAAAGGTCAAATTGAGCGCAATATGGATCCAAATGATCGTCGCCGTATTAATGTCACTTTAACGGATTGTGGCAAAAAAGCAGCCAAGTTTCAAAAAAAAGAAATGCGCGATAAGATTGTTAAAATTTTTAAATTGATGGGAGAGCCGGACACAAAACAGTTCATCGAGCTAACTGCGAAATTCGTAGACTACTCCCAACAAATTTCCCGGAAAGAGGAAGGTGACCAATAGTGAAGATTTTTAAATATCTCGGCAAATACTGGTATGCGGTCATCGCAGTTCTTGTGCTTTTAGTTGTACAGGCAAATAGTGATTTAAGCTTACCAAAGTTAACATCGGGAATCGTCGATGTCGGAATTCAACAAGGAGGGCTTGAATACTCCACACCTGAAAAGATTAGAAAAACAACTCTTCAGGGAATTGAAATGTTTATGACGGATGATGAGAAGAAAACGATTGAAGACAATTATAAACAAACAACTGAAAAAATCGATGGCAAAGAAGTTGAAGTGTATCAATTAAATCTTCAAGACAATATGACAAAAGCAAAGCTTGCAGATATTTTTAACCTGCCAATGATGATGTTAGGAACATCTCAATCAAAAGATTCTTCTAGTGGAAGTGAAGCCAAAGCAATCATTGAAGACTATAAGGCGATTGGAGAAGATGCAGCTAAGGCAAAACAACTTGGGGAAGAAGCAACAGCTTTAGGAGAACAGGCAAAAGCGGCAGGTGAAGCAGCTGCCTCTGCAACAGATATTGCTACAGCAACCCAAGAAGGAACGCAAGCACAAGAATTAGCTGCCCAAGCACAGGCAAAAGGTGAAGCAGCAAAAGACCTAGCAGATTCAATCAAAACAAAGACAGCAGCTATGCCAGCAAAAGTTGAAGCCGCTCGTAAAGCAACAGAAAAAAGTTTAGGTGATCTCGGTGCAGATTCAATGAAAACTGTGGGCATTCAACTAACATTAGCTGAATATAAAGCACTAGATATGAATACCCAACAAATTCAAACAGATTATATGGTCAAAACCGGAACAAAAATGGTTCTTTTAACTCTTGTATCAGCTATAGCTGCGATCATTGTAGGATTGATTGCTTCATTAGTTGCTGCATCAGTTGGTCGAAATTTACGGGTAGGACAATACAAACGCACACTACAATTTTCGAATACTGAGATGGAGAAATTTTCTCCTGCTTCATTGATCACACGTAATACGAACGACATCCAACAAATGCAAATGGGGATCGTGATGATCATGCGCATTGTGTTATATGCTCCGATCTTAGGTATTGGTGGGATCTACAATGTCTATCAAACAGGAACAGGCATGGGCTGGATTGTCGGAGTGGCAGTTGCCGCTGTGTTAGTTTTGGTAGGTAGCCTACTATTAACAACAATGCCTAAGTTTAAAGCATTACAAAACTTAGTCGATAGAGTAAACTTGGTTTCTCGTGAAATCATTACTGGTTTGCCTGTTATCCGTGCGTTTTCTCGTGAAAAATTCGAAGAAAAACGTTTTGATCGTGCGAACACTGATTTAATGAAAACTCAATTATTTGTTAACCGTGCAATGTCTATCATGATGCCTGTCATGATGTTATTGATGAATGGTATTTCTGTTTTGATCGTGTGGGTCGGTGGACATAATATGAATAACGGTCAACTCCAAGTGGGGGATATGATGGCCTTTATCACCTATACAATGCAAATTGTGATGGCCTTTATGATGTTATCAATGGTTTCAATTATTTTACCTCGTGCCAACGTTGCTGCTGGACGTGTGGAAGAAGTACTTGAAACAGAACCAACTATCAAAGATCCTGAACACCCTAAAGATGACCATGACTTTAAAGGTGAAGTGAAATTTGAAGCGGTAGAATTCCGATATGGAGATGCGGATGAAGATGTCTTGCATCATATCAACTTTACTGCTAAACCAGGTCAAACAACTGCTTTGATTGGCTCCACTGGTTCAGGTAAATCAACTATCGTTAACTTGATTCCACGTTTGTTCGATGTAACTGGCGGAAGAATCACGATTGATGGAATCGACATTCGCGAAATGAGTTTGCATAAGCTTCATGAAATTATTGGATTTGTGCCTCAAAAAGGGATTCTATTCTCTGGTGACATTGCTTCTAATATTAAATTTGGTGATGCAGACATAACAGATGAACAAATGAGAAAAGCAGCTGAAATTGCACAAGCAGAAGAATTTATTGATTCAAATGAAAAAGGCTATGATCGCGAAATTTCTCAAGGAGGAACGAATGTTTCTGGTGGTCAAAAACAACGTCTATCAATTGCTCGTGCCTTAGCGAAAAATCCTAAAATTTTGATCTTTGATGATTCATTCTCTGCACTCGATAATAAAACTGATGTGGCATTACGTAAAGCTTTATCTGAAAATATCAAAGGCGCCACACAAATCATCGTTGCCCAAAAAATCTCAACAATTCTTCATGCAGATAACATTATTGTATTAAATGAAGGTCGCATTGTAGATCATGGAACACACGATGAATTGATGAAATCATCCACTGTCTATCAAGAAATTGCCCAATCACAATTGAGCAATGCTGAATTAGGCATAGAAGAAGCTGAGTAGGGAGGAGCGAAAAATAATGGCAGAACAAACACAAAATCGCCCTCGTGGCGGACGCGGACCTGGAAATGGCGCTCCAGTGGAAAAAGCTAAAGATTTTAAAGGAACACTAAAAAAATTAATCTCCTATATTGGTGCTTATAAAATACCTGTTTTCTTTGTAATGATCTTTGCAATTGCGTCAACCATCTTTAATATCTGGGGCCCAAAAATCTTATCACAAGCGATCACAGAATTATTCAATGGTTTGATTAAAAAATATCAAGGGACTGGCGGGATTGATTTTAGTAAAATCGGCGGGATTTTACTATTCATGTTAGGACTTTACCTAGCAGCTTCAGCCTTTGGGATCATCCAAGGTTGGATCATGTCAACGATTTCGCAAAAAATAACCTATCGGATGCGTAAAGAAATTTCAGAAAAAATCAATCGTATGCCAATGAATTACTTTGAAAGTCGTACAACAGGAGAAGTCTTGTCTCGCATTACCAATGACGTGGATACCTTAGGACAATCATTGAACCAATCAATCACACAATTGATTACATCCGTCTTTACCATTATTGGGGTTATCGTCATGATGCTCTCGATTTCTGTGCAAATGACTGGTATTGCCATTTTGATTGTGCCAATTTCAATGATTTTAATTATGATTGTTGTGAAAAATTCGCAAAAATACTTTAAAACCCAACAAGAATATCTTGGGGTGATCAATGGTAAAGTGGAAGAAACAATTGGCGGCTACAATATCGTACGTTTATTCAATGATGAAGAAAATTCCTTGAATGATTTTGAAGAACAAAATAATATCCTATTCAAATCAGCCTGGAAATCTCAATTTCTTTCTGGTTTGATGCAACCAATCATGAACTTTGTAGGAAACCTCGGATATGTTGCAGTGGCAATTTTTGGTGGGATCTTAGCCTATAACGGAACCATTACCGTTGGGGACATTCAAGCTTTTATCCAATATGTTCGTAACTTGACACAACCTATTGCTCAATTGGCTCAAGTCTCTAACTTACTTCAGTCAATGGCTGCCGCTGCTGAACGTGTTTTTGAATTTCTTGAAGAAGATGAGGAAGCACAAACTGTACCAAATCCTGTTAAGATCGATAAAGCCAAAGGAATGGTCGATTTTGACCATGTTCGTTTTGGTTATACACCAGATAAAATCATTATCAACGATTTTAGTTCACATGTTGATCCAGGTCAAACCGTGGCAATTGTTGGTCCAACAGGCGCTGGTAAGACCACAATGGTCAAATTATTAATGCGTTTTTACGATGTGACATCTGGTGCGATTAAAATCGATGGTCATAATATTAAAGACTTTAACCGTGCAGATTTACGTAAAAATATTGGAATGGTTTTACAAGACACTTGGTTATTCAAAGGAACGATCATGGAAAACTTGCGTTACGGTCGTTTAGATGCAACGGATGAAGAAGTATATGAAGCAGCCAAAGCCGCTCATGTTCATCACTTTATCCAAACATTACCTGGTGGCTACAACATGGAATTAAATGAGGAATCTTCCAATATTTCTCAAGGGCAAAAACAATTATTAACAATAGCTCGTGCAATTTTAGCAGATAAACCAATCTTGATTCTTGATGAAGCGACTTCTTCTGTAGATACAAGAACGGAAGGATTGATACAAGGCGCCATGAACAACTTAATGGCGGGGCGTACATCATTCGTTATTGCTCACCGATTGTCAACCATCAAAGATGCAGATAAAATTCTTTATATGCAAGATGGTGATATCAAAGAACAAGGAACTCATGAGGAATTACTTGCTCAAGGTGGCTATTATGCATCACTTTACAATTCACAATTTGAAGAGTTGGATGAATAAAATAAGATAAAAAGCTAGAAATGACTTCCTACCGTCATTTCTGGCTTTTTGTTTATAGATTATAGTGTTTTATCTATGATAAAATAGAACGTGTATCACCTGATCAATAGTGTATAAGAGAAAAAAGCTTAAGGGGGAGCATGTGAAAAAAAAAATAATCGTCACGGGTGCAACAGGCTTTTTAGGTCAGTACGTTATTCAAGAATTAGTTGCACAACATTATGATGTGATTGCAGTTGGTAGAAATAAAGCTCAGTTGGACTTTTTAGAGGAAGAATATACTATTACACCTTTAATGCTAGATTTAAATCATAGAAGTGAAGTTTTTAGATTGTGGCCTAAAGAGGTATCAGCGTGTCTACATTGTGCTGCGCTGTCAACAGTTTATGGACCATATGAAGATTTTTACGAAGCAAATGTAGCAGTAACAAAAAACGTAATCGAGGCTTCAATTGCCAAACAAGTAAAACGCTTGGTGTTTGTGTCATCTCCTAGTATTTACGCTAAATGCAAAGACGACTTTAACATTAAAGAAGTAGATTTAACGAATAAAGCCTTCGATCCGCCGTATTTAAATAATTATATTCAAACAAAAATCGAAGCGGAAAGGCTACTTCATCACTATCAAGAAGAGATTGAACTCGTAATCGTTCGCCCTAGAGGCTTGTTTGGAATTGGTGACACCAGTATCTTTCCTAGATTGATGGCAGTCAATCAAAAAATTGGCATCCCATTATTTCGTAATGGGCAAGGCAATATCATGGACCTAACATGTGTAGAAAACGTTGCCTATGCCCTCAGACTATGTGTTGAGGCAAATGGAATAAATGGCTGCATTTTTAATATCACGAATGATGAGCCTATTTCTTTCAAACGACTGATTGATCGAATTTTTCAGCTTTTGGGTGAAGAGGTCCATTATCGTCAATTTAATGAACAGTTTATTTATAAAATTGCACATTTATTAGAAAAATTCCATTATTTATTCAAACTAAAAAAAGAACCGCTATTGACACGTTATACGGTCAGTATTTTGGCTTATAGCCAAACATTGGATATTCGTTTTGCAAAAGAGAAATTAGGGTATCAACCGATCATGACGATCGATGAAGGAATCCAAAAATATATTACGGATTATAAAATGAAACTGGATGGGTGAAAAAAATGAACTTTACAATCGTTGGGTCAGGCAGTTATTTGCCTGAAAGAGTTGTTTTATCAAATGAAATCGATCAGCAGTTTGGACTGGAACCAGGAGAAACAAAACGAAGAACAGGCATTGCCAAACGTCATTTTTACGATGAGGGAACATCCAAATTGGCGGCAAAATCTGTCAGAGCGGCCCTAAAGGATGCACAAATGAATTACCAAGAGTTAGATATTATGATTTGTGCTTCAGGTACATTTGAACAGCCAATTCCGTGTACGGCTAGCTTGATTGCAGAGCATTTTTTAGCAGAGAATCATCAGATTCCCTGCTTTGATGTGAATGCAACCTGCTTGAGTTTTATTAGTGCTTGCGAAATCGCACAAGCTTTTATTGAAACAGGTAAATATAAAACGATTTTAGTTGTTTCAGCTGAAGCTGGGGATGATGCACTTGATCCAACTGAATTTGAAAGTAGCGCTTTGATTGGAAATGCTAGTGCCGCTTTCATTTTTTCTACGGCTGAACAACCAAAGGCACAATATGACGTAGAAGTGTTGAGTGCAAAATTCATGACATATCCCGAATATGCCCATAGTGCCGAGATCAAAGCGGGAGGGAGTGCTGATTTTATTCCTGAGCATGAACAAGACCGATATTTTCATATGGATGGTTTTGAATTAATTAAAGCAATGCGCCGTAAATTGCCAGAATTTCTTGGCGAACTTTTATCAGAAGGCAGTACAGAAGTCTCAGAAATTGATTTTGTGGTGCCTCACCAAGCCAGTGGTCCTGGTATGAAAATTGCTGCGCGAATGGCTAAATTTTCGCACACACAAATGGTTGATATTATTGAAGAAACTGGAAATACAATTGCGGCATCAATCCCGTTTACATTCGAACATTTATTAAAACGAGAAGACCAATTTCAAGATAAGTTGGTACTTTTATTAGGAACAGGTGCGGGGATGTCAATTGGGGGACAATTATTGAAGGTGAATCGCCGATGATCCGTCATATCAACATAATAAAAACAGGATCTGCCAGACAACGGCCTTTTTTGACAATGGCAGGTGGTTCTTTCCAAAAAAAAGAATACCCCATTTACTGTATTGAGCTGGAACATGAAACCAAAGGGAAAATCTTGATTGATACCGGCTATGGAACCCACTTTTTATCTCGATTAAAAAAACTGCCCCAAACTGTTTATGGAAAATTATTCATAGAAAAAGAGCAGAAAAAAATGGAAAAACAAATGCTTTTAAACTCAGATTATGATTGGCTATTCTTATCTCATTTCCATCCGGACCATCTGGGTGGGGTATGTGAAGTAAACTATCGTCAACTCAAATTATCAGCTGCCATTGAGCAATTGAAAAAGCAACCACGTGTCATGCAATTACGTCAAGGTTTTTTTCGGGAATTATTACCGCAATCCTTTGAGCAAATGAACTATTTTGAAGCAGCTCCGTTGATAGAACTTTTTGAGTTAAAACTGAATGCGCATGATCTTTTTGGTGATCAAAGTATTTGTGCAATTAACATGCCAGGACATGCTTTAGGACAATTTATTTTTTATCTACAAACGATTCAAGGGCCAGTATTGTTAGCAATCGATGTTGCTTGGCACTTAGAATCAATTACCGAAGGTCGGCTGCCAAATAGATTAACAAAAGTAATTGTTCATGATTTTGCTCAGATGAAACAAGATATAACCTGTTTAGCTCAGATCCATGAACAACAGCCAGAGCTGCCCATTTTCTTATCTCATTGTGAAACGTCGCTTACTCAGCTACTTGAATGGAACCAAAAACGAGGAGGCGCAATCGTTGGATATCAAGAAAATTAAACCATTTTTGAGGACGTATATTGACCTTTCTTATCAGGATTATTTAAGCAAAAAGCGCCCAAAAAAATTTCGTCATTATCAAAAGAAACGATTACAAAAACATTTAGAAAAAATTGTTCCTAAATCCCCATTTTATAGTCGTTTTGTAAATGAATCTGGTAAAATTGTTTACGATCAGTTTCCGATAATCAACAAGGACGTGATGATGAATGAATTCGATACATTGAACACGAAACGAATCTCATTAAAACAGGCGAAGCAAGTGGCTCTAAAGGCAGAAGAAAATCGAGATTTTGCACCGAAAATCGGAACGATTTCCGTTGGCCTTTCTTCGGGTACGACAGGAAACCAAGGCGTTTTTTTAGTGAGTGATCAAGAAACAATCCAATGGTCAGCAGCGATGATGAAAAAAGCGATTGATCGACGGAAATTTCGAGGAGAAACGATTGTCATTGCATTTTTCATGCGAGCCAATAATAATTTATATGAAACAATCAATCAGGGCAAAATTCGGCTGCATTTTTTTGACTTGATGAATCCTATCGATGAAAATTTAGCTAGACTTGATCAACTGAAGCCAAACGTTATTGTAGCGCAACCTTCTATGTTGCGCTTGATCGCTGCTTTTTATGGAGATCATTCATTAGAATACAAGCTAAAAGAAGTATTCAGTATTGCAGAAGTACTAGAAGAAATGGATCGAGTATACATTGAAACAAGCTTATCCTGTCGTCTAAAAGAAATTTATCAAGCAACAGAAGGATTCCTAGGCATCAGTTGTCATCATGGAACATTACACTTAAATGAGGACATTGTGTTTATTGAAAAAGAATATCTCTCTGAAACATCTAATCGATTTATTCCAATCATAACGGATTTATACCGAACCACACAACCATTGATCCGTTATCGTCATACTGATATCCTGATTGAGCGTAAAACACCATGTCCTTGTGGTAGCTCATTTATTGCACTAGAAAAAATTGAAGGCAGAGAAGATGATTGCTTTATTTTCTATGTTGAGAATGAAGTGCAGATTGTTTTTCCAGACTTCATCCGCTATGCAATAGCACGGAGCAGTGATAAAATTCTACAATTTCAATGCATTCAGCAAACAAAAGAACGTATTGATCTTAAATTAGAGTTATCATCAGCTAGTTCTGAGCAAACGATTATTCCAATCGTTATAGATCAGTTAAACAAAGTATTTCCATCAAGCTTACAGACTCGGATCAACATAAATGTAAGCATTGGTAACCTGACCAATGAGTATGGTAAGAAAATGCGGCGTGTTATCTCATACGTAAAAAGGAGTGACTAATGGATGCGTATAGTTTTAACAGGGGGGCGTTCCCCTTTGGCGCTGTTTTTTGGGCAGAAATTAAAGCAGATGGGTCATGAAATGTATATGCTGGAACACTTTAGTCCAACATTTGCCAATTATACAAATATTTTCACAAAAATTGAAGTGATTGCACCACCCGCGCAACAGTTTGAAACTTTTAGAAAAGAAGTTCTATCTTTTATAGAGAGAAATGCCATCGATCTTCTTTTACCGATAAATGAAGAAACCCTTTACTATGGATTACTTCAAGAAGAGATCCAACATAGGGGGACTAGCTTTTTGATTGGTGAACAAGAATTACTAAATACACTACACAATAAATTGACGTTTATCACTTGGTGTGAAGCGATTGGATTGTTAGTACCAAAAAGTGAGTTGTATGTGGCGCAGGCTGTTGATTTTTCTAAGCAATTAGTCAAGCCTATCTATTCGCGCTTTGGTCAATCTGTGTTCTTTTCTGAAGAAGCTATTACTACGATAGATTCTGAAAACTATATCGTACAGGAAAAAATTGAAGGACAGCAAATCTGTCTCTCACTGATGCTCAAAAACGGTCAACTGATTTCTGCTTGTGCCTATGATACAAATCTAGGAATCGAAAACTTTGCCAGCATTACGTATGTACCGTTTGAGCATCCTAAATTAACGCAGATCATTGAAATTTTGAGTCAACATTTAAGCCAAAATGGTTTTTTTAGCTTTGATTTTATGTTTGATGGCACAACCTTTTATCCGATTGAATGTAACCCACGTCTAACGTTTGGTGCTGTTTTGGATAATGAACGGATCATTGCAGGCCTTTTAGATACGCCTGTCAAAGAAATAAACAAAAGGATAACGACATCTTATGGAATCAAACTGCTTTGGCTAGGTAAAATAATCACACAAAAAAACTGGCGAAAAACATATCCGACTTATCTTAAAACACAAGATGTCTTGGCGGAAGCATTTGTTTGGCAGACCTGGCTGATGCTGCCATGGGTCTTAGCTCAATATTTTCTTAAAGCAAAAAAACAAAAATTAAGCATAACCGATTTTGTTGTACAGGATATTTCGTATCAAGTAGATAAAAATGAGGGAACGGAGGGATCGGATGAATGACGTTCGTTTGTATTCAAAAACCGATTTTTCTAAATGTCAATTGACTCAGCATCCTTTATATAGCTATATTCAAACCTTTCTAAACCATGATATTTCCTGTCTAGTAGAAAACTGTAGGAATGCCACTTGCTACGCAATCGAATTTGGTAAAGAGCTTATTTTGGTTGTGGATGCACAGTTTCAGGCAGGACAAACATATCCGACATCCTTAAGAGCGCAATATTTAGATTATGCCCAAGAAGAATTAGCGTTGACTGAGATAAAAGGGCAAAAACTATTGTCAGGGGCTTTCCGACTATTAAAGACGATTGTACCTCAAAAAATAGATGAAGCCGTTTATGTAGGAAACTATTTAGTATCGACAAACCTTTTTCCAAATTTTACGCTGGAAGAAGTACAGGCAATCGAGCTTCTTTTGAATAAACATTTCCCAAATAAAACGATTGTTTATCGTTCACAAAATAGCTTTCTAAATCAAGAACTAATGGAACATCTGGATGTATTAGACTATCAACCCTTTATATCACGACAGGTTTTCATTGCACATCAAGCCCAAGTAATCAAACGCAAAAAGAGTTTCAAAAAAGACTGTAAATTGGCAAAGGACACAATGTTTGATATACGAATAGACTTTGATGTAGAAAACTATACTGAACGGATTATCGAACTATACTCGCAATTGTATATTTCAAAATACTCTAAGATCAATCCGCTGTATACAACTGTGTTTATTGAAGCGATGACAGATGCTCAAAATACTCAATTTATAGGCATTTTTGATGATGAAAAACTGATTGGAGTCACGATGAGTTGGTCTTTTGACGGCGTCTTGACCGTTCCCATTTTAGGCTATGATTTGAGTTATCCAAAGGAGGCTGGTATTTATCGATTATTAACGTATTTTACGCTCCTTCGTGTGAATGACGAGCAGATATTTCATATGAGTTCAGGAGTGGGGCCCTTTAAGCTTTCAAGAGGGGCTGAATATTTTCCAGAGTATATTTACTATAAACGGGTACCTTCAGCTAAAGGATACACTTGTTCTTTTTGGTTATTGCAGAAGCTGAATAAGATTTTAATCCGTATAAGCAAAAAAAAAGTATTTTAACAAGAGTAAGCGGAAAAGCTGATCAAATTTCTTAAGGGTTATTGTCAGGGAATCTTTTGTTTTGGTATAATTCATTCTATAGAAGTGGAGGAATGTAAGTATGATAAAAGTAGCTATCATCGGGTATGGGAACCTAGGGCGTGGGGTTGAGCGCGCAATCAAACAAAATGAAGATATGGAACTGGTAGGTGTTTACACAAGAAGAACTCCGGAAAGTGTTCAAACAGAAGGCGCAAAAGCCTTTACAATGGATCAACTAACATTAAAAAAAGGGGACATTGATGTCTGTATTTTGTGCGGAGGTTCAGCAACAGACTTACCCACACAAACGCCAGAATGGACGCATTTATTCAATACCATTGACAGTTTCGATACACATGCGAAAATACCAGAACATTTTACCAAGGTGGATCAAGTCGCAAAAGAAAATCAAACGACTTCAATCATTTCGACTGGTTGGGATCCTGGTTTATTTAGCTTAAATCGTTTATATGCGCAAAGTATTTTACCAGTTGGAGAGACAAACACATTTTGGGGAAAAGGTGTTAGTCAGGGACATTCAGACGCTTTAAGACGAATCGAAGGCGTAATAGATGCTGTTCAATATACCATTCCAAATAGTGAAGTTATTAAAAAACTAAAAGCTGGAGAACAATTGACTTTAACGACTCGTGATAAACATTTTAGAGAATGTTTTGTGGTATTGGAAGTGGGTGCTGAGGAAGAAAAAATTCGTGAGGAAATCATCTCGATGCCAAATTATTTTGCTGATTATGATACAGAAGTTCATTTTATTTCACAGAGTGAACTAGACCAAGAACACAAAGCAATGCCTCATGGCGGAACGGTTCTTCACACTGGAATAACACATAAAAATACCAAACAAGTTATCGAATACAATTTGGACTTACAAAGTAACCCAGAATTTACTGCGAGTGTATTGGTAGCCTATGCGAGAGCGTGTGTTCGCTTAGCAAAAGAAAAACAATTTGGTGCATATACTGTTTTGGATATTCCGCCGAAGTATTTATCACCTCGAACAGACGAGGAATTACGGAAAGAATTATTGTAGAAATCAGCCAAAAACAGAGAATTCTTATTTATAAGATTCTCTGTTTTTTGTGTAATCGAATTAAAAATAGTTAATGCTTATCGGTTGCCTCAATCAACGTATTTAAAACGTACTCTATGTCTTCCTGTGTGCCACGAAGTTCATAATCTGCTAAAAAAGGAAAATTAAATTTTTGAGCATATTGTTTAGCAGTTAGACAATATTGATGATTAAAATTTTTATTACCACTACCGACAACTCCCAAACAATAACGAAAGTTTTCATGAAAGTCCAAATACTCTCGCATTGTGTCTGTTAAAATTTCCGTATCACCATTATCTAAGCCATTTCCTCCACCTAAATAAGTTGGAACAAAAGTGAAAAAAGAACTTTCCTCATCTTCAAAAACAGAGTTTTCATGAATTTCTTGTACGTCAATTTGTATAGCATACTGCTTAGAAGCGTATTCAGCAAGACGCTTAACAAAAGAACGCGTATTGCCAGATATTGATATATAAAGGATCTTCAAACTTAAAACCTCCCTAAACTAAAAGTGGAGTGAACTCGTTTAGCTCTGACAGAAAAATAGGAAACGAAGAGTGAGGTGCATTTTGCCTCATTCTTATTCTAACTATAATAAAGAATAACCAAGTTTACAACTTTTTTTTAGATTAGAATGAGATAATTAGATTAAAACTATATTTCGTCTGTTCTATTATTTATCAATCCTTATTTCCTTACATATAAAGACCCCAGGAAAATACACGGCAGCAACGATAATCTTTCTTTTGATTGCTAAAGTGATCGCTACCTATTTTGGTATTTTATAAGATTAAGTAAAACAATACTTATGATAAAATTTGAGCTTGGGATGTAAGTGCTAAGCTCAAAGAATTTTTCCACTTAAAATAGAAACATACGTGCATCTTTACTTTTTCAGGATATCATGTTAAAGTTCTAGTGTTATCTCAAAAGAAGATAAACACAAAAAATTAAATAGAACCCATCACAAAGGGGAGCCCATGGCTGAGAATGAGTAACCACTCTAAACCCTTGAACCTGTTCGTTAGTACGAGCGTAGGAATTGTGATGGAGTAAATAAATTCGTTTACTCCTCCTTTGTGAATTGGTCGTTCTACAGGGAGGATTTTTTTATGCAAAGAAAAGCAGCGTTACAAATTTGGATTGAAGGAACGATAGTTGCTGCAATCGCAATGGTTTTGTCATTTATTCCGATGAACATTGGTAGTAGCTTTTCCATATCGTTAGGCATGATTCCAATCACATTATATGCTTTGCGAAGAGGAGCCAAAGCAGGATTTTTTTCTGCTTTCATTTGGGGATTACTTCATTTTCCATCAGCCCAAGTGTACTATTTAACGCCACTTCAAGTCATAATTGAATATATCTTAGCTTTTGGTTTTGCCGGTTTTGCGGGGCTTTATAGTGGGAAATTACAACAAACGATCAAAGCAGGAGACTTTAGAAAGAGCAGTCGCATTATTCTTTATGCAACATTTTTAGGTACGGCAATGCGTTATTTTTGGCATTTTCTTGCTGGAGTTATTTTCTGGGGCAGTTTTGCTTTGTGGGGGATGAATCCTTGGTTGTTTTCATTTATAATGAATGGCTTAAGCGGGTTGGCTACTGCAATTGCAACATCAGTAGTTCTGCTATTGGTGCTTAAGATCAATCCTAAGCTGTTTGTTCCTACGAGTATGTCTCGATTTGAAAAGAGCTAAAAATAAAGTTGAGTGAATAGTCCGAGCTAGAACGTGTACGTTTTGGCTCGATTTTTATTTGTCTTGACCTTATTTTCATTAAATTTTTTTATAGAGCCCGTTAGTCTATGTTACAATAAAAATAAAAAAGGATCAGGGAGTAAATGAAAAGAATTAGGTATGGGTTGTTATTTATTTGTATAGTTGGGCTTTTTTTAATTATTGGTGACAAACATGTGTCTGCAGAATCTTATATTGAAGATCAAACTGGAAAAATCAATCAAGAAACTAAAGAGTATGTTTCTAACTTAAATCAAGAAAAATTTTCAGTTCTAGAAGGTAAGCCGGAATATGGTGTTGTCATCACTCATGATGTGGAACCTCAAGGAAATAGCCTGGAATTACATTTAGGCAATAAATTTAGAAATTTTGATTTTCAAACTAGAAATGCTCCTGTAAATAGTCTTCTCATCTTTGTTTTAGCGCAAGACGAGGTATACTTTGCGCATGGTGAAAAACTTACTTCAATATTTGAGCCGTTGAATGAAGATGAAAAACTGAAACATCAATTATTAGAATTGATCAAAACAGATAACTATAACGAAGCAGTCATCGAAGCAAGTGATCGTGTCTACGCCGATGTAAAAAAAGCTTATGCGGAAAAGGGACTAGCAAAAATCACGCAAGACAGTGATAAAATCAGAGCAGATAAAAAAAAGCAAAAAGAATTTGGGAACATGAAACGGATCATCACAGTGGCCGCAGTGGTTTTTCTTATTGGGATGGCGTATATCATCTATTTGCGCTACAAGAACAACGGTGTGAAAAGACAGTTTTACTTACACAAGATACTGCCCAATAGATTAGTGAAAGATGCACTGTTTAATCAAAAAGACTTTGATCATTGGTTAAAAAGCAGTCAGAATGTTTATAATAGATATTCTAATAAAAATGAAGCGCTCAGAGCGTTAAAATACTATTGTATGTACTATTTTTTTCCAAAAAAAATCAATCAATTAGGAACTATCTCTGATCAACGAAAGAACATACTAAAAAGGATGATAACAAATCAAGAGATTGGAGACAATCTTTTTGCTAATTATTTTGAAAATGAACAATTTACCTTCCTGATGTTTAACTTAATGATAACAGATGCTCAAAAAGTATCAGACGCTTATGCTGAGAACCTTCTTAGTCGTTTAAGTCAGTTTGTTTCTGAATATGATATCGATGACGAGGTCTTAGAATCAAAGTGTTCGCTGATACCAAAATATAAACTGAGTCTGTATGAAGAAGCAAAAGAGGTCATAGTAAAAAAACAAGAACAAGCAGACTATTTAGTTGAAAATATGATTGCAAATAAGAGTTATGAGCAGTTGTTAGATGGATTGCCTGAGGAACTGGAAAAGGTGACGTCTAGTTGTTTAAAAGTAGCTATTTTCAACGTTGATTTAGAACAGGTTTATGAATTGAAACCAATTTATAAAGAGATCATTGAAAATGATTTTTCAGATGAAGATCTAGCGGAAACGATGTTTAGTATCAGAATAGGTTATGCAACGAATCGTACGTCAATACTTAAATTGCAAGAGGTTGTAAAATCAGTCATTATTAACATGCAGGATACAATCAAAGACAGGAATAAAAGACAGACAACAGTTGTTCGATTTGATTTTGGGGAGAGGGATGTAAAAACCACTTTTCGTCCGAAGAGTAAGAATCGTTTTTTTGATTGAGAAGAGTTCATAACGTTAGTTAAATTAGCTTAAAGTCTTACGTAATGAAAAATTGTAGCGATTATCCAGCCTAGCTTGATAATCGCTACAATTTTTGCTGTACTTGAATATATTCTATGATGAAAATCAATTAATTTTACTCAACTTATCTAACTCCTGTATTTCATTCCATGTTTTGTCCATTAAATCGATTGATAAAGCATCCAATGTGGTGAAACGGTTTGATGGATAATTAAAACAAACACTAAAAAGATTCCAATCACAATGGTTAGGCATAACATCAAGTGATTTTTTATAAAATTTTTCATTAACTATTCCTCCTGCAACTAAGATTTAAGCCTAACTTTGCATTACTCGCTTAAATGATAACTTAGAAGTTGCTTCTACCAAATAATAAAGCTGGTTACTAGTTAGAAAATAAAAACAGAGTAGAAAAATCTACTCTGTAAAAATCAAGTTTATTCGTTCCCTTTTACATCTGCATCCAAGTTGGTTCTAGAGAGTTGCCATCAGGATCTTGTACTTCAAGACCAAACATTTGATCTTCTGAAATCCCCATATCAACTTTGTAAAAGTCACCGCCGTTGGCCTTTGCAGTTTCACCAAATTTTTTCACCGCTTCAGCACTATCCAAACTAAAAGCGATCAATGTAGCACTAGTTGTTTTAGTATCTGCAATTGTTTTATCCTTAATAAACTTACTGTAAAACGCATGATTTAAGAGCATGATCCAAAAGTTATCATCCCACACCATCGAACTTGTTTCGTCTGTAGAAAAGTCTTGATTCTTTTTAAACCCTAATTTTTCATAAAACTCAGTAGAACGTTTTACGTCAGTGACTGGGAAATTTACAAAAACCATTGTTGCCATAAGATCCAACCTTCTCTCATTTTTTGTTGATTACGACTAGAGCATCTCATGTGTTTATTTTTTTGTCAAAAATAACGGATTAAATGAAAACTGTTATTTAAATCGATGGCATAGGCTTTCTTTTTTTATAAATCTTCATTTATTTCCAATTTAATCACAAAAATAGTTGACTTTTTGTTTGCGAAATAGAATGATAAGGTAGGGAGTAAAAATTGTAGAAATAGGAGATAAACATGAAAAGTTGTCAGTCATGTCAGCATGAAAATTACGAGGATGCAGTCTATTGTGAAAACTGTGGACTACAATTTGAAGTAAGCCAAAAAGTAGAAGAGGACAGCAAAATAGTTTGTTCATGTGGTTCATTGATAGAAGAAGAGGCTCGATTTTGTCCTGCCTGTGGTGAATCAGTATCGCACACAAATTCACTGCAATCAGAAGGAAGTAAAACGAGTAAGAATAAAGTGCGAATGAAAAAAAGTCAAAGAGTTTTCTTAGCAATCATTGCAATCCTTTTCTGTTTAGTTATAGGAAGCTATTTTACAGCAAAAAATTATTACAGTAAAGAGAACCAGCTAAAACGAATGATAGAGATCGTGAGGAATAAAGATATCAATCAAATGGAAAAATTGACCGTTTCAACAGATCCTAATTATCAAATAACAAAAAATGAATTAAAAAGATATTTCGCTTATTATGAACACAACGAGCATAAAGAAGCCTTTTCTAAATTAATTTTGCAGTTAGAAACTGGGGATAAGCAGACAGGTGAGTTATCATTATTAAGAAGTGGCAGGAAGTTTTTGCTTTTTGATGCCTATCAATGGGAACTAAAACCTGGGTATATCACCATTACAGCAAACCAGAAGGATATGCAGTTATTTTTGGATGACCAAGAAAAAGAACGAACCGATCAGGATCTATTTCAGACAGTCTGGGGCCCCTTAACGCCGACAGAATATACTATCAAGGGAGAATTATTAGGTGAGCAAAGTGAAACAACAGTTGATTTAATTCAAGCTCACCATACTGGCTTAATTAAAATGAATCAAGTTGATCTTGACTTTCGCAAGCTTTCATTTAAAGTAAAAACCAATATCTCTGATGCAGAAGTGTTTATCAATGACAAAAAAATTGGTCAACTTTCTAATGGGGAATATGAAGTAAAAAATCAAATTTGGAATCAGGGAATGACTGTTCGATTAAAAAAAACATTAGCAGATAAAAGCATTATCGAAACAAAACAACACACGATTGATGGGCTATCTTTTGATGCTAGCGAATATGATCCCGAATCGTATGCATCGATCATTGAGCTGGATTTCTCAGGAATCAAAGGAAAATCAGAGGTTGAAGCCTTTTTGTCCCATTTCTATGGAGATGTCTCTAGTTATACAGGATCTTATTCAACGTATGATGAAACAACCAAACAAACATTTTCTACTTACTTTACAGATACTAAAAGCAATGTTGAGTACCAAGACTTTGATACATTCATTCAATCTGTGCGTGATAGTAAAAGCAAGAGTTCAGTAAGTGGAACTCCTACGGTGGAATCTGTTAAAATGAATGGTAAAGATTGTTATGATGTGCAATACTTGATCAAGTATAAGACCCATTACAAAGAGTATAAACAAAACGATGTGACACAAATTTTTCGCTATCAAAAGGCAACGCTGAGGTATAATGACACAGAAAAGCAGTTCAATATTCAAAGTTTAGGCGGAAAAGAAAACTTTGAAATCGTTGATAATGGTGGAATTGAATGAACAGATTAACGATTTATTAGTACGACTTACAGGCTATTTTTGTCAGCTTTTGTGTAAAGCGTTTAATTTTAGGAGGGACAATTATCAATCATAAAAAGACGATTATCAGTGCAGTATTCATTTTATTAGTGATTATTGGCATTAGTTTAGCGGTGATTTTATTGTTTAGTCAAAAAGAAGGAACAAATCATCAAGAAAGCTCTTTAACTAAAACGATTGAAGAAACAACGATTACAACTAAAGAAAGTAAAATTATTCTTGAAAATAATCAAGATAAAGTAATTGAAGAAATGATCGCTTCGATGAGTGCGGAAGAAAAAGTTGGACAATTATTTTTAGCTCGTGTCCCAATGGAAGACCAGTTGGAAAATATTCAAAATTATCATTTAGGTGGTTATCTTTTATTTGGTCGAGATATGGAGACTGAAACGCCAGTATCATTAAAAGAAAAAATTGCTTCTTACCAATCTGTAAGTAAACTCCCACTATTTATAGCTTCTGACGAAGAAGGTGGAACAGTTTCACGTTTAAGTGGAGGAATCGATTTAATTCCGGAGGCGTTTAAATCACCTCAAGAAATCTACCAACAAGCAGGTTGGGAAGGGATTCGTTCAGAAATTCAGAAGAAAGCAGAAGTTTTACACTCATATGGTATTCAAGGTGGCTTGTTTCCAGATGCTGATGTAGCAACTGATCCCCAAGCCTTTATTTATGATCGAACTTTAGGGTTGGATGCCCAACAAACAAGTGAATATGTAAGAATTAGTGTAGAAGAATTAAAAAAGGGAAAATTAGTATCAACGCTAAAGCATTTTCCAGGTTATGGGAATAATCGTGATTCTCATATAGAAATCGTCTATGATGATCGTACGTTGGAAGAATTAAGAACAAATGACTTTTTACCATTTAAAGCAGGTATTGCTGCGGGTGCGGATAGTGTTCTTGTTTCTCATAATATCATTACGAGTATTGATGCAACTATGCCAGCATCAATTTCTCAGCCTATTCATGACATTTTGCGAAATGAGTTAGGTTTTCAAGGTGTGATCATGACAGATGATATGGATATGGCAGGTTTAGCTAATTTTATTTCTCAAGAAGAAGCGGGTTTAGCTGCTTTAAAGGCAGGGAATGATTTGATTTTATCTTCTTCGTTTCAAGAACAAATCCCTTTTGTTTTACAAGGAATCGAACAAGGTACTTATACGATGAAAGAGCTGGATCAGTCCGTTTATCGAGTATTAAAAATGAAAATGGAGATAGGATTAATAAAAGGGTAGAGGTGTAAAAAATGAATAATTGTAATCGTTGCGGAAAAGAAGTTAAAAAGGAAGCTAAGTTTTGTCCAGCCTGTGGTCAAAGCCAAATAACAGAATCTGGTGTAACAAAGTCTGGAGAAACAGTGTTGGAAAAAAGCGTTCAATTACAACAAAATCTAAATGAACAATTAAAAACGAATCAAACTGTTCAACAGCTAAAAAAAGAGAGCAAAAATTATTTCCGTTGGTTAAATGCCCAGATAAAAGAGGAAAACGCGGTACAAATAAAAACAATACCAATTTTTGGCGTAGTTAATTTTTTATTATTGATTGTTCTTAATAGTATTGCGATCAGTCGAAGTGTTGCTGAAATTCGTTATTCTAAAGAAATAGTATTGTTGTTAAGTGCTTATTTTTTTGTTTTTATCTTACTCTTTTTCCTAATAATGAATAAGCTCCTGAAAAAGGATGTATCGTTCCTAACTGCGTTTGGGTGGCTTTTTAGTCCAGCAAGTTTGACGGTATATGTTAGTCTATTTTCAGTGTTGATTGCTTTTCTAGTAACTAATTCTTTCCAGATTGTTGCAGGGCTATTTTTCCTATCTGCTTTAATCGTCAGTTTATCTTTTACAGATAATATTTGGAAAAGAGAGGGAGCTTTGGGACGATTTAGTTTGACATTGTTGTTATTATTATTTTCTTTTATCGTACTTTCTTTTTCCTGTTTATTATTAGGTGATTCGCAGTTGATTACGATTGTTCTCTTTAACTTGTTTGGATAAACGAAAATCAAGACAGCTCAGTGTAAAAAGTGAGCTGTCTTTTGTGCAGAATCATCTTAGATTAAATTTGGGTTCATTTTTTGATAGTTAGCGAGTTTATAAGCCAAATTTTTGTCATAGTCTTGGT
This sequence comes from Enterococcus ureilyticus, assembly GCF_001730315.1. Classification (GTDB taxonomy): domain Bacteria; phylum Bacillota; class Bacilli; order Lactobacillales; family Enterococcaceae; genus Enterococcus_L; species Enterococcus_L ureilyticus. Next base: position 233,916 of record NZ_MIKC01000012.1, read on the forward strand.
TGAAGAAACTAAGATATAAACGATCAAAGATGGACATCAAAGACATTCGAGTGGAAAAAGATGAAATTTTATTGTAATGATTTTCCATTGATGAAAAATAAAAGACACCGTCCACTTTTTCCTGTAACAATGGACTATGCAATGAGGTAATCAATAAAATTTTACACTGATTCTTTTTTAAGATTTTAAGAATTTTTTTGACACTTGAGCCACGCCCTTCGTAAGAGACTACAATGGCTAAATGATTAGGTGTGCTATTTGCAGCCGTTAGGTTTTGCCGATAATCATCAATTGGTACATTGATGTTGCGACCGATTTCCTGCATTTGAAATTGAAAATTTTGAGCAAAGTAAATATTTGCTGATGATGCATAGATATCGACAATATTTGCTTCTTCAAGTAAAGCGCTACTAAGTGCTAACATTTCAACATCATTGGTATCAATTGTCGACTGAATAGTCTGTTCATAAACTGTTTTGAGTTTTTGGGTCATAGCATAGTGATTATCCTCAGCAGAAATGGGGTAGTCAATATCAATCATTGGCTCTGTACCGTGTTCATTCAGATAGGTAACTAGTGCAAATTTAAGATCATTCAAGCCATCAAGATCAAGTTTATTGATCAATCGGTAGATTGTCGAAATCGATACATAAGAATGTACTGCTAATTCTTTTGGAGAAAAATGGATCACTTTTTCAGGAGCATCAAGAATATAGTCAACAAGAACTTGTTCACTCGTTGTGAGTTTATCTAAATTTTTTAGTTTAAGCATAAGATTCATGGGATAGACACCTTTCAATTCAGTCTGTATAAGTGAATTATACCTGAATATGACTGAATGTGTGAATCATAAAAAGATAGCTCCGTTTTTTTGATTCAGATCTACTTCTAACAGATTAAAGTAATTCAGCTAAAGCCGTTGCTATGCCATCTTCATTGTTTGATGTTGTGATCTTATCCGCTACATCTTTTAATTCATCAACCGCATTGCCCATTGCAATCCCCAGGCCTGCGTAATTGATTAAAGAGAGATCATTATGCCCATCACCAAATGAAACGATGTGCTCTCTATGAATGCCCAGAGGCTTCAAGGTTTGCTCCAAAGCATTCGCCTTATCAATACCTTGGTCAGTGAATTCAAAGTACATCGGTGCAGAGAACATGCCACTAACGGATTGCTTAAATGGTGCAAGTATTTCTTCCCAGTGTTCTTCTAAATATTCTGGCTGAGCAGCAACTAGGATTTTGTGTAGTGGGAAATCAACAAAAGCTGCTAAATCTTCTTTTTCACACAACTGGAAATTACCGCCACGTGATTCATATTCAATAATATTAAATAGCCCGTCAGTAGCCCCTAAGTCTAACATGCCGTCGAACACATTATTGACGTACATATATTCATCTTTAGCAATCATCGGCTTTACATCGAATGATTTTAGATGCTCTAAAATTTTCTTGCTATTTTCGATTGAAAGAGGTTGACTAAAAAGTTCTTTTTGGCTACAGACATCAAGAACGTGAGCGCCATTATAGGATACAATCATCCCGTCGTATTGGTTCATTTGCAGTTCATCCACGAATTTTAACATTCCAGGGGTAGGTCGACCAGAAGCTAAGATGACTTTGATTCCCTTTTCTTGAGCCTTGATCAACGCTTCTTTCGTTTTTTTCATCAATTTTTTGTCATCATTTAAGAGTGTGCCATCAATATCTAGTACAATTGCTTTTATGTCCATTTTATTTCCTCCAATAAGCATCGATTTTATAGTTTTAAATTGTTAATTCTAGACGATTTCCTTCAGGATCGGCAACGACCGATTCATAATAGCCATCACCAGTTGTACGAGCAGGGCTTAATAGTTCATATCCTTCCGTAACCAAGATATTGGTTAGATTATCAACACTATCTTTGCTCCCTAAAGAGATTGCTAAATGAGCAAATCCTAAACCCTCATTCTCAGAAAGGTGTTGAACAACATCAACTCTTCTCATGATTTCAAGTCTTGCACCATCCGTAAATGTCAGAAAATAGGATTGAAAGCTCGTTTTTTTATTATGATAAAGAGCTGAAGAGTGCGCATCAAAATAGGTTTCATAAAACGTCCGCATCTTCTCCAAGTCAGCTACCCATAAGCCAATATGTTCAATTTTCATTGTAAAGTCTCCTTTAATCGTTAGTTGTGAGTATAGTATATAGGAAAACGAAATCAAAAAGCAGACTTTCTAGAAGGTTGAAAGAATCTTCTCAAGATTGCTCGTTCTTAAAGACTAAATATGATAATTTTCATTCAAGATTTTTTGATAATTCCTCATTGATGGCTCTATCTAAAGTTTCAAGAATCGTGAATACAGAATTAGTCAGAGGGACAAGATCTTTTTTTGAAACGATTGCCATAGAAAGTTGCATTAAATAAATATCACCTGACCATTTTTCTTTATGTAAGGTCAAATAGTTAATCAAGGACTGCCGGTAAGCTGCTTTTTGATTGGTTAAGATTAAATCGAAAACGTCAGGAATAACAGAGATAGTAAAGTCAGGAACCAACTGCTTTTTTTTGTAGAACGCTTCGACTTTTTTAACCGTTTCAGCGACTGTTTTAGGATTTGAAAAAATCAAGTGTTTTTGATGAGGATTCGTTGTAGTGTGTTCGAGTAATGGATGCTCTACACGAATAATTGGTACACCTTTGATCGATTCCTGTTGAATCAAGTTGGAATACATAGTGCAAGTAATAATGACGTTGCAGACATTTTTTGTTATTTTACCTTCAATAAATTGAGTGAGTCTTTCTTTTGTGATGATCTCAAAAAAATCTGTCATGACATAATGCTCTAAAATAACATTGTCTTTATCTTGAAATAGTTGAGTCAAATAGGGGATGTTAGAAGAATGAGCGTGAATACAAATTATTATTTTCAAGTGTTTACCTCCCAGCGAATAATCATAAATAATAGCTACTATACTTCATAGTATACGTTACTTTCTTCATTTTAGTAGTTTCTTTTAGAATAGAGAACCAAGCATTGTTGACAGAGAGAAAAAGATCATGATATAGTAAAAGCATAAAAAGACGAAGTGAGGGATCCGTGCATTGAAAAATTAAGTCAATTTGTTGAAGCTGCATTCAGACTGTAACTTGAGCTATCTCAGGGGAGCAGTGTGCAGATTTTCAGAATTGGCATGATTTTTCAAGGTACGGATTTTTTGTGTACTCGAAATCCCGTTGCTAGTTCTGAAAAGTGTAGAAGGAATCATTGAACTTCCTTCAGCTTTTCATAAACGAGGTGAGACGATGTCAAAAATTGAACTAAAAAATATAACATTCGGGTATGACACTCAAGGAACACTACTATTCGATCAAGCAAATTTAAACGTTGATACTCAGTGGAAATTAGGGTTGATTGGCAGAAACGGTCGAGGAAAAACAACCTTACTAAAAATTCTACAGGATCAATTGGTGTATAGTGGAAAAATTATTCATCAATTAGAATTTCTGTATTTTCCTCAACCAATTAAAGATAGTAAGCAATTGACTTACTATGTATTGCAAGAAATCAGTGAGTTTGAGCAATGGGAAATCGAACGTGAGTTAAATCTTCTCCAAGTAGATCCTGCAATCTTATGGCGTGAGTTTGAAAGCCTTTCTGGCGGTGAACAGACAAAAGTTTTATTAGCTTTATTGTTTATTGATGCTCATTACTTTCCCTTGATTGACGAACCAACGAATCATTTAGATATTGTTGGACGTAAACAAGTAGCGGAGTATCTGAAAAAGAAACGTCAAGGATTCATTGTGATCAGTCATGATCGTTCCTTTGTGGATGAAGTGGTAGATCATGTATTATCTATTGAGAAAAGCCAGATAGAGCTTTACCACGGAAATTTTTCAGTTTATGAAGAACAGAAAAAAATCAAAGATGATTTTGAGCTGGCGCAAAGTGAAAAATTAAAAAAAGAAGTCAGCCGCTTGAAAAAAACAGCTGCTGAAAAAGTAGAATGGTCGCGTTCTAAAGAACAAGATAAATATGGTAGAGCCTCTGAAAAGGGGAGTGGAGCAATTTATGATACTGGTGCAATCGGTGCACGTGCAGCTCGTACGATGAAACGTGCAAAAACAATCGAACATCGGATGGAAACAAAGCTGACGGCAAAAGAAAATCTACTTAAAGATATTGAATATATCGATTTATTAACGATGAATTATCAACCAGGACATCTCAAACGATTATTGACAGTTGAGAATTTACAGTTAAATTATCAAGAACAATCCTTGTTTCGAGCAATATCATTTGAGTTAAACCAAAGCCAAAGAATCGCTTTAGCTGGTCCAAATGGTTCAGGGAAATCATCGATCATTCGCTTTTTATTGAATCAATTTGATGGTGGTCGTCAAGGAACAGTGATTCGTCCAGAGCGATTAAAAATCAGTTATGTTCGTCAAAACTATGAAGACAATCGAGGAACGCTACTGGAATTTTCTGAAGAACAAAACCTCGATCATCAAGAATTTCTCAATAACTTGCATAAACTAGGAATGGAACGAGAAGTCTTTCAAAATCGAATTGAACAAATGAGTATGGGGCAACGGAAAAAAGTTGAACTCGCTAAATCATTGGCCCAGCCGGCTGAACTTTATATTTGGGATGAACCATTAAATTATTTGGATGTCTTTAATCAAGAACAATTAGAGCAATTGATTTTGTCGATAAAACCAAGCATGCTTTTAGTTGAACATGATCAAGTCTTCTTAAAAAAAATAGCCACCCAAATTATTACGCTGAATAAGTAAGGAAATACCTGTTGAAAGATGATGTTTATCATTATTTTGACAGGTTTTCCTATTCATTTCTTTTGACAAGTATGAGAATAAAGGCTACTCTTAAAAAAACATTCATTTGGTATGTTTTGAGAGGAGCAAAAATTTTGACAAAAAGATACGATACCGAAGCAACGGTACAAGATATTTTAGATGCAGCCACACGATTATTTATAGAAAAAGGGTACGAAAAAACAACGATCCAAGATATCGTCAATGCATTAGATGGTTTGTCTCGTGGAGCTATTTATCATCATTTTGGTTCAAAAGAAGAGATTATTGATGGCGTAGTCAAACGGTTAATCCCTTCTTCCAAATACCTTGATGAGATCAATCAACGCAAAGATCTTAATGGCTTAGAAAAGATGCAGCAGTTATTGTTAGAAACGTTGTTTAATAAAGACGTGGGTGCTTCCTTTGAAATGACCTATTCTTTATTTAATAACCCCAAATTTTTTATGCTGTACATCATGAATAGCAATGATCGTTTATCTCCTCAAATTGAGCAGTTTATCAATGAGGGGAATAAAGATGGCTCTTTGAATGTAAAATACTCAAAACAAGTAGCAGAAATCATTGTATTACTACTGGGAACTTGGTTTATCGTGGCACTATTTCCGAATACGATCGACACTTTTTGGGATAAGCTCTATGCTACAAGATATATATTGGACGGAATCAACGTTCATTTATTAAGTGATGAGATAATAGAACAAATAATCAGTGGCATCAAAGAGAAAGAGGTAGGAAATGGGCGGAATTAAAAAACGTTGGTTTAAACGTGTCTTGCGTAACCTAAAAATTGTCTGTCTAATTGTTTTAGGCTTTATTGTCGTGACAATGACTGGTGTCTATATTACTCATCAAATCAGTTTACGAAGTGAAGTGAATCAAATCAAAGATTATGGCGAAAAAATAGCAGTTTTTGATGGAACTATGAACGTTTTAGATGAAGGGAAAGGACCTGAAACGATTGTATTATTACCAGGATATGGAACGGCCAGTCCAGGAATGGATTTTAAGGCACTGATCAATGAATTAAAAAATAAATATCGTGTTGTGACAATTGAACCATTTGGCTATGGATTAAGCAGTCAGACAAAACGAGAACGAAGTGCTGCAAAGATCATCGAGGAAATTCAGACAGTTGTTGCAAAACTCAAGATTGACTCATTTATTTTGATGGGTCATTCAATTGCTGGAATTTATGGGCTCAATTATGTAAACCAATACCCAGAAAATGTGAAAGCTTTTGTGGGCATCGACACAAGTGTGCCAAATCAAGCTTGGCCTGGATTTAATGATACGTTGCCTAATTTTATTCAAAAGTCTGGCTTGATGAGAGTTCTGGTCAAGATTAATCCTGAAAGTTTTAAAGTTGAGGGGATGTCTGAAGAAACATTTGAGCAGTTACGTATGCTAAATATGAAAAACCTTAGTAATGAAACAGTTCGCAAAGAAGGCAAAGCATTGGACGACACCTTTAAAGATGCTAAAAAACTAACTTTTCCAAAGAACCTGCCACTACTTTTGTTTGTTGCAAAAGAAAATGATGCGTCTTTAGCAAATTGGCTTGGACTTCATGAAGAACAAGCAGCAAGTGTTTCAAAAGGAAAAGTAGTCGAACTTTCTGGTACACATTATCTACACCACAATCAAGCTGAAACAATGACTAAAAACTTGGAACAATTTATGAAAGAGTAGTTGAAAAACATGTGTTGTTGACTTCTAAAAAAAGTTGATGATTCGTGTTTTTTTTATCTGGAAAAGTGTTGAATTAACATTGACATCAAGGATTTCTAGTATTGTTATTCCATCCTTTCTTTGTCATAATGGTAGATAAGCTAAATAGAAGCAGGTTCTGGAGAAAGAGAAGGTGCGTTGGGTTATGAATTGTTGGGAAATATTGGGGTTGGAACCAACTTCAGATAAAAAAAAGATAAAGCGGGCCTATGCTGCAAAACTAAAAACAATAAATGTAGAAGATGAGGCGATTGCGTTTCAAAAGCTAAAAGAAGCCTTTGATTCGGCTATTTTTCTAGCAGGAACGATTATTGAAAGTGGTCGACCTATCGAAAAATCAACAACTATAGCCGCAATTGAAGCAGCAGATGAAGAGCCACCGAACGATATAGAACAAAAAGTCGAGCTAAAGACAAGTAAGTTAGAACATGAAAAGACACAACAGACTGTTCAAAATAATGAAGAAATAACATTCGAACAAGACTCGTTTGAGCGCAAGGAAAATAATCAAAGCATAACGAAACCAGAGACAATCACTCAAAGCCAAACGAACAACGTTGAACACTTTGATCATAAATTAGCAGCACTTTATGACGAAATGGCGTTCTTTTCTGAAGTAGAAAAATGGACGTTGCTATTTTCAGAAGATCTGGAGTGGTCAATTGATGAACATGGTGACATTTCAGATATAATGAAGGGATTTTTACTGGCAAATTATCGTGTATTATCCAAGCAAGTTATTGAGTATATTGGTGAATTTTTTGATTTTGATTCGTTGATCAAAGATTATAAATCTGGCGATTATTTTTGTTATACATGGGCAGCGATCAAGCAGGTTCCATCTTTTTCATTTGACATCTATCAGAATATTCAATTAGAACAGCGGATTGCCTATTTTACGGATCGATATGAACTTTTTCACCTTTTCGACAATGGTCTTCCAGATCAAGCTCTTTGGCAAGAGCGTTTGAATTCATGTCACGCTGTGACGACAAAAGATCAAGATGTCATCAATTTGCAAATTGCGCATCTTTTGATGAATGATTTTAGACTAGAACAGGAACATACGGTCAGCTCATTGAATGAATTATTGGCTGAAGTCCTTGCCTTGAATGAGACGAATACGAGTGTTTTTTTTAGAACCTATTATGAATGGGTCAAAAATGAAGGATCTGCCAACGCTGTCTTGATTTATGATAAAAGCGAAGTAACCATTCCAACGACAACGATTGATTTATTAACAGGCTATGTTTATTTTCGCTTAAAACGTCATTCTCGTGTAAAAGAATGCTGGGCAGAATTAGCCAAAAAAGACCCGGCATTATTTCAATCAAAAGAATTGGCTATGTTACAAGTGATAGAACCGCCCCAAGGTCCTCTCAAAAAAGAAAAGGGTGTGGGCAGAAATATATGGGCTGTTTGTTTGATCCTCTTGGCACTGTTTAAAATTGGTAATAGTTTGTTTCGACTTGAAGAACGGAATTCTTATACCACTCCTTCTGATATTCAATCCTTTGTCAGTGGAGAAAGTGAATCCAAAGCTAGCTATTTTACAGATGAAGTATCAGATTTAAAAGAAAGTGAGAATTTGTATGATCAATTTCTTTATTACTTTTTTATCAATCGAGAAGATACGGATCGTGATACGTTTGTAGAAGAACATTTAGTTGGAAAAGCCAAGGAACAAGCTAAGCAAATGGTAGTTTCAGAGTTACCCAAAATAACGATCGAATCCAAATATGATTTCTATTCTTCACCAGATAACGTTTCAGAATATGGCTTTGTCACAGCATTGAATTTACTAGATGAAGAGGAACCGTTCATCATTCTTCAAGAAACAAATGATGAAAAAATCGAAAATGTTTATGGAGAGGGTTGGGAATTATTACCACAAGATAAATTCGAGGAATTGTGGGCGGATATTCAAGTTCGGCCAATAATGTCGCAAAAGTTTTTTGTTGTTTATTATTTATTATCTGATGAACGTGATCAAAATTTAAAAGATCATTCAGAATATGTTACAGATAATGTCAAACAATTGTTGGAGAAAAATAGTAAAATGCCTAAAGCAGATGAGTTCGAAGGGGGGACTTGGCAGATCAGCCAAGATGATGAGGACAAACTATACACAATCATCAATGATGAAAAACACGACCATCGTTATATTCTCTCCTATGACACCTATGGACGCTTGGAACATATTTATGGAGAAAACTGGGAAAAATTAGATGCGAATAAAACCAAGCTGATTTACGATAAAGCCGAAGAAGAAGTGGGGGTTTACTGATAGAGCATTGAGGAAGAGATAATAAACTTTTTTAATTGAATATAGATTGAAAGAAAGTTATATCTGAACATCTCTTGATTTCAGAGTAACTTTTTTATTTCATTATTATGGTAAAAATTAAAAAATAATCAAAAAATGTGTATAATAAAGAGGTCATTCTTTGTATGGGAATCAGATTGAGTTGATAACTCTGATACCTTTCAAAAAATGAACCAAACTATCAAATGAAGAAAGAAGTGTGACGAGTGGAAAATATTCTTAGTTTATTAGGTGTACTAATTGTCATAGTTGGCTTTACTATGAAACTAGACTCAATTTTGATTGTAATGATTGCTTTAGTTGTTACCGCTTTGGTGGGCGGCATTGGTTTGGAAGGGATGCTAGATATTCTAGGTACAAGTTTTGTAAGTAACAGAGGAATGGCTATTTTTATTATTATTATGTTAGCAACAGGAACCTTAGAAAGAAACGGCTTAAAAGAATCAGCAGCTTCTTTGATCAGACGATTCAAAAAAGTTTCAGCTGGATTGATTATTGATATTTATGGCGTTTTTCGAATGATTTTTGCCGCTTTCAACGTTAGTTTTGGTGGAGTGGCAGGATTTGTTCGACCAATTATCTTACCAATGTCGCTGGGAGCAGTTGAATCTCAAAATTTAGAATTAAATAAAGAGTATGAAGAAGAGTTAAAAGGAATGGCCTCAGCAATGGAAAATATTTGCTGGTTCTTTGGTCAAGTATTATTTATCGGTGGTTCTGGAGGACTGTTGGTTCAATCAACTTTAAAAGAATTAGGGTATGAAGTCAGCTTAGTGCAACTCGCAGCTGTTGAAATTCCTGTAGCCTTAGTAGCATTAGTTACGGCAAGCATTTATTTCTATACCAAGGATCGTCGCTTGATGAAAAAATATTATGGTACTACCAAACAAAAAGGAGGGCTATCATGAATTATTTTATGAACTCAGATATTTTGCTTGGTGAGAAGTTATTAGAAGTTTTATATATTTTAATGGGCTTAATTTTGATATACACAGGCGTGAAGAATTTAGTAGATAAAAGTAATCCTCATCGTTATGGAACAGGTTATTTTTGGTGTGCTTTGGGGATCGTAATTGGTGGTGGACGTTTTATCCCATCTTTGATCAGCGGTATCCTAATTTTTTCAATGACGATTCCAGCTATTTTGAAAAAAGTTAGTAAGGGGCAAAGTAAACTACCTTCTAAAGAATATATGCAGCAAATGTCTGATAAGTTGGGAATGAAAATCTTTATTCCAGCTTTAAGTATTGGGGTTTTTGCCATTATATTTGCATTGTTTACAAAACTTGGCGCACTTGTTGGTGTGGGCGTGGGTGTTTTAGTAGCAATTATGATCCTGATGCTTTATTCTAAAAACAATAAACCTACTACATTTTTGGATGATGCAGCAGATATGCTTGGCACAGTTGGGCCATTAAGTATGTTACCGATGCTACTGGCATCACTCGGGGCGGTGTTTACTAGTGCTGGGGTAGGTACAGTGATTTCATCTGCGGTGGGTACGATTGTACCGCAAGGAAATGTCACTGTTGGGATTATCATCTACGCTTTTGGCATGATGTTGTTTACGATTATTATGGGAAACGCATTTGCTGCAATTACAGTGATGACGGTTGGCATCGGTGCACCATTTGTCTTAGCCTATGGAGCAAATCCAGCATTGATTGGTATGCTAGCTTTGACATGTGGCTATTGCGGCACATTATTGACACCAATGGCTGCAAACTTTAATATCGTACCAGTAGCAATGTTAGAAATGAAGGATAAATATGGTGTAATTAAAAATCAATGGTTTATCGCATTATTTATGTTTGTTTTTCAAGTTATTTATATGATCTTATTTAAATAATAAGTCAAACAACTCTTCACAGGCTAGCTTCTCGGAAAAAAGATAAAAATAGAATGTGACAAAAAAAGCGTCACTTTAGATTTTTCCTATTTTTCAGTCGAAGCAAAACGAGCCTGTTAAGCTTTTAAATTTTAGGAGGTTTTTATTATGAAAGTATTAGTAACGGGTTTTGATCCTTTTGGCGGGGATTCTGTCAATCCAGCGTATGAGGCGGTAAAAATGATTCCTGATGAAGTCGCAGGAGCAAAAATAATCAAATTAGAGATTCCCACGGTTTTTAAAGAGAGTGGAGAAGTATTGGAAGTTGCAATCAAAGAACATCAACCTGATATCGTTATTTGTGTTGGGCAAGCTGGCGGGCGCAGTGCTGTTTCCTTTGAACGAGTAGCCATCAATTTAGCTGAAGCAAGAATTCCTGACAATAAAGGAAATCAACCAATTGGAGCAAAACTTGAAGAGGATGGTCAAACTGCTTACTTTACGACTTTACCAATCAAAGCGATGATGAAGAATGTTCAAAATCACGGGTTGCCTGCCTACATTTCATATACAGCTGGTACTTTCGTTTGCAATGATATCATGTATCGTTTATTGTATATGATCGACAAAGAATTCCCAAAAATCAAAGGTGGTTTTATCCATGTGCCGTTTGAACCGACTCAAGTCATCGATCGACCGGTTGGAACACCTTCAATGCCAATTCAAACAATTGCCGATTCATTGCTCTATGCAATTGAAGCAGCAGTAATAACGAAAGAAGATATTGAAGAGAATACTGGAACAACACATTAGAGACATTGCTGATCAAACATGGAAGAACAAAACACTTGTTTTGTTCTTCCTTTTTCATTATGAAACGTAAGAATGTATAAATGATTATATTTCAATGATAATGATTCTCATTATCATTTTGTTGTGCTATACTAACGAAATAGGAAAGGAGTGATTCAATGAAAGAAATAAATCTGGCAACATTTTCACTTAAATATGATAAACAAGCAACAGAGCGTTGTTCGGTGAAGCTTGATGAGCACACCTACATTGAGGATAAACAGCTACCAAGTTATTTATTTGGTGAATCAACATTGTCGTTTTTTGATTTTTATCAAGCAGATTGCTCAGGTTTTGTAGAAAGCGATTATACGTTGTCTGAAAAATTTCAGCAAATTATCAGTAGATTTCCGCATACAAATCAACAAAAAATACTTTTGACTGATGACAATAGCTATAGCATTAAAAATATACCAGTTTATATCACGGTTACTGACTATATCTTAGCCAGTAGTTCTCCTGAAGCTTATCCAGAGTTCAAAGAAAAGCTAGAAACGATTCACTCGTTAAAACCTGTGAATGACGATGAACAAACATTTGTCAGCAGCTATAAAAGAAAACGGCTATTTCTAGATGGTACCTATGGGGCAAGAGAGTTACTTGAAAATAGTCAGGAAAAAAATGGCAAAGCTATTCAAAGTCAACTTGAATACGTGAATGAAATGTATTATTTTTCTCATTATAGTTATGCTGCAATGGTTCAATTTTTACCAGAATATGAGATAACAACTTATGATCAGTTTCATGAAGCTTATGGTAAATATATATATAGTGTTACAATAACTAAAAATGGTAAGACTGTCCCACTTTTATGGCCTGATTATTTGTACCACAAACCAGAAAATCATTTAGAATTTGGTCTTTTAGCGAATTCAAATCAACTAAGGTATCAACTGTTTGACAAGTGGGAAAAAGAGGAAGAAGTGAGCCTCGACATCCTAGCGGAGGGCTTTGAAGATGTTCATTTTAGGACTCGTTTAAAGCAACCCATGCGATTCTCGCCACACCTATCTAAATCTGACTATATACTTGGCGAGACGATTTCTCTATCGATCGACAATGGCTTGGTGAAAGAATTAGAACAGCAAACTGCTCGTTTTGAATTAGTCAAATCAAAGAAAATTTCTGAAAATGGCTATTCTTTAGACTTTGAGTTACTTGAAGAGGAACTTTTACTATCTGGTGCGCAGTTTGAAAAAGCGGGACGTTATCAGTTAAAAATTATTAGTGAAACATATGGACAGCTATTATTTTTATTCACATTAAAACAAGAAGGGTCAATACAAAAATGAAAAAGTTAAAAATTCAAGATTTTATTTCAGTTGGCATTTATACAGCAATTTATTTTTTAGTCGTAACAATTGCAATGGTTATTTTACGTTTTACGATTCCCGCATTTAATTCAGTGTTAATCCCAAGTGCCACTGCTCTTTTTGCTGGAATCGTGTATCTATTAGTGCTCCATCGAATTCCTCGTTTTGGGGCAATTACAATCATGGGTAGTGTAATGGGGCTGTTCTTCTTAGTTTCCGGTCACTTTCCGTTATCCTTTTTGCCCAATATAGTGTGTGCGGTAGCAGCTGATTGGATTCAATATCGTACAAAATTATCGGAAAAAATCCGAACGCTACTTAGTTATACGGTTTTTAGTTTTGGTTTAATGGGGCCAGTTTTACCCTTATGGTTCATGAAAAATGCATATGTTGATTCACTGGTAGCACGTGGTAAAGATACTGTTTATATCGATAAAGTTTTTGCGCCGATCACAACAACGACCTTTTATGTGTGTGTTGTCTCTGTAATTCTGTGTAGTATTGTAGGGCTATTGATTGGCCAAAAAATTTATGAAAAGCACTTTGATAAAACTAAAGGAAAAAATTATGGAAAAAACATACGTAACGTTTGATCCCAGAAGTAAATTATGTACGATTTTGTTTGCCAGTTTTTTGTTGATGTTCCCATTGCCTTTTAAAGCCGAGATCTTATTTGTGTCACTGTTATATAGCCTATTTATTTTAAATGGCAGCCTAAAAAAAGGAACAATTTTTTATAGTATTTTTTGGTTGCTCGTTTTAGGCGACTATTTACTTTTCCCCTATATCGACAACTCTTTTGCCGCTTTTTTTGACTTCTTGTTTGTTGGCAATCGACGGATGCTGCCCACCATTATGGCAGCCGCTTTTGCAATGAATCGAACAAGAATCAGTGAGTGGATCGCCGCTTTGAAGAAATGTCACATACCGTTTAGTTTAATTATTCCATTAACCGTGTTGTTCCGTTTTTTTCCCACTCTTTTTCAAGATTTTAAAAGTATTCGTAATGCTATGAAATATAGGGGGATTGCAGTTTCTACTGTGGATTTGTTTCTTCATCCATTTCAAACGATGGAGTATATCATTGTTCCAATTTTAATGTCTGCTGAAAATACTTCACTAGACTTATCCTCTGCCGCTTTAGTAAGAGGCTTAGCTAATCCGACGACTCATACAAGTATTTATGAGATTCGTTTGAAAATACAAGATTACGTTTTGATCGGCATTTTAGTGTTATCTGGAATTATTGGGAGGTTGATTGAATGATTGACTTGCATAATGTGGGGTTCGCTTATGAGGACCAAGCTAAGATCATCCAACAAGTGGATTTAGAGGTCAAAGCGGGTGAATTTATTGTATTATGTGGTAAAAGCGGTTGTGGTAAATCGACGTTATTAAGGATTTTAAACGGCTTGATACCTGAATTGTATGCTGGTGATCTAACGGGAACAGGAACTGTCTTAGAGCAAGATCTATTGACGAAAGAATTCAACGCATATGTTCGAGAAATCGGCGTGGTGTTCCAAAATCCTAAGACCCAATTTTTTACGAGTGATGTGTATTCTGAACTGGCTTTTGCTATGGAAAATTATGGTGTTCCTCAAAATGAAATGATTGCACGAATCAAGGAAATAACTCGTTTGTTTTCATTAGAGGAATTTTTAGAGCGAAGTATGTTTCATTTGTCTGGTGGAGAAAAACAATTGATCGCTTTTGCATCAGCTAGCATGTTGAAGCATCGGCTATTTTTATTGGATGAACCTTCAAGCAATTTAGATGAAGCAACAATTGATCGCTTGAAAACCTACTTACAAGTATTAAAAGAGCAAGGAATGACGATCATTGTTTCTGAACATCGGCTGTATTATTTAACCGAGCTTGCAGACCGATATTTAGTGATGGATAAAGGTGAAATCATCAAAAGTTATTCTAGACAAGAAATGGACAGAAAATCCCCAGCTGATATCCGGGCAATGGGATTAAGATCCCTTGAGCAGACGTATTTCACAAAGTGTAGGGTAGAAACAAAAGAGATTGGGGAAGTTGTGTTAACCTGCGAAGGTCTTGATTTTCATTACCGCAAGCAAGCTTCTGTGTTGAACATTCCTTCACTAAGATTGACAAGTGGTTCTATTACAGGAATTATTGGTCATAATGGAGCAGGAAAATCGACATTTTCTAAGATTTTATCAGGATTGGTCAAGGTAAAACAGGGAATGATCCAGTTGAATGGCTCTGTAATGTCAGCCAAAGAGTTGATCAAGGAAAGTTTTGTTGTGATGCAAGATGTCAATTTACAGTTGTTTTTTGAAACAGTAGAAAAAGAAATTCGTTTAAATGCCAAAAATATACATGACGTTGATAAAGTTGTGAAAATGCTTAACCTAGAATCTCTTTTGACGAGACATCCCCAAACACTATCGGGAGGTGAGAAGCAGCGTGTAGCAATTGCTAGTGCTGTTTTATCTGGTAAAAAGTTACTTATTTTTGATGAACCGACCAGTGGGTTGGATTTATTGCATATGGAAGAAGTCAGCAATACAATTCGTTGGCTGCTTCAGGCAAATATTTTAGTATTGGTAATCACCCATGATAAAGAATTTCTGAATCAAACCTGTCAACGAGTTCTTCATTTTGATCAAGGACAAATTATTGAAGACTACTTTATTGAAACACACTAAAAAGAAATGGAGGAATAACTATGTATATAGTCACAAATACGATCCAAACAGAAACAGCTCATTCTCAAAGAATTATTCAACAGTTTACAGCCGCTCATACAAAGGAAAGCATGGAGGCAGTCAATGGATTCTTAAATTTTCAATTAATGCACCGTACATTGCCTCATGATCCAGAAATAACCGAGCTTGTTGTTTTAAGCCGTTGGAGCTCAAAAGAGCATCAAAAAAATTGGGTACAAAGCCAGTCGTTTAAAAATATGCATCAAAGAAAGGAACCAAAACAGGATGTAGCTGAAGAAAAGAAACGTTCTGGGATTATTTCAAGTACGATCGCTGAATACGAAGTATTGACATAGTTTAATCAAGAAGAAGATTTCTGTCTAGCATAATAGATAGGAATCTTCTTCTTATTTAGTATGACAAACAAAAGAAAATAAAGTGGAAAAAGGAAGTTGCCAAAAAGAAAATCGGCGTATTTTTTTGGTAATATTTTCATGATATTTCTAGATTCAAGAAAATACTTGAAAATATTACCGAAATCGTTTTCTTTTCAAACAATCCAGAGTATATTTAATGAGAAGTGAGATGAAAGGAGAAAAGATGATGAAGAAGGTACACATCGTCGCTCACACCCATTGGGATCGTGAGTGGTATTTTAGTGATAATGAAGCATTTATTCAATTTTCTTACCATATGGATGAGGTGATTTACGCATTAGAAAATAAGGAACTCGACTACTATTATTTGGATGGGCAATTAAGTATTCTAGATGACTATCTAAAAGTATATCCAAATCAAGAAGCAACACTTAAAAAATTAGTGGAAGTAAACAAACTATTTATTGGACCTTGGTATACGCAGATGGATGAATTTGTAGTAGCCGGTGAATCAGTTGTAAAAAATTTGCAAATCGGCATTGAAATGTCAAAACGTTTGGGTGGCCATACTTCATTAGGGTATTTACCAGATTCATTTGGTCAAGGGAAAGATATGCCTAAAATTTATAATGGTTTTGGCATTGAAGATGCTGTATTTTGGCGGGGGATGCCAAACGAAGTTACAAAAAGTCGAGAATTCTATTGGACAGCCGAAGATGGTTCAAAAGTATTGACGATCAATATTCGCAATGGCTACTATGCAGGAGTAGCACTTGTTGAAGGTGAGCTGTACCAGAAAAAAGAGATCCTTGATATTGTCTCACAAGATAGCGCAACAGATGTAGTGACATTACCAGTGGGTGGAGATCAGCGAGCGGTCGATCGAAACCTAAAAGAGATTATTCAAGAAGTGAACGAGCAATTTGGAAAAGAATATACCATTGAAGAAAGCAATTATCCTCATATTTTTAATTTATTAAGAAAACAAACCAAAAATTTACCGACTGTTCAAGGTGAATTTATGAGTGGTAGCGTTTCAAAAATTCACCGCTCTATTTATTCATCAAGATATGACTTGAAACAGTTAAATGATAAGGTCGAAAACCGTTTGATTTTTCAGTTAGAACCATTGATGCTGATGGCGGATGATTTAGGGATTCCGTTTAAACGAGAATTGCTGGATTACATTTGGAAACTATTATTAAAAAATCATGCTCACGATAGTATTGGCGGTTGTAATACGGACAAAACAAACGAAATGATTTTAGCTAGATACAAAGAAGCAGATCAGCTGTCATACTCAACAGTTGACTATCTCGTACGGAAAATTTCTGAATCAATAGCTGAAATTAAACCAAATGATTTGATTCTCTTTAATACTTTGCCATATAAAAGATGCGATCCTTATATAGTTGAAGTGAGTACAAAATTGAAACATATCAAATTATTTGATGACAATCATCAAGAATTAGAGCATCAAATTTTATCATCAGAAAAAGTTTATGCAGGTGAAGTCAGACGTTTAGAACGTGACTATGATGAAGCAAAATACTACTATATCCATAAAATTAGTTTCATAAAGGAAACAGATCCATTAGCATACACAATCGTTACAATAGAAGAGCAAGCTGAACTGGTTCATAATAAAATGATAACCAATGAGCGAGCGGTTGTCGAAAATGAAGCGTACAAACTTTCTTTTTCAGACGGACAGTTCTGTATTTTAGATAAAAGACAAGAAAAAACATATGAAAATTGCCTGTATGTGGAAGAATCTGGTGATGAAGGGGATACTTATGATTATTCACCAGCCTACCATGATAAAGTTCATCATTTAAACTTTGATACGAGTAACGTTGTTGTTCAGACAGGGCCATTTCTTTCAACTATGACTTTAAAAGGTAGCTGGTCCTTGCCGAAAGATTTACAATCTAGAAAAGAAGAGCAATTAAACGCTAAAGTCAACTATACCTTTGTTGTGACCTTAAGTAAAGAATCAAAACGTATTGATATGAAATTGAAAATCGATAATCAAGTGTTGGACCACCGGATGCGTTTAGTTGTGAAAACACCAGTAAAAAGTCAAGTCAGTTATGCGGATACGTTATTTGGAATCGTAGAAAGAAAGAATCAAGACCCACATATCCATGATTGGAAAAAGCTTGGTTGGAAAGAAGAACCAACAGAAATCTATCCAATGATTCACTATTCAACTATTCATGATGCAACGACTAGTTGGACGATTTTAAGTAGAGGAATCAAAGAATATCAAGTAATTGATAGTGATTTATATATTACTTTATTCAGAGGTGTAGGATTCTTAGGCAGACCCGAATTGTTAAGGAGGCCAGGAGATGCTTCTGGGAATCAATACCGCTATATTCCAACGCCTGACAGTCAGCTGTTAGGTGAGTTAGAGATGGATATATCACTAATTATTAGTGAAGTGTTTGACCCAGTGATGGTGCAAAAAGAATATCAGTTGTATTCAAACGAAAGTCCGTATTATCAAATCCAAACATTGAATCGTTTTACCAATCCGATTCAATATTTCCAGAGTAATAAAGTAGACCAATTAAATGGATTGAACACGCTTATTGATTTAAGTGACTCAAATTTGGTATATAGTGCATTAGAATTGAGTAGAGATCAAAAATGGGTCCAGATTCGTTTGTATAATCCATCGCTAGCGTCGAGTGTTGAAAACGAAAAAATAATGTTGAAAAATAAATCCAACATCCATTTTGTTGATTTAAATGGTAATACAATTGAAACATTAGGAAAGCTGCATGAAATTCAATTAGGGAAATTTAAACCAGGTGAAATTAAAACAGTTGCAATAGAAAGAACGCAGTAGAAAGGTCGAATTAAGATGAAAATAAATATCGAAAAGATTCAAGATCCATTATTAAAAATTGCAAATAAAGTAGATAATAACAGCGTTTTACAAGCAATTAAGAATGCATTTATTAGCAGTATTCCCTTTACTGTAGTTGGCTCATTTTCGAATTTGATCAAAATGCAGATTGATGCATTCTTTGGGGAAACGGCAATCGGTCAAACAGCTTCTGCAATATTCGGCAATGTTTATCTAGGAACACTGGGAATCGTCGCGTTATTGATTGTATTTTCTACTGCATATAATTATGCAAAAGAGTTGATGAAAAAACATCCTGAGGCCAATATCAACCCGCTATTAGCAACGTTACTTGCCTTTGCAGCCTACTTTGTTATGGTACCAAATAATGTGAACTTTGCAGATGATTCCGCTGAAATCGTTCAAGGTTATGCAAATAATTTCTTTAGTTATGAAGGAATGTTTACAGCTTTGATCGTCGGATTGCTAGCAGTTTTCTTATATTCAGTACTGGCAAAACACAAAATTGCCATCAAACTACCCGGAAATGTACCACCAAACGTGTTTGATTCCTTTTTTGCCTTAATTCCAATTTCGATAGTTTTATTGGTTTGTTCTATTTTGAAAGTTTTGATTGAAGCCTTTGATTTTAATTCCTTCATGGACATGGTTAGTCAATTATTTGTGCAACCATTGACCTCAGTTGGAACAGGCTTGCCCGCAATTATTGTAGTTATTTTATTAGAGCAAATCTTGTGGTTCTTAGGACTTCATGGCTTTAATATTGTGTGGGGCGTTGTGTCAGCATTATGGTTGCCGATCTTCTTAGAAAACGTGGCAAAATTTGCTGAAACAAAAAGTTTTGCGGACATTTCTGTTGCCCCGAACACAATGACAAATGTTTACGCAATGATTGGTGGATCAGGTGCAACATTTGGGTTGATTTTAGCCATTTTGATTTTCACACCAAAAACCTATAGTGGTCGTGAAGTAGCCAAACTTTCATTTATTCCTGGATTATTCGGAATCAATGAGCCAATTATTTTTGGCTTTCCAATCGTACTAAATCCATTGATGTTTATACCATTTGTATTTGTACCAGTATTTAATGCAATTGTCGCATATATTGTAACCAAAATTGGTTGGGTCGTTCCGTTGGTCGTTCTAAATTCTGGAAATGAGCCGATATTTATCAGTACTTGGATTTTAGGTGCGTTCCATCTTAGTCCTGTAATTTTAACAGCCGTGTTAGTTGTACTGGATATTTTCATCTATGCACCATTTGTACGGATGAATATGAAATTTGATGAAAGCCAATTACTTAACGCGCAAAATTAGTTCTAGGTTTTGATCAAAAGGTGGAAACAAAAGCAGTTCCATCGGAAATAAGCTGAAATTATTGTGAAATAAAATGGGATACGAACGGATGCAGAATAGTATCTACTTGGTCATAGGAATTTGAAGAGCAATCAGTAGGAACCATTCTACATCAAAGCTAAAAATCCTACTTTTCTTGTCATTTTTGTTCTTTTCTGTTGATTTCTCGAAGTTAAATACTTTTGACCCAACCGTATTTTCAATCCAAATATCTCTTATTTTGTTTCCAGATTGTGAAAGGAGGGCTTGATTATGGAAAGTTATATTGAACTGATCATTCAAGCAAACGAAAAGAAATTTACGGATGTTGAGCGGGTGATTGCGCACTATTTTCTTGATGGAAATAAGGAGCTGGGTATCCAAGAGCTTGCCCAAAAATTGAGTGTTTCCAATTCTTCGATTACTCGCTTTTGTAAAAAAATTGGTTTAGCGAATTATAAAGAACTGATTTATTTGTATAAATATTCTAGTAAAGGAACTAAGAAGCAAACGGATTCAAGCATCAACTATGTAAATTTAAATTATTCTTTGCTTCTCAATGACATTATCGAGAAACTAGATAAGGAACAAGTGAAAAAAGCTGCGCTGATGATTGACAAAGGGCGAATCATTCATTACTGGGGCACGGGCTATAATGCTTTTTGTGGTGAAGATTTTCAGTTTAAATTTTCTCGTTTAGGTAAAATTGTTAATGTGATCAAAGACGAGCATTCAATTGCAATGATGGCTCACGGCGTTCAATCAGGAGACCTTGTGATCATGTCCTCAATTTCTGGTGACAATGAAACGATTTTGGAGGCAATCAGAGTTGTTTCTGAAAAAAATGCCAAAGTAATCGTTATTACAGCGAATGAAAAAAGTCCGTATAAAAAGCTTTCTGAGGCATTTTGCTTAACTAGTTCCATGGGGAAAAAAGATATGGGCGGGATTTCTCCACAAATTCCAGTGTTAACAGTAATCGATATTTTATATACTGAGATATTAGCGATGTATCATGAAGATACAATCAAATCTTGGATAAAATCAGAAGTGATTTTAAAAGGAAAATAAAGAGGAGCCTATTTATGACGGTCAGTTATTCAAAAAAAATAATTAAAAATTTAAAAAAACAAGTCGCTGAGAAAGTTGACAATCCCAGATGGAGTGAAGTGTTCGCAAATTGTTTTGATAATACATTAGAGACAACTGTTAAAACAACCGCAGATGATACATTTGTGATTACCGGAGACATTCCTGCTATGTGGTTAAGAGACTCGTCCGCACAGATCAAACCGTATCTCGCTATAGCCACTGAAGATGAACAGGTCAAACAATTGATTAGAGGATTAATTAACCGCCAAATCAAGTGTATTTTGATAGATCCTTATGCGAATGCTTTTAATGAATCGGAAAACGGGCATTGTTATCATCACGATAGCACCGAAATGAACGGCTGGATTTGGGAACGAAAATACGAAGTAGATTCCTTGTGTTATCCTATTGAGCTTGCTTATTTATTATGGAAAAAGACGGGGGAAACAACCCATTTCACTAAAAACTTTAAACAAGCGGCTGAAACAATCATCAATGTTTTTAAAATAGAGCAGAATCATGAAAATTCAAGCTATCGCTTTGAACGATTCGGTGAAAGACCAGAAGATACTCTGTCTAATAATGGATTAGGCGAACCTTGTGGTTATACTGGTATGACGTGGTCTGGCTTTCGTCCTAGTGATGATAGTTGTACCTACCATTATCTTATCCCAGCCAATATGTTTGCGGTAGTTATCTTAGATTATCTGGCAGAGATTCTTGAGACAATGTATAATGATGTTATTTTAGCTGAAAAGGCTAGACAATTAAAAAACGAAATTGAGCAGGGGATTATAGAATGGGGAGTTGTTGAATATCAAGGGAAAAAAGTTTATGCTTATGAGGTTGACGGTTTGGGTAATTATCTTTTAATGGATGATGCCAATGTCCCTAGTTTGTTAGCCGCACCATATTTAGGCTATTGTTCGATGGAGGACGAAGTTTATCTAAATACACGAGACTTGATTTTATCCGATACAAATCCCTACTACTTTGAAGGAAATAAGTTAAAGGGAATCGGAAGTGAGCATACGCCAAAAAATTATGTTTGGCCGATTGCTTTATGTATTCAAGGGCTGACAACTGAAGATCAAACGGAAAAAGTCGAGCTTTTAAATACCTTAGTTCAAACTGATGCAGGTACGAATCATATGCACGAAGGGATCAATGTGAATGATCCTGCTCAATATACACGTGAATGGTTTTCTTGGGCAAATATGATGTTTTGTACGTTACTTTTAGATTATTTAAAAATAACCAACTAGGAGAAGAGAGAATGAAAACATTTCCTAAAGATTTTTTGTGGGGCGCAGCTATATCCGCTCCACAATCAGAAGGCCATGGTTCTTTAAACGGAAAATCACCCTCAACTTGGGATAAGTGGTATGAAATGAATCCAGAAAAATTCTCGAAAAATCAAGGGCCTGAACATACCTCAAATATGTATGAAACCTATTGTGAGGATGCCAAACGAATGAACGCTATTCACCTAAATTCTTTCAGAACGTCAATTGCTTGGACGCGATTATTGCCGGATGGTAAAACAGTGAATTCAGAAGCTGTTGCGTTTTACCGGAGCTATTTTAATGAGTTGCGTTCAAATGGTGTTAAACCAATCATTAACTTATTTCATTTTGACATGCCTTGGTGGTTAATGAAAAAAGGGGGCTGGGAAGCGCGAGAATCAGTTGAAGCGTTTGCCTTTTATGCCAACACTTGCTTTGAATTATTTGGTGATTTAGTCGAACTGTGGACGACCTTTAATGAGCCGATGGTTCATGTTGAATGTGGCTATTTATATGGCTATCATTATCCAGCTATACATGATTTGAAAAAGGCCATTCAAGTAGGTTTTCATACGTTGATGGCGCATACTTTAGCGGTCAAATCATTTAAAGAAGGCAAATACTCTGGCCAAATTGGTATTATATTAAATGTTTCCCCCTGCTACCCAAAAAGTCAGAGCAAAGAAGATTTAGAAGCAGCTCAACTGGCTGATTTATTAAACACAAAAAGCTTTTTAGACCCAACAGTCTTAGGAACAATTCCTGAAAATTTGATTGAACTTTTAGCAGCGAATGAGTTACTGCCAAAAGTAGAAACAAACGATTTAAACACGATCAAAAAAAATACTGTTGATTTTATTGGCATGAATTATTATCAACCTCGTCGGGTTCAAGCACCTACAAAAATCAATCAGCCTGCTCTTTCCCCGGCTGATTTTTATGAGCATTACGATTGGTCAGGTAAAAAAATCAACCCCTATCGCGGGTGGGAAATTTATCCTGAGGCTTTATATGATGTGGCACTGATGATTAAAAATGAATATAAAAATATTGCCTGGTATGTTTCTGAAAATGGCATGGGTGTGGCAGATGAAGAGCGATTCATGGACCAAACAGGAATGATTCAAGATGATTACCGAATTGAATTTATGCAAGAACATTTAGCGCAACTGCATAAAGGGATTGAAGCAGGAAGTAATTGTTTTGGTTATCATTCATGGACATTTATTGATTGTTGGTCTTGGCTGAACGGATATAAAAATCGTTATGGTTTTTACCGATTAGACTTGGAAAATGACCAACGTACTCTAAAACAGAGTGGACATTGGTTTAAAGAAGTGGTTGATCGAAATGGCCTAATTTGATAAAGTGCTTGTATGTACATTAACTGGCATTATCTTTGGTATAGATGGAATTTAAGTGAATCACTTTTGCTTGATTATAAGTTTAGGACGGATTAAGTCTTGTGAAAAAATGATAGGAGTTGAGTGAAATGCAACGAAAAGTGATGCAACGAAGTAACAACTCGATACAGTTAGAGGGCTGATAGAAACTGTATAGAGTAAGATGATTGCTATCAGGACAACCTTTATAACTGTATCCAACTTACAATGAAGAATTAGACAGTGTAAGGGAGAGTTAGTTATGAACAATGAAGACTTAAAAAAATATTGGCAAACGATTGAGCAATTGCCATTTAATGGCTGGGATTTTTCTTATATGTGCAATCGTTGGCGTCAAGATGAATTACCTTGGAGTTATTCAAGGCTTGTTCGTGAACACTTATCTAAGGAAATGGACTTATTAGATATGGGAACTGGTGGGGGAGAATTACTGCTGACATTTGAGCATCCGTATCATCAAACTACCGTAACCGAAGGCTGGCGGCCCAACTATCGTTTATTAAAAGAAACATTACAACCATTAGGCGCAAAAGTCGTATTTGTAGCGGAAGATGATCAATTGAAATTTCCAAAGGATTCTTTTGATATTGTCTTAAATAGTCATGAATCTTATGATTTGACTGAAGTGAGCAGAGTATTGAGGCCGGGCGGGTTATTTATTACACAGCAAGTTGGCGATCAAAATGGACGTGCCCTTTCACAAAAGCTATTCAACAATGTTCAACGACAACGGATTGACTGGTCTTTAGAAACAGCGAAAAAAGCGCTGCTAAAAGAAAATTTTGATATTTTGTTTGCTGCGGAATCTTTTCTAGCACAACATTTCCTAGATATGGAGGGACTCATTTACTATATCAAAAGAATTCCATGGGAATACCCAAATTTTTCTGTAGAAACTCATTTTGAAGCGTTACTCGATAGACAAAAAGAATTATGTGAAAAAGGGTTCATTTCTAATCAGCAGCATCGGTTTATTTTAATTGGAAAATTAATGGATTTGTAGAAAAAAAAGCGTGTGGTTCACCGAATACGAGTGGACCACATGCTTTTAAAGCATTGATTATTTTACAACGAGTACATTACAAGGAGCGAACTGTACAACATAACTTGTTGTCGTGCCAAGCTGGCTTGATTGGATCATCCCTTTACCAGTTGCACCTACAACGATTAAATCAATTGCCTGATTCGTAGGTACAGTGGTAGCAATCATTTCTTTAGGATTGCCGATTTCGACTATTGGAATGACCTCATCTAGACCTTGTTCAGTGGCATAATAAATGTTTTTTAGTAACTCTTTTTCAATAGCTTCTTTTTCTTGTGCAAGTACTTTTGAATAAGCATAAGAACTATGACTGATTGCATTTTCGTCAACAACAGATAATAAATATAAGGTAGCATTTTTTTCTTTAGCAATAGCAACACCATGTTGCAACGCTAACTCAGCATTTTTAGATCCATCAACAGCAACTAAAATAGTAGAATAGTTATTGATCATTTTAATCAGCACCTTTCTTTATCTACCTTTATTATAACATGTTCCCTAGTAGAGGTTAAACAAATTGATAAAAGTGACGACTAGCTTGACTAGATGAAAAAAACGATAAGAAAGCAGAATCGCTCTGACTTTCTTATCGTTTCACATTATTTATAATCCAAGGAAGGGAGCCGGATTAACAAATCCACCCCATAAACTGGTTGAAATACTAAAGTGCAAATGAACTCCTGTAGAATTTCCAGTAGTGCCCATACCGCCTAATGTTTGACCAGCACTAACGTTTTGACCAGCGGCTACACTTAAGCTACTCATGTGTAAATAGTAAGAGTAGTAGCCATTATCATGTTTGATTACAACATGGTTGCCAGCCATACCACCATAATTTGCACTAACCACTTCACCAGATCGAGCGGCCATAATTGGCGTGCCACTTGCTCCGCCAAAATCAATACCATCATGGAATGAGCCAGAAATTCCGGTAGGGTCTTCACGACCACCAAATCCACTAGTAATGCTCATACTAGCTACAGGAGCAGACCAACCGCCAGAGGATACTGAAGGAGTAGGTACTTGTTGAGTATTATTCGTATTCGTCGTTGTATCGGGAACTGTAACAGCTTCTTCAGTTGTTTGTACAGGAGCCGATTGAACAGTTGGTTCGTCTCTTTTTGCTTGTTCGGCAGCTTGCTTTTCAGCAACAACTTTAGCCGCAGCTTCTTTTTTCTTTTCTTCAGCAATTGCTTTTAATTGGGCTTCTTTTCTTTTTACAGCTTCATCTTT
Source organism: Enterococcus ureilyticus (assembly GCF_001730315.1). Classification (GTDB taxonomy): domain Bacteria; phylum Bacillota; class Bacilli; order Lactobacillales; family Enterococcaceae; genus Enterococcus_L; species Enterococcus_L ureilyticus. The sequence continues at coordinate 260,122 of NZ_MIKC01000012.1, forward strand.
TTGTTTGACAAATTTATCCTTTTCAGCTGTTTCAGTAGCAAGACTTGCAGCAATTTCGTTGATTTTTACGTTTTGCTCAAGCTTCGCTTCGGCCAAAGCAGTTTCTTTTTCTTCAAGTTCTTCTGTTTTCTTCTCAAGAGTTGTTAAGGTTTCAGTTAATGAAACTTTCAGCGTATCCAGTTCCTTTTTATCCTCTTTTTGAGCCGTTAAAATATCATTATTTGCTGTAACTAATGTATTCACAGCGATGGCTTTTGAAATAGCATCAGAAAAAGATTCAGCACTTAGTAACACAGTCAACATAGATTCTTGTTCATGGTTTGTTTGTGTTACTCTAGCTTGAGCTTGTAATTGCTCATTTCTTTTTTGAATTTTTGTTTCTAAATTCGCAATATCAGTATTTAACTGATTCATTTCTTTTTCATGCTTTTGTTTTTCAGAAAGAACAGCCTGATATTCTGTTTCGATCGTCGTAATCTCTTTTTCTAAAGTAGTTAGATAATCTTTTGCATCTTTTTCGGTCTTAATAATTTCGTCTATTTTCTTTGTTTGATTTTGGATTTTTTGATCGATATCTTCTGCTGATACGCTCATTGGTGCAGCGTGTACTAATAAAATAAATGACAGTGTAATCAGTAGTTTTTTCTTCAAGTGATGTTCCTCGCTTTTTTATTGATTATTTTAAACGTTTGACAGCTTAGATATTGTCTCCGTTCATCATCGTTTATGATACAAGACAAAGTATACCATATTTTTTTAAGAATAATTAGGCTTAAACTATCAGATCAATCAAAAAAATGAAATTTAAAATATGGCAATAATGGTAACATCTAATTGTAATATGCGAAACTTACTATTAATAAGAAACAATAATTGTAATAGTTAAAAAAAGCTTATTTTCGTTTTAAATATTATAATCAGCATAAAATTCATCAAGTAAATAGATGAGTTCTTTTTTTACCTGAGCATATTTTTTTGTCACTGTTTTCTCAGTTAATAGTTTACCTTGCTTAGGTTTTTTAATAGAACTGTTATAATCAATGGATTTCATGGTGTGTTTCGTTCTATAAACTATATCGTTAGTGATAACTTCTGATAATAAAGCAAAAATTTGTGGAACCTCTGAAAAAAGTTTACATGATTCTGATCGTTTTAATAAATCAAAGACTAAAAATAAGACAGAAGCGTTAATCTCTTTTTGGTTAGAATGATACAATAATTCTTCGATCATTGGTAAAAAGTCTGTTCTATAACGATCGTTTTGTTCGATTCTGTAAAGTGTGGAATCTTCAGAAATAAGGGAGAATTGTTCGGAAAGTTCTGATTGATAATTTATTTCAAATAAATCTGGGAATAGCTCGTTTGCAGTAGTCAGTATCTTTAAATCTTGGCTATAGCTGATCTTCTGTTTTTTTAGTGAGTGTATTAATAGTTCAAGCTGTTCATTCTCAAGTTGATGTTGTAAATTCGCTTCACTCAATAATTGTTTCACATAATCTTTGAACGCTCCATAGCGAATCCAATCGATTGTTGTGTTGCCAAGAATCGCAATTTTTTCTAATCTTTCTGGTTTAGGTAGATTATTTCCTTTTTCCCAGTTATTTACTGTGCTGGCACTTGCATTTCCTACTAAATTAGCAAAAAGAGCCATTGAGTACTTATGTTGATCTCGAATTTCTTTGATTCTTTTCCCAGCTGCTTTTAAATCTATCTCCAAAATAATACCTCCTTGGTATGAATACTCTACGCTCTTCGTAAAGCTGACTAAAATTTCTTTCTTTTACTATATCATTATTTAAGAATAAATGTACCGTTTTTATTTCAATTTGTCGTTGCAATAAATCGTTTGGAGTGATATGATCTTTATACCGAAATATATTCAATTATTTTTCTTTGTTTTATAAAATGAGAGTGTAAGTAAATTTTACCACTAAGAAAATAAAAAAATAAGACCCAATAAATTTACTTTAGTCCATTAATTTCTTTTTTAAAAATACCGAAAAACATTCATTATTTAAGGAGGAGAAGTACACATGAAAAAAATAGCTAAAATTGAGGAGCAAAAAAATCATCTTTTATATCAATTCTTGGTTAGACTGAATAATGAGATTCCTTACCAAGAAAATAAAGAAAGAATGGAAGAGACGTGTATTCAACAGTACAAGCTACTAGTCAACATGTCGTTTAGCGCAAATGTTTTATATAAAGGCTTAGATTATGCAAGCCATGTATATAATCATGTGGCAAAGATCGAATATACACGATTATGCAAGATGATCATCAAAGAAGGCTTTGAGCAAAGTGCAACAGAAGACATACTAAAAAAGCTCAAAAAAACTCAAAATGAATTAGTTCGTCATTCTCCCATTACTAAAGAATCAGAAGGAATTGATATTTTTTATGGATTTACTGGTGGAAACCGTAAAAAATATAAAGCAAATCGAAAAGCAATCCAACAAATGTATAGTGAAATAAAACGAGAATCTGAAAAAAACGTGTATAAATATTTTAAGGAATCTTGTGTAAGAAAATATAGTAGGATTAAAGAAAAAAGAGATTATGCTATTTGGCTTTTTAAGAGTTATACTTGGCATTAATCAGAGTGACTTAATATAAAATACGCAAGAAATTTTTGTTTATATGAAATGAGTTACTTTATTTTTTCCAAATGCTAGATTGTGCTATGCTTAAAATGAGAGATTGGCTCTGACATAAATGAATTGAAAAGAAGGAAAGAAGGAATTTTAATGAAGAGGAACGATGAAGAACATAGTGATCATCAAATGCATAACTTGGAAAGTATGGATCACAGTATATTTGGGCATCAGTCGCATGAACATATGTCTAGTATGGATCATTCTATGCATATGGGGAATTTTAAACAAAAGTTCTGGTTTTCTTTAATTCTTGCTATACCGATTATTTTTATTTCACCAATGATGGGTGTGGATTTGTCTTTTCAGTTTACTTTCCCTGGTTCTGATTGGCTCGTCTTGGTTTTAGCATCAATTTTATTTTTTTATGGAGGGGAACCTTTTTTAAATGGTGCTAAGATGGAGCTGAAACAAAAAAGTCCAGCGATGATGACCTTGATCGCTATGGGTATTTCTGTCTCTTATTTTTATAGCGTGTACGCATTCATAATGAATAAGTTAATGCCGCAAAATCATGTGATGGATTTTTTCTGGGAGTTGGCCACCTTGATTGTTATTATGTTGTTGGGTCATTGGATCGAGATGAATGCTATTTCCAATGCAAGTGATGCTTTGCAAAAGATGGCTGAACTGTTACCTAACACAGTGAAACGATTAAACAAAGACGGCAACGAGGAAGAGGTGGCATTGCAGCAAGTAAAAGAAAATGATCATTTAATAGTCCGGGCGGGCGATAAAATACCAGCTGATGGTGTGATCATTAACGGTCAAACATTAGTGGACGAATCAATGGTTACAGGTGAGTCAAAAACTGTGACAAAAAATAAAGAGGATAAGGTTATCGGAGGTTCGGTTAACGGAAGTGGAACAATTGAAATAAGAGTAACAGGAACTGGCGAAACAGGCTATCTTTCAAAAGTTATGGGGATGGTAAAAAAAGCTCAGAGCGAAAAATCAAAACTTGAATCGTTATCAGATCGAGTGGCAAAGTGGTTGTTCTATATAGCATTCGCTGCGGGACTGTTCGCATTTTTTACTTGGCTGATCATCGATAGAGATGTAAGCATTGCCTTTGAACGAATGGTGACGGTCCTTATTATTGCTTGTCCTCATGCGCTAGGTTTAGCTATTCCTTTGGTTGTGGCACGTTCCACTTCAATTGCAGCAAAACATGGATTATTATTGAAAAACCGTAATGCCCTTGAACAAGCAAATGACATTCAATATGTTATGTTAGATAAGACAGGAACACTGACTGAAGGCAAATTTACTGTAACTGGGGTTGAAATGCTCAGCAAAGAGATGACTACACAAAAGGCCCTAAAATTGATCGGTGCCTTGGAAAATAATGCGAATCACCCATTAGCGATAGGCATCATGAAGTATATAAAAGAACAAGGAATTATACCAGACAAGGCAGAGAACCTTCAAAGTATTTCCGGCATTGGTTTAACAGGGATGGTCAACGGACAATCCGTAAAAATTGTGAATGAAAAAGAAGTGGATCGATTAAATTTTACCTTTGACCGTTTATTAAAACAAAGCTATCAAGAACAGGGAAATACCTTAAGTTATTTGATCGTTGAGGAGCAACTTGTGGCGTTGATTGCATTAGGAGACGTGGTAAAATCAGAAGCAAAGCAATTTATTACTGAGTTAAAAATACAAGGAATCGTTCCTATAATGTTAACAGGTGATAATAAAAAAGCAGCAGAATCAGTCGCTCATTACCTAGGGATTGATGAATTTCATGGAGAGTTATTGCCAGAAGATAAGGAGAAAATCATTCAAACATATATAAGCGAAGGCAAAAAAGTAATGATGGTTGGAGACGGAATTAATGATGCACCAAGTTTAGTTAGAGCGACAATCGGTGTTGCGATTGGGGCGGGAACTGATGTTGCAATTGATTCAGCTGATGTAGTCTTGACAGATAGTGATCCAAAAGATATTCTCCGTTTCCTAGATTTAGCCAAACAAACACGACGCAAAATGATTCAAAATCTTTGGTGGGGCGCTGGTTATAATATTATTGCGATTCCACTAGCGGCAGGGATTCTAGCACCATGGGGAATAATACTAAACCCAGCAGTTGGAGCAATCTTGATGTCTCTGAGCACTGTAATAGTTGCAGCAAATGCTATGACTTTACGTATCCATAATTAAAAAAATGAAAAGTAATGAATAGTGCGTATATTTAATATGCCTATTCATTACTTTTTTTGTGAAAATGAGTGATAGAATAGAGGCTCATTTTTATAGCGGAGGTTTGGAATGGACTTTAAAGAAATCCTTGATTTTGAATCAATCAAGTTACTTAACCTGTTTAATGTACTCAAATCAAATGAGAATAGTTGTTCATTAAAACAACTTTCAAATGAAGTAGGAATCAATTCAAAAACGATCCAAAGATCATTGGTCAAATTACAAAAATTATTCAAACGATATCAATTGGATCAGCATTTAACCATTTGTGCTAATTCAAAAAAATATATTTACTTAAAAAAAGACAATGCACATTATGTAGAAACGTTTTTAGTTCGCTATTTAAGCAATCTACCTGAGATTGTTTTTCTGAAAGCAATTATCGAAGAGGAGAATATTTTAATGAAACAATTAGCAGAAAGATCGCTGATTGGTGAGTCAAGTATGAGAAAACGTATGAAAAAGATCAACGAGTGGCTTAAAAAATTTAATATTCAGTTGACACGAGGAACGTACGAATTTAAAGGAAATGAGGAACAGATAAGAGCGATGATTTTCCATTTTTACTGGTTTGTTTATCAAGGGACGGAAACGAAGTTTTTACTTAATGGGAAAAATCGAAGCAAATGCCTAACAGAACAATTCATTTTATTTTTTCAAATACAAATAAATGATCTTCAAAAAAAAGGTCTTTATCGAATGATTCAAATTGCAAGCTGGCGTTATCAAAAAGGGAACAAAGTTCAGATAAGAACTAACTGGAAGCAATATATTGAAAATAGTTCTATTTTCTTGAAATTTATGAAGGCAATGAGAATGGAACAAATGACGAAGCACTTGCCTTTTGAAGAATTAGCTTATTTGTATTTAATTTCTCAAGCATATTTTTTTCAGTACTATGAATCACGCATACAGGCCTATATTATTGAAGAGCATTATTTAAGGCAGACATCTTGTTTTTATAAAACATTGATTGCAGCACACAAATTTAGACGAGTCTTTTGGAATAATAATTTCACCTATTCAATGGAAAGCGTTAATGCATTTTTAGGATTCCATTTACATTATGAATTAGTTTCAAATATTTCATTTGAAAGGAATCAGCCAATTAAAGCTCTCCAAGAATGCTATCCTAGCTTTTCAAGTAAACTTGAAGAAGGGATAAGTGAGTTGGTAAAAGAGTCCCCGTGTTATCGCAATATACCAAAAGAATCTTTATTCCATCGGTATTTTATGATTTTAAGTTCTCGTATTCCACCTGTTTATAATGAGAAAAAAATTGTGGTCTGTTTGATGACGGATTTACCACTTGAAATCGAAACGCAACTAGGAAAGAGAATTAATACTTTTTTTCTTAACAAATTCAATTTAGCTGTTATTTATGCCAGAATTTCTAGAAACATCTCATACTCAGATATCATTTTAACAACAGTCCTTTGTCAGGAAGTGGAGCAAAAGTACAATTTACCAACCTTACTTATTGAGCCAGAATTTTCTGAGGAGGGATTTATTAAAATTGAAAAGATATTAAAAAAAGTTAGAAAATGAAACCCTTTCATAAAAATGTGTTAAACTAAACTAGTCAATATAATTTGAGGAGGTTTTCTAGTGAAAAAAATTCAATTTGGAACAAGCGATTTACAAGTAGCATCGGTTATTCTCGGCTGTATGAGAATGAATGGCGCTGAAAATCCTAGAGAGATTATAGAAACTGCATATGAAAATGGGATCGATTTTTTTGATCATGCAGATATTTATGGTGGAGGAGAATGCGAAACTATTTTTGGAAAAGCGTTGAAAGGAACGTCGATTAAAAGAGAAGATATCATTATCCAGACAAAATGTGGTATTCGTAAAGGAATGTTCGACTTTTCCAAAGAGCATATCGTAGGGTCAGTTGAAAACAGTTTGAAGCGTTTAGATGTTGAGTATGTAGATGCCTTATTATTACACAGACCAGACACACTAGTAGAACCTGAAGAAGTTGCAGCAGCTTTTGACCAGTTAGAAGCACAAGGAAAAGTAAAATATTTTGGTGTTAGCAATCAAAAACCCATGCAAATCGATTTATTGAAAAAGACAGTGAAGCAGCCACTAATAGTGAATCAATTGCAATTTGGGATCAAACATACAGGAATGATTGATCAAGGAATCCATGTGAACATGACAGATGAACCAAGTACTGACAGAGATGGAAGTCTCTTAGATTATTCACGATTGAATCAGATGACAATTCAAGCATGGTCGCCTTATCAATATGGTTTCTTTGAAGGGGTATTCATTGGAAATGAGAAATTCTCAGAATTAAACAGCGTTTTAGATCGAATTGCGGCAAATCATAATTGCACAGCCACTGGCTTAGCTACTGCTTGGATTTTAAGACATCCTGCAAACATGCAAGTTATTGCTGGAAGTATGAATAAAGAGCGAATTAAAGAAATTGCAAAAGCTTCTGAGATTGTATTAAACAGAGAAGAATGGTATGAAATCTATTGTGCAGCTGGAAATATTTTACCTTGATGAGAATGTTTTTGAACAAATCAGCAGTTACTGATTCTGTTGAATAATAAAGAATTAAGATGATGGTCATTAAAAAAGTTACACTTTAGAAATGTTTCGTTCATATATTTTTCACATTTACCTTGTAGTATAAAGACATAGAAGAAAGAGACAATAGTTACAAAAAATCAATTTCATTTGTGTGAACTCCTAATTGACCCCCTCTGAGTGTGCAGAGGGGGTTTTCTTTTTGTTTTAATTACTAGTCTAAGGTATTTTATGATAAATTGTTATCTTTAACCAAATGAAAGGAATCAAAAATAACAAGTCCATTATAACTTATTAAAGAAAGACTACCTAACGTAACGTTTCATTTTTCTCACTTGCCATATACCAAAGGCAATGACTGTTGTCTCCACAAAGATACCAATTAAATCAGACACTGTTAGAGTCTTCTGTAAGAATATATTGATAATTGTACACAAAAAAAACGTAAATAAAAATACACTTGTTCGACTTTGAGTTAAGTCTTGACCTAATTTTTTCAAAATTATTCCTTCTCTCCATTGTATTGAATCGTTATAGTCAAATATATTTTTTATTTTATCAAAGAAGCTAATGAAAGAAAAGGGCATTAAAAAAATGTCCAACAGAAAGATTGACCTACTATAAAAATAAATTCAAGGCGATTAACTTAACTAAAATGTTCTTATTTTTAAAGTATTTAAAAGCGTGTTGCACTTAATTTAATAATTCTAATAGACTTTACGAACTTTAGTTCCTTCCTACTGCAAAGTTACCAAATTTTTGTTAGAATAGATAGGAAACCAGTTTGCTTAAGATGAGGAGATAAAAGAATGACAAAAAATAAATTATTATTAGTTGATGGAAACAGCGTGGCGTTTCGAGCATTTTTTGCTTTACACAATTCCTTAGAACGTTTTAAAAATAAAAATGGGTTACATACAAATGCGGTTTATGCGTTTAATAATATGTTTGAAAATGTTATGACAAAAGAAAAACCAACTCATGTTTTAGTCGCATTTGATGCAGGGAAAACCACATTTCGGACCGAATTTTACCCAGAATATAAAGCAGGACGTTCAAAAACACCTGGAGAATTTAAAGAGCAGATGCCTTACATTCGTGAATTGTTAACTGGTTTAGGTGTAAAATATTATGAATTAGATAATTATGAAGCAGATGACATCATTGGAACATTAGCGACTAAAGTACCTAAGGACCAATTTGATGTGGTCGTCTTATCAGGTGATCGAGATTTGACTCAGTTAGCAACAGATTCAGTAAAAGTAGATATTACGATCAAAGGTGTCAGTGATTTAGAATCCTATACACCAGAGCATGTAGCTGAAAAATATGATGGGTTGACCCCCAGTCAAATTATCGATATGAAAGGTTTAGCCGGAGATACTTCAGATAATATCCCTGGGGTAACAAAAATTGGTGAAAAGACAGCTATTAAATTGTTAAAAGAATTCGGTTCAGTTGAGGGCGTTTATGAAAACATCGATAGCTTGAAGCAAAGCAAAATGAAAGAGAATTTGATTAACGACAAAGAACAAGCTTTTATGTCAAAGCGCTTAGCGACGATCAATATCGATTCTCCAGTTGAAATCAATATTGATGAACTAAAATATGAAGGAAAAGACTTAGAAAAATTGATTCCTTTCTATAAAGAAATGGAATTCAAACAAATGCTAAGCAAATTGAATGTTGAAGAAGAAGTAGTTGAGCTAGAAGATGTTCATTTTGATGTGGTAGATACATTCACAGAAGAAATGTTTACCGATGATATGGCCTTATATGTTGAAATGTTGGAAGATAATTACCATACTTCACCGATTGTAGGTGTTGCGTGGGGAACAAGGAACAAAGTATACACAACAAACAGTTTAGAATTATTTGAAAGCAAACCATTTGTTGATTGGCTGTTATCAGAAAAATATAAAAAAATAGTGTACGATGCAAAACGTACCTATGTGTCTCTTAACCGCTACGTTGGGAAACCTCAAGGTATTACGTTTGATGTCTTATTAGCTGCTTATTTATTAGATACAAATGATAACAATGCGGATATTGAGGGTGTAGCGCAGCACTATGGTTATACTGATATCCACTCGGATGAATCAGTTTATGGAAAAGGTGCGAAAAAAGGCTTACCAGAAGATGATGAGGCTTTTTTCAGCCATCTTGCACGGAAAGTCAACGCTATTCATTTTCTATCTGAAAAACTAGATGCAGAATTAGTTGAAAAGAATCAAGCTGATCTATTCTATAAAATGGAACTACCGCTCTCAAAAATATTGGGTGATATGGAAATCACAGGTATTCGTGTGGATGCGAATCGATTGAAAGAAATGCGTATCGAATTTTCAGATCGACTACGTGAAATCGAACAAAAAATATATGCAGAAGCTGGCGAAGAATTCAATTTGAATTCACCTAAACAATTGGGCGTGATTTTATTTGAAAAAATGGGTCTACCTGTTATTAAAAAAACAAAGACTGGCTATTCAACCGCAGTTGACGTGCTGGAACAATTAAAAGAGCAAGCACCGATCGTCGAAGATATTTTGGTCTATCGTCAAATCGCCAAAATCCAATCAACCTATGTTGAGGGGCTATTAAAAGTGATTCAACCTGATGACAAGATCCACACACGCTATGTTCAAACATTGACTCAAACAGGACGTTTGAGTTCAGTTGATCCTAACTTACAAAATATTCCAATCCGTTTAGAAGAAGGACGGAAAATTCGTCAAGCTTTTGTACCGAGAGAAAATGATTGGTTGATTTTTTCATCCGATTATTCTCAAATTGAACTACGTGTTTTAGCACACATTTCAGATGATCAACATTTGAAAGAAGCTTTTATTGAAGGTCAAGATATTCACTCTAGCACAGCTATGCGTGTTTTTGGTATTGAAAAACCGGAAGATGTAACACCGAATATGCGTCGCCAAGCAAAAGCTGTAAATTTTGGCATAGTTTACGGAATCAGTGATTATGGGTTGTCGCAAAACCTTGGTATTACTAGAAAGCAAGCACAAGAATATATTGACACGTATTTTGAAAAATATCCTGGTGTGAAAAAGTATATGGAAGCTATTGTTCGGGATGCTAAAGATAAAGGATTTGTAGAAACGTTATATAATCGCCGCCGTTATTTACCAGATATCAATTCACGTAATTTTAATTTACGTTCATTTGCAGAGCGGACAGCGATTAATACACCGATTCAGGGAAGTGCTGCGGATATTTTGAAAATTGCAATGATCAACATGCAAAAACGTTTGAAAGAAGAAAATATGCAAGCAACAATGCTATTGCAAGTACATGATGAACTTGTTTTTGAAGCACCTGAATCTGAGTTAGAAAAATTAAATGACTTAGTTAAAGATGTGATGGAAAATGCTGTTGCTTTACACGTACCGTTGCTAACGGATAGTAGTTGGGGCAAAACATGGTATGACGCTAAATAGATAAGGCAATAAAATAAGTGGAAAAGACTGACTAAACGACAATGTTAAAAACATTGCTGTGTTGGTTTCAGTCTTTTTTTCTAAAGGAGCGATGAAAGGTGCCTGAATTACCAGAAGTTGAAACAGTCAGAAAAGGGTTAGAAAAATTAGTCGTTGGAAAAACCATCAAAGAAGTAACTGTTTTATGGCCAAGGATCATCGAAACACCAGAAGTTGATGTTTTTGCACAACAATTGATCGGGCAAACAATTGAAAACATGGAGCGTCGTGGCAAGTTTTTGATTTTTAAATTAACAAACTATGATTTGATCTCTCATTTGCGAATGGAAGGAAAGTATGAAACCCATGACCCCCAGAATGACCGAAATAAGCATACTCACGTTATTTTTACATTCACTGATGAAACAGAATTAAGATACTTAGATGTGCGTAAATTTGGTAGGATGACTTTAGTAGAAAAAAATCAAGCAGGGCTATATAAAGGGATTTTAGCTCTAGGTCCTGAGCCTGTCCCTTCTCAATTTAAATTATCAGAATTCCGCTCAGGTCTAAAGAAGCATCATAAGGCAATCAAGCCATTATTATTGGATCAGCGTCTAGTGACAGGGTTAGGCAATATTTATGTAGATGAGGCATTGTGGGAAGCGAAGATCCATCCTGAGCAGCCAGCAGACACCTTAAAAGCCAAAGAAATTGAGCGCTTATATCATGCGATCATTGACGTTCTCGGTCGTGCGGTTGAGGCTGGTGGAACAACAATTCGAAGCTATCTAAATGCTCTCGGAGAAGCTGGAACGTTTCAAATTTCTTTAAATGTTTACGGTCAAACAGAAAAGCCTTGCTCGAGATGTGGGACACCGATTAAAAAAATCAAGGTTGCTCAACGAGGAACGCATTTTTGTCCAAAATGTCAAACCTTGAAAGTGAGGAATTGATGGATGGGTCTGATATTAGGTTTAACTGGAGGTATTGCTACAGGGAAAAGTACGGTTGTTAATGTATTTAAAAATTTAGGTTTCCCCATCGTGGATGCGGATATTATAGCAAGAGAAGTTGTTGAGCCTGGAAGCATCGGACTGGCTGAGATTGTTTCGGTTTTCGGAACAAATATTATCAATTCTGATGGTTCATTAAACAGAAAAAAGCTAGGTGTACTTATATTTTCCGATGCACAAAAAAGAAAAATACTCAATAAAATTCTGTCTCCATTTATAAAAGAAAGAATCTTAGCTGAAATCGAATCAAAAAAAGATAAAGCATCGTTAATAATCGTTGATATACCATTACTTTATGAAGGCGGTTATGACAAATTTGTCGATCAAGTGGCTGTCGTGTATATTCCAGAAAAGCTCCAGTTACTTCGCTTGATGAAAAGAGATCATCTAAGTGAAAATGAAGCTTTGCAACGAATCCAAAGCCAATTATCGATTGAAGAAAAGAAAAAAAATGCGGATATTGTTTTTGATAATCAAGAAAATATTGAAAAAACAAAAAAGTTAATTGAAGCATGGGTTTCTGAAAAAAACTTTTAAGTAGATGATAAGTTCTCTATCTATTTTATGTTTTTTTAAATAGCAGTAATTATAAAGCGATGAATAAATCTTATTGTCGCTTTTTTTGATTTTTTTAATAAAAAAAGAAAAATGAATATGTTTTATATTGGAATTTTCATTATTTATTCCAACTCTTTCTTTTTGAATACCAGGATTAAATGAGCATTAATTTCTCGTGGAACTATTACTAGATGTATGGCTTCTCAAGCATTTCATGTTATAATATAGATACGTAAATAATGTATATTATAAAATATAAGATAAACGAGGTGAACACTATGCGTTGTCCAAGATGTCATCATAATAATTCTCGAGTGATCGATAGTCGTCAAGCAGATGATGGACGTGCAATTCGTCGTCGCAGAGAATGTGAAAATTGCAATTACCGTTTTACAACCTTCGAACGAATTGAAGCGGCGCCATTGTTAGTCATCAAGAAAAATGGGGATCGAGAAGAATTTAATAGAGAGAAAGTTTTACGCGGATTGATTCGCTCTGCTGAAAAACGACCTGTTGCTATGGAACAAATGGAGCAAATCGTCGATAATGTTGAAAATCGAGTACGTAGTTTAGGTGAAAACGAAGTCTCAACGACGTTAGTCGGAGAATATGTTATGGAAGATTTAGTTAATCTAGATGAGATTGCTTATATTCGATTTGCCAGTGTTTACCGTCAGTTCAAAGATATGAGTGTATTCCTAAAAGAATTGCAGGATATCGTAGACAAAGCGAAATCATCAAGTGACGATGCAACAAATGAATAAGGAGGTCTTTCCTTGAAAGACAATTGGAAAGAAGTCCATCCTAAAAGTATATTTCAAGCGGCGATTGCTTGTCCGCTTTCTAATCAGGAACAAGAGATATTGACCCTTTTATACCAACCTATTATCGGTGTGGATGCCTTTGGTTTATATCTAACACTGTTATCTGAAGCTGAAAAAACTGGGATTAGTGAGTCGCTGTTTCACGCAGAATTGATTACGATAATGGATAAGAGTATTAAACAAATTCAATTGGCTAGAAAGAAATTAGAAGGCATTGGTTTATTAAGTACTTTTGTAAAAAATGATGCTGAACTGGGGACTTTGTTTTTATATCGTTTGAACCATCCTGAAACAGCAGAACGTTTTTTTAAAGATGAAGTATTATCGCTAACACTTTTAAACAGTGTAGGTCAGCGGAAATTAGATAAATTATTTGATCGGTTCAAACCAAAGTTCATTAATTTGAACGGTTTTGAAGAAATTTCGGTAGGCTTTAAAGATGCTTATCTATTTAAAGAAGAACAAATTGTGGCACAAAGCAACCAATTAAGTCAAATGGAGCAAGCTTTTGAGGATCCACGTCCAGCACAGAAAATAAGTGCAGTCAGTGAACAATTTGATTGGTCCTATTTTATACAAGGAATCGAAAAACTGGGTATCAAATTACCAGATAATCATGTTGGTTTTAAAGAAGAAGTTTTTGTTTTTCATAATTTATTTGGAATTACAGAACTAGACATGATCGATTTCTGTTCTAAATCATTTGACTATTATACAGGAAAAATTGACACAAAAGAATTTGAGCGTGCGGTCTATAGGACCTATGATCCTGATAAAAAACAAAAACCAAGTCAGTTTCAAAAAAATGAGACAGTTGATTTATCAGCTGAAGATCAACAAACATACCGTTACAATTCATTAAAAATGAATGGCTTTTCAATGCAAGATATTCAGATGATCATGGACAGTGAGAACAATTTTCCGCTAAACTATTTGGAAGCATTGAAAAATGAGCGTGGCGGCTATACGACTCCACAAGAACGCTCTTTAGTTAAATATTTAGTCAGCAAATCAGGCTTGCCAAACAGTGTGATCAATGTCTTGATCAACTATGTTTATAATATTCAAAAGCAACCAACATTGAAAGCCGATTATGTGAATCGAATCGCAAACGAATGGGCTCAAAGTGGCATTTTTTCTCCAGAAAAAGCAATTGATCATGTACGAGAAATTGCTAAAAAAGGCAAAGAACAAAAGCAAACAAGACAGCGCTATGGTCAAAATAATCGACCAATTCGCCAAGAAACATTACCAGATTGGGTTGACAATCCAGTTGAGGAGCAAAAATTATCTAAAGAAGAGCAGGCGCGATTGGATAAAGAAATACAAGATTTCTTAAGCAAAGGAGGCGATAATTAATGGAAGATGTAGGGAAAGAAATGTCAAAAATCATTCAAAACAGAGACATGAACGAACGGTACAATGAGTTAGTTGAAGTTGTATTGAAAGATACGGATGTTCAACAATTTATTCAGGAAAATCGTGAACGTTTGTCAGATGATGATATTCGAAAAAGTTATTCAAAACTATATGAATTTGTTCAAGAAAAACGTAAATATAATTTGAATGATCCAACAATGATCGCACCTGGATATGAGCCAAAACTAACCTTGAATTTCCATTATATCGATGTCACTTATGTGCCGACAGAAGCTCTGATTGCCAAGCAAAAAGAAGATGAAATTCGTAAACGAGTTCGGGCCATGGATATGCCAAAGGATGTGCGAGAAGCGAACCTAAGTAGATTTGATACAGCATCTCAAGGTCGTGCTCAAGCGATGGCCGAAACAATGAAATTTCTAAATGATTACACTTCTAATCCAAAAGAATTTCATAAAGGACTTTATTTACAAGGGACATTTGGTGTAGGGAAATCTTTTCTACTAGGTGCAATTGCCAACAGCTTAGCTGAACGGGGATTCGTTACAACGATTGTTCATTTTCCAACCTTTACTGTCGAAATGAAACAAGCAATCGGCAAAGATATGGTAGGCCCAAAATTGGATGCCGTTAAAAAGTCCCCTGTTTTGATGATTGATGATTTAGGTGCGGAATCAATGACGTCTTGGATTCGAGATGATGTGCTTAGTGTGATTTTACAATATCGGATGCAAGAACAATTAGTGACTTTTTTTTCATCGAATCTAAATTTAAAGGATTTAGAAAAGCACTTGACCGTGACTCAGCGTGGGGAACAAGAGCCGTTGAAGGCTCGTCGAATCATGGAGCGGATTCGTTATTTAGCACAAGAAATTACGATGTCAGGCAATGACCGGAGAAATGGTTAAAGGTGGTCAGACTACTACAGCTTTTATGGAAGCCATGTGGTTGAGATGTAACTCGAAGAGTTCTGTCTCAATCATTTTTTATTTTTTTAAGAGAACTAAGGATGATATTAGACTGGAATCAAAAATATAGCTTATAATTAGATATCAATAATGGAGGGATATCCTATGAAAAAAATCACATTAGCAGTGCTAACTATCATTACATTGATTTCTTTAGGAGCATGTACGAAAAATAACCATGATTCTGCAAAAGGAAGTGAAGAAACATCTATGAGTAGTAAACAAAATCAAGTGACAGATGAAACATCTCATAACGTGGAACAAGAACAAGCAAAATCAGTATTTATAGCCACTTTAATGGAAGATGCTAGGAGAAACGAGACGGTAGACAAATCTCTACGTTTGGTTTTAAATGAAGTTGAAGTAATTGAAGATCCAGAAAAAATAATCGGTATGATGAAAAATGATGGCGTAATCTTAAATGTATCAAATGAACAATTGGCAGATGGTATTACTGAAAATGATTTGAAAAAGGGAGATAAAATTCAATTTACCTTAGTTGGTTTACCTGCCATGACAATGTCGATCCCACCTCAAGTAGTTGGTAATTCAGTAGTCAAAGTTGAAAAAAATTAATCTATCAAAAATCACTGTAAAAAACGCTCTATTCAAGTATTTTTTGACAGTGATTTTTTGATTTTGTAGTGAAACGATTATTGCTTATTCAAAAAATAAACGGAAAAACATTGACATTTGTTTTGTGATGGTGGTATAGTTCTTTCTGTAAGACAACTAAATAGATTTGTTAGGTGAGGCTCCTATACAAACATAGGCTACTGCCCAAAAACATCGAGAGATGCCAATGGGTAGAACAGGGATTGTCGATTACAAGGCTTTTCATAAGGTAGCTAAAAGCTCTGCTTTTTACGTTGTATAGTGCCAAAACTCAACGATTAGATCATGCAGGCTTTTTTTTGTACGCCTATTTATGACCTTCCGCTGAGTTTTTGGCGGAAGGTTTTTTGCTGTGAAACACTGCGATTGCCATTGGCAGAGCAGATGTTGAACAGTACTTGTCGATCGAAGAGAGAGAAGTGCCCGACGTACTGAAACCCAACGATTGCCATTGGCAGAGCAGATGTTGAACAGTACTTGTCGATCGAAGAGAGAGAAGTGCCCGACGTACTGAAACCCAACGATTGCCATTAGCAGAGCAGATGTTGAACAGTACTTGTCGATCGAAGAGAGGGACGTAACGAGCTGAAAACAAACAAACCGAAGAAAGGAGAAAGCCTATGCATTTTTAATTAATATTGTTGCGAGTATCTTTGCAGGAATGATCATCGGTGCGGAAAGACAATGGCGAAAAAAGTTGGCTGGTATGAGAACGATGACTTTGGTAACGTTTGGTTCATGTCAGTTCGTTTCGCTATCATCGCTGATTCAAGATGATAATAGTCCAACACGAATTGCGGCTCAAGTCGTCAGTGGTATTGGGTTTCTTGCCGGGGGAGTGATTTTACGAGAAGGATTTAGCGTAACTGGCATCAATACCGCAGCAACATTATGGTGTTCAGCAGCTGTGGGCAGTATGATTGGTGCTGGATTTGTAACAGAAGGCGTAGTTTGTGCTGTTATCTTAATGTTAGTGAACATCCTGTTGAGAAATTTATCTTTCAAAATAGATGATTATACAGTTCAAAGAGAAGACGATCAAACAGAGACAATTCATTATCTTTCTGTTATTGCTAGTAACAGCAGTGAAGTCATGCTTAGAACTGAGATTATCCAGTTGTTAGATAAATACTGTCTAACATTCACTAAATTTTCTTGTACAGATTTAGCTGGAAAAAAAGTCCGGTTGTTTTTGGAAATTGAGGTTACAAGAAATGGTAGTCTAGCAATCAATACGATTATTTCTGAGTTGTCTCAGCTTTCAGAAGTTATAGAAATCAATCAAATGACTAACTAAAAGAACGGAGGAATCAAGATGGTAAAACAGTGATGGTTAAAATTATCAATTGGAATAGTGAAGCCTATTGGGCAGGAGTCCAATTAAGAAACGAATTGCTTAAGTCTAGTGCTGGTAAAGAATGGATCAAAGAGTTGCCTTTGAACGAAGAAAAAGATATTCATATGACAGCTATGATCGAAGGAAATGTTGTGGGAACATTAATTCTTTCAAAAAAGAGTAGAACAATAGGGCAAATCAAACAAGTAGCTATTAATGAAGTGCATCAAGGCTTTGGTATTGGAAAAAAATTACTTGAATTTGCTGAAAAAGTAGCAGAACTTATGGGGTGCCAAATCATAATTCTAAACGGGCGTATGCAGGCTTGGGGTTTTTATGAACATTTTGGATATCAAAGTATAGGACAAGCCTATAATAACGGAAATGTCGTCTTAAAAACATTTGAGAAAAGAATCTACACTAATAAGAAAATCGAATCATTTAAATTTATTAGATATATAACGCTAAAGGAGATGGAAACAAATGGATGACAGTAGTCAGATGATCAAGGACCTTTGTAAAAAGAACCCCGTTTTTAAAGAAGATAAGTTTATTATTGTCTATTTGTTTCTAGGGCAGTTCAGAAACTTACTCCGATAAGCATACCTCTTTTTCCATTGGTCCGATTCTTAAAAGATTGAATATCTGATCATTGAGATAACTTAAATCGCTATGCGATCATCTATTATCTCATTGGTAAGAGTTTAGAAAGAAGGAAAAACAAATGGAAAAAAGAATAACATTAACTAAAGAAAAGAACCAATCTTATGAATATTTTGCAAGAAATTCAGCAGAAAATATCGTAACCTATTTCAATTCTTCAAAGCGAGGACTAACACATCAACAAGCAGTCTTATCGAGAGAAACGTTTGGGGAAAACATTATCTCACATGGTAAAAAAACGCCTCTGATTGTTCAAATAATCAAAGCTTATTTTACACCCTTCACAATCGTTTTACTCACGTTGGCAATCATCTCATTTATCACTGATTATGTGATTGCACCACCTGAAGATCGGGATCTCATCGGTGTCTTGATTATTTTAGCAATGGTTTTGATCAGTGGTACAATGACACTAATTCAATCGGTTAAATCAAATCAAGCGGCTGAAAAATTGAACAATTTGGTCAAGGTTACAGCCACTGTTGTTCGTAGAAAACAGACAGTAGAGCTTCCAATCGAAGAAATTGTTTGCGGTGATATCATAAAATTATCAGCAGGAGATATGATTCCAGCCGATATTCGTTTAACGAAAACGAAAGATTTATTCGTTTCACAATCAGCTATGACAGGGGAAAGTTACCCTGTAGAAAAAAGAGCAGACTATAAACTAAAAGCAGGCAGTTCAGAAACAGAATATGAAAATATTGTATTTATGGGCAGTAATGTAATTAGTGGTAGTGCTGAAGGCATAGTTGTTTCTGTGGGAGATGATACACTTTTTGGTAAAGTGGCGCAAGATGTTTCTGATAAAAATCCTCAAACGAATTTTGAATTAGGCATTAGTAAAACTTCGTGGTTATTGATTCGTTTTATGTTAGTCATGGCACCAGCTGTTTTTTTAATCAATGGTTTAACAAAAGGAGATTGGTTTGAAGCCTTTCTTTTCGGGTTATCAGTAGCAGTTGGACTAACACCTGAAATGTTGCCAATGATCGTGACAACCAATCTTGTCAAAGGGGCTTCAAGAATGGCCAAAAAAGGAACGATCATAAAAAATCTAAATGCTATTCAAAATTTTGGTGCAATCGATGTTTTGTGTACAGATAAAACAGGAACATTAACGCAAGATAAAATTATCTTAGAATATCATTTAGATTGTGATGGAAAAGAAGATAATCGCGTATTACGCCATGCTTTTTTTAATAGTTATTATCAAACTGGATTGAAAAATTTAATGGATGTCGCTATTATTGATGCAGCAAAAACTGAACTTTCAATCGATTCCTCTGAGTATCGAAAAGTAGATGAAATTCCTTTTGATTTTAAACGTCGTCGTATGAGTGTCGTGATTGAAGACAATACTGGAAAAACGCAAATGATCACAAAGGGTGCTGTTGAAGAAATGCTGGAAATTTCTAGCTATGTTGACTATCAAGGCGTAGTAACACCTTTAACAGAAGAGCTGAAAAAAGAGCTATTAAAAACAGTTGAAGAATTAAACGAGGACGGTTTACGTGTACTTGCTGTTTCCCAAAAAACAAATCCTGCAACAATCGATGAATTTTCTGTCTCAGATGAAAATGAAATGGTTTTGATCGGCTATCTTGCCTTTCTTGATCCACCCAAAGAGACGACTAAAGTTGCATTAGAAGCACTAAAAAATCACGGAGTAGGGGTCAAAGTCTTAACCGGTGATAATGCATTAGTAACAAAATCAGTGAGTAAGCAGGTTGGATTAGCCCATGAAGAGTTGATCTCTGGAAGCGAAATCGCACGAATGAATGATTCTGAACTAAAAATGATTGCAGAAAAATATAATATTTTTGTGAAATTAACCCCGCAACAAAAAACAAGAATCGTTCAAGTTCTAAGAGAGTCAGGTCATACTGTTGGGTTCATGGGAGATGGGATTAATGATGCACCAGCAATGAAAGAAGCAGATGTTGGCATCTCTGTTGATACGGCTGTTGATATTGCAAAAGAATCGGCAGATGTCATCTTGCTAGAAAAGGATTTGATGATCCTTGAACGTGGTTTATTAGCAGGGAGAACTACATTTGGAAACATCATGAAATATGTTAAAATGACAGCTAGTTCAAACTTTGGTAATATGTTTTCGGTGGTAGTTGCTAGTATCTTTTTACCATTTTTACCAATGCTACCGTTACAATTGCTGTTTTTGAATTTGATTTATGATATTTCTTGTATGTCGATTCCTTGGGATCACGTTGATGATGACTATTTAGAAAAACCCAAAAAATGGGATGCATCGAAAATCGGTTCCTTCATGAAATGGTTAGGACCAACTAGTTCAGTCTTTGACATTACGACTTACTTATTAATGTATTTCGTTATCTGTCCCCAATTAGTTGGCGGAAATTATCATGATTTAGCACCAGCCCAACAAGCAACCTTTATTGCCATTTTCCATGCAGGGTGGTTTGTTGAATCACTTTGGTCACAAACATTGGTGATTCATACCTTGCGTACACCTAAGATTCCATTTTTACAAAGTCGCGCATCATTTATTCTAACGACAATTACTTCATTAGGGATTGCGGTCGGGACAATTTTGCCCTTTACAGGCTTTGGAGAAAGTTTAGGCTTAACAGGATTGCCATTAAATTATTTCGCTTGGCTAGGTTTAACAATAGTAAGTTATTTGCTATTGGTTATGGTCGTAAAAAAAATCTATGTGAAGCGTTTTGGGGAATTATTATAGTAAGAACGATTTTATGAGTGAAGATTTTTGCTAAATAAATGCAGGGAGGAAATGGTTACTAAATTTTCCTCTCTGTTTTTATTTTGTTTATCTTGCGCTGTTTTTTTATAAAAAAGCTAGTATAATTGAATTAGTTTGAAAAAATTATAGCGTTGATTGATCGAGGGGTGAGAATAGATGAGTATTTTTGTTTTGGAAGATGATGTTATTCAGGCACAAGCGTTAAAGCGCATCATAACCGACATTTGTGAGGAAAAAAATGTTAGTTATGAGTTTATATTTGTTACCAAAAAAGGCGAACAAATCTTAGAACAGATCCCCAACTCAATATCTCCAAACATTTATTTTCTCGATATCGAGATCAAAAAGTCTGTATATAATGGATTTGAGGTTGCTAAGAAAATTCGTATGATTGATGATACAGGATTAATTGTTTTTATAACGACACATTCAGAATTTGCTCCGATATCCTATCAATATATGGTTTCTGCCTTGGCCTTTATAGAAAAAATGACTGAACCAGCAATTTTGAAAGAAGAAATCGAAAAATGTCTGATCAAATATCAGGAGTTGAATCAAAAACAAGTGATCGATGATTATTTGATCGTTAGTAACAGTCATGCAACAATAAAAGTACCTGTTTCAGATTTCTATTACGCAATGACGACAGATGCGCATCGCTTAGCCCTTTTCACCCAACAACGATCGCTGCGCTTTTATGGTGAACTGAAAGAAATCGAAACCAGCAAGAGTCAATTTATGCGTTGTCATCAATCTTATGTTGTTAATTTAGATAAAATTGGGGAAATAGATCATACTCAACGGGAATTGATTTTATCTAATGGAATGAAAATTCCAGTTTCAAGACGAATGTTGAAATCAGTGTGTGATCACTGGATAACAGGTTTGTAAAAAATCGAGAATGGTTGGTCAATGGTTATGGGGATAATAATAAGTACAAGTTTAGTAATAGGATTCGTTTATTTTATATTTTATTTAGAGTTGATCAATAGCAAAATAGCTTGGAGCAGACTGTTTATCTTGAATACTATTTTGACAATTGTAACAGGCTTTTTTAATAGTAGTGGATACAATATCTATTCAGTCGTTACTATTTTTTTACTATTGTTTTATTTAGGGGTAAGGCAAAAGCAACATAAACTATCTATCGTTGAAAATATATATTTTTCTGGGGTAACGGTCTTTTTGATTACTTTTTTACAAAGTGAATTGAATAAAATCTTTACGTGGTTATTGATCTATTCTCAATTTCCAACCTATTTTTCAAGTTTTATAGTCCTCCCATTGGTTGTTGCTTTGTTTATGTTTTGCTTAATCATGATACTCCGAAAGAAAATCAGCCGAGTATTTGCTTATTTGGTTGAAAGCCCAATGCTGTATTTAAGTATTGTTTGCATCCTGATTTGTAATTTTTTTCTTTTTATGGCATTCAATCCTGCATCATTTTTTTTCCAGCATTATTTTTGGCAGTTTGAGCCATTAGCCTATCCTTTGTTGTTTGTTGCGTTTGGATTGGCACTTTTTTTCTTTTATTATAGTTTTAAATTAACAAATAAGAAACTCTTAGCAAAGCAAAAAGAATCTGAATATTATGAGATGAAGCAATATACAGAGAAGTTGGAAATCTTACACGAAGAATTGGCGACTTTTCGTCACGATTATTCGAACGTGCTTCTTTCTCTAGAGGAAAGTATCCGTTCAAAAGATTTAGATTCGATTCAGCAGGTGTATTATGAAGTAATAAAACCAACTTCAAAGATTATTTCTAATAAAGAACTTGAATTGACTAAATTAACGAAAATAAAAATTGTTGAAATCAAAAGTGTGTTGAGTGTCAAAGTTATAGATGCTTGTCAAAAAAACTTGAATGTCACAGTGGATATACCAGAAGAAATAACAGAAATTTATATTGATCTGCTTGATTTTATCAGAAGTATTTCAATCGTAGTGGACAATGCTATCGAAGCCGCAGAAGCATCTGATGAGAGAGAATTGATCATTGCGTTTTTTGAAGTAGAAGACAATCAGATTTTTGTCGCAAAAAATAGTTGTCCAAAAAATATTCTGCCGATTGATCAAATGTTTCGCAAATCTAAATCCAGCAAAGAAAGTAAGTGGAATCAAAGAGGTTATGGACTATTTTCCTTAGAGCAAATAGTGAATCACTCGCCAAATTTAATGATAGAAACATGTATAGAGCACCCTTATTTGATTCAAACATTGAAACTCAATAAAAACCACTTGTGAACGAAAAAGAACCACTTGTGAACAGAACTATTACAGAATGCGCACTAAGATGTATACTTTTATTGAAGAAGTACATGAAAAGAGGTGAGTGAACTGTTTAGTGCTGTGATAGCGTTAAGTGTGGGTGGGATTCTTCCAATAGTTATCTTGAGCTATTGTTTAGTCAAACGTAGCTATGTAAAAGCGTTTCTTTTAGGTGTTTTGACATTCATAATTTTCCAATTAGTCCTTAGGCTTCCTTTATTACAATTTTTGTCAAAGAATAGTTTAGAATTCAATCTTTTTCAAACGATGCATCCAATTGTTTACCTTCTTTTTCTAGCTTTTACTGCTGGACTTTTTGAAGAAGTGGGTCGATATGTCATGATGAACTATTGTTTAAAAGCGTATGCTTCTTTTCAAACAGCTGTATTTTTTGGTCTAGGGCATGGCGGAATTGAAGCGTTTTTATTTTTAGGGATGAACGCTCTCATTTATTTAATAAGTCCAGTGCATCCAGAGATTGCAACTAGTGACTTTTTGTGGGGGAGTTTAGAAAGAATAATTGCAATAACTTTCCATGTAGAATTATCAATAATTGTAATGAAAAGTGTTGAAGAACAAAAGCTTCACTATCTTTGGTTTGCAATAGTTTTACACGGACTGATTGATTCAGTGATTGCGATTGCACAATATTCTGGGAGTCTATCACTCATCTTAACGGAAAGCCTTTTTGGCATCATTGTGATAGGCTTAGGTTTTTATGTTAGAAAATTAAAAAAAGAGTGGAGTGTCCTAAAATGAAAAAAGTCTTATCATCAGTAATCACGATCCTTATTGGAATGACGATCTTAACCGCTTGCGGAGAAAAAGTCGATCAAGAGACTTCAAATAAAATGACAGCTAAAGCTGAGGAAATTGTAACATTGATCAATGATGGGAATTATGATAAAGCTAGTGAATCCTTTTCTGATAAAATGCTAGAAC
This sequence comes from Enterococcus ureilyticus, assembly GCF_001730315.1. Taxonomy (GTDB): domain Bacteria; phylum Bacillota; class Bacilli; order Lactobacillales; family Enterococcaceae; genus Enterococcus_L; species Enterococcus_L ureilyticus. Next base: position 284,278 of record NZ_MIKC01000012.1, read on the forward strand.
AATTGAATAGAGCGGATTTTGAGAAAGCTATTGCACCAGTTCTTGAAAAATCAGGACCGTTTGAAACAGTTGATAAAAGTACTGTTGAAAAGAAAGACAATTTTTATGTGGTTGTTTTAGTTGCCAAATATGAAAAAGAGAAAAGAGTCTTTACAATCTCGATCAATGAAAAAGAAAAAATAGAAGGTTTTTTTATTAAATAAAAAAGATCATATTAATAGATGAAGAAGGAGTAAAGCGTGTTAGACTTTATACCTTCTTCTTTTGTTTGAGCGATAATAATAGTTGCGAAAAAATGAATAAGTTGTATGATAAAATTAAGTAGAAACATTGGTCAAAATTCAATGGTTTTTATTTGACCTTTATTGACCAAATGAGTATAATAAATTCATAAGGTCAAAATTAATCAGACTTTAGACTTTGAATAAATAGTACAAAAGACCTACTGTCTTTTTGATAAATTAGGGATACTATTTAGAGAGTGGAGATTGATAGATATTTTTTCCTGTCAAAGCTGGACAAGCTTGTTCCACTTTACATTATCAGCTGCGCGGGCTAGCTCTTCGGAAAAAAGATAAAATATAAATGAGGCAAAAAGCACCTCAGTTATATTTTCCTATTTTTCAGTCGGAGCTAAGTGAGCCTGTTCAGCTTTTAAATTTAGGAGGTAATTCTATGAACATCGAAAAAATGACAACGACATTACAAGAGGCTATTGCTGAGGCGCAACAGGTTGCGGTTACTCGTCATCATCAGGAAATCGATATTGCTCATTTATGGAAGATTTTTTTACAGCCAAATCATTTTGGTCGTAATTTTTATACAGATGCTGGCGTTGATGTAGAAGCTTTTGAACGTGAAATAGATCAAGCTATCGACGAATATCCAAGTATACAAGGCAGCAATGTTCAATATGGTCAAAGTATGAGTCAAAATCTGTTCAACTTATTAGCTGAAGCAGATAAGCTACGTGAATCATTTCAAGATGAATTTTTAGCAACAGAAATCGTGATTTTAGCATTGATGAAACTAAAAAATTATCGTTTGACTAAATATCTAACAAGTCAAGGAATCACTGAAAAAGAACTACGCAAAAATATCGAAGACATGAGAGGGGGAGATCGTGTGACTTCTCAAAATCAAGAAGAACAATACAAAGCATTAGAAAAATATGGGGTAGATTTAGTCCAACAAGTGAAAAGCGGCAATCAAGATCCTATTATCGGTCGTGACGAAGAAATTCGTGATGTCGTTCGGATTCTTTCTCGTAAAACAAAAAATAACCCTGTTTTGATCGGTGAACCAGGTGTGGGTAAAACAGCAATCGTAGAAGGATTGGCACAACGAATCGTCCGTAAAGATGTGCCTGAAAATTTAAAAGACAAAACAATCTTTTCTTTAGATATGGGGGCATTGATCGCTGGCGCTAAATTCCGTGGTGAATTTGAAGAACGTCTAAAAGCAGTCTTAAAAGAAGTGAAGAAAAGTGAAGGACGCATTATCCTATTCATCGATGAAATTCATAATATTGTTGGTGCTGGTAAAACAGAGGGTAGTATGGACGCTGGTAATTTATTAAAACCAATGTTGGCTCGCGGAGAACTACATTTGATTGGTGCCACAACATTAGATGAATATCGTCAATACATGGAAAAAGATAAAGCATTAGAACGTCGTTTCCAAAAAGTTCTAGTAAAAGAACCAACTGTTGAAGACACAATTAGTATTTTACGTGGCTTAAAAGAACGTTTTGAAATCCATCATAGCGTAAATATCCACGATAATGCCTTAGTCGCAGCTGCAACTTTGTCAGATCGTTATATCACGGATCGCTTTTTACCAGATAAAGCCATTGATTTAGTTGATGAAGCGAGTGCAACGATCCGGGTTGAAATGAATTCTATGCCAACTGAACTCGACCAAGTAACACGTCGATTGATGCAATTAGAGATCGAAGAAGCAGCTTTAAAAAAAGAATCCGATGATGCTAGCAAAAAACGATTGAACGCATTGCAAGAAGAATTAGCAGATCTTCGTGAAGAAACCAATGCGATGAAGATGCAATGGGAGACTGAAAAAGAAGAAGTCAATGCTGTCAGCAACAAGCGTGGCGAAATTGATAAAGCTAAACATGAACTTGAAGATGCCGAAAACAATTATGACTTAGAAAGAGCAGCTGTACTCCGCCATGGAACGATTCCTCAATTAGAAGAGGAACTAAAAGTACTTGAAGCTAAAAATGCGAAAGACAATGTACGCATGGTACAAGAAGCGGTGACTGAAAATGAAATTGCTCAAGTGGTTGGCCGTTTAACAGGTATTCCGGTAACAAAACTAGTTGAAGGCGAACGTGAAAAACTAATGAAATTAAACGAAACCCTTCATAAACGTGTTATTGGGCAAGATGAAGCAGTAGATGCTGTTAGCGATGCTGTGATTCGTTCACGTGCTGGTTTACAAGATCCGAATCGGCCATTAGGTTCCTTCTTATTCTTGGGACCAACAGGTGTTGGGAAAACAGAACTTGCTAAAGCTTTAGCAGAAGATCTGTTCGATTCGGAAGATCATATGGTTCGAATCGATATGAGTGAGTATATGGAAAAACACAGTGTATCTCGTTTAGTCGGAGCACCTCCAGGCTACATCGGTTACGAAGAAGGCGGTCAATTAACAGAAGCCGTTCGTCGAAACCCTTATACAATTGTTTTATTAGATGAAATCGAAAAAGCACATCCAGATGTGTTCAACATTTTACTCCAAGTATTAGATGATGGTCGCCTGACTGATTCTAAGGGACGAGTCGTTGATTTCAAGAATACTGTTTTGATTATGACAAGTAACATTGGCTCGCAACTATTACTTGAAGGTGTGACGTCAGAAGGGACAATACCAGAAGAAGTTGAAGAACAAGTAATGACGATTTTAAGAGGCAACTTTAAACCAGAATTTCTAAATAGAATCGATGATACAATCTTATTCACACCGCTAAGCTTAGAAAATGTCAAAGGCATTATCGGGAAAATGACAGCTCAATTAGCGAAACGTTTAGAGCATCAAGAAATTGAATTAGTCATTTCTGATGAGGCAAAAACCTGGATCGCAGAGAGTGGTTATGATCCAGCATATGGTGCACGCCCATTGAAACGGTTCATTACAAAAGAAGTTGAAACACCTTTAGCAAAAGAAATCGTTTCAGGACGAGTATTGCCAAAAACAAAAGTAACGATTAGTTTATTGAATGAACAATTGGTGTTTAAAAATGAACCGATAGAAGAATAAATTGGAAATTGAGGTAGCTTTTTGTAAAGCTATCTCAATTTTTTTAAAGTACAAAAAATTGATTTTAAAACCGATATTGTGTAGAATCTAACTATTATATCAACAATTTAAAAGAGGGATCCAGTGGATAAAAAAAGTAGAAGATTAGAAGAACAGCTGTGTTTTTCTTTACAAACAGCCTCAAAACAATTCAATAGAATGTATGCAAAGGCGTTGAAGCCATTTCATTTAACCTATCCCCAATATTTAGTATTGCTCGTTTTGTGGGAATACTCAGATCAAAGAATCTCGGATATTGGTGAAAAACTAGCGCTTGATACAGGAACATTGACGCCCATGCTGAAAAGAATGGAAAAAAATGGGTACATTCATCGCGATCGATTGCCAAAAGATGAGCGAATCGTGATCATTTCGCTTTCAGAAAAAGCGAGTCTATTAGAAATGGAGATTTATGATCAAGTAGAAGGGTGTTTAAATCAACTTGATTTTGATGAAAAAGATTATTTTTTATTGATTGAACAAATCAACTCTCTAAGTAAACAAATTGGTGAAATCAATCATTAGTATATGAACCAAAAGGCTTCAAAAAGAGTGGATTGTTCCAATGCCAACTTTTTGAAGTTTTTAGTAACTGTAATTTTTTTGAAGCAAACTATTGTACATCGTTATAAATGTTGTGTACAATTTAATTGTACGATGCGGTTATGATAATAGGAATTGGAGGAAAAAATCATGAAAAAAATCTATTCAACAACAATCATCAATACAGGCGGAAGAGAAGGGGAAGTTTTCTCACCAGACAAATCTTTTAGTTATCAAGTGACATCTCCTGGTCCACACCAAGAAAATAAAACAAATCCGGAACAATTATTTGCAGCAGCTTACAGTTCTTGCTTCAATAGTGCATTGGAACTTGTAATGGCACAAAAACAGATCACCTCTAAAAGTACTGTGAAGGCGACTGTCTCACTATTTAGTGATGAACAATCTGGGTTTCAAGTTGGCGTCGTGTTATCAGTAAAAATCGATGATGTTGATCGTGAAACAGCTGAAGAATTAGTCAAAGCGGCTCATGAAGTGTGTCCCTATTCAAAAGCAACTAGAGGTAATATTTCTGTTGAGTTAGAAGTAGAATAACTGTAAGGGCTGCTTTTTGACCACTCTTAAGTCGAATTTTAGGAGAGGTTGGGACAGGAGTGTTTAATCCCGAGAAATAAGCTGAAATTCACGGAAATTGCTCTTCAAATTTTTGTGAATTTCAGCTTATTTCCGAAACCTTCAAATCTTAGTGCTTTAGCACTTAGAATTTGATGTGATCGAAGCGAAGTGTAGAGATTGCTTCTGCTCCCACCGTTTATACGGATTACTTGGGGCTGAGATATAACTCGAAAAGTTATATCTCAGCCCCCTTTTTCACTTTATTTCTTCACTTTTCTGAAAGCATAAGCTTTAAAATACTCTGGCTTGTGACGTTGTGTAAAGCTATAAACGGTTAAAATCAATGCCCCAATCGTATTTGTGAATAAATCACCCATCGTATCCATCAACGCTTCTCGTCCGATGTAAGGTTGACCAGCTTCTGTCATATAACGTTGTAAATTCATATTTCCAAGTGAATCACAAAGAAACTCCCAAAACTCCCAAAAAACACCAGCTAGACCAGCAAAAGCAAAGCCCATAATAATAAATAACCAAGGACTGACTTTAGTAAAATCGGCATCACGAAGGCAATAACCAATGATAGCATACCCCACAGCTACTAGTAGAATCGGACTGACGGCGTGCAATATTTTATCCCAAAAGGGGACAATAATAATCAAACGTAAACCAGTCCCAAGAAAAACTGCGATCCAAATGAAAAACCAATAATAAAGACGGACCATTTTTGGGAAAACCAGTCCAGTAAATTTTGTAAACACAAAGGGTAAGAAAATTACCGCAATTCCGGCAATCATTTCAACAGTCAATAGCACATATTGTTCTGTTGGTTGCACTATAAAAGTTTTGACGATGTTGACGAGTAATGTAATAAAACCAAATGCTAATAAAAAATAAAAAGCACTTTTTTCTTGTTTATCCTCAAAGTCTAATTTCATATAAAAGCCTCCGCTATTTGTATTTTAAATCAAGTCGTTCAATTATTTGGCTAATTGTTTTTTTATTAAGTCTAAGAAATCTTGCTCATTAGTTACAACGGAACCATTTAATTTTATTAAGCCGACTGTATATAAATTAAGATAATGAAATTGATTTTCAGCTATATCCCCTAAAGCTTGCAGTTTTTTTTGATTGTCAGCACCTTGTTGGCGAGTATCTGTATATAGACCAATCATTGGAATGTTTTTGGCATACGCAACACCAATTTCAGAAGCAACGCCTGCATCGATCGTAAGCCCATCTAAAACGGCTATCAGTAGGTCACTTTCTAGTACTTTTTCAGTATCGGCTAGTGCAATCATCTTACTATCAGCATAAGCTGTCTTATCATTGATCGCACCATTTTCTTGTGGTAAGTAGACCTCAATTGAATCAGCTAAGTCACGAATTTTTTTAACCAAGTATTCGTTATAAAGTAAGTCTGCTTTTGCAAACATCGGTCCAGCAAAATAGATTTTCATGTGCAATTTCCTCCAGCAAAATTTTTTTCACATTATTGAGTTAATGAGACCAATCAAAAATAATCACTAAAGTAAGCTTCTTGATCGGGTAAAATCCGTTCCAAAGAATTCAAGGTTTCTTTATCTGTCGCTAGGCGCTCGATACGATGCAAGTAAGAAGGTCTCCGATAATTCATCAATAAACAAGTCAAAGTTTGGATATCGATATGCACAGCTTGTCCTAGTGGTTCGTCTGTTATAGAAACCTGATCATCTTCATCCCATAATAAACTAAAGACACCGTTATTCCATTCCGCAATGGGATCATTCACTACAAAATGAAAAGGTTTTGCCGTACTGCTATAAGGGTAAGCCAATAACATTTCCTTTACATCAACGATCCTAGCCATGTAGTAGGGTTCAATCGTTTCTTTGATTTGACTGTCTTCTAATAAAAAGGCTAATGGTTCATTTTTGTAAATATCGCCTTCAACCCAATCGATCATTGAAAAATGAGCTGCAATGAAATTCCATAAACCTTTGCGTGCTTCCTGATTGATGGCAAACATTTCTTTGATGTGAAAAACATCTTCAGCGACCCAGTAAAAAAGGACGCCTAAGGGTTCTTGGTTTGCACCATAATAGACGGCGGCAGTTCGTTCATCTTCATTTTCAAAGCGCCAGTATTCTTCCCAGTTAAATTCGCTACGAATCAAGGCACCATGATTTTGCCGGGCAAATTTTGCATAGACAGTAAAGACATCTTCATGACTGACACTTACACGTTCTACCATCCCTGGCATGTTAACTTGTCTTGGTAACTGCGTATCACGAATTCTGAAAGACAACTTATCAGACATGATTTCCCAGCCTTTTCGACGATAATAAGGAATATTATAAGGATACAAATAAGAAATCCATTGTTTATCTTCTCGCATATTTTTCAGTGCGAGATGAATCAAATCCTGCATCAAGCCATGATTGGCATATTCTGGATAAGTTCCAACACCGGTAATTCCGCCCATTTTGAAAAGTGAACCGTGAATATTGACCTCACAAGGATAAATTGCTATTTGAGAAATGAGTTGATTATCATAAAACCAACCAAAAACTTTTGACTGTTCTAAAATCGGCTGTTTTGATTTGATCAGTTCCTTTTTACTTTCATAGCCACTTTCTTCTAAATCAGCTTCAGTAAATTGAAAGACATAGCTTAACAATTCATTGAATTGATCAACATATTTTTCGTCGACAACTTTCAATTCTAAATTATCTTTGAACTCTTTTTGGTCCATTTTTCCATCTCCAATTAGTTTTTCTAAGACTAGTATATCAAAAAAAGTCGAATAAATAGAGTATTACTTACTAAAAAATGGTAAAGAGCGATTAAATGTTTGTCTATTATGGATTCATTTGCTTTGTTGTAAAATGATGAAAGAGATCATGAGATAATTAAAAGCCACATGGAAGCACAGGAAAGTTCTTTAATTCTAGTGGAAATCTTGCTATAATGGGTAGTGCTGATTGAAAATGATCTGAGCGATGAGCGAATAAATCATTGAATGAAATCACAAGCTCACACAGCTTTTCATAAAAGAAATGAGGACTATTAATGAATATAAATGAAATGAAGCAACGACAAGAGAAAATTCGTAATTTTTCCATTATTGCTCATATTGACCATGGAAAATCCACACTAGCTGATCGGATTTTACAAAAAACTGAAACTGTTTCGGATCGTGAAATGCAGGACCAATTACTCGATGCGATGGATTTAGAAAGAGAACGTGGGATTACAATCAAATTGAATGCTGTTGAATTAACCTACACAGCAAAAGATGGGGAAGATTATATCTTTCATTTGATTGACACTCCTGGACATGTGGATTTTACGTATGAAGTATCAAGAAGTTTAGCAGCTTGTGAAGGTGCGATTTTAGTCGTTGATGCAGCGCAAGGTATCGAAGCGCAAACGTTGGCAAATGTTTATTTAGCCTTGGATAATGATTTGGAAATTATTCCAGTGATCAATAAAATCGATTTACCTGCAGCAGATCCAGAGCGTGTCCGCACAGAAATCGAGGATGTAATCGGGATCGATGCCAGTGATGCAGTTTTAGCTAGTGCAAAAGCGGGAATTGGGATTGAGGATATTTTAGAACAAATCGTTGATTTGGTTCCAGCGCCGACAGGTGACCTTGAAGCACCTTTGAAAGCGTTGATTTTTGATTCTGTTTATGACAGCTATCGTGGGGTTATTTTGAATGTACGGATCATGGATGGCGTTGTCAAGCCTGGTGATAAGATCATGATGATGAATAATAACAAAACATTTGAAGTAACAGATGTAGGGATCTTTTCACCAAAACCAATCAGTCGTGATTTTTTAATGGTTGGTGACGTGGGTTATATTACTGCGGCTATCAAAACAGTTCGCGATACGCAAGTTGGGGATACGGTTACTTTAGCCAATAATCCTGCAAAAGAGGCATTAGCTGGTTATCGTAAAATGAATCCAATGGTTTATTGCGGATTGTACCCAATCGACAATTCGCGTTATGTTGAATTGCGTGAAGCGTTAGAAAAGTTACAATTAAATGATGCTGCGTTGCAATTTGAAGCGGAGTCTTCTCAGGCCTTAGGCTTCGGGTATCGTTGCGGATTTTTAGGCTTGCTGCATATGGATGTTATTCAAGAACGGTTAGAACGAGAATTTAATCTTGATTTGATTACGACAGCGCCGTCCGTAATTTATCATGTGACTAAAACAGACGGGACGAAAATCGTAGTAGATAATCCAGCTGAATTTCCGGATCAAAGCAGTGTTGATTTTGTAGAAGAACCATACGTTAAAGCAACGATCATGGTGCCTAATGAATATGTAGGTGCTGTAATGGAAATCTCACAACGCAAACGTGGTGAATTTGTGACGATGGATTATTTAGATGAATACCGCGTGAACGTTATTTACGATATGCCTTTATCAGAAATTGTATATGATTTCTTTGACCGTTTGAAATCTGGTACAAAAGGCTATGCTTCATTAGACTATGAGATGATTGGTTACCGCAAGAGTAATCTGTCTAAGATGGATATTCTGTTGAATTCAGAGAAAGTCGATGCATTGAGTTTTATTGTGCATAAAGATTTTGCTTTTGAACGTGGCAAAGTAATCGTTGAGAAGTTGAAAAAATTAATTCCACGCCAGCAATTTGAAGTGCCAGTTCAAGCTGCAATCGGTCAAAAAATCACTGCTCGCTCAACAATCAAAGCGTTGCGGAAAAATGTTTTGGCTAAATGTTATGGTGGAGATATTTCACGTAAACGTAAGTTGTTGGAAAAACAAAAAGATGGGAAAAAGCGTATGAAACAAGTTGGATCTGTGGAAGTTCCGCAAGAAGCGTTCATGGCAGTTTTGAAAATGGACGAGGACGAACCGAAGAAATAAAGATAATAATTCCGATAAAATTAAATAAAACGATCGAAAATAGTTGTTGTGATTTTCGGTCGTTTTATTTGTCTTTGATTACTTGATTAAAGTCTCTGGTTATTGATTTAAAGCGTTAAGAGTAGCGGTTAATTGCTGGAAATCATTTTTAAAAACGTACCCATTCATACCAGTATTTGAAGCACTCTCAATATTGGCAGGCATGTCATCAATAAAAAAACATTCTGATGGATTCAAGTTGAAATGGGAATAAAATGCTTGATATATTTCATTTTCCGGTTTAAGCATTTTCCAGTCTGACGATAAGAACACTCCATCGAATTGATTAAAATTTGGAATTTTAGTTTTAAAATAATGAAAATCTGAAGACGCATTGGATAAAATATATAGGTTGAAATCATCTTCTTTTAGAGCGTGTATGATAGACTCCATTTCGTTAATAGGATGAATCTCTTTATACCAATTATCTAAAAGATCAAATGCTACATTTTTTAGATGGGCAGGTACACGATGAGAAACGTTAACCTTGAATGCTTCTTTTCTTATAGTACCTCTATCAAATTTAAGCCAGTCAACAGAATGAAATAGCTCATTGAACAATATTTCTTGATCATTTTCATCCGCTAGGTTTTTTTTAAGCATGTCCTTAGGCTTGTATGAAATCAAAACATTTCCCATATCAAAAACAATATTTTTAATCATCTGAAACTCTCCTTCGTTAAATAAAGTTACTGTTTAAAATAACTGATTTTTATCGTTCTGAATTGGTTACTTCATTTAATCTTAATATAGTGAGTCGGTGAAATAAAGAATATTTAAAAAATTTAAGAAAATTTATGTAATGATCTCTACTCGGGTTTAAATTCCAAGGATAGCTATAGATGAGCGATTTAAATTCTCCCTATAGTTTTAAATTGGAGTCGTGAAACAATAGAACAAGTGCTTAGTATGCTGACGTGGGAATATGTCAACAGATTAAACATTATTTCTATGCAAGATAAAATTCTTTGCGATATTGACAAAAGAAAGTTAACGTTAGATGGAGATGAGTACCATATTGAAATTGATGACACACAAGACCATAGAGCTTTCTTATTGACAACGATTGCGTTAGATCGTATTTATTACACAAAAAAATAGATTTTTGAAAAATATGTTTGCATGTATAGCTGTTATATAGTAGACTTAACAAGTCTGAAAAATCAATACCTTAACAAATAACTATCCTTATCCCATTTCAAATGAAATGGGATTTTCTATTGAGTGACGGATAAAAATGAGTATTTTCTCATAATTAAAGAATTATGTAGACTTTCAGCCAGTAAGGTCATATAATAGGAAATGTAGTATAATTGTAATTTAAATTAATAGGTCATTTCATTCGTAAGGGTGTTTTAATTCCTCTTTTTTTATCACAAAGGTATTGCAAAAATTAATCGTGCTAAAAGCACTAGGAGGAACACATTTATGAATACAGGTACAGTGAAATGGTTTAACGCAGACAAAGGTTTTGGTTTTATTACTCAAGATAACGGAACAGATTTATTCGCTCATTTTTCAGCAATCCAAGGTGACGGATTTAAATCTTTAGACGAAGGCCAAAGCGTATCATTTGATATTGAAGAAGGTCAACGTGGACCACAAGCAGTAAACATTGTAAAAAACTAATTTAAAATTTCAGAACGATTCAATTTAAATTGAATCGTTCTTTTTTTGCTTTTGAATAATTTTGTCTTCGAGTCTTATTGCTTGAACTTTCATTTATTTGAAGTTATTATGAATTCATACCAACAACAACCCTTTTTATTTTTTCATTTTACTCTTTAGAGTAAAACTCCTTTTCCCGTCTTATTTTTAAGATGGGATTTTGGCTCTTTGTCAACTAATGTTGGTGAAGAAAATCTAAAGAATTAAATCGATTAATATGATTCCTAGAGGAAATTTCCTCTAGGTTTTTCTATTTTCTTGAAAAAGAATAGTGCCAAAACA
>NZ_MIKC01000013.1 GCF_001730315.1 Enterococcus ureilyticus
TGTTTTGGCACTATTCTTTTTCAAGAAAATAGAAAAACCTAGAGGAAATTTCCTCTAGGAATCATATTAATCGATTTAATTCTTTAGATTTTCTTCACCAACATTAGTTGACAAAGAGCCTTTAAAAACGGCATCAGCAATCATAGCTAATACCGTTTAACATATCTTAGTTTGTCATAAAATTAATTTGTTTCCGCATAAAAAAGCCTAGCTGGGTAAATTTATTTATTATCCTCGTCATTATCATTATAAAGAATTTTTTCAGTTGCTACTCTTTTCATGAATCTATCTAGAGCATCAGATTCGTTGTTAAATTCTACAACTGAATTTGTTACAATACTGGCTCTCTCATCTGTGGTAAAAACTTTCCAACCATTGTCATTTTTACATATTCCCACTTCATTTTCTTTTAAAGGACGATCTTCAAACAGATTATAATACTTATAATTTTCTTTATCAATAATTTTTTTAGCTTCTTCTAAAGTCATCACGGCACACTCCTATTTTATTTCTTTTATTAGTCCTAAAACTTCTAAAAAGTCTGCTCTTATTGGGAATTCTGCTTGAATTCCACCTCCAACAGAATTAAAACCACCAGCAATATCTCCAGTAAAGGTAACTAATTTTCATAATCTCCATCATAGTGTCTTATAACATCAGCTTGAATCTTTTGTTTTATTTCTAAATTAGAACAATTATTAACATATTCTTCAATTTTAGAAAAATCTCCAGTAACTTCATACTTATGGTATTTAGACATATCTTCTATATAAGGTAAAGATCTTTGATCATAGTTGTATCCTTGCCCACCATTAAGCGGAGACGTATATCTTCCGTTTGGCTCCCCGTATCTGTCGAATTGTGATCCAATTTTAGGAATAGAGGGTTTCTTTATTGCATTTCCCGAGCTATCTAAAACGTAGCCTCCTTCAGGTACTTGAGACCAATCAATACCGCCATTCTTTGTTAATACACTTGATGATTTAGGCACTTGAATTTTTTCTGGCCATTTCCCAGTTTTTAAGAATTCATCCGCTAAATCTCCGTTTATGTTTCTCAAGTATCTTTCCAGCTCATCTCCACTACATGTGGTTTGTTTGATAATTGAATGTGTACGCATTGTTTTAGAAACTATTTGAATTTGTTTATAGCTACTACGGCTACTATTCTGCATCATCTTCACAACATGTTCCATCTTAGTAGAGGATGAACCTGTAACCATCTTAATATTATTACTGAAAGAACTTAATCCTTTCACACCACCAAAGACACCTAGAGCACCAGCACCAAATCGGAACCAACGTTCGCCTGTGCCTAGTTCACGACCACTAAACAAATCTTTACCAACTGCGGCATTGAGCATTTCGTACCCACCTAACGCAGCACCTAAAACCATACCAGCAGGAGGGAAAACGATTCCCACTACAACAGTTGTTGCAAGTGCAGCCATGTTAAACCAAAATTCTTTTTTCTTTTGTCCATCTGAAATAGATTCGTATTCAAACGCTCCAGAATAAAGGGCTTCTTTTTGATAATCCGCATAAGATAAATCTTTAGCACCAGGATTGTTTTTTAAGTAGTTTTTCCACTCGTCAACCATCGCTTTACCAACTGGATTATCCCCATTTAAAATATCATTAAGATTTATTTTATCTTTTTTTACCTCATACGTCATGTTGCTTCCCATGGCGTATGCCGTTCTAGTTTCTTTAATCCCTAAGCTATTCGATACAGAGTATTCTGTAATATCTAAATCTCTTACCGCAGTTACATAGGCATCCATTTCTTTATAGAAAGGATCATCGATTTCAGTAGATAAAATAGTGTTGACTTGTCCTGTGAAATCTTTTAGTACTTTTAATTTTTCACCAATCTCTTTATATTCGCTACTTCGATCCGTATGACTGAAACTGATAATTCCGTCCTCGTCATAGGTTGTGATATTATCTTCTGCTTTTTCTAAATTTTTAGTGACATCGTTTAATTCTTCATGGACGCCTTTACCCCATCCAGAACCAATTAAATTTCCTAAGTCACGTCCCATTTTTTCCCAACTACTTTGAGTATACTTTACATCTGCCATTATGGATACTTAGTAAAGATATCTGAAATAAAGTAAAAAATGTGTAAATATCATTTTACGATACTTACACAATTTTTTGATTAAGTTAATAACGCTAAATACTCTCTAGTGCCACTTGAGCGGCTATTAGAACTACTTGCCAGAGTGGCAGTATTTTGATTCATTAGATCACTGGCTTGTTTGTCAGCTTCCTCGAACGCTTCGGCCATACTGTCAACATATGTGTTAAGCTGTTTTAAACTTTTACCGAGCTGCTTATTGCAGCTACCTAATTGTTTTATAGCACTTTCTAATACTGATTTACTATCATCTGTTATTGAAGTGCTAACAGACTCCATAATTTCTGGTAAATCATTTGATATAAGTGTACTTTTTATAGTTCCTACTTCAATTTTTTGCATGGTTTCACCTCACTTAGTCTTCATCTTCATATCCTGAGCGTAATTCTTCCATTAATTCTGAGGGACTGGGTGCATCTTTAGTATAATTAATTTTAAAATACGTATCTGAGCCATAATATTCTTTTATTTCTGGATATTTTTGAATAAATTTATTTTTAACGTTTGGTTTATCTGTAAAATTAAAACTACTTAGATATGTTGCTGGGGAAGTAGTGTCTACCCAGATATCGGAAGCTCCTTGGGCACCTTCGGTATAAAAAATCTTATAGGAGGTTGTATCAGGTTCTTTGTAACGATATTTTGCATCTACTTCATCTTCTGTTTTAATTGAATGATCTTTCACATCTAAATAATAGTAGATTTGACTTTTTTCAGGTCCATCCGTCCCATAAATAATTAAGTATTTATCATCTATGGAAAAACCGTTCAGAAAATACATATAGTTCGCATCTATTAGTTTTTTATCTTTGGCTAGTAGGTCGACTTTTCTTGGTTCAGAATCCTTTTTTGACGATACATCATACAGAAAAATTTCAAATAAAGTAGTTGAAGTAGTAAATTCCAAAGGCGTTGGAGTAGTATAGGTTCTATTAAATGTTGCAACATGATTTTCTCCAACTTCAACATCAGATGAATTATAATTATATCGTTGCTTATTTCTGTACTTAGTTTCTGGCTTTTGTACGTCTTTATACTGTGCAATTGTCCATTGATTATTATTCAATTTTCCCATATTTATAATTTCAGGTTGTTTACTAATATCCCACCATGCTGTTGTCTCAGCGGATGAAGGTATTCTAAAATACTCATAAGTTAACCAACCAATACATGATATAATTCCTAAAAAAATTATTACAATAATGCTAATAATTATTGTTTTTTTCTTTTTTATAGACATTTAGGTTCCTACCTTCGTATTTTTATGGCGCGTTTACAAATTCTCTTTGTTGGAATAACCTATCATAATTAATGAAGTATCTACTTTCAAAAGATACAGCTTTATAAACTTAGGTCTTTATATTTCTTCTTTTCTTATTTCAGTCACCTTATTATCTTATTATCGTCTAATTCTATAGATAAATATATATACTCTTTTTCTGAATTATCTTCCCATTTCAATACAATTAGTTCATTTCCATCCTTTTCCATTTTATCAGGCTCTCCAAGCTCATCAATGATCTTATCAAATGGATATTTTTCTTTTATATCGTTAATGATCACAACTGATCCTTTTTCTGATAGTTTTTAAATAATTATAAGTAGTGCCGATGAGACCTAAGCATGAAAATACCAAAAAAATAGTAGGAATGTCTAAATAAATAACTCGTTCTGAAAAATATCTAGAATTGTATATTTGTACAGTGCTTGCGGAAAGTACCACTAGTAATAATAACCATGCTAGCCAACGTTTTGGATTCTTTCCTTGAATGCTTAATAGATATAAACTAATTGCACATTGAATAGGTATAAATACAAAATACCATGTCCAATTCTGTCCCATAAACTTATCATTATAGGAAATAGAACTTTCGTTATTAATCATTGTTTTTGCGAAAAGATATAGTGTAGTTACTATTTGAAAAAATCTGGTATAGGCAATCATTTTTTCTAAGTAGTATCCTTTGATTGGGTGAATGAGCATTACAGAACTCCTTAGTAGTTTTTAATGCATAAATAAAATAGTAAAAGCTGTGATTTCTGATAAACTAAATCACAGCTTTTTAGTTCGTATTAGGAAGGTGTTTTTACATTTATTAATACTTTAAAAAGCGTTTTTATATGGATTAGCTTTTTTTGGAGGGAGTGGTGGTCCTTGTATCTCAATTACTTTTGCAAATCCCTCATCCATTTGTTTAAATTCATCAGCCATTTCGTTCATGTACGTATTTAACTGATCCATTCCTTTGGCTAAATCTTTTGAAACTCCTTCAACTTCATCAGCACATTGGCTAGCTAACTGCATGGCATCATCATCTTGGTTGATTTCTGATTTCATATTAAATGCTTCTGAGAATTCTTTGCAGCTATCAGCAATATTTACCCCTTTTATTTGGGCAACATCTACTTTTACTCCAGACATAGGTTGTTCTCCTTTTTTTTTATTTCGATAGGTCGAATTTACCTGAATTAATATTAATTTTCCTTATTGGCATACCGACTATATTTTTGATAGTCTTCAAATGAGTGAATTTCATGTTCTTGGTCGTCTATACTGTTCTCTTTGTTTAATATAAGTCCATCGTAAGGATTTTCATCTTTCGAGACTAATAAATTCAATATGCCTTTATTATAAATTTCGTCTGAAAAAAATAATCCTAGATTTTCATTTTTATCAAGTTGTCTAAAACTACTCAACTCAGGATATTTGTCAAATAAAGTTATATCTAAAATATTGTCATTAGAATTACTAGATATTATGATGTTGTTATTAGAAGTTTTCAGTTTCCCTTTATACCATCTATCAGAAAAATTGCTTGTATAAAGTATTGCAGACTCACCTTCAAAGCCGTTCCAAGCAAGTTTATTTAAGCTCCAGTTTTTATCTAATATCCACTTATCTTGGGAAATATCATAAAGTATTGTCTCGTTTAGTTCTTCATTATCAGATGAAAAAATTCCAAATGTAGAGTAAAAATGCTCATCTGATTTAAAAACGCCTCGATAAACAATATGTAAATTGTTTTCTGAATAACGCTGATTCATTTCTTTATAGACATCAATTTTTTTTGGTAATTTAGTTTTGTCCAATGAAATATCATAAATATAAAGATTAAAATAGTTTGTTTTTGTTTTCGATTCTCCTAAAGAATTACGCCCAAAAGTCTTTTTCTCTGTTTCATATTCAGTTGTAACAAAAAAATTGTTATTAAAATCTGCATCGTTTATTTCATGATACTCTTCATTTTTATTTACACTTTTAGTAACTTCATATTTAATTGCAGTTCCTTGCTTTTCACCAAAATGTTGAATTGCTATAATTTTAGCAGGTATTGCTTTTTGGATGTTTATGACGGTTTTAGTGTATTCATGGATGTTTAACCAAATAACAAAACCAATAATACTGATTGCCAGTATAGGAATAATCCAGTCTTTTTTCACGTTTTAACATAACACCTTTTACTTAATATTTTTTTATCCA
The DNA here is from genome assembly GCF_001730315.1 of Enterococcus ureilyticus. Taxonomy (GTDB): domain Bacteria; phylum Bacillota; class Bacilli; order Lactobacillales; family Enterococcaceae; genus Enterococcus_L; species Enterococcus_L ureilyticus. Next base: position 5,624 of record NZ_MIKC01000013.1, read on the forward strand.
ATCAAATCCGGATGTGCCAGTCGCTTTTTTTGCATCATCAAGAATATTCATTATTTTTGCAAAATCCATATCTTCAATATTTCCGATACCATTGAAAATGAAATTTTTTTAAGAATTATTAGAAGACGTTGAAATTGCCAAAAATTTCATTTTTGTCTATTTTTAAAAACATTCCGATAATTATTTACTATATTGACTTGTCTGCTATTTTTCTCTATGAAAGTTATCTAAAAATTAGTACGAAACCATCGACTATACTTTTTATAGTCTTCAAATGAATGGATTTCATGTTCTTGACCGTCATTACTATTGTTTTTGTCTAGTATCAACCCATCATACGGATTTTTTCCCTTTGGGATATAAAGATTTAATAGGTCGTTAGGGGGAACTGAAAAAAATAACCCCATATTTTCTCCGTTATCCAAATGATTGAAACTATTTAATTCAGGGTAACGACTAAACAAAGGAATATCAAAGGATGAATTCGTTTGGGAACTAGATAGTATGATATTTAAGTTTTGAATGAATAAATCCCCATTGTTTATCCATCGGTTAGAAAAGTTAGTTTCAAGAATTATACCAGCTTCTTGGGGGAAAGAACCCCAAGATTCCATATCAGCGTGTAAACTTGCATCTTTTATCCAGCTATCATTTTGTATATCGTATGATATTTCATAGCCAGAGGCTTTTTCATCAAATGAGAAAACCCTGAAAGAAACATAATCCCGATTCTTATAACTGTAGCCACCACGATAAGCAACATGTTTTATCTCTTCAGAATATTTTTGCTTCATAAGATTAAGAACATCTATTTTTTTCAACAATTTTTCTTTAGCAGAAGAAATATCATATACATATAGGTTGAAATAACTTATTTGTTGTTGTCCATAAGTGCTTCTTCCTATCGTTTTCATTTGTGTTTCATATTCTGTAGTAATAAAATATTTATTGTTAAAATCAACTTCATCTTGTGTTTGTAAGTTACTCCCTTTTTTTTCAGTGTCGGGGATTTTATATTTTACTGCGACACTTTGTTGATTATCAAAATGTTGAATATCAATGATTTGAGCAGGGATAGCTTTTTCCTCAATCTCTATGACAGTTTTAGTATTTTCATGCACGTTTAACCAGATAACGAAAGCTATAATACAAATTGCTAGTATAGGAATAACCCAGTCTCTTTTCACGTCTAATTTTCACACCTTTTACTTAATATTTTTAATCCAGTCAAATACAGAAGAGTTTGTCTTATTTTTTATTTTATCAAGAATGTTCATTATTTTCGTAAAATCCATATCGTCAATATTTCCATTACCATTTAAAATAAAATTTTGTTCAGGTGACAGTGGTTCTTGGAACATTTGATTGATTTTTTCTTTCTCTTCTTCATTTTTTGGAGCTTGTGCTACATAATTTTTAAACCCATTATTAGCAATTTCATTGTATTTTCTCGTAGAGTCAATAGTCGGCATACCACCATTTACAGTAATTTTACCATCATTTTCTATGATTTTACCACCAGTATCAACAAGATTATTCAATTTTTCATTGCTAATATTATCAATTTGTTCCTGGATCCTCTTCATATCATCCCAGAATGTAAGAGCATCAATAGCGTTATTGCCAACTGTTCCAATCGCTTGTGTATCTGAATTACCCTTCCCTGTTGTATGGCTAACACCATTTTTGATTGAATCAGCTAATGAAGGTAAATCCGTAATTATTTGTAAGCCATCTTTAAATCCAGGAATGAAGATACCCCCAACGCTTCCAGCTTGATTCAATAAGAAATTCTTCATTTTATCACGCTGTTCTTGTTGAAGTTGTTGCATTTTTTGTGTTAATCCTTTATCTGTCATTTCTTGGCCGTTTTGAGCAGTAGAAACAGAAGTTGTATGAGTTGTATCAGATACTTTGTGACCTTTACTAGTTGTCATTTTTTCTGTCAAATCAAAACTAATGCTGCCATCTTTACCTCGTTTCAAGTCAGTAATATCAAATTTTTTCTTGAAGTCCTCGATATGAGGATTCTTTGTTCCTCTTGTAGAAGATAAATCCATCGCCTGCAAAGCTAACCAGAGAGTTGAAAGATTTTGAAAATCATTAACTAAGTTTTCTAATCTTGCTTTTTCTGCATCGGTTAGATTTGTTTCATTTTGAAGGTATAAATCAATACTTTGCATGGCCATATAATCAGAATTTAAAGATAATCGATTTAGATGTTGTCCTCTATTTTTATCATTTCCACAATTTAGTAAACTTTCTAATAAGCCTTCAAATTGTTTAAGGTTTTCTTGCCCTAGCATTTGAACAATTTTTTGTAATGCAAGTGCATAGCTCCCATCACTCAAATTATCTGGATTTAGTTTAAAGAAAGCATCGTAATCATTTTCTACTAATGCCTTAAATGCTCGAACATCATCTGGTTTGGTCATATTACGTAACATCTGTGCCATATTATCACCAGTCAAATGTCCGTCTTTAACAAATTTAATCAATTGTTTAGGGGATAGACCAGTTTTTGGATTGGTCATAGTCATCACTTGATTCAGTGCATTTTGATCACTTTTTAAATCTGCTATCACTTGATTCAAACTATCCATAAATGTATTTTTTGCGTCAATTGCTTTTTCATGAATAGTTTTTATTTTTTCTCCATCAGCTTTCATTTTAGTTTCAAATGTTGGTAAATAGTCCGATGTAATTTTGGAGGTTTCAATATCCTCTACGATTGTAGCAGCATCATTGATTGCTGCTGCGATGTCTACGGCAATATCTCGGATGCTAGTTACTTGCTTGCCTTTTAAGTTTGCCGCATAATCCACAACTGTGGCAGCATCAGATACTATATTACTAGGGAACTTTAAAGCATTTAGTTCTGCATGGTAGTTATTTAAAGCATTACTAAATTGATTTATATGAGTTGGAAAACCAGTAAAAATAGTAGTTCCTAGTTCTGAAATGACTCCCACATAACTTTGAATTGCTTCGGCCTGCGAGCCTTCTACTTTTACTTGAAAACTTTTTTTTACTCCTGATGTAGCCTCACGCACGGTACTACTATATTGCGATAAATTACTTCCTAAATTTGAGAGGCTTTCAATAAATTGAATTTTAACAACCATTTATTTTCTCCTATTTATTTATTTTTTACTTTGTCTGCTGCTTCTTTATCTGCTTTTCTTTTTTGTTCGGCTGCAAATCTTTCTTGGGTTAAAGCACTAGTGTATTTATGCCCCCAATCTATAATCTCGTCATCATATTCACCTAATTTTTCGGCAATCTTTGAAAGGGCAGATTTACGTTCTTTATTAACTTTATTTACACAGCTTTTTATATGTTTTTTCTCAGTGTCTTTTCTCTCTACGTATGCGAAACCATCCATTCCAGATGAATCTCGCTCAACGACATGTTTGGCTTCTAATTTTAATCCTTTTAACTTTGTTTGTTTTAACTTAAGGTCATCTCTTTTTTCTTTGTAGAAAGTTAATTGCTGTAAACAATAAGCAGACGATGCCATAAAAATTCACTCCTATCTTCTATGGAGGGGGCATACCTCCATAGAAATATAAATTAATTTAATTTGTTCTTGGTTGTTGCATTTTATACGCTAAACCGCTTTGGATGTAATACCCTTCATCTTCTTTGAGATTTTCTTCTTTATAATTTTTGTTATTCACTGTTAAGAACGTTTGATCGTTAATTCGTACTTTTAGAATAGCTTCCTCAGCACGTTTGATTACTTTACTTACATCATCATATCCTTTAGTAATTTCAAAGACATCACTAATTGTTATTATATGAATACCTTTTTCTTTTCCTACAGCACAAATAGTTGCTAAAAGCCCTTGGTTTGGACTACTTAATGAAGCTACAAATTTGTTCACGTTGTGTAGAATAACAAAGAGTGGCTCAACTTCTTTTTCAAAATATTCTTTTGGTGATAATGTTCCATTGTTTTGTAAATAAACTTTGAATGCTTCATCGCGTTCATCCATTCGTTCTTTGATAGCTTCGACTAAATTATTATGATCTTCAGAAGTTAGAGCGGCAGCGTTAAGTTGCTCATATTTTGTGTATAAACCACTGTTTCCAGCATCAAATAGTAACACTTTATGTTCTTGTTCTAATAGTACATCAATTGCGTGATGACCAAAACTTTCACCATCCTGAGCTTTTGCATAAGCATAAAGTAGATTAGAATCTGCATAGTTCCAAGCAATACTTTCAACTTTTTCGAAATCTAAGCCAACAGGTAATGAATGATTCGATTCAATATGTTGTTTTACGCTGGCTACTTTTCTAAACTCTTCAAGTGTAAAGACTTCTGGCATCATCGGAATCGGTTCAGGTCTTTCACCTGTCCAATGTTGATCCATTTGGTTAACTTCTTCTTGAATTGCTTCAATGATTTGTAGTGTATCTTCACCATCAGCTGGTAATGCTGCTTGGAATAACTCAGGTTCTTCCAATTTGATCAATCCACATCCAGGTAAGTCATCAATCGTTAATGTAGTACGTCCAACAATCGCTCTTGGCTCACTATCATCAATCATTTTTAATACGACTTGCGTTTTGATATTACTTGAAAGAGTCGCTCTCATTGAATTTTGTCTACCAGCAGATAGAAGTAAATGAATCCCAATCCCAGCACCTTCACGAGCCACTTGAGTAATCACTTTCTCAAGAATCTCTTCAAACTTGGCACCTTTCATTCCTTCAAAACCATCTAACAAGATAATGATGATCGGTTCTTCTTTCCCACTAGCACGCTCATACATATCCAAACTAGCCACAGAAAACTCACTAAGAAGCTTCTTACGACGTTTCAATTCATCATTGATCCGTCTCGCAAACTTCTCAATTTTCTCTTCTTCATCAATACTCATCGTATCTGCCACATGCGGTAATTTCTTCAACGGTAGTAAACCATTCGTCCCAAAATCAAGCAAGTAAACATTCAACCGCTCTGGACTATGCACTCGCGCTAAATCCATCACAACCGTCTGCATAAATGTACTTTTCCCATACCCAGGACTACTAAACACAGTCATATGACCTTCTTGCGTCATATTCAAACGCAACGTATTCTGTGCTTGCATACTTGGCACATCCACCACACCCAAAACAGGTTCAAGCGGCTGTTTCTCTGTTAACCATTCTTCTCTAAAGTCGACTGGATGAAGCGTAGAAGAAGCAATCCGTTCTTCCAACGGCGGTAACCAAGGACGTGGAAGTGGAGTAATGTTTTCACGTTCCGCTACTTCATGGATCCCATCAATAATGGCATCCAGTTCAGTCGGAATCTGCTTCACATCATCCGCATTTTCAAGTCCACTTAAATCTTCACTTAAAATTTCATACTGACCAAGGTCGTTAACCAAGTAAATCGTATGGTCCTCAATCTGTTGGTCATCTTTTTCAGGCTGATAATCCGCTCCACTCCAAGCACTTTGGAACAATTCATAAATCTCATTATTCCCAACTTGCAAGTAGGCACGACCAGCTTGGGTGATTTCCGCCGCATCGGGTGTTTTCAACATTTCCATCGAATCGGCTTTATCTGCCACTTTCAACGCTAGTTTGAATTTCGAGTTACTCCAGATTGGTCATTGACCACACCACTTGGCTTTTGTGTCGCAAGGATCAAGTGAATCCCTAACGAACGCCCAATACGAGCAGTAGAAACAAGTTCTTTCATAAACTCTGGTTGTTCTGATTTTAACTCGGCGAATTCATCACTGATCAGGAAGAGGTGAGGCATCGGCTCTTCAACATCGCCACTTTTATATAATTTTTGATACTGATTGATATGATTCACGTTATTCTCCGAGAACAGGCGCTGACGGCGTTTTAGCTCGGCATTGATAGAGATTAAGGCACGCATACTTTGAGCGCCATCTAGGTTGGTAATACTCCCTAATAAGTGGGGTAGGTTACGGAACAAGTTCGCCATTCCTCCACCTTTGTAGTCAATCAGTAGGAAAGCCACATCGTAAGGATGGAAATTCACGGCTAAACTCAAAATATAACTCTGTACGATCTCTGATTTACCAGAACCTGTTGTCCCAGCGACTAAGCCGTGAGGTCCGTGAGCTTTTTCATGTAAGTTCAAGTAGACAATATCGTCTTTTCCATGTAAACCAAGCGGCACAGCTAAGGTTTTATTAGCTATATTCTGTCTAATACTAACAAAATAGGGAATAATATTAGGCAGATAAAAGAAAAAAGTAAAAAACTACTAAAAATAGTAATTTTTTACTTTAAGGATGACTTAATATTTAATTTTTTCTTTTTGTCTCAACTCTGTAATTTGTTTCTCCATTTCCTGCAATGCTTGTGAAAAGTCGTTATGAAATGCACAGAAAATTTGAGAACATGCATAGTAATTACTTGCAATTTTTTTCTTGTTTACTGGTCTTTGCTTATCGCTAAAAAAATCATTTAATAGATTCAGTGCACTTTGCCAAGAATTGAGTTGTTCTAAAAGATCATGTAATGAGTAGATATCTTGATGGCTGATACTTTTAATTGGTTGATTTCTGTCATTTTTAATAGTTAACTGTTTAATTGTATTCATTATGATTCTCCTTCAAGTTTTTTTGGAGAATTTCTTAAATGTATGATATACTCAACTTGTCTAGGGTAGAGTTTTAGTTTAAGAAATTCATTTCTTAATCGTTAAAGCTCTGCTTCTTTTTATTTATAGTCAATCCTCCTTTGTATTCAATAAAAAGAATTTAATATTCGCTTTAATGAATATATAATACCGTAAATAGAATATTTAGTCAACGGTTTTATTTCGTTTTAAGAATTATTTGTTCAATTAAACGAATTTATTATGTTGACTGTAGAATATCTACATTTTATACTGAGTATATAGTTAGTAGAAAACGGGAGGATAAGGTAAATGCCGATAATTTATAATCGTTTATGGAAGTTATTGATAGATAAAGAAATGACAAAAACGCAACTACGTAAAGAAATAGGGATAGGAACGGCTACATTAGCGAAGCTTTCTGCAAATGAGAAGGTATCGATGGATGTTATTGAGAGGATTTGTGTGGCTCTTGATTGTCAACCAGGGGATATTATGGAATTTGTTTCAGAAGATAGATAAAAAATAGAGTTAATTTCAGCAAATGAAATTAACTCTATTTTTTACGAAATCAATTCTAAATATCCTTTAGTGCCACTTGAACGGCTATTAGAACTACTTACCAAAGTTGCAGTATTTTGATTCATTAAATCGCTTGCTTGCTTATCAGCATCCTCGAACGCTTCAGCCATACTGTCAACATATGTGTTAAGCTGCTTTAAACTTTTACCTAGTTGCTTATTGCAGCTGCCTAGTTGTTTCATAGCACTTTCTAATACTGATTTGCTATCATCTGTTATTGAAGTGCTAACAGACTCCATAATTTCTGGTAAATCATTTGATATAAGTGTACTTTTTATAGTTCCTACTTCAATTTTTTGCATTTTTTCACCTCACGTTGTTTAGAGTTTAAACAATTAGTTTTCTTCTTCAGAATACCATTTTAAGAATTCTTCAATGGAGTGAATAGTGTGTTCTTCGTTATCTTTACTATATTTAGAATCAAGAACTACATCTTCCCAAGGATCTGTATTTTTGGGAACTAACAGTTTTGCAAGTTCTTCTGCAGACGGGGGAGCTTGAGAATAGTTGATGTAACCAAATCCGTCAGTATCAAAGATTTTTTTTGTTTCTGGATATTGTTCTTCTAAAGCAATTAGTTTTGAATTTTCTTTTTTACTTCCTATTAAAACTTGTTGATTAGGGTTAGTTAATGAAACAAAAAATCCGCTATTATCAACAATTTTTCTATCTTGGAAATTTGTAGCTGAAATAAATTTATATTCTTTTGGAACTTGTTTTTCTTCAGCAGTTTTCTTCAGTATCTCTCGATCCATTTCAGATTCCTTTATAATCTGTTCGTCTGATAAACGAAGGTAGTAAAACTCTTTTAGTCCTTGAATTGAAAATCGAACAAATTTTTCATCATAAGTAAAATCATATATATTGTCCATAGTATAATCTTTGTCTATTTCTTTAACTTTCTTTTGTAAATCTATATCCTTCATTTTTTTTATTGATTTTCTTTCAATTGAATATACATCTAAATGATATGTTACAGAAAAATCAGGTTTATCTCCACTATTCATGGAAGAAAAACGTTCTTGATCTATTAGAATTAACTTTGTTAGCCCAATAATTGGGGAAGTCGTTTCATATTCAATACTTTTATTATCTTCATAATAACTCTTGGGTAATTTTGGACTTTTTGCACTTACCAGTAACCATTGATTGTTGTTTAGCCAATCTATTCCAGTGATGTCAGGTTTTGAACCAGTAATCCATCGCTCAGTAACTTTTAGGATATCAAACTCTTCTTTCTTTTTTGATTCTTTCAGGAAAAGGAAGATGACGACCCCAATAACGAGGACTAAGATAAGTATTGAAATATATTTTTTTTTCATGTACAGTTTCTCCCCAAGTCTATTTGTTTTTAGGATCCATAAACCATCTACTTGCATCTTTAGCGAGTTGTTCTTTATTATTTAAATTTGTATTTTTAATTGCATCCCTTAAAACGTTTTGAATTTGATCAATATTTACTTTGGACAGATCCCCGCCATTTTTAATGAAATCTATCACGGGGAGGATGTCTTCATTTTTCTTCCCTTTATTTTTTAAGGCGTTGAGTATATCTTGTTTAGCACTAGTATCCAGTTGATCAAAGAAACTTTGATATCCGTTCTCTGTAAAATCTATAAGTCTAAGTTGTTGTTCAAAGGTCATTTTATCAACAGGTGTTAGTATGGTATGCGTGATTGTATCATTCTCTGAAATTTCCAGTCCACCAATATCTAAGATATTGTGGAGAATTTTCATTTCTTGCGCATCAATATCTTTAGCCATTTGATCCCAGTTAGACCATAGATCTGCAATGCCACCCATGATGTCTCCAGCACCACCTCGAATTTTTGTGTTTTTATTATTATCATAATTGTTTTTCCAGGCTTTAAAACCTTTTTCATCATCTCCAAAGCGTTGTTTTTGATAATTGATGATTCCTTTATCGAACAATTCATTCATACTTTTAGTTTGATTCAACCCACCACTGACAGTATCAGCAGCATTAGCAATTGCTGAAACGATTCCAATCACACCTGCAACTTCAGGTGCAAAAATTCCTAAAGCTACACTTGCGGAAGTTAGAAGGACTTCATTAACAAATTGCGCTTTTTTAGCTCTTAGCTCTGCTAATCTTTGATTATCTTGTGCTTTAGAGAATTCGAAGGCATCATCATAACGAATACTATCAATTTCTTTAACGCCATTTTTTAGTCCATATTCCTCATATCCAGAAAGAGACTTATAATTCTTTAAATCAAAAGAAACGTCACCATCGGTTCCAAAGTGCAAACCTTCTAATTTAGAATAGTAGTTTACCCATTGAGAACCAAAGCCCCAATCTTCCATAGACCTTTTTACTGGATTTAAAACATATAATGATTCAAAAAGAGTATCTACAGCTCTTACTTTATCATATCTAGAAAGTAAATCGGGGTCACTATTATCTAGCATTAGAATTGCACTAAGCTGTGCAAATTGGAGCGCAGTTTGTTCTGAGAATTTTTCTAGATATTTAGCAACTCTAGCCTGTGCACCTTCACCAGTTTGTGAAAGTAACGCACTCAAAAATTTCTCTAAATCAGCAGGGGCATCTTTGCCTAAAGTAACTTGATTAATTACTTTGTTTGTTAAAACACCATGGAGCTGATCACTGAGCTGATTCGGATCTATATTGAATAACTTATCATATTCTCCTTCTCCTAGATAATTTAGTGCTTCTATATCTTTTTTATTCATTTTACCAGAAACAATAGCACTACCAAAACCCTGTGAAATAAGTTTCACCATATTTGCAGGTTTCAATCCACTCTTAGGATCAGTTAAATTCATCGTGTTTTCAATAGAAGTCATACATTGTGCTAATTCACTTGATACTTCTTCTAACTTTGATTTAAAAGCAGTTTGTGCCTCTTGTACTGTTGAACGAGTAGTTTTAATTTCATTTGTTTTATTCTGTAATTCTGTATGGAGACTAGTCAAATGGGTCTCTATTTTTGAATCAGATACTTCTGGTAATACTCCTGCAACTTCATTAATAACAGTTTTAATCTCATTTGCTTTTTCTTCAAATTTTTGATATTCAGTGCTGGTTACCTTCTGACAGTATTCATCTTCTACAACGGGTTTTTCTGATTTAATAATATTATCAAATCCAGCCCCTTTTAACGCTGAGTGATAATTTTGTAGTGCTTGTGCAAAATTTGTTGTTACTTCTGGTAGTTTTGCAAATGCATCTGCCTTTAATTGATTCATTACACCAACGAATTGGTTAACAGACTCTGCTTCTGATCCTTCCAGTTTTGAACTAAAAGTTGTTTGAGCGGAGCTTGAAGCGCTAGTCATTGATGAACTATACTGAGTAATTTTAGATCCCAATTCTTCTAAATCGTTGATTTGATTAATTTTTACAGCCATTTTATCCCTCCTTTATTTAATCATTTACTTTTTGCCTTTTCAGCTTTCGCTTTTGCCTCAGCAACTTTTCTTTCAGCTTCGGCTTTCTCAGCTGCAACAGCGGCATTATACTGTACCTCTAGATTTTCCAGATCGGTCTCTAATTTGCCGATTTTAGTGGCTAATGCTTCTAATGCAGCGCTCTTTTCACTAGTTACGCTACTTTTAAATGTAGTGAAACTTTCTTTTACCCCAGTGTGTTGGTCTTTATATTTTGTTCCACCCATGCCTTCAGTATTCCTTGTGACAGACATCTTTCCGGGCATTTTTTTCCCGGAAAGTTTTGACTGTAAGGCTACTAAATTTGCTTTTTCTTGACTGACATAATTCATAGCACTCCGTAAATCTGCTGAACTCATCTATTTCTTCACCTCTTTTTTCTCTACAAGCTATTTACATTGTTTAAGTAGATACGCCATATTATTTATTAAATAATAGGCCTCATCCTCTGCTAACATAGGTTCTTTATAGTTTTTATTACTTGGACTAAAGATACTTTGATCATTTAATCGGACAGTTAAAATTACTTCTTCTGCTCGTTTAAGAACTTTACTTATATCATCATATCCTTTGGATAATTCAAAAATATCTGCAATTGAAACAAAGTAGATGCCGACTTGGTGTGCTTCTGTTAATAATTTTACCAATAAAGTTTGATTTAGGGTATCCATTTCACTAACGACCTTATTAACATTGTTTAGTAAAATATACATAGGTTTCAAACCTCTATAAAACTCTGTAGGAGAAAGCGGACCTTGTTTTTCTCTTTCAATTGCATATTGTTCTTCACGTTCTTCTAAACGTATTTTTAAAGCATTTAACAAATCGTGATACTGCTCTTTTTCTGTTGCCAGTGCCGATACTTTATCGTGTAACTCATATAAAGGACTATTTGCTGTATCAAGTAAAATAACTTGATGTTCTTTTTGTAATAATTGAGAGAGGAGTTGTTTACCAAACTGCTCAGCTTCTTGTATTTTTCCGTAAGTAAACAGGAGGTTACTTCTATAACTATCCCAAGAAACGCTTTGTACTTCTTCAAAGTCGATCCCAACAGGGAATAAGTTAGGTGTGGCTAAATCTCGTTGGACACTTGGCATGTTTATGAAGTATTCTTCTGTTAATATTTCAGGTACCATCGGTATTGGTTCAGGTCTAGCGCCAGTCCAATGTTGATCCATTTGGTTAACTTCTTCTTGAATTGCTTCAATGATTTGTAGTGTATCTTCACCATCAGCTGGTAATGCTGCTTGGAACAGTTCAGGTTCTTCTAACTTGATCAAGCCACGACCTGGTAAGTCATCAATAGTAAGTGTAGTTCTTCCAACAATCGCTCTAGGCTCACTGTCATCGATCATCTTCAAGACAATCTGTGTCTTGATATTACTTGAAAGGATCGCTTTCAGAGAGTTTTGTCTACCTGCAGATAGAAGTAGATGAACCCCGATCCCAGCCCCTTCACGCGCAACTTGTGTAATGACTTTTTCAAGGATTTCATTGAACTTCGCATCTTTCAATCCTTCAAAACCGTCTAAAAGAATCAAAATAATCGGTTCTTCTTTCCCACTAGCTCGTTCATACATATCCAAACTCGCCACAGAAAACTCACTAAGTAGTTTCTTACGACGTTTTAACTCATCATTGATCCGTCTCGCAAACTTCTCAATTTTCTCTTCTTCATCAATACTCATCGTATCCGCCACATGCGGTAATTTCTTCAACGGCAGAAGTCCATTCGTCCCAAAGTCCAATAGATACACATTTAGCCTTTCAGGACTATGCACACGTGCCAAATCCATCACAACCGTCTGCATAAACGTACTCTTACCATACCCAGGACTACTAAAAACGGTCATATGACCTTCTTGCGTCATATTCAAACGCAACGTATTCTGCGCCTGCATACTCGGCACATCCACCACACCTAAAACAGGTTCAAGCGGCTGTTTCTCTGTCAACCATTCTTCTCTAAAGTCCACAGGATGAAGGGTAGAAGAAGCAATTCGTTCTTCCAACGGCGGTAACCAAGGACGTGGAAGTGGGGTGATATTCTCACGTTCCGCTACTTCATGAATCCCATCAATAATGGCATCCAACTCAGTCGGAATCTGTTTCACATCATCCGCATTTTCCAAACCACTTAAATCTTCACTCAAAATCTCATACTGACCAAGATCGTTAACCAAGTAAATCGTATGATCCTCAATCTGTTGGTCATCTTTTTCAGGCTGATAATCCGCTCCACTCCAAGCACTTTGGAACAATTCATAAATCTCATTATTCCCCACTTGCAAGTAGGCACGCCCAGCTTGGGTGATTTCTGCCGCATCTGGTGTTTTCAACATTTCCATCGAATCGGCTTTATCTGCCACTTTTAGCGCTAATTTAAATTTCGAGTTACTCCAAATTTGATCATTTACTACACCACTTGGTTTTTGTGTCGCAAGGATCAAGTGAATCCCCAATGAACGCCCAATACGAGCAGTGGAAACAAGTTCCTTCATAAACTCAGGCTGTTCTGATTTCAATTCCGCAAACTCATCCGAAATTAAGAAGAGGTGAGGCATCGGCTCTTCAACATCGCCACTTTTATATAATTTTTGATACTGATTGATATGATTCACGTTATTCTCCGAGAACAGGCGCTGACGGCGTTTTAGCTCGGCATTGATCGAGATTAAGGCACGCATACTTTGAGCGCCATCTAAGTTGGTAATACTCCCTAATAAGTGAGGTAGGTTACGGAACAAGTTCGCCATACCCCCACCTTTGTAGTCAATCAGGAGGAAAGCCACATCATAAGGATGGAAATTCACGGCTAAACTCAAAATATAACTCTGTACGATCTCTGATTTACCAGAACCTGTTGTCCCAGCGACCAATCCATGCGGTCCGTGGGCTTTTTCATGTAAGTTCAAATAGACAATATCGTCTTTTCCACGTAAACCAAGCGGTACAGCTAAGGTTTTATGTGGAGAATGTTCGGCCCAACGTTGGGTCACGTTAAATTCATCAAATTTCTCGATGCCGTACATTTCTAGGAACGTCACGGCTTCTGGAATACTTGATTTCAAGTTTTGTAAATGATTCAATGGCGCAAGCAGTCTTGGCAATTGTTCTTTACTAAAATCAGCAGGGAAGTGATCCAATTGGAATGGTGTATTCTTTAATTTGCCTTCTTCTAATAAAAGAACCCCAGTATTGCGGTCACGGATATCGATAACGGTTTTGATATTATCCGATAAACTACTCATCACATCTTCCACGAAAATCACGCTACAACCAAGTTCACTCGGATCTTCATTGAAGAATTCCATAATGACATGATCCAAAATTAGCTTCTCATCAGTAATCATTACCACATAATGAGGGGAGAAGATCGTACTATCACGGCTATTGCGGTTTTCTTCCATGGAATTTTTACGGTTTTTCAAAATTTGATTCAAACTATTCAAGACTTGGTCACGGCTCCGTTGGTTATAGACAAACCCACGCACATTCACATCTTGCATCGTTGCATGAGGCAACCAACGCATCCATTCCCATTGGTCTTTTTCGGCTTCTGGGAAAATTGAGATAAATTGTAAATCATGGTAGCTATGGAAGACAGATAATTGATTGACTAATAAATGAAGCTGTTCTAGCACTAAGTTTCTAGGGCCAATATACCCAACAGGTCCATTGACTAAATTCGCCACGATTGGCATATCCTCAAGCTCTAAGCTCTTCGTATAAAGCTCATACCCACTTTTTTCTAAATCATCGGTTTCTTTCCCACGTTCTTTGTTTGAGTAGGTAATATCACTTGACGATTGCAGGGTTCCTAACCCTAAGCGGTAGAAGAGAAAGTCAAAGTGTAGTGCTGTTTTTTCATAAATTCTTGGGCTGTAAGTTTTGGTCATCTCCAATAGTTCTGAAACGTTTGGATAGTGATACAATTGCCCTTGTTTTTGTTCTTGATTTAATTGGTGTAATTCTACTGACTTGTCGACTAAATATTTTTTATAGCTCACTTCACGATCGATCAAGCTTTGTTTGTGTTCTTTTTTTGTTTTAAAGTAATTCGTGATCGAGAAGATAATCGTGATCAAGGTCGTTGCAGCACTGGCTAAAACGAATAAGCCATTTGGTCTGAAAAAGGCCATTGCCACCGTTACCATCAACATGACGATCGGTGGTAAAATCGTTTTGATCAGTTGATCTTGTTGTTTATTGTTCGGTTCACTTGGGGCATTGATCGTAATTTTTTCCTCTGGTTCACGGTAAATGATCCGCGGTGAACGGTGGAAATCTGGGTAATCTTCATAGACATCGTAACGCGATGTGTAAATTTCACAGAGGTCTGATTTGATGATCGTGCCTTCTGTGGCATGGATTTCATGAGTAAAGACTTTCAATGTATGGTGTAGGAAAGACAGCTCGTCTCCTTTGCCAAGTAAATAGTCTGTCCCAGTAAAGAGTTGATTATTGATCATCAACTCGCCAGATAAGACGGTCAACAACCATTGATCTTCTTGTTTTTTCAAAATAGCTGAAATCGTTTTGGTCACATCGTCTTTCGGTAATTCCAGCGTAGCGCCTTTATCAGTACTTAAAATCAGTTCTTTTTTATCTAATAGATCAAATACATGCATCTTCGTGACAGGTGCTAAAATGACCGTGACTTGTTGCTCATCAGATAGTGAAAGGATAAGGGGCGAGTCTAGTGATAAGACCTGTTCTTGACCTTGGTGTGTTAAGATCCACTCCTCTTTCATTTCGATCGTTAATTCGTCTACTTCTGTTAGTAAAGGTAGGTGAAGAGAGGCTTGATTGTCTGAACCGATCCGTTGTACTTTTTCTTCATCAAGGAGTAGCTGATAGCGATAGCCTTGAAGGTAGAGGATGGCTTGTGTCTGTGTCATCTAGTTTCCCTCCTGAGCAGTCGATCCTTGTGTTTGTTCCGCTTGCGCTGCAGCATTCACACTTTCGTCACGTTTTTCTTTGTATTTTTTATAGTCGGCTTCTAATTTACCGATGGTTTCTTCTTTTTCAGTTCCAGACATTTTCGTGTCTTTTCGAACTTGTTCGATTTTTTGCGTAATGCCGTATAAAATCAAATCAGAATCTTCTAAGTTTTTCGCTACGTCTAAGGCTTCATCCAGATTCCCACGACCATTTTCGATCCAGTAATCTAAATAATTTTCATCAGAACGTAGTGTTACGTTATTTAAGATGACTTTTTTCTGTTGTTCTTGTAAAGCTTCCCCTTGAATGAAGCTAAAGGCTAGCTCATATTTTTGAGTAAATGGAATGCTGGTTGTTTTAACAGGTTCCAATGTTGTGATAACAGCTTCGTAGTCATTTTTCAAGAAGGCTGTATCTGTGTTTTGCATCCGATCTAAGAACGGTAAACGGAAAAAGAGTAAATAGACTAATGGGATCACCAAGATAGCAGATAACACAGTCATCCAAATCGATAATTGTTTCATCACTTGGAATTTTGTTTTGCTGACTTTTTTGGTTGTTTTTGCTGTGTGTTCCATCGTTTGGTCATACATTTGAACGAGGTATTCTCTGATTTCTTCAAAGCTTTCTTTCTTCAAGATTGTTTGGATAAATTCAGAGCCTTTTTTGATTTCTAATTGTCCTTCATAAAGCTTAGTAAAATCGTCTTTCTTTTCAAATAACGCAATGATCAAGCTTTTGTATTGTCGTAATAATAAGTCATTGCTCGTCACTGTTGGCGGCATTTTTCCTTCTAGACCGCGGTAGGCGATTTTGGGCTGTAAGTTGTAGTCAAACAGCAGGTTTTCCGGGTGGATAAAGAAGGTGAGTGGTAAGTCTAATAGTTGCTCAACCGCAGCCATATTGGTCATGGCGCGTAGCTTATCTTCTTTTGATCCTGCTTTTAATTCGTTGAAGGTAATGCGTTCTTTTGGCAAATCATAGGTAAATGTTACAGCGTCTTCTTCCCAATGGATGCTTGTATCCATTAATAGTGGGTGAGCGACTTTAAGTAAGGCTAAATCCTTTTCTTCGTTGACTTGAACCTCTGATTTTCTTAACGCAAGTTGCCAGTTTTCGATTGTTTTCTTAAATTCATACGTATGTTTTTCAATAATGATTGCGACCATCGTTTCTTTCATTGCTTCCATTTATTTACTCTCCCAACACTTCAATTATGTCTCCGTCTGTAATCGGATAATCTTTTAATTTTTTCTCTTCATCTAGAAGAATTCCTTTATTCAATACTTTGATTTGGTATTTTTGGACATTTTTTTCTTTTCCAAAGATTTGATTTAATTCTCGAATGAATCGAAAAACGGTAATGTTATTCGGGATTCTTAAATCGACCATTTTTTCTTTATTTTTCTGATACAACAACGTTACGTTGATGTGTTCTGTATTATCCGCCATGAGTTTGTCCTCTTTTTCTGTTGTGATACAAAAGTAAGGTAACGACTGTCACTAATGCTAATCCTAAAATTAAAGGAAACAAAGCAGGGGGAGAAGAAACGGTGGAGACCGTTTCTTCTTTTTTCACCGCTGCTTGGTTCTGTTCAGTTCCTGCAAATAGTTGTGTCGCATCTAGTTCTTTTACTTTTGTTGCTTTTGTTAGGAAGAGCTTAGACATGTCTTCTTGTTTTTGCTTTTCTTCTAGTGCTTTTGCATCGCTTGTTTTTTGGATCATTTCTGCTTCGAACAGGCGATCTTCTGCGACGAAGCTTTTGGTTTTGCCATCGTCGACTTGTTCTTTATTCAAGCGATCTGTTTGTAATTCTAAGTTGTTATCAAGTAATGTTTCTTCTGCGTTAGCCGTAACAGAAAAAGAAATGAGACTGATTCCTAGTAAAAATAAGGACATTCGCTTTTTCATTTTGAGGCCACTTCCTTCGCTTTACGTCTCGGTTTCCAAATAAAAATATTGAATACGATCAATGCTGCGATCGCTAGTAGATATAAAATGATCTGAATAATATTCAAGGCGTTATTTGCCAAGATATCTGCTAGGTTATTTTCACCGATCGACAATGGATTGATGGAGCGAATAAGATCGACCATCGGGTTATTGCCTTTGGTTTTTCCAATGGCGTTGGTGACAAAGACATAGCTGATAAATAGGAAAAGACTTAAGGCAAAGCCTGCGATATGGAATTGCTTCAACGCATAGTGATTCAATAATGAGAAAATCAGCATAAAGAGTACGATCATCATGCCCCAAACGATTTGGGATTCTTTCACGATTCCTAATTCACTGATACTTAACAGACTTAAAATCAAGCCAATGCCGATAGCACTTAAACTGAGTAGCATTGTTTCCAGCATGTTGTCTTTGAGCCAGAGTTTTTCTCGTTTGAATTTATTCTTGACTTTTCTTGCGACAGGTTGCGTAGCAAAGAGGTAAGCGATAAATAAGCTCAACGTGTACATGATCAAGATCCAAGTGAAAGGTTCGTTGACCTCAGTTGTTTTGATGGTTGCTTCCGCTTTTCCGTTCACTGGATTGGCGATAAATTGTAGTAAGGTATTGTTTGGTACGCCGTCTTTATGAGCGTTGTTCAGCACTTTGATAAAGGCTGAAACGAAATCATTGTTGTTGGCTAATTCTTTGTTTAAATTGTCCATGATCACATCGGCATTAGCAGATAGATCTTCCCCATTTTTTTGTGCAGTTTGGACTTCTTTGTCGAAAGATGTGAAGACCGATTTAACGCTTTCGGCTTCTTTAACATTCATATCAGATGCTTCTTTCAGCATTTCAGCTTGTTGTTTGATCGTTTTAAGCATCGAGTCGATTGCAGATATCTCTGTGTCTGTGGCAGCATTATCCGCTTCAACTTTCAGGTTAGATGCTGTGGCTTCGGACATATTCTTTTGCCAGTCGGCGATTTGAGCTAAATGATTTTGGACATTTTCGTTTAGACTCATAGTATTGCCTTGAATATCTTGAAGCTTTTCACCAATGCGACCAGATTGACGATCGATATCGTCGGCTTGGCGACGTAGTGTTTCAAGCTTGGCATATTGGTCTTTGTAATGACCTGTCGCGAAGGTTCCGTTAAGGACTTGTTTGAACATTTCCGTCATGTTCATGTCCAATAAGTTGTTGAAGACATCGAATGGGTATTTATCGAAGTCTTTTAATTCTGCGTTGACTGTTTGATACAATTCGATTGTTTTTCCTAATTGTTCTGTATATTTTCTTTGAGCCCTTTGGTAATTGGGTGTTAAAAAGGCAGATAGATCGGTTGTCTGCTTCCAAGTAACTACATATGTGCCTGCCACTGCTCTAGCTGTATACGTGTCAACTTGAGGTGTATCTTTTGGCGTAACTGCCTCAGTTGATTGTGCTGACTGACTTGTTTCTTCAGTAGAAGTACTCTCAGTAGTTTGGTTTTCTTGGGACTCAGGCTCTGTTTCATTGGTCGTTACATCGACAGTTGGTAGTGCTCGTGTAACTTGTGCATTTCCATCATTATCTGGATGAAGCACTTTTACCACTGAAATTGGGATTGTAGGTGCACCGTTAGTTTCTTCAAAATTGTCTGCAAATGTATACGTAAAGTCCATGTAAGAATTAGAACTAGTAATTTGAATCTCTTCACCAGCAGGATCAACTTGGTTATTACCATAATTATAAGTAAGGGATGCAATTTCAGGAGGAATTTCACCAAAAATAATCTTTCCGTCCGTTTTATAGTTTTCTGTTTTGATTCTGAACGAACGGGATTTTGTAATAGCAGTATCTCTTTCCTTAATCAAATTATCATAGGTTGTTCTCAACTTCTCATGATATTGACTTTTACTGACTGTTTCACTATCGACTTTCCATTCCAATTCTTCGATCTTAGGATTATCAGGATATTTATCATTGGTATCGCGAATTTTTTGATTGATTTTTTCTATAGTAGCCAACATGCCAGAGTTTCCATACATAGATGTTCGAATGTCATCAATAGCAGGGTTTTCAGTATATGGAAAATGACCATATAAAAAGACTTCATTGAACTGATTAATATCTCGGGTATCTTGTTTAAAAGGTAAGCTGTCCAAACGCTCTTGCATTTTCAGCAGGTAATTATCATTAAATTTAGTAACATCTGAGAGTTGACCAGAATCGTAATCCATTTTTTTAAGGACATCTCTAAACGTCACTTCATCTGGAGTAGTAACTCTAAATTGGTTGAAGAACTCTTCACTATAAGTATCAAAATACTCATTCTGAATAGCGGTCAATTCATCAATCTGCTTTTCAACATCTGCTTTAGAAGCAAGTAGTTGTTCATTCAATGCATTCATCTGCTCGATATAACGGCCATTTCCATCATCTGAGGCAATGAAATCATCCTGTAATGATTGATTCAAGCTTTCTAGTGTGCTGTATAATTTGTTTGTTTCAGAACTTAACACACTGTCATCCATTGAGGTCAAAATCTTAACAAACTCTTCGTAAGTCAATTTTCCATCAGCCCGTTGCTGTAATAACTGTTCTAGCAAAGTAGAAAAATCTTGATGGCTACTTACGAGAGACTCAGGATTTTTAATAAATTCAGTTAATGTATTTGTCAACAAGTCATTTGCTTGTAGGGCACTTTGAGACTGTGAGGTAATACCTGGTAAATAGTCTTTAAAATTAATCGTCGGTTGGTAAAGAATGTCTTGAAACTTCCCAACGGAATCTGTTTGATTTGTATACACTTTTTCAATATTTTGTTGTGCCGTATACAAATTATCAATGATACTCACCACATATAAATCCACAAGCTGTTGGTTCAAATCATTGACGATTTTTCGGCCAACACTTCTTGATTCATTTTCTAAAGTAGCATTACCATTCGCATTGATTTTGTAATTGACTTGAACTTTTTCAGGTGCTTCGCTGTCTAATTCTAAAAGCTTGCTTGAGAAATTACTTGGAATCGTAACAAGTAGGTTATAAGTGCCAGTTTTTAAACCATTCTCGGCAATTCCTCGACTCACTGTGAACCAGTTGTATGTCGCATCTTTTTCGATTTTCTTCACGTAATCTGCGCCTAGGTTATAGTCTATGTTATTTTTGTTAATCCCGTTATCTTCATTTACCAACGCAATATTCAACCGCATATCTTGATCTTCTTTCGCTTTATTCGCAGAGATATCGGTAAAATCGCGATTCATAAATATCAGCATAATAAGTAAAATTACAACCATCCAAACAGATTTCAACATATAATATAGTTTTTTACTGTTCATTTATCATTCTCCTAAACAAAAGAGGAACAGCGAGGAGCAAGTGCCCTCCCTATTCCTCAGTTATGTGTTTCTTATAGACCTCTTCCGATTGCTGAAGAGATATTTTGATCTGTTTCTTCTACAATAGTAGCAACTTCGTTCAATTGTTTGTTGATTTGATCTAATAACTCAGCGAACTCGCTTACTTTTGGTTTTAAAGCAGTGAATTGATCGTTAAAGCTATCAAAACCGCTACCTTCCCAGTTTCCTTGAATCGTATCTTGTTCAGATTGTAATTTTTGTAAAATATCTTGAACTTGTTGCGAACCGTCCGTATATTTTGTTGCAGAAGTTCTAAGTTCTTGTGGGGATAATTTAATTCTATCGCCTGCCATTTTTCATTCCTCCAAATTGTTATTTTAGAGAGCACTATTTGTGCCCGCTAGTTACCTAAACGTTACCATAAAAAGAGGCTGTAAAATACTTAATGTAATAAGTTGCGTGTTTTAGGTAAAAAATAACAAGGGTAATAGAATTATAATTTACCTTTAAGGAAATTTTTTAGATTTCTGTGGTTTTTATAGTTATCTAGAAGTCTGAAAAATAAAAAAAGCCTATACATTATAGACTTTTTCTAGCTTTTAGGAACGTTGCATAGGATACTTTTAACTCCTCTTTAAATGTTCTGCTCATTGGTAAGGAAAGGTTATTTTCTTGTTGTAGACCATCTTCAAATTGTTTAACGAAAATTTCATTTTTCGCGATTTCAACAATATAGTTCAAATTCACCACATAGCTGCCATGGATTCGAGCAAATAAATGTTTATCTAATTTAGCGATGATTTCGGCCATCGTTAAATACGTCTTATAGATTCGTTCCGTCGTGTGAATGTATGCGACACGTCCACTTTTTGCGATATAGACAATTTCATTCATCGGCAATACCACAAGTTTTCGATTAAATGAAAACTCAAAATAAGCATGAATCGCATTAAAATAATTTCTTGCTCGATCCATGGTTTCCAATAAACAAGCACTTGAAATTGGCTTCACTAAATAATCAAAAGCCTGCACTTTGAACACATCCGGCATCCGTTTAATATCATCTGATACAAAAATGATCAATGCTTCTACATCAAAGGCTCGTATTTGTTGGGCTAACGCAACACTATCTGTTTCAGTCATTTCAATAGAGATAAAGTATATATTATAACTTGTCCCAATTTCGTTGAGGTGTCGTATCAGCTTTTCACCGTTACTAAAAAAATCAAATTCGTATTGCTGAGAAGTGTGCAGATGGATTATCTTCTCAATGTTTCCTATTTCTTTCTGGTTATTATCACACAATGCAATCTTCAATCGCTCATCTCCCCTTGAGTATAAGATTAAAAATGTATGTTTATAAAGTATTTATCACTTTTCAGTTGCTTTATTTTGGTCAATTACAATTGTAGCATATTTTTTTTACAGAAATTCTCAAAAATTGTACGAAAAGCGGTGTTTTTAGAGAATTTGTTATAATCTTTATCAATAAATAAAAATGTTAATTGATTTTTAAGAAGGCTATTTCTATATATGAAGCGTTTTTTTTGTTAAACTAACATAGAATGACGAGGGGGGAGATGAAATGGAAATACGTTACAATTCAGATGGGCAACCAATTGGCTATTCTGTAACGAATTGGTCAAAAAGAGAGTACCCAACAAAAGCTATACTAGAGGGAACCTATTGTGATTTAGAAAAAATAGATCCTAAGCAGCATCTCGAAGATTTATATCAAGTTTATGGTCCAACGAGTCCAGCTAAAAACTGGACATATTTACCAATGGAGCCATTTGAAGATAAAGCTGAATTTTTTACTTATTTAGAGTCAATTAGTCGATCACAAGATCCATTTCATTATGCGATTATTGATAAGTTTAATAGAAAAGCCATAGGCACGTTGGCTTTGATGCGAACAAATAGAGAGCAAGGGACGATCGAAGTAGGATATGTTATCTATTCTGATCAATTGAAACAAACGCGGATCGCTACAGAGGCCCAATATCTTTTAGCTTGTTATGCGCTAGATGAGCTAGGCTATCGACGTTATGAATGGAAATGTGATGCCTTGAATGACCCTTCCAGAAAAGCTGCCACACGTTTAGGGTTTGTCTTTGAAGGAATTTTCCGTAATGCTGTGGTTTATAAAGATCGAAACAGAGATACGGCATGGTTTTCTATCATTGATAGTGAATGGACACAAACGAAATCCCGTCTAGAATCATGGTTAGCTCCTAGCAATTTTACGGCTGATGGCCAGCAAAAAAAGCGCCTGAAAGAATGTTAAACACAAAAATAGTGTATTTGAAAGGAAATGAATCAAATGAAAAAAATAGAAATTCAATTAGCAAAGATTCCTAAGCCTGCCATTTTTCCGGATGTTGCACCAACCTTTTTAACGGATGAAACAATGGCTGAAAGAAAGCATAAGCTTTTGGAAAATATGAAGTCAGAAGATTTTGATGCCTTAGTGGTCTACGCGGACAAAGAGCATGGCGGGAATTTTGAATATTTAACTGGATTTATTCCTCGTTTTGAAGAAGGACTGCTTGTTTTGGATGTTACTGGAGCATGCACACTACTATTAGGCAATGAAAATCTCAAAATGGCAAAAGTTTCACGGATCGACAATCAATTAGTCCACTATCCGTTGTTTTCTTTGCCAAATCAACCGATGGATAACGAAGTGAGTTTGGAAAATATTTTTGAAACGATTGGCTTATCGAAAAAGAACAAGATCGGCGTCGTCGGCTGGAAAATGTTTACCGCAACGCAATCAGCTAATGATACACTATTTGATTTGCCTTATTTTATTGTTCAAGCTCTTTTAGCAAGTAAAAGGGAGGAGGCAGTTCTTAAAAACGCAGCGCATTTATTTATTCGAGGAGATAAAGGAGTTCGGATAACAAATAATGTAAACGAACTTGCTCATTATGAATATGGGGCAAATCTATCATCCAGTGCCGTATTAAACGCAATGGATGCCGTTGAAATCGGTGTAACTGAAGCTGTTTTAGGGAATAAATTAACAGCGGAAGGACAAACGAATACAGTTGTGACAATTGCTGCAACAGGGCAACGATTTGAATATGCCAATATCTATCCCACACACAAACAAGTGACATTAGGCGATCCACTATCTCTAACAACCGCCTTCAAAGGTGGCTTGTCTAGCCGTACTGGATTTGTTGTAGAAAATGCAACACAACTCCCAGCAACACAAAAAGAATACGTAGAAAAGATAGCAAAGCCATACTATCAAGCAATTACAGCTTGGTTGGAAACCATCAAGATCGGTATGTCTGGAAACGAACTTTATCAAACAATCGAAACAGTCTTTCCAAAAGCGGATTATCACTGGCACTTGAATCCTGGACATTTAGTGGCAGATGAAGAGTGGATGTCGTCACCGATTTATGCTGGTTCGGAGGAAAAATTGAAAAGCGGTATGATTTTACAGCTAGATATTATTCCTTCTGTGTCAGGCTTCACTGGAGTAAGTGCTGAAGAATGCGTGGCGTTAGCAGATTCGGATATACAAAACCAAATCAAAGAAAACTATCCAGAATTGTGGCAACGAATCACGATCAGAAAAAAATATATCAAAGAAACCTTAAACATCGATCTAAGTGAAGATATTATCCCGATGTCTAATACAGTAGGCTATTTACGGCCATTTTATTTAGCAAAAGATCAAGCGTTTCAATGTGTTAAATAGCAAAAATAAGGATCAACCTGTCATTTGACGTATTGATCCTTATTTTATTTTGAAAAATCCATTGTTACACGTGAAACATTTACTTTATTTCTTGTAAAACGATGTTATTTTTCAGTGCTTCAACATTTTCAACCGAAACATAACCTACCGCTTGCTCCAAAGCATTACTCATGCCACAAGCCATCCCATAACGGAGCGTCTCTTCGATCGAAAGCCCCTGATCCAAAGCAAATGCAATCCCGCCTACTGTCGCATCGCCAGAACCTGTTGGATTGATGCTATTGATGGCTGGTATCGTTACATCAAAAATCCGTCCCTGGTATTTTGCGACAGCGCCATCTCCGCCGCAAGAAACGAGAATAAACGGAATATCTTGCAATATCGGATGGGTGAGTTGTCTAATAACTTCCTGTTTGTTTACAATTGAAAGACTAAGTAATTCTGCAAATTCATGAATATTCGGTTTGATAAAATAGGGTTTAATCGTCCCTTGTAAGACATTTTTAAGCTGTTGGCCTGAAATATCGGTTAGAATTTTCACCTCTGCTCCGAGCTGTTCATACAACTGTTGTAAATAGTCTTGGTATAGTCGTTCGTTTTTAGTATTGGCTGATCCGCATAGTGCGATGATCGGTCTTTTTTGTTGTGTAAAGGAAAAATCAATCACGTTAGCAAGTACTTTTTGGGCAGTTTCGACCGTTATCACGGGCCCAAGTTCTACGATTTCGGTTTGATTTTTCTCGCGATCCATTATCGTTACAGCATTTCTAGACTCACCTGGAATGGGGATAAATACGGATTTAAAAGCTTCTTGTTCAAGTGCGTTTCGAATCAGTTCTCCATTTGTCCCAGCTAAAACGCTCATTACTGTTACGTCACTGCCTAAAATTGCCGCTGTTCTGCCAGCGTTGATTCCTTTACCTCCGACGGCTTTGATCGGATTACTACAACGATTCATTTCACCTAAAATAAATGTTTCTGCAAAATAAATGGAATCCATTGATGGATTAAGTGTCACTGTTAAAATCATAATTGCTTCTCTCCTTCAGGTCCTTCGTTAAACTGGGTCCCCGAAAGAGCTGTGAAACCCAGTTTAACTTTTTTTATTTAATAGTTTTCCATAAGATTGATAGAATTTAAATGTTTGTTCGTCTATTTTGTCATCCGTGATCACGTAGTCTAGATCAGACATTTTATAAAAAGTATAGACATCACTGACGTTGAATTTTGTACTGTCAGCTACCACGACTTTTTTCTTCGCATTTTTAAATGCTGCCCGCTGTACGCCACCTTCTAGATAGTTGGAGGTGGTGACATTATTGTTGTAAATGCCATTTGTTGCAGCAAAAGCAATGTCGATATTGATGGTCTCGAATGTCTGCTCAGCATGTTCTCCGATAAATTCTTCTGTGATCGGTGTAAAATCCCCCCCTGTTAATAAAATCCGATAGTCCGTGTGTGCAATAACATAATTAAACGCGAGCAAACTGTTTGTCACAATCATCAAGTTTTGCTTTTGAATGAATGGTAGGGCATATAAAATAGTCGTCCCAGCCCCAACAAAAACAACTTGATGGTCCTGAATCAATGAATTCATGATCTTCCCAATGTATTCTTTTTGCTCGATATGTAGATTAATTTTTTCATGCGTTGCCAGTTCCTTATCTTTACGATCGATTTTTTGAGCACCACCGTATAAACGAACGAGTTGATTCGTGTCGCTCAATTCAGTGATATCTCGGCGAATCGTCATTTCAGAAACTTGAAGCTCTGCTGCAATATCGGATACGGTCATAAAGGTATTTTTTTCTAATAATTCTAGAATATGGGCATGACGCTCTCTTTTTAACATAATATGCTCCCCTTTTTGTTCGAAAATGTTTATCTATTACATTTTAAACGTAAAATGAACAAAAAACAATCGAAAGAAAGCGTTGACAAACCATTTAACAAGATGTATTCTTTTTGTATAAACAAAGTTTAACATATATTTACAAAGTTGAACATAAAAACTTTGAATTGAAGCAAAATGAAGGAGGAATTACAAAGATGAAACAGATGTTTCAACCAGAATTGATTGATTTGCACATAACGGTTCAAAATGAAGAAGAATTATTTGAACTTATTGCAAAGCGATTGCAGCAAACAGGGTATGTAAATGGTGGTTATTTGGAAGGAATCAAGTCAAGAGAACAGGTATTTCCGACTGGACTGATCACAGAATATCTAAATATCGCTTTACCCCATTCTGATACAGACTATATTGAAAGGCCTTTCATATATATTGCAAGAACAACAAAGCCGATCAAGGTCAAACAAATGGGCGATAATCAAGAAATGGAGGTGAGAGATCTATTTTTCTTAGGAATCAAAGAACCTACAAAACAGGTTGGCTTACTGCAAGAACTAATGATTTTATTCCAAAATGAAGCGTTTGTAGAAGAATTAAAAGCGATAAGTGAAAATGAACAGCTTTTCAACTTATTCATGAAGCAATGGGAGGAAGTAAAAAATGGCTAGAAAATTAATTGTAGCATGTGGCAGTGGTGTCGCAACAAGTACTACGGTAGCAGAAAAAATCAAGAGTAAATTCGATGAAGATGGAATTGACTATCCTGTAGAAGCTGTGGATTATAAATCGATCTTACAAGAATTACCAAGTGCCAGTATTTATGTTTATATTGCAAAACCTGATGACGAAGTATTAGAAGAAGCAGAGAAATTAGGCGTTTCAGTGTATGCCGGCGTACCATTTTTAACTGGTATGGGCGTTGATACTATTTATGAAGGAATCATCAACGACACGAGAAAGTAAAAAAGAAGAGTCTGTATAAACGGTGGGAGCAGAAGCAATCACTACGCTTCGATCACATCAAATTCTAAGT
This sequence comes from Enterococcus ureilyticus, assembly GCF_001730315.1. Taxonomy (GTDB): domain Bacteria; phylum Bacillota; class Bacilli; order Lactobacillales; family Enterococcaceae; genus Enterococcus_L; species Enterococcus_L ureilyticus. The sequence goes on from NZ_MIKC01000013.1 coordinate 33,078, forward strand.
GCTAAAGCACTAAGATTTGAAGGCTTCGGAAATAAGCCGAAATTCACAAAAATTTGAAATACAATTTTCGTGAACTCCTTCTTATTGCTGTAAAACACAACGAAGTATGAGTTGATGTTGTACAGTACCTACGTGGTTCTCGGGATTAAACACCCCTGTCCCAACCTCCCGATAGTTGTGAGAAAAGGCTAAGCTCTTCTCTCAGCATTTATAACATACAAATTAATCATACCAAAAATTTTAAAAGATAGGTAGGTAGAAGAGATGGAAATTTTTCAATCTGTGATTGATTATATATTAAATCTGGGTTCAGCAATTTTTGTTCCGTTGATTATCCTGATCATTGGGCTGATTGCCCGTATGCCATTGAAAAAGGCCTTTATGTCAGCCATTACTTTAGGGGTTGCCTTTACTGGCATGAGCATGGTGATTGGATTTATGTCAGATGCGGTAAGTCCAGCGTCTGTTGCAATGGCTAAAAATACTGGAATCAGTTTGCCAGCACTTGATTTAGGCTGGACAGGAGCTGCGAGTATTACCTGGTCTTGGTCTTATGCTTTTGTCTTTTTCGCCGTCGTTTTGGGCGTGAATTTCATTATGTTATTGCTAAATTTAACCAAGACATTAAATGTCGATATGTGGAATGTTTGGGGCAAAGCTTTAACGGCTTATCTGGTCTATTTTATTAGCGGTTCGTTGGTTGCAGGATTTATTGCGGCTGTCATTCAAGTTGTATTGGAACTGAAAATGGGCGATATGTTCCAGCGTCATATTCAAGATTTAACTGGAATTCCATTAGTAACAGTGACGCATTTAATGAACATTTCCGCAGTGTTGATGTTACCAGTCAATATTGTGATGGATAAAATTCCCTTCTTTAATAAAAAAGCAGATACATCAGCTTTAAAAGCAAAAATTGGGATTTTTTCTGAAAATAGTGTAATGGGTTTTATTATTGGTGTATTGCTTGGTTTTGGCGCAGCATATGGTATTTCTGGTTCATTGAATTTAGGAATCCAAGTTGCGACAGCAATGGCTTTGTTTCCAATGATCAGTAAGATGTTCATGCAGTCCCTTTCACCGTTAGCGGATGCGATGTCTGAAATGATGAAAAAACGGTTCAAGGATCGTGAAGTTTATATTGGTTTAGATTGGCCGATTTTAGCAGGACGTTCTGAAATTTGGGTAACAGCGATTATTTTAGTCCCTGTTTTTATTGGATACGCGATGATTTTACCTGGTAATCAAGTGTTGCCTTTAGCCGGAATCATTAATTACTCCATTGCGGTCGGGGGATTATTACTAACTGGCGGAAACCTGTACCGCATGATCACGCTGGGCATTATTTATACGCCGCTTTATTTATATGGCGCAACGTATCTGGCACCAGTTTTGACAGGATTGGCGAAGAAAACTGGAGCAGTAGATTTAAAAGGTGGCAGTATTACTTGGTCATCTATTGAAGGACCGGAATTTAGAATTCTTTTTGCAGAGGCGGCAAATTTAAATATCCCAGCTATTATTGGGTTTATCATTTTTATAGCCATGTTTGTCTGGTTGTACAAATATATGGCAAAAGAACCAGTTCCAAGTCAACGCTATGATGAAATCAAAAATTAGGGAAATGCTAGAGAGGACTGGATCGTATGAATCAAAAAACAAAGTGGATGATGTTACTATTTTTGGCTATCTTATTGTTTATAGGCGCGCTATCCCTGAATAGTATGCCGATGTATTTTCTAGTCATGTTTCTTTCCTTTTTCATCTATAAAAATGGAAATGCAGTACTTTTCAAAGAATATGATGAAAGAAAAAAACAAAAATATGAAGAATATAAAGTCGTTCAGCAAGCGGCAAAAGAAACGATCCGTACAGGAAAATTATTAAAAAAGAAGGAGCTGTAATCAATTATGGCAGATGGCAGAATATTATTTGAGCGTGAAAGAGAAGATATGGCAAAGATTGTACAATTGATTTTTGAACGTAAGAATACAAATGTAGCAGGCGGCAACTTTTCCTTTAAGACAACTGATAAAGCAGGCAAAGAATTTATTATTATGACACCAACGATGATGTCACAGGCATATTTAGGCCAAGTGTCACCCTCACAGATTTTAGTGGTAGAACCTCATACAAGGAAAGTCATTGCAGGTGAAGGTGGCTTGACTCGGGAAATCAATATGCATGAAGCAGTATATGATGCGAATCCAGAAATTAAAGCTGTGTTGCATGCCCATGCTCCTAATAGTATGTTTTGGGCAACGAGCGGATTGGATATGCCGAACTTAACCGAAGCTACGCAAAAAGTAGAATACATCGAAGTATTAGAATTTGAACCGAACTGCTCAGAAGAATTAGCTGAAATCGTGAGTAATCATATTAAAACAATGGCCAGAAAAACATTACCGCATGAATTTTTACTAGATAGTCATGGTGTGTTGATCACTACTGGTGGAGAAACAGGAATGGAAGCAATCCATTCTGCTTTAGCAATCCTTGACACCGTTGAATGGAATGCTGAAATTGCTTATAAACAAACAATTTTCCAAAAGCTAGGAATTTTGGATGGTTACTATTCTAAAGGAGTGAAAATTGGTACGATTGCCGATTTAATGAACCATGAACCGATTTATAATCAGAAAATCAAAATCACGGCTGGTGGAGACTAAAAAAAGCGAAAATGAAGCAACTGGTTTAAGATGTTCTTACATTTTAAACTGGCTGCTTCTTTTTTTTGCTGTAAAAAAGAGCGGGATTTTTTTGTGGTATATAATAGAAAGAAACATTTTATTACAACTACTAAAAATCTTGCTAAAAACATTGCAAGAAATCTCTATTTGCGTTAAAGTAAGAAAAGACAACTGTGAAACATTTTCTGTTTCACGGAAGGAAGGAAACATATGAAACCTGAAGAATTTAAACAATTATTAAGTCAAAAAGCGATCCAGCTAACGGATCACCAAATGGAGCAATTTGCCCGTTACTTTGAATTACTTGTTGAATGGAATGAAAAAATGAACCTGACAGCAATCACGGAAGAAAAAGAGGTGTATTTAAAACATTTTTATGATTCTATTTCACTAGCCTTTTTCGAAGATTTTTCAACTAACAAATCAATTTGTGATGTCGGTGCAGGTGCAGGATTTCCTAGTATCCCACTGAAAATCGTTTTTCCGACTTTACAAGTAACGATCGTTGATTCTTTGAATAAACGGATCACATTTTTAACTGAATTAGTCAATGAATTGAAGTTGGAAGATGTCTCTTTATATCATGATCGTGCAGAAACATTTGGTCAAAAGGTTGAATTTCGTGGCGCTTTTGACTATGTGACCGCTCGAGCAGTCGCTCGTTTGAATGTGTTGAGTGAGTTATGTCTGCCGTTAGTTAAGAAAGAAGGTTTTTTCTTAGCCTTGAAAGCAGCCAAAAGTGAAGAGGAAATTATTGAAGCAAAACCTGCGATTGCGATTTTAGGTGGTAAATTTCAAAAAGAAGTGTCATTTGAGTTACCCATTACCGAAGATGAACGTCATATCGTTGTGATCCAAAAGAAAAAAGAAACCCCTAAAAAATACCCAAGAAAACCAGGGTTACCAAATAAACAACCAATCAAATAAGATGGAGGGACACAAATGGCACGAATAATTTCTGTAGCGAATCAAAAAGGCGGTGTCGGTAAAACGACGACCACTGTGAATCTGGGTGCTTGTCTTGCTTATTATGGCAAAAAAGTGTTGCTGATCGATATTGATGCTCAAGGAAATGCAACAAGTGGAATCGGTGTACGTAAACCAGACGTTGCAACAGACGTTTATGATGTATTAGTCAATGAAGAACCAATCAAAAATGTGATTCAGCAAACCTCTAGAGAAAATTTGGATATTGTCCCGGCAACGATCCAATTAGCTGGAGCTGAAATTGAATTGACGTCAATGATGGCCAGAGAATCTCGCTTAAAAGCGGCTATTGAAGAAATCGATGATATCTACGATTTTGTTTTGATCGACTGTCCACCTTCATTAGGACACTTAACGATCAATGCCTTTACAGCGAGTGATTCGATCTTGATTCCCGTACAATGCGAATACTATGCTTTGGAAGGCTTGAGCCAATTATTAAATACTATTCGTTTAGTTCAAAAGCATTTTAATCCGGAATTACGTATCGAAGGAGTCTTGCTAACGATGTACGATGCCCGCACGAATTTAGGTGCTGAAGTTGTAGAAGAAGTCCGCAAATATTTCCGTGAGAAAGTGTATGATACGATCATTCCTAGAAACGTTCGTTTGTCTGAAGCGCCAAGTCATGGTTTGTCGATTATTGATTATGATCCCCGTTCACGTGGTGCCGAAGTGTACCAAGCACTAGCAAAGGAAGTGTTGGATAATGAGTAAAGGAAAAGGTTTAGGCAGAGGTATTGATGCGTTGTTTCAAGATTTTGCTAGTCTAGAAGATGTAGATGTCCAAAAAGAAGAAGTCATTGAAATTCCTTTAAATGAACTTCGTCCAAATCCATACCAACCGAGAAAAACATTTGATGAAGCATCTCTTCAAGAATTGGCAAATTCAATCCAGCAGTCAGGTGTCTTTCAACCAATCATCGTTAGAAAATCTGCTGTTAAAGGATACGAAATCATTGCAGGCGAGCGACGTTTCCGTGCATCAAAACTAGCAGAGAAAGAAACGATTCCTGCTATCGTTCGTGAATTTGATGAAGAAGCAATGATGCAAGTGGCCGTTTTAGAAAACTTACAACGTGAAGATTTAAATCCATTAGAAGAAGCAGAAGCATACGATATGCTGATGAAGAACTTGAAGCTGACCCAAGTAGAAGTCGCAGAACGTTTAGGAAAAAGCCGTCCGTATATCGCGAACTACTTACGCCTATTAACATTACCAACACAGGTCAAAGAAATGGTTCAAGGTGAAACTTTATCAATGGGACAAGCCAGAACCTTACTGGGATTAAAAGACAAAGACTTGATTTTAACCTTGGCAAAACGCGTTGTGAAAGAAAACTTGACCGTGCGTCAACTAGAACAAATCGTTAATGATTTAAATGAGAATCAAGGGAAAAAGATACCAAAGAAGGACAAGAAAAACAGCAAGGACAAACCATATTATATTCGTGAAAGTGAAGATCGTTTAATGGATAAATTTGGTACGACTGTTGCCATTCAAGAAAAAGAAGGCAAGGGGAAAATTGAGATAGAGTACCTTTCCCAGTCTGATTTAGCAAGAATCTTAGACATCTTAGAGATTCACTTTGATGAAGCGTAAGACGAAAAAAAAGAGTGCAGAACAAGTTTGGTGAATGAAGTGAGACCCAATAGTTAGACCATAACCCGACCGAAGAAATTTGGTCGGGTTTTTATGCGGTCATCCGTTTGCGATATTGAACGGGACTGCA
>NZ_MIKC01000014.1 GCF_001730315.1 Enterococcus ureilyticus
GACGACTTAATTCTAAAGGATATCAGGGTGTCTTTTCTATTATTTTGCATTAAAAAGATGCCGGTGATTTCTCACCAACATCAGAAAGTATAGAGCCTAAATTTTTTATTGTCAGCTTAAAAGCATTTTTTTATTTCTAAAAGTTTCTTTATGACTATATACATTTTTGTCATCAAACTACTTGTATAATACTTGAACTCTCCTATAAGTTCGACTGCATATCCATTAAAAGTTTCTTTAAAATTTAATACACCATCACTTCCATCAAAATTGCCCTCTATTCCATAAAAATTATAAAGAGGAATGTTACTTTCTACTGTATATTTCAGCATTTGGTCTTGTATCAAAAATGGTGCATACATATTTTTGTACTTTTCAACTGTTCCTGAAAACAAATAGACAACTTCTTGAGGGCATATTAAAAATAAAGCACATCCCAACGTTACAATACCATTACTACTATTTTTACTTATAGTCAAAGCTTCATCAATTCTTATATCATATGTTTTTTTCTGCGACAATAATTCATTTTTTTTGTTAGCTTTCTTCTTGTATCCTTTCGTTTCGCTATTATCATATTCATCCAAATAAGAATGCAGTCTTTGTATATTATCTGAGAGTTCTTTCTTTTTTTGGGTCAAACTTTTCAAATATTCGTGCACATTTAGCTCAGCAACTATAAACTTTGCTCTGTCTCCATAAATTTTATATACTTGCTCATAGTAACTGAGCGATTTATCCTGAAACATTTTCCTTTTACTTGTTTCTTCTGTGATCTTTTTAAATACTGGTAATTCTCTATACTCTAAATTCCTTATTTTAATACCAAATTGGTTTGTCTTATTTAGACTATATATTGCCTCTTTATTATAGGTTTGTGTTAACTCTCCATATGAGTAGCCCTTAATATCTTTTATATAAATCCAAAGAGGATTGCCGTTATCCCTAAATCCTTTTTTGGGGTGCTCATACTCGAATCCTTCTTCTAAAAAATAGTTAATTGCTGTAAGGTCTTTTTCTCCAATCTGACTTCCTAAGTTGTCAAACGTTCTATGTCTAACATTGGGTTGGATTGTCAGGTATAGCCCTCTATTTTTATTCACGAAAGTTTTTATACCTGAAATGAAAATTTTGAAATTTTTTTCTTCATCTGGCATTTCAAAACCTGCAATATCATACTCAAAACCAACTCTACGCCTTAGTCTTGTTACTATTGTTGCATAAACGACTTTTCCATCATAATCTTTTAATCCTACAAAATATACAACTTGCCCTCTAGCTTTCTTTAGGTCTGCCATTTCTGCTGTTTGCAAATAATTGCCTTTTCTTGATTCTTTTGCATAATTCACAAATTCTTCTCTACTTATTTCATCACTAAAATGCATAAAACACCTCCTGAAACAAATGTACAAATATTGTGCCTATAAGAAATACTATTTCTTCAGCTAAATATTTCAATTGCTTCATTTACAACTCCCATTATTATTTTTGAAGATAATTTGTCAAAACATCATATCGAATATTAATCTTGAGCATAGACCTAACACTTTAGAATCTATTTTTCTTTATCTAAATTTACTCTACTTTTACTAATCTACAGTTATAAACTTTGTACATTCTGATTTCATCACTATTTCACTATAAAAAATTCCTTCTAGAAACCATGCACTTTTATTTTTTTTAAAACACTCAAGTTGTCTTTCTAACAAACTTTTTATCTGTTTATATTTAGCCAAAATTTTCTAATTATCCCATACTGGAATGCTTGAACCATTTGACATTTGATTTATAATTTTTGCGACTTCTTCAGACTGATAATACTTTACTATTTTCTTATACGTAGTATTTTCTTCCTCTGATTTTCTAACCGCAATAACGTTGTAGTACGGTTTATATTGTTCAGATGTTTTTTCCAAATAAATGGCATCTTTTGTAGGAACAAGCCCTGCATCTGAAGCTACATTGTTATTGACTAGTGCAATATCCGTATCGTCCATCGTCACAGCTGTTTGATTGGAATCCATTGAGACAAACTTTAAATCGCGTAGATTATTGGTTATATCGTATATAGTTGGTAACAGTCCTTTCGATGCATCTAACTTAATTAAGTTTGCTTCTTGCAGAAGTAATAGTGCTCTGCCTTCATTCGATGGCTCATTTGGAATTGCAACAACTGATCCTTCCGCTAACTCTTGGATCGCAGTTAATTTTTTTGAATAGACACCCATGGGATTTAAAGTCGTATAGCCGATAACTGTATTCGAAAATCCAGCTTCTTTATTGATTGTTTCCATATATACTTCTGTTAAAGCAGCATGCATGTCAATTGATTTATCTTCTAATGCAACAATCGGTGCTCGATAATCTGTAAATTTAACAATCTCTAACTCAAGATTTTCTTTCTCTAAAAGTTCTTTTTTAAGGTATTCCCATTGGTCATTTTTTTCTCCAACAACGCCAACTCGGATTTTCATTAGCTGCTTTGTGTTAATCGTATCATTATGTGTACACCCTGTTAGGAGTATAAACAATACTATAATTACAAAAAGTAGTTTGTTTCTCATGCTATTCCCCTCTTCTTTTTTCAGATGAATTCCATTTATCCTATTTTATAAATACTCTTTTATAGATAAAATATTGTATTTTCGGCGTTTTAAACGAGAAAAAATAGCTTTCTTCTCTTTTGTAGTAAATATACCCACACCATTAATCAAATTGCGACTATCCAAAGAATATATACAGAGTTCTTTATTTTTTCTATGTTCTTCAAAAACAAAATAAAATTGTCTATTTAGATAAAGAAGTCTAGATAGTTCTTTAGTGTTCATACAGTCTTACCTTTGTTCGAATATAAAAAGATCTTCTATGCTGACCTCAAAAACTTTTGCAACATCGTAAACTAATAACAATGAGGGTATACTTTTTAGACGTTCTAAATTTATAATTGTTATTTTAGAAACTCCTACTCTATCTGCTAACTCTTTTTGTGTCATTCTTTTTTTAGCTCTATATACATGAATAGTTGTATCGATTATAGTATGATTTGCCATGAAATCTCCTCCATTTTTAATGAGAAAAATTAGAAACGATTGATTAAATTAATCCGAAAGAAAAGTAACCTTAAAAATTTAATCATTATTACTTTTTGATTTTCCTTTTTTTACAATATAGCCATGTTGTTCCCGCCATATCTGCAAAGTTTTTTGATCTACTCCAAAATACTCTGCAATTTCTTTATATGTGCGTCCTTCTGCTTTATTTTTATGAAATTCTTCTTCAGTGATTGAATTGATTTGACTACATTGCTGTATTTTGCCGCCCAATTTTTTTCCTAACTCTAATATTCTCTTGTACCTAACAGACTCCGTGTCTTCATACCACTTATTATCCATATTTATTAAACTCAACATTTCTTTTCTCCATACTCTCTTTTCTGATCTATTTGCCATTTTTCATCACCTCAAATAGTATGATAATAAAAGATATACGTGTAAAAGATTAAACTATCATTTTGTTTTTAACTTCCACTATGTCCAACAATTATAAATAACATGAAATAAGCTTGAACGAATCATTACCTAAATGAAGTAATATTCGTCACCTCTGACTCGTCCATCTTGATAATCAAAACATCCTCTGTTTTTTTATTAAATTCTAATAAGAATATCTCTTCTATTACTAATTTTTTTGTTTCAACGTAATCAAGTAGCCAATCAATATTTTTCCCTACTTCACTTAACTCGGTTTGATTTATTTGACCATCAATGACTAAATATTTACTAAAGGAGTCATCCCCTCTTAAAGAAATTGCTAATTGTCCATTTGACTCTATTCGAACATTTTTTAAATGATCGATGCTTGTTACGCCGTTGTTACGTAGCAATGCAACAAAGTCTCCCGCTGTCAACTTGGCCTTGAAGAATCCTTTTTTATTTGGTTGATTGTTTGAAAATAATTCGATAGAATTTCCCTCCACTAAATCACGTAGCCATGTTAATCGCAACTTCAGAAAATTGACTGAAACAATGATGCTAAACCAAATGAAAATGATGAATATGAACTGAATCGGTTGGATTGTAAAATTCAATATAACGGCACCAGCCATTCCTCCAAGAAAGAAATTCTGTATTTGGTCTGAAGGGGTCACTGGAGCCATAGCAGCCCTTCCAACAATATGAAAATAAAATACGATTGCAATATAACCGATAAATAATTTTTGAAAAACAACAATATAATCCATCCTTAATCTCTCCTTAACCGTTAAATGTTCTGATGATAGTAAAAAGCATGACGATCCACTTCTTAAATGCTAAAGTGATCTTCATGCTTTTACTTCTATTCGTTCTTGAATAGTCTTTTTATACAATTTTTTTGTTTATACGTCTATGAGCAATAGCATAGATCCTATTATTTGATTAACTAATCTAGGGGAAGATTGGTTTTTTTATTTATTGAACTCGTCCATTTGCGACTTGTTCTTTTACATTACTTGCTGCTTTACTTACAGAATTTTTCGCTTTCTCTGTTTGATCGCTAATGGCATCTGTAGCTTGATCCGTTACCTTTGATAACTTGTCTTGCAATGTAACAGAATCTTCTTCATGTTGCTCTTTTGTTTTGATATCTGCAACTTTGATATTAACTTCAATTAATTCTAAGCCTGTCATTTTTTTGATGTTTTCAGAGACTATTTTGACAAGTTGATCCACTAATTCGGGAATGTTTTTCCCAAACTCAACAACAATCGATAAATCAATTGCTACTTGTGTTTTACCAACTTCAACATTAATTCCTGTCGTTACATCGTCATTGTTTAAAATCTTTCCAGTTAAATTAGAGAAGAAACCTCCATCTACTGTTAAGAGTCCATCCACTTTTTCCACTGAAAAGCCAATGATTTTTTCCAGCACTTTATCATCAAAAGTTAATTCCTTTTTGATTTCTGCTGTTTCTTTTTTTTCTACTTGTGCCATGTGTACACCTCACCCTTCATTTTGTTAGATAACGCTGATTTATATAGTACCCTGCGACTGAACCTAAAAGCCCTAATGCAAGAATAGCTATCATTTTAAAAAAACCTACATAGATAAATAAAACCGCTAAAATAATGCCAATAACAAATCCGACTATAGGGATTTTATATTTTTTTACTAATTCCATTGTCTACCTCCAATTTTAAACAACACGTTTTCGATTATCCGTTTTTGTTACCTCACCTTTGAAAGGTTTAAGCTTTAATTTTAATCGTACGGATTCTTTTGGTAAAGAAAACATCTGCTCAAACGTACCTTCAATTGAGTCTATTAACCCCTCTAGTGAGGCAACTGCCTCATCATCCGAACTAATTTGTCCTTTGATCACACTAATTAATCGTTGGTGTTTTTTAAAAACTTTTACATTAACTGTAGCTTTTGTAATAAACGATATTTTTTTTATTTCAGCTAAAATCAATGACTCCAATGCTTTTTGTTCGATTGTTATTTTACTATGCTCTTTTTGGATCAAGAGATATTTTTGATTTACTGGAAAGAAGAGCACAATTAACAATCCCATCACTACTAGTAGAAACAACGTGCAGCCACTGTAAAATAAGAACATTGGGATAAATGGTCCAATTAGTGGGTACTCTTCTAATGACAAAAAAATGATTGGTAGATCGGCTATATATTGATACTGAATTACCACCGAAAATAATTGTAAAAGTAGCGCGATACTTAGTAGAAACCAAACGAATTTCTTAAATCTTCCCATAACAAACTCCTTTGTATTTGTTCTTATAATTAACTTGGCGCATTGATCATAGACCAAGTTAGAGTTGCTTGATAATCTCCTACATAAACGTTCGTTGGAATATTCACTAAGCTTACAGGATTTGATGTTGTCCCTAACGTATAGGTCCAGCTATTCATCCCTTTACCTGAGGGAGCACTGATTACATTTTGTAAGGAGCTATTCAACGTAACATCAAATATTGTCAGATCCGTTGAGGTTGTCCCATTTGATTTAACTGTTCCTTTTGGCATTTTGATTCCCGCAGTAAATACTTTTCCAGTTGTGGTACTTTTAGGTGTAAATGTTGAGGTCTTTGCTTGGATACGCCAACCTGTTTTGGTTCCGCGCTGATCTTCCATCGAAATGCCTACAGTCTGGTTAGTTCCCAGTTCGACATTTTTAGTCGTAACTCCTGCCTTAATTGTACCAAAATTTAATGTATCAGAGGACAGTAACCCAAAATTACCAGGTGTTACTTCAACAGGTACACTATAATCTGAATAATTTCCTGAAGGATCTGTAATACGAACGGTTACTGTTTGTTTCCCTGATGTTGTTGTATCTAAGGCTGTACCTACATAAGAATAAGTTAAATTTGCTGTCCCACTGTTGTCAGTAACAGCCGAAAACATATCTTTTAAAGCAAGTGTCCCATTTACGACTACTGATAAGGTTGATTTAACCGTACCAGTTGGTTTCGTAGTATCTACTACCGTCACTTTAGAAGTTACGCTACTTGTGAGATAGTTATTGTTCGTAATCAACGGCTGATTAATGGTTATCGGTAAATCGTAACTTCCTAAGGTATCTGATTTTAGTGTCCCTCCAAACGTTGAACTCAGTTTGGAATAACTGGATACTGTGGAAAAATTTGTCACTGCTTGTTTGCTTGTATCACTGCCTAACTCTAGTGTGACATTTTTGGCGGTTACTTTGTTAAAATCTAATTCTTTTAATGCAGTCTCTGTATCGGTTGGAACAACATTTACATACTCATAATAATTTTCAGACCTTGTAATCTTTTTAAAATTAGCTCCATAAAATTTTAAAATTCGTCCTGGGTCTTTAGAATATACTCGGTAAATCTGCCCATAGTAGGCACTTAATGGGCCTTTCGATTTGGTTTTGTCAGGCATAATTTGATTGTTAAAATTTTCTATTGTCGTCGAAGGTTGTGCTTTAGCTATCGATGATCCAGATGTGGTAACTAATTTATGATCAGATGACACTTGGTATTTTGATAAACTAGCATACTCAGCGGAACTGTCAGCTAACAGATTGTGAAATCTCCACTTATCCGCGGATACAATGGGCCCAAAATCACTTGCAAACCCATCTGTACTTAACTCATCTGTGCCTGAAGCTAGCGAACTTACTATAGCTTGGTTAGCCAGTATACTAGTGAATTGAAACCCAATTCCATTATGATTATCAACACCGTTATTATTGTCAAAAGTACGAAAAGTTATAGCATCATTTATTGGTACAAATCCTCCCGGTGTAAATAAGTAATACATATTAGTATAATTAGATGGAATACTACCAAAGGAAGTACCATCTGCATTAGAGACTGTTTGCTTTGATGGCTCCGCCAGTACGAACCTCATAAAGTCTCCATACTGTATCTGTTTTCCATTGTATGCTGTTGCCATAGCTGATTGTAAACTGTCACCATTCATAGCAGCATTGAATCTTGAAGTTCCTCCTCCTTTTGGAAACACTGAAATTTGAAGATATAATTTACCTGCAAAATCTTTATTAAAAACTGCTGAAGAGTCACCAGGAGTAAAATACAATTTTGCCACATTTGTACTATTGTCTACTTGAAGAGAAAAAAAACTATCTTTAGCTGTCCCGTTACCATATAAAGGCACTGTGATCTTGCTTTCAAGAATAGCTGCCTCTACTTTTTCCACATTTAGTAACGATAATATCCCAGTAAAACCAACAATAAAAATGAATAAACCTATTGTCTTACGAATAATTTTTAACACATTTATCAACTCCTTCTTTACTTTTTATTCTGCAACATTATTATCAATTTTTTTCTTTTTCTTTTTTATTCTTTTTCGCTTCGCTTTTAATTTAGCCTCTTCTTCTTTTCGTTTTTTTTCTTTTTGTCTTTTATACATGAAGAAAACTACCACAGCAACAATGAAGAAGATAATCCCTAAAACACTCCCAATAATCCACCAAAAATAATTTGTTTCTTGTTTTACTTCGACTGCTTCATCATTTAACTTTTTACTTTCATCTGCTGAAATAATAAAAGCTTTTTTAAACGTCCAATTTTTCTCTCCTGCAGAAGCCTTTACAGAAACTTCGTACTCGCCAGCTTTTAATGCTTCATTTGACCAAGATACAGGATAGTCAAAATTTGAATTTGGCGCCATGGATAAGCCTTCTTTTGTTTCTTTATATAGGACCTCACTGGATCCTTTTTTCGAAATCGACGCGTCGACTTTTAGTCCGTTGACAATCGTTGCTTTCGTATTTTGCAAATTCAATGTCACAGCGGTTCTATAATTTAATAACGTTGGTTTCACATCGTTCAACACTAATTCAGGAACGACCGTTGCCTCTGTCTCCTTTAACGATACTCCAATAACGAAAGAGTACTCATTTTTGATTTGAACTCCCTCACTGCTCTTCTCATTTTTGTCAGAAGTCGTATCTTCTGCAATTGAAAATCCTCCTAAAATCGTTCCATCAAAGGATTCTTTCGGCATATGTAATTTAAAGATAACTTCTTTGCTTTCATCTGCTTTCAGAGTGACCTTTTGTTCCTTGTCAACTAATGAAGTGAAAGGATATGCTAACGAAGAATCGTCTTTAGTATCTCTAACACTATAATCAATAACACCATTTTGATTTGTTGTAGCTGTCGTCGGTGTCACATTAACCGTGATCGACTCTTTACTTGTATTTTTTAGCGTCATGGCTAAATCTTGTTCTTGATTGGGCGTCATTTTTAAATCAAAATAAGATTTCGATGCATCAATCTGATTTTCTGGAATCGTTGCTTTTACGGAATAGTTAATGCCTTCTGCGGCAGCGTTCTTGGCAAAAAAGCCAAGAAACCCACCTACTATGCATATAGTCATTATTAATTTGTTTACTTTCATTCGTGTACCAACTTTCTTAAAATGAATTCGCAATTAATTAGTAGGCAGTTTCTTCACTCGTCTGCTATCAAACTATCGTTGCTTTATTTAGGGGCGTCTAATAATTCCCAATTAATTGTTGCTGTATAAGTTGTATTTGCTTCAGGTGATCCCGCTGGAACACTTAAAACTGCGTTTGTATTTTCTGTTTTTCCACTTTCAGCTGGAAAGGTTGTTAACCAAGTTCCTTTTCCGGCACCTTTTACAGAAATTGCTACCGTTTGTTTACTTGCATTAAAAGCCAATGTTGTGGTTCCAGTCGGTGCTTCTGATGTTGTCGCTTGACTGGCAGATTTTACTTCTGGATTTTTAAGAGTTAATTGTGCTCCTTTTAATGTTGAAGTTTTGCTTGCTGATACAAAATCCGAAATACTTGCTTGTACGGTCCAACCAGCACCCGTTCCACGAGTATCCGTCACCTGTACATAAGGGTCTGTATTTTTAGCATAAAACGTCATGTCTGATCCTGAAATTTTATGTTCACCAAATGCAAAGTTTGAAACGTAATCGATTGATAATGGCCCGACATTTCCAGTTCCATTGTTATTTGGATCTGCTGGATCGATAGGGCTTGTTGGATTAGGATTCGTTGGATCCGTTGGATCCAACGGTGGTGTTACTTGTCCTGACCCATCTGTCAAACTGATACTACCGTTACTTACTGTTTCAGCCTGTGCTTGTGTTGCGATCAATACATTTGCAAGTACGATTGCTGAGAATACAAAAAGTTGTTTTTTCATTTTTTTTCCTCCTTATTCTGGCGCTTCTGTTAGCGTCCATGAAATCGTCGCTTTATAATCTGCTTTAAAATTGCCCGTAGGGACATATAATTTCACTTCTTTTTGCGCTGCCCCTTGAGAATCATTTTCAAAATTGACATACCAAACACCTAATCCATTTCCTTTTGCAGCAGTCAATAATTTTTGATCTGTGCCGTTTAATGATACTGCATTTGAAACAGGTTTATTCGCATCTGCAACTGTTGTTGCGGTGTCAGATGTTTCCACTTGCCCTTGTGGCAATGTCAAGACCGCCCCTTTTAATGTACGAGCTGTGTTGTCAGTGTCTGTTCCAGTAAAATCAGTGATTTTTGCTTTTAAGGTCCAACCAGCTCCAGATCCTCTACTATCTGTCACTTGAGCACCCATGGTACCTGCACTTCCATTAACCTGGGCAGATTCACCGACAACGGTCAAAGCTTCTCCAGATATTTTAGCATTTGGAAATACAAAACTTGAAACTGCATCAATTGTTAATGGACCTGTGTTACCCGTTGGCGGAATTGGTAAAATTGGATCTGTTCCACCTCCATCTTGATCTTGTGCTTCTAATGAGAATGTTGCATCAGAGTTTGCATTACTTTCTGCTCTCACAGTACTACTTTGAATTGTAAACGCGCCGTAAAGAACGCCTACTGTTATTAACGTAACAATTTTTTTCATTTTTTTATTCTCCTTTTTTAAGACGGTGCGTCTACTAATTGCCAATTCATTGTCGCTGTATAGCTACCTGTATAAGCGTTTTGAGCGATATCCTGAAGAGTGACTTTATCTGATGTAGATTCGAAAGTATCTAGCCATCTACCCATCCCTGTGTCTTTTGGTGCATTCATTACATTTGCATATGATGAATTTAATACTACTGATTTAGCGACTACTCCTTGCGTACTATCAACACCATTTGAGACGGTTCCTTTAGGAATAGAAACAGAAGCTGACAAGGTTTTTGTAGAATCCGTCGTATTTGTAAAGGTTCCTACTTTCACATTGAGCGCCCAACCAGCCCCGGTTCCACGGACGTCTCGAACTTGTACGCCTAATTTTTCACCATTTGTCGTTTCAGCTGTTTTACTCGTAACACCAACTTTGATCGTACCAAAGTTAAACGATGATACAGCATCTATAGTCAGAGAACCTGAACTATTCGTAGCAGGTTTTACATTGGAATCTATTAAGGCTCCTGTCCCGTCGCCCGCAGCAACTGTCGTATTCGCATTACTAGTGGCATCATCTGCATAAGCAGCGGTTCCATTGCTATACAAGAGGATTGAGCTTAATAATAATCCATATGTTAAAAAACGTTTCTTCATTTATTTCCCTCCTAAAATTACTTCGGTGCATCAGCTAAGGTCCATGTAATAGTTGACACATAGCTTCCTTTCATACTACCTGCTGGGATTTCGATTGAGACTTTTGACTCATTATCTGTTCCATCAAATTTATCGACCCATGATCCTAAACCGCTTTGGGCTGCTGCTTTAAAGATCGTTGTGTCTGTTTCATTTAATGATACTTCGCTTGCAGTAGGTGCGGTGGAGCTATTGCCATCATCACTAGAAACCGTTCCGACTGGAATGGTTACCTGAGCTCCTTTGAGAATATTTGAAGAATTTTGTGAATCAATAAAATCTGTACTTCTTACTTGTAATGTCCAACCGACACCAGTTCCTCTTTTATCCGTAACTTGAACATTCCCATCAGTTGTAGTAGAATAATATGTCGCTTTCTTACCTGTTAATCTTTGCGTTCCAAACACAAACGGAGAAACATTATCAATAGTTAATTCACCCACGTTTCCTGTCTTACCACTTGGCGTAGTTGGTACTAGAGGATCTGTACCAGAATCGGAATCTGGTGTTAATTCAATGGAACCATATGATGTCGCACCCTGGCCATTTGCGCTCCCATTTACTGTTTCTTCCGCAAAACTTGCTTGAGTACCTCCCAATAGAATAAATCCAGTTGCGAATAGACTTGAAAAAATAATTGTTTTTTTCATTTTTTTTCCTTCTTTCTATATTTTTTATAATTAACATAAATTATATATACAATGATCACGTTAACCATGAACATTCCAATATACATCGGTATTTCAGTAGCAGATTCACCTGCTTTGGGTAAATCGGTGCGACCAACTGGTTTTATATAACCAGAGTTATTGTCACCACCTCCTTTAATTGTTGATTCTGTATTCTCTGTGCTTGATGGAGTTGTACTTCCAGGCTCTTTTTCAGTAAAATGTATCCCTACTTCACTTTTTGCTTGTTGAGTAGATTTCATAGTTGAAGTCTCAACTTGTTCAGCTAGGACAGCATTGCTTGAAAATAACAGAAAACTTAGCATAATGAATGTAAAGTAAATTATATTGATTTTTTTCAAAGTCTCACTCCTTTCTATTGTTTATTTAGAATTTTATAGATTATCTTGTGGTCTATCAGCCAACATATATCCTTTAGATCGGATTGTTTTAACCAAGCCTCTATCTTTTGGATCTAACTTTCCGCGAAGGCTGAAAATCAAATTTGATAATTGAATTTTGGAAGCCGATGAATCTTGTCCCCAAACATAGGAAATTAACTCTTTATAACTTACAGTAGTCCCGATATTGTTCGATAAACAATTCATTATTTTGTATTCTAAACGAGTAAGCTCTACCTCTTTATTTCCGTCAACTACAAGTGTCCTATTTGCGCTGTTCAATTCTAAGCTCTTGTGTGAATTTTTTTGGCTGGATAACTTTTCATGATAATTTTTTAATAAAATAGGTATTTCTGAACTTTGAGTATTCAAATTTATAACTTGCATAGCACCTAATTGTAAATAAACCAACCGTTCATTTTTATCTTCATTACCCAGAGTGACGATAAAATAAGCACTCGTATATGATTTCAAAAATGCTAACCACTCACAAATTGTTAGAAAATCACTTGAATCATTTCCGTTTAGAACAATGACGTCTAAGCGTTTTGAAAGTTTAAAATCTTCTTTCTTATTAGGTATTCTTATAATCTTGTATTTAGAAACTTGGATAATTTCAGTCAAAAAAATCTCTTCGTTGTTAGTAAAATCTATTAAACCAATTTCTTTCATTTTTTCACTCCATTCTCTTGTTTTACTTTAAAACAAGAAAAAGCCCTAACTAGTTAAGTATCTTAACGAATAAAATCTATTTGACGCTTTATCTGACGGATAAAAAAATAAACCATCATTGATAGAATGAATCAAAATGGTTTATGGTATATTCTTTATTAATTTCTGAGATCGTAATCTATAAGCTTAATTGCTTCTCTTTTTTCTGATAAAAAAGTATTGATGTAAGTATCCAATGTCAACTTTATAGAATGGTGGCCTAAAAGTTCACTTATCGTAGCAATAGTCACTCCTTTTTCCAGACACCGAGTAGCAAAAGTATGCCTAAGTGAATGAAAACACACATCATAAATACCTAACTCAGAAATAATTTTTTTAAACCAATATGTTATCAACCTTGGTTCAATAGGTCCTTTTGTTCCAAATACATATTGACTCTCAGTTAATTCTTTCAACCTTAATAACTCAACTCTAATTGAATTTGAAATAGGAATAATTCTCATAGAGTTGTTACTTTTAGGAAGTTGCTCTACTATTTTAGTTCTTTTCTTTTCATTTGGTTCGAAAGTTGGTAAACGTTGAATAGTACGACTAACGTTGAGAACATTAGCGTAAAAATCGATATCTTCCCATTTTAATCCACAAATTTCGCCAATACGTAAACCTGTTTGAAGGGCTAAAAGTATTGGAAGCCCTTTTGGGTGATTACGAGAATATTTTTGAAGGTTACTCTCTTCATCAATTGTCAGCGAGCGAACTTTTTTACTATTTGGCATTGGCATACTTACCTTGAGACATGGATTATCAAATAATATACCTTGTTTCACTGCTTCTTTCATACAAGTTTTTAAAACTTGCAATATAACTCGAATTGAAGACCTAGACAGCTTGGCTTCTAAACATATTATAAGATTTTCAATGTGTTGAGCTGAAACTTGCTTTAGCTGAATCTGCCCAATTTCTGGAAATATATGTTGATACAATTTATTTCTATAGCTAGTATAAGTACTTAGTTTGACTTTTTCTTTCACGTTAGAAAGCCAAAAAATGCCCCATTGTTGCAGGTTTCCTGTATAGTTTGAGTTAAGACTATGGTACTCATGGTAGTAGAGGGATTTCATGAGTATTAATTGTTCTTTAACGGCATTATAAGTGCGCTGATAAATATAACCGTATTGAATAGTACCGTCATCTTTACGATTTTTAATATACCTTCCCTCCCAACGTCCATCTTTTCTTTTATAGATATTTTCTCCAGGTTTAGACATAAGATCCTTCTTTCCACTGACGGCTTATTGACGGTTTAAAAAAAACCTGTCCTAGTACAGTATTTAAAATGTTTTAAAAATAGTTTTAATAGTTTTGGTGTCAAATCATTTGACATATTGGCAAAATTCTATTATATTAAACCCAAATTTTGATATATGAAGTGCAAAAAAATGATTTTTTCTTGTTTTAAAGTAAAACAAGAAAAATCATTTTTTTCTGAAAAACTTATTTTATATGCTAATTAAAACACGTTTATATTTTTTCCACAAATATAAAGCTTACTAAAGGTTTAATATATTTGAAGATTAATATTTTGATTATCAAAGTATTATTAATATTTATACTTCAAATCTAAACTTTAACTATGAATCCCTATACAAAATACAATCAAAAAATTTCAATGACAATTGAAATGTAAAACAGACTATTTATAAAACCATATATGCCAATTACATAATTTTAAGAAAATACGTCTTTGATATTATTGATTAATTTTTTACTAGAGTATAACAACAAATTCATTTTGAAAATAAGTTAGCTACTGTGTCCCTTCGAAATATTTTTATATTATTTTCAAAACAATATCATATAGAGCCAATTTTATCAACGAAAATTATAATTATATTTTTATTTTTTTTAAATACCGAACGTTATTTAAATTAAAATATATTTATAACTTTTATATCTTTTTACTAAACTATAATTATATGGTTATTATAACGAAGTTAAGGCGCACAAAACATCTATACCAATTCTATCTTCTGAATCTGCACTTTAAGACACAAAAAGCTTCCTACAACGATGTAAGAAGATTTAGCATACACTATTGATCTTTACAGTATTAACCAGTTTTTCTATTATGCAGCCTTAGATCATTACCGAAGTCTCTTTTTATTTATTGGTTGAAATAATTTATTCAATATTTAAATGGTGACTGATTCTTTCGTCTCTATTGGTTTCTACGTTACTTTAGCTGCTGATCCTTTCAAGATCAAGTTTCGTTCAAATTCTGTAAATACTGTGAAGAGTAAAGTATTAATTGACTAGTAGAACTTGATTTTATCTCTTATGATATTCTCTTATGTAGCGTGGAAACTCGTATCCTGCTTATTCAATCAATTCACTAAAAACACTAATAAATTTGATCCTCTATATTTTTTCCAATCGATCTAATCGCCATACAAAAATTTTGTCCCCAGCTCGCGCATGATCAATATTTAAAATTAATAATTCTTTTCTGTTGGATTGTCCCGGATCATTAATCAGTACCATTAATTGAATATAAATTTTAACGATTTTTTTAATACTATATAGTTGAAATCACAAGGAAAACTTATTCCCTATATATGACTATGTATAAATTTTTTCAGTGCGCAAAACAGTTTGAATACCAAACTATTTTGCGCACTGATTTAATGAATATTTTATTACTAAATTATATTAATTAATCTAGCGAATCGATTTCGCTGTTGTATTGTTTTAAAAGATAACTCATGCTTTCTGACAATTTGTCGATATCTAGGTTACTTTCGAAAGAGTAGCCCAAAATGTCGTGTGTTCTTTTATCACCAGAAACTATGATAAATCCGCAAGGTAAAATCGAGAATACGTAAAGTGATTTCAATTTATTTTGACAATCTCTAGGGTAGAGAATCGGTCCAATCTTATACTTTTTATTATTTTTCGTCGCAAAATATCTGTTTGCAACCATTCTGGCTTCTTCTATATTTCGACTAGTATTTTGTTTCATTACGGTTTAATACCAATGATGGCTCCTTGGTGCGTATTGAAACCGCCAGCACCCCCACCTATGCCAAGAACTCTAGGGTTCAATGCATCAAGTCGAAAATATCCGTTTGAATTTCCATCCCATCCCCAGTTAATATGATAAAATCCGTTTCCATCCGCTCCATCTAAAACAAACGCATGCCCACCTACTCTACCAACTCCCTCGTAATAGATAGGACGTAAATTTACCAGTTCGTTATTAATTAAGTTTTTCCAGTTATCTGCTGAATAGTTATCTCTACTAACATGAGATGTGCTATCAGAATAACCAAAATTTCTAACTAATGCACGTGCTGCCCATTGACCAAAGCTCCCACTTGATGCTCCATAATACATATTTGATGCTATACCTACATCAGACATAATCTGTGCCACTGCATTTACTTGATCTGATGTTTCATTACCATTGTATGTTGGCAGAATATTATTCCAATCATAATGCCTTGTTGAGATTGGAGCTGTTAAATTTTGAAGATAGAAATTATCAGTTTCTAACAAATATGAGTGATCTCTAATTCCTCGCTCTGGATAATTATGATATTTCATAATTTGAACTGTTGCGGTTGCAACACATCCTGTCGCTGCATGATTTCCAATTTGTGATTCGTTTCCCGCTAATGCCCGCTCAATCACAGGAGTTTGGAAATTATATGGATAACCTTGCCCGTATTGAATACCATTCACATCTAAAAGCGCTGGAATTTCTGGCTCTACTATCTTATCATTCTCTGGGAATACTATTGCCCCTTCTTGCTTTTCATACTCAACTTGACTCGAATACTCCTCAAGAAAACCCAGAATATTTGTTTTATTCAGATCTACGTCAAGGCTTCCCTCTTTAGAATAAGCTAGGACCTCTGGTGATCTTTTATCTCCTGAAATAACAATAAATCCACCATTACTTTTGTTAAATGCGTATACATTACCAGGCTCTACGATTCCACCAAGAGATACCGGATTTAAAGACGCTTGGTCTATACTGCGTTTTGTTCGGTTTCCAGTAGTATCTGAGAAAAAAGACAATGCAACATCTTCAGCTTCTGATGAGGAACGTGAATAATCCTCATCAGCATAAGCAACAACAGAAAAAGACGAAAAAAGAATACTAGCGACGGCCAACAGTTTTAATATTTTTTTCATAAACAAACCTCCCTAATTTATATAAATCAAACAAGCATCTGGATGATACTCATTTAATTATCTCTATGATTGTATAGATTTAAATTAAAAATACTCACATTTACATTATGTTTTGACTAAAATATTATTAAAAGTAACATTGCTTAGTTATTAAAATAGCACATATATTTGTTGTTTTCAACTAAATAATCATTACATATTGTTTTATTTTTTTATAACTAACGTTCTCTAATCTTTTCTTTATATAACAAGATTTTATATATAAAAATCTTGCTATATTAAATTCCACATACAATTCAGAATATATTAATTCTAATTTAAAACGATTTAAAAGTTATTATATTTTTTTCTGTCTTCTTCTGTTTTGGCGCGTAGCAACTCTAGCTTGTCGGCCATCTTTATTAGCTGCTTTTTTTCTAAAAGTTCTCTTCCGACTATGTTATCATCCGTACCAATAGCATATTCAATTAATAATTACACTATCTCCACTTTACCAAACACTGTCTCCGTTAAAGGTTTGAATAACTTATACCAAACTGTTTTATTTGATATATTTTGTGCACCATCATTACAATTTTTTCGTTATTATTAGATCGATTAATACGTGGCTCTTCTATTTTGAAAAAATCAGTTTTTTGTCCGTCGAAAAAGATAGATCCGTTCTCAATGGTAATAATACGATCTGCGACTTTCTATGCAACTTCAATATTGTGTGTCACAATAATTTGTGAATTTCCTGATTTGGTCTGACTTTGGAGAAGTCTCAACACTTCTTGAGCTAATTGCGGATCTATTGCTAATGCTCGTGCAATCGCTACACATTGCAATTACCCACCCGACAACACTTTTGGATATACTGTTTCTTTTCCTTGTAACCCGATTTTTTCAAAAGAGATTTTTCTTTTGCGTTTACTTGCCAATCTTTTTTTACTTGAATTGTCCCATCAATAATGTTTTCAATTACAGTCAAACGAGGAAACAAATTAAAAGATTGAAACACTACGCTAAAATTTAGTCTATATTTTTTTAGTCTGAAAACGTTATTTTTATCAGAACTAACTCATAGTCGTTGACTGTAATGGTCCCCAAATCATATTCCATTCTCACTACTCCTTTTCTATTTTTTATAAAAAAAGTCCTTTTACTAGCATAGCTAGTAAAAGGACCATTATAACTGTGGTACCACTTTTTTAAGAAAGTTATTTCTTTCTCTTACTCCGACTCAAAATAAGCAATCAGCTGTCTATGTAGAGGTAGACATACCGCTTATGCCTACCTATTGATAAAAGATCTTCAAAGGTCATTTTTAATAGCTCGCTTCTAATTCTTCTCACTAACCAGAATCTCTTTAAAACAGCTAACTGTTTACTGACCCCATCAAAAGACATTTATTTACACCATGACAACATTTAACTTAATAATGTCAACGTTTATATTTCCCTTTTTCATTTTTAATTTGGAAAACTCTGATCAAAACTACTTAACCCATTAACATTTAAAAATGGAACTTGTTGACTGAAAATAGCAGGAATTATTGCTGAATATATCCTTGGTCGTTTTAATTAATTTCCTCAAATTCGTCTGACTGTCGAATTTATTTTTTGTATAATTTGTGCTTTATTTCCTCAATTAACAAAACTATTAATCTGATAAGCAACCTAAGATTAGCTAAGTTTCAGAGGTCGATCCTGATACTTAATCGATGTCGCTACTCCCATCTTTGAATCCTGCTATCCTTTTTGAATTTGATTCATTTAAATTTAATCAAATTGAGACAAACTTCCTAAATCTCCTCTATAATTATTATTCACACCGGCATATTTGGCTATATCGCTTAGTTGGTTTATAATTTGATTTTGTTCTTCGGTAAATTTCCATTTCTCAGTAAGACTTTTAAAATAGATAAAATTGACTAATCTGGATATTAAAGCTTCCTCGTTTATTGTGTTATCTATTTTTTTGAAAACTTTCAACAATACGCTTTTTAGTTCTGAATAATTTAGTTCTTGATTTTCTTTTAAGCTATTATACAGATTAGTTATTAATTTTTTTGATTCTTTATCCATAAAATCCCTCTTTTCTATTTTTAATTCTTTTCAAAAGAAAATAGCAAAAAGCTATCGTTCTTTCCAAAAAAATCTTGACGCCCAATATCCGTACAAACATGACAATAATATTAACAATAGTTCACAGTAAACCCACATTTTTACTGATACAAAACCTAACACGCTTGCTACTAAAGAAAATACCAAGAAGAATGCCACTGAATACAATTTAAAGACATACCCTTTAGCTTCAAACTTCATTCCTCTTTTTCTGTATAGTAGCCAACCTAAAAGACCAAATCGTAGTACCACAGATCTTTTTCGAATATTATTTTTCATCCATTCCTCCAAATAACTTCATTACGTATTTTTCACTATTCTCAGTATGACCATTATCAGACCTTTTTAGGCTCTGACTCTTAAGCTTTCCTAAGTGCATGATATAAATTATTATTCAAATTGACGATTGTTTTAATTCTTCTGGTAATGTCACACTAGTTTCAGGTCTAATAAAGTATACTAAGCAATCCTTCTTTACTTCTAGTGTTTATCTATTTACCTATCTTTTTATTTAAAGATATCATTTCAATTAATCCTTGAGCAACATCTGCACCTTTATTTCCTGCTTTTGTTCCAGCTCGCTCAATCGCCTGCTCGATGGATTCAGTCGTCAACACACCAAACATTACTGGAATATCTGATTCCAATCCAATATGAGCAACTCCCTTTGCGACCTCATTGCTCACTAAATCATAGTGTGTTGTTGCTCCACGGATAACAGTTCCTAAAGTAATTAAGCCATCATATTTTTTACTTTCAACGATTTTTTGTGTTATAAAAGGAATTTCAAATGCGCCTGGTACCCAATAAACATCAATATTTTCTTCTAGTACACTATTACGAGTTAAAATATCTATTGCTCCACTCAATAGCTTGCTATTGATAAATTCATTAAAACGTGCAACCACAATACCAACTTTCATGTCTTTTCCATTTAGCTGGCCTTCAAATGTTGTCATATTTTTCTCCCTCTCTTAAATAGATAGTAAATGATTAAATTTTTCTTTTTTTGCCTTTAAATAGTTTCTATTCTCTTCTATCGGTGTAATTTCAATTGAAACTCGTTGATTGATCTTGATCCCAAATGCTTTTAATTGCTCAATTTTTTCAGGATTATTCGTAATTAAGTCAATCTCTTCTACACCAAAAGTACCTAGTATTTCTGCTGCAAACTGATAGTCTCTCTCATCTGGCTTAAAACCTAAAACTAAATTTGCGTCAAAGGTATCCATTCCTTTCTCCTGTAGCTGATATGCACGTAATTTATTTTTCAAGCCAATCCCACGACCTTCCTGGCGAAGATATAGAATGGCTCCCCTTCCCTTTTTCTCAATCATCCGCATTGCTTCATGCAATTGTTCGCCACAATCACAACGATGCGATCCAAAAATATCCCCTGTCAGACATTCAGAATGTACACGAACTAACAAAGGCTCTTTAGGTTGTCGAATCTCTCCTTTTGATAAAACCAAGTGCTCTTTATGTTGCTGATCTTCAAAAAGAGTCAAATCAAACTCTCCAAATACTGTAGGTAGTTTTACTGTTAATGGTTCTTCTGCATTTAGATAGGTCACTAATTCTTCCACTGTAACAAAAGGAAGCTTGTGTTTTGCTGCAAATTGTACTAACTGCGGTCTCCTAGCCATTGTCCCATCTTCATTTAGAATTTCACAAATATACGCTGCTTCACTTTGATTCGTCAACTTCGCTAAATCAATGGCTGCTTCAGTATGCCCTCTTCGTTCCAAAACACCGCCTTCTTTACCGATTAGCGGAAAAATGTGTCCTGGACGGTGAAACTCTCCCGAAACACTCCCATTTTTTGCTAGAAATTCTATCGTTTTCGCACGATCATAGGCTGAAATTCCTGTTGATGTCTCTTGGTGATCTACACTAACAGTAAAAGCAGTCCCAAAGCTATCTGTATTCTTTTCTGACATTTCCCCAAGTTCCAGATGATCAGCAATTTGTTTTGAAATAGGAACACAAATTAAGCCTCGCGCAAATGTAATCATAAAGTTTACACTCTCGGGCGAAACCAAATTTGCAACACCAACTAAGTCACCTTCAGCTTCTCGATCATCATCATCTGCCACTACAATTAACTTGCCTTTTCTTAAAAATTCAATCGCTTTCTGAATGTTTTTTCTACTCACCTAATTCAGCCCCTTCCATTCTATCCGCTTAGACATACCTAATTGTGCTTTTACATATTTTCCGAGCACATCCGTTTCAACATTCACGTACTCTCCATACATTAATTTGCCTAAATTTGTCTGATTCCTTGAATGAGGAATCAAGCTAATTGAAAAACTTCTGGCAGTTACCCGTGTGATTGTTAAGCTGACTCCATTGATTGCTATAGACCCTTGAGAAATAATTTCACCTTGAAATTCTTTAGGAAAATCAAAAGTCAAAATAAGGGCATTTTCCTGTGTTTTTTTCTCTCTAAGTCGCATTACTCCATCTATATGTCCTGTCACCAAATGTCCCTCCAAGCGTCCATTATAAGGTAGCGCCCTTTCCAAATTCACCTCATCATTAATGTTCAATCGTGAGAATGTTGTCCGCTGAAATGTTTCCGGCATAATATCCACTGTAAACTGTTGATCCGTTTTTCCAACTGCGGTCAAGCAAACACCATTAATCGCTATACTATCACCAACTTGATAGTCCTTAAGCAACTGCCGAGAAGCTTGACAGGTCAACTTAATTGTTCGCCCCGTATAGTTAATTCGAAGAACCTTTCCTTTTTCCAGAATCAAACCTGTAAACATGCTACACTCTCCTTCCAACAATCCTGAAATCACTACCAATTTTTTCTAAATCGACAAATTTCAATGGGGTTTTTGAATTGCTCTCTCTATTACTTGACATACTTGAAAGACTATTTCCGCCAAGAAGCAATGGCGCCACGTAACAAATAATCTCATCCCAGTAATCACTGGCCAAAAAAGCATCATGAATTACTGAGCCCCCTTCTACATAAACAGATTGAATATTTCTTTTGTGTAGTTCATTCAGAACATTCTGAACCGTAACCGAAGAAAAGTAGCATACCTCTACATGCTTTGGTAATTTACCTATATGTCCAACTTTTTCAGTAAAAATCAATACCGGTGCAGTAGCATTTTTAAAAATCCGTAACTTAAAATTAGAAAGAACTCTTCCTCTTCGATCCAACACGATACGAACAGGAGGGAAATGAGATTTTTTTGTTGACAAAAGTAACGGATCATCAATTATAATCGTTTCACTCCCCACCAAAATCGCTTGATAATCTCCTCTTTCTTCATGAACTCTTTCAAATACCTTTTTTTGAGTGAGATTTGTTCGTTTTTTCCTTAAAGAAATTTTTCCATCCAGTGACATTGCCTGTTTTAGAGAAACAAATGGACGGTGCTTTTCGAAAAAGTGATTATAATGCTCATTTAAGTCTCGTACCTCTTTTTCCAATACACCTATTATTACATAAATACCTTGCTCTCTTAACTTTTCCACTCCTTTTCCTGAAACAAGCGGATTAGGATCATGTTGTCCGATTACGACGCATTTGATTCCTGAATCGATGATTACCTGCGTACAGGGTGGCTGTTTTCCATAATGATCACAGGGTTCCAAGGTAACATAAATTGTTGAATTGAGTAGTTTTTCGGGAGTTTTACACAAATTAATTGCGTTTTTTTCAGCATGTTCTTGACCATATTTCAAATGCGCACTTTTTGAAATCACTTCATTTTCACTAACAATCACTGCACCGACTAAAGGATTAGTAAAGGTCTTCCCTTTTCCTTTTTTCGCTTCCAAAATCGCTAGCTCCATAAACGCTTCATGCAAGAGAATTCCTCCTTTCTAAACAAAAAAGCCCTACGCATACACGCAGGGCCGATTAAAATTAAACTCAAAGAAGCCTTGACAAAAGAAGATACACTTCTCCCGTCGGTTCTACTAAGTTTTTCTTCTCCCATCCAGACTTTAACTGTCGGTTCCAGATTTTCACTGAATCAACCGCAAAAATGCGGGTCACGGACTTCAAGTAATAACTTGTCACCGTCGGTCGGGAATTACACCCTGCCCCGAAGAAATCTATTCAATTAACATAAACAGAATACAAGTTAGAGATTAACTTGTCAAATTTTCACAAATAAAACATGAACAATTTTCCCTTTTTTGGCATGATAAATGTATTAATTTTCTTTTAAATGGCGGATAAGAATGTCAATTTCCTTTTTAAATGGCTGGGTGTTTGCCTCGATAAATTGTGGATAATAAAAACATTAACTTATTTTGTTTGAGTTACTTATATGGAAAATAGGCTATTATTTGACATATAATTAAAATAAAATTATAGTTCAATTGAAATATAAAAAGAAAGAAGGTTTTTATTTTGAAAAAGAATTTGTTTTTTGCTCTTGTATTATCTTCTGAAGCTAGTGCAAAAGAATGGGATTCTCCTGAATGCCAACCTGGCTATTATTACAAAAGAGGGGGAATTAATTTAGGGAAACCACAATCAGCAGGTATGTGTGTCCCAATGGGAAATGCTGGTCAAATGCCTTATAAGATTTGGTGATAGAGTGAAAAATACAAATAAATTTTTCAAGAATTCATTATTTAAATTAATTCCAGCCGTAATTTCTCTTTTAATATCTTTTCTTTTGAACGCACCTTTTTATTTTGTAGCAGGCGCATTATATGCATTTCTCTTACTATTTTTGTTGCCTTCGTTTGACTTTGGGTTCTTAGATTTCAATGTAAAACAAATAAACCCTAGTTTTAAATCAGAAAAAAAATTTGATGAACATCAACGCATATTACCTAGTATTTTAGTCTTGCTGGCTTTAATTACTTGTATTTTCTTACTCTATTTTGAGTATAAATTAAAATATTAAAATATAAGTATCTTATTTATGTTAGTAGCATTCATGGGCATGTGGCTTAATTAAATTAGGAAGAAGTGTACAGAAAATGACCATTTTCTGCACACTTCTTTTTTTCACGTATTTTGTTCTAGTTTTTGACTATATAGTGTTCAAAAAGCCATAACAAAATCAATGTTCAATTAATTGTGTTGATTGAACATATGCTACGATCAAGTGGAAAGGAGTTGATCATTTTGAATATTGATTATGCACGAGTATTAACTGTATTACCAAATTTGGATTTTCAGGATGACAGTCTAAAAAAAATATGGCTGTGAGAAAATCTTTACAGATTATTTGAACGGCTCAAAAAGCAAACGTCCTGGTTTAGAAGCTGCGATCGAGTATGCGCGTGATGGAGACAAAATTGTTGTATGGCGATTAGATCGTTTAGGGAGAAATATGTAAGATTTAATCCCATTAGTAAATCGATTAAATGAACTAGGGGTGAGCTTCCATAGCACACAAGAAAATATCACAATGGATAAATCTAGTTCTGCAGGTCAATTGATTTTTCATTTATTTGCAGCTTTTGCGAAATTTGAAAGAAACTTAATCTTGGAACGATTAGCAGCTACCAGAGAAAGGGGATGTTTTGGTGGCAGACCTGAAAAACTTACTCAACAAGATATAGAATTACTGAAGACTTTAGTAGATAACGGTACACCAATTAAAACCATTGCGGACAAATGGAACATTTTTCGGACAACAGTTTATCGCTATTTAGAAAAATGAAGAAGAATCATTAAACGAAGTAACTTTGAACCATTGAGCTGTTTTAATGATGAACAACGAGCTGCTGTAGATATCTATAAAATCATTGAACCCAATATTATAGGGGAGATACCTTTATTACGTATCTCTAATGAAACAACTATTCCGCTAAGAACATTGCAATGCTGGAAAAACGGATATCAACAGTATGGTTTATCTTATTTGGTTCGAAGTCATCGATCAGATTCTGGATCTACGAAAGTCGAGACTACTGTACAATCGTTGATTGAGAATACACGATTAAGCAATCGACGAATTAGTATTGCTACTATTCATCGGAAGTCAGTGCACAATGTAATCAACAAAGCTTACCTGTTCCAATTTATACTATAGAATTGTTAAAATTATGCCTAATTCAATTATTGAACTAGCTCACCATGGAGTAAAGCCTTATTCAGAAAAATGCGACTTGGTTTATATTAGAGAAGCATAGAACAAAATGAGTTTTGGCAAGCAGATCATACATTGCTAGACATTGAAGTATTGATGAAAAAATGTAACGGCGACATCCTTGGTTATCGGTGATCATGGATGATTATAGCCGAACAATACATAGGTACTTTATTTCTTTTGATGCAACTTCAACTATTCATACCGCGTTAATGTTTCACCAAGCAATATGGAGAAAAGAAAATTCTGAATAGCCCAATTGTGGGATACCTGAAATATTTGATACAGATCACGGAAGTGATTTTACTTCCAGGAATTTAGAACAGGTTGCGATGGATTTAAAAATTCGATTAGTATTTTCTAAAAAAGGAGTTCCCAGAGGTAAAGGGAAAATCGAATGTTTTTGAGAATTAATAATGATTTTCCTATCTGCTTATTTAAGGTATTATCTAAGTTCAGTCTTTTTGCATGTTTTGATTTAATTCTCCTAGAATATCATACAACTCTTTTAGGTCATTCGATATATCTATTAATGACATGCCTAAATATGCAATTCCATGTCTGTAATTTTTTTTATCTTCAAGATTATCTTTTTTGATATCTACTTTACTTAAATAACTAATAGCACTATCCCATTTAGTAAAGTCTTCAGCCAAACTATCAATATTATTTTCTTTTACATCTTCTAGTCTGTTAGGGTCTATTAAAGACTTGTCATACTTATCGTTTATCTTAGACAATATCTGAAACACTAATTCTAGTTCTTCTTTCATATTAAAGTCCTTCCCACAGCTTTACTATATTTATCCAGATTAACTGTTCCATCTGAATAAATTTGATCGTTCTTTTTTAAATTACCTATTTTTTTATCTACTTTATATACAGAAATTAAAGTATCTTGGATATTATTTATCTACCAAAAACCAATGTTTTTGGTATAGATACTTAATTAAATAAAAAGGATAGAGAAATCCTTTATCCTTAATTTATTTTTGAGCAACTCTATTGAACACTCTAGAATCTTGTAACACCAGCGTTCAAAAAATGATCAATTGACTATACTCCATATCCATCAAGTTAAGAAAGAAACAGAGAAAATTATTATTCAAAATTGACAGAATTACAATAAGTTTTCTAATCTCGTGGGAAAAAGTACACACTAAAAAGGCCTTCTTTAGTAGATTTTTAAAAAGAAGGAACCAAAAGAATATTGAAAACCGTTGGTTTTTCATATCGTCGACACTTTGTCCCTAACCAATCAATTGTCGAAAAAATCTTGTGTAATAATTTAACCAATTTAGTTAGACGAGCTGAAGAAGTAAGTATAGCCCACATTTCTTCCATACCATGACGTATAATTCGAATACTTTTCAATTCACTAATTTCTCGTTGGTGCTTCTTATATAAAAATAGGCGCATTTGGAACCTTAATGACGTGCTGAGTAAAATAGATATTAATCAACCGTATAGCTGACAATTGAATCGTTGAGGTTTGCTTGTTTTTGTACGATGAATATTGAAGTAACTTTTCCATGTTTTAAAAATTAATTCCATTTGCCAGCGAAGAGAGTAGAGTTTTGAAATGTCATGTAAAGGCAGTTTATTACAAGGTACATTAGTAATAAAAAGGTTAAATTCACTCAATGCGATGGTCTTTTCTGAATAGTCAAATTTTAATGAAGTAGAAACTTTGACTTGTTTTTTTCTACGAACTTCTAATTGTTCAGGTGTCAGTCTATAAAGAACTAATCGACAAGGAGATAGACATTTTTTTCCTAAATAAACTTCTGGAATTTCAGCTGATTCTCCATAACTCAGAGTATCTAAGTAAGCATGTAAATCTACTTGTGAAAACTGTTCAGAAGGATTTTTCACGGTAAGATTTAATGTGAAGATAGTCGTATTCGCTTTAATTCGAGTTAAAAAATAAGCTTGTTGCTCATGCCAAAAAGCCAAATCAGTCAATTTAAAATAGCCTAGATCACGAATGCATAAATCATTTGGTAAAATAGAGTTTCTAGAATAAGGCAAGAATTGTCGGTCATTATTTTTCCCTGGACCGACATGAACATTAAGGAACTCTCCAGTACTTAAATTATATTCTAGCTGAATTTTTACGGATGCTTTTTTCCCACTGCCACCAGTCCAAGATATTGATCAGAAAACCTATTTGGTAGTTGAAATGCGGTGGAGTCAAGTAGTCTAATTCGCCTAAAATGAGGACTATAAGCATGCTTAATAACAGCTAAATCTGGTTGTTGTTTTTCTAGAATATACTGGAAAAGTAATGCCAAAAACTGTTCACTGTGATCATCAAATCGTTGATTCAGTCCTTCTGGACTGATCCTAACACCAAATTTCTCCCAAAGTGATGCACACATATCAGTAAGGGAAGATTCACCGATATTCTTTTCCTGAAAAACAAAAAGCCAAAGTAAATGATCAATAGTAAACGTCCGTTTTCGTTGGATCAGGTTAGACTTATGAGAAAGCTCTTGTATGACAGAAGGTGTGAAACAAGAGGATAGGTATTCCGCAATTTTTTTGAAAGAAGTCATAATTATCATGCCTTTCTTATCGACTATTTCTGTCATTATATCATAGGTATTTTCTTAACTTGATGGATATGACGTATACCCTATTGAACCTTTTTTTTGATTAGTTAAATTTTTAACAAAATAAACGATACCAAACGTGACTAAGAAAATAAGAATAGATAGTATAAAAGGCTTTTTGTTTTCTGATTTGGGTCTTTCTTCTAAATCGGAAACCTCATGTAAACTACTCGCCACTTAGCTAAACCTAAAGCTTCTTAACGCTTGAATTACTTTTTGTCTCTACGAAAAGCTGTCTAAAATATGATACTAATACTAATAGCAAAAAAGTTTGATTTATCGACAAAATATCAATCTTAAATTTTAGGGATGGTACTGGACGTGTTTCACTAATGTGGATAGAGGAAGTGAATGTCTGTAAGGACATTTATCCAGCATTACAATTATTCATCGATTTACTAAAAAATAAATGGAAGTTTACTTTAATTTTACAATTATACGTTATATTTAGTAAAGGGTTTACCTAACTAACAGAAATAAAGGAGCTTTGACAAATGAAAAAAACGTTATTTTTTTTAGCATTAGTATCATCATTTCTATACTCGAAAGACGCCCTAGCACATGAAGAAGTAAGTGACTCTAATTTAATAATCAATTCAGAAAAATTAGAGAGCACCCCGTCAATTGTAGAAGAAGGACATTTTAATTATAATGAATCAATTAAAACTATAGATTCCACTTTTGGTAATTTACAAAAAAAAAATAAGAAGTTAAACAATGAAGAACCCCTTGAGGAACATTCTACCATTCCTGATAGTGAAGACATTGATAATATACCTAATAAATCGGAAGAGCAGGGATTTGAAAAAATTCAGAATGAGAACACTAATTTTCAAGCGAATGATTTCCAAAATAATGATTTAATATCAAAATTACCCCCGGATCTTCAAAAAATAAACTCTCAAAATAATAAATTAGATTTAGTCCCCGAAAAAACTATGATAACCAGTGTTAAAAAAAACTCTTCTGCTGAGAGGGATGATACATCTTATGAAAGAGATCAAAACTACTTATCAAAAGATATAAAAAAAACATGGAACACCAGAGATATAGGAGCCTATGTCACACAAGACGGCTATTCTATAGCATCGAGAAAAGTATTCAGATCGGATAATTTGAGCAAACTTAGCGAGGAGGATATCCTTTACTTAGAAAATTTTAATGTAAGAACTGTAATAGATTTTCGTACTCCAGGTCAAGTAAAAAAAGCCCCCGACGTCCAATTAAATAATGCCACTATTCATCATTATTCTGTTCTTGGAAAAAAAGCTCTAGCCTACGGACAGGGGGATAGTTATTTTTATACAAGTGGTCAACTTCAATTCGGCGAAGCAGCAATTGAAAGTTATAAACGTTTTTTTTCTGATTTATTATCATTGAAAACTAATGAAAGCTTATTGTATCATTGTACCGCTGGAAAAGACCGTACTGGAATAGCTACAGTCCTATTGTTGACGGCTCTTGGCGTTGACAAACAAACAATTTACAGTGATTATCTGCTAACGAATTTTTATTATCAAAACACATATAGATCAAATAAAGAACTGGTCAAAAAAGCATGGTTAGATAAATATTATGATGATATTGAGAATGCTTACGGTTCTTTGGAAAATTATATTCGTGTTGCTCTAGAAATCGATGATTACACAGTGAATGAGCTAAAAAAATTATTATTGACTGATTATCGTACTACCTCCAATGAAGTTTTAATTTTAGAAGATAAAATACAATTAGAAGTAAGACCTTTAATTTTCCTTCAGGACCAGCTGTCCACTACTGAGTTGCAAACACAGACTATACCTTATGAAAACCAAAATCTCATGATAGATTTTGTAAAAGATTCTTGCTCAGTAAAAGAAAATAAACTTGTACCGGACAGGTATGTAGGTCTTGGAAACCTGCAAAACATTAATACTATAAATAAAAAAGAAATAGGTACTCCTCATCATCTCCCAAAAACTGCAGTAGTAGAAAATCGTGGTTTGGCTTTCTTGGGATCAATTCTGCTGATTTTGACCGGTATATTTTTTATATCACTCAAAAAATCATCACAGTAGTAAGCTTTCTTATTTGCTGAGTTGTAACATTGATTGCAACAATGAACCCATCAAAAATTTCTAGTAAAATGAGTCTAGGGCAACAAACTACTAGAAGTAATTTTGCTGGGTTCACACAAGAAGCTTACACGAGATGACCGAAAATGTATAGAAACAATGATCTCTGACGACAAAAGTATTCAAGAAATAGCAGCTCATATTGGTGTTCATCGAACAACGATTGATCGTGAGTTAAAACGAGTTTCTGAAGACTGATTTATAATGCAGAAAATGCACAATTAGACACGGAACTGATGTGCAATGCATGTGGAGTAAAGTCCAAATGGCCTTCTAAACTTGCTTATCAGATTGAATGTGATCTTGTAGATAGCTGGTCTCCTGAGCAAATTACTCATTCTCGTGATCCTGTCTCGTTTAAGACGATTTATCATTGACTATACAATGTATTTCTAAACGTGTCTAAGACACAAAGGCAGAAGACCAGACAAACCAAGCGGAAACACGAGAGAAAATAATTGTGGGCCATACCATTGGTGAACGAACTGTTCTGTAGCTGATCGTAAAGAGTTTGGGCATTGGGAATTAGATACAGTTGTTTCTGGTCGTGGGAAAAGCAAAGCCTGTGAAGCAACTTTTATCGAATGTTTTTGGTATAGGTGAATTTGAGAATATCAGACACAATCCGTTTGTGTTTGATTTACAGAGAAAATCTTTTTCATCTAGAAAAATGGAAAATTGAAATTTAACATGAAATGCTGCGCAATATTTAAAAATTCCTTCATATCAACTTTTCCAATAACTTTAACATTTCGATTTCCTTCAGACGTACAATCTAACGAATATACTTGTTTAGTGTTTACCTTACTGTCCTTTTGTAAAGCTTCACTACTTATTGGTAGAAAGTAAGGGCGTTTCTTTGTCGTAGAAGTTATTGGACAGACAATGATTAGATTAGAAGAAAGATTGTATTCATTGCGACTCATAACTATTGCTGGTCGTCTTTTTTTTATTTCACTACCTCTAGAAGGATCAAAGTTTATAGTTACAATATCGCCTTGTCTAATCATCTAGTTCAGTACCTTCTGGCGAAAAATTCATTGCTAATTTATCTTCACTATCTACGAACTCGCCTTTAATCGCATTTTGAAAAAAGTCTTCAGCTTTGGGAATTAATGAAATGATTCCTTCTTCATCTTTATAGTAGTAAAATTCTTGACCTTCTTTCACTGCTAACTTGCTTGCTAAAGTAACCATTATTGCATTGCCTTGTTTTCTTGCTTTTACTGTTTCCATGCTATCGCCCCCTTGTCCCCTTAATTATACCATGTAATTACATGTATTTACAACGATTTTCATGCTATAAATCTGACTCAACCTGCTTATTTAAGATTCTGATTATTTACACGTATAATTTACAAGAAAAAAGTGATCTAGCCATAGTTGCGTGTCAATTTCCTTTTTAAATGGCGGTGTTTTTGCCTCGATAAATGGCGGGATTTTTATTTTTTAATTTGGTAATAGAATAATTGAATAGGGCAATGTCTATAACTGTTCTATTAGGTAGTAACAAATTTCATTTTTATTTAACATAAATTATAAATCTATACAAAGAAAATCACTCAGTTGTTTTTGAGTGATTTTCTTTGCATATCTTAAGGTTTCATTTGAATGAAGTCTTTTTAAGAATTGAACTCCTTAATTTAGCTTCAAGAAGAGCAAAAACTTTTTAATAAGTTTTTACTCTGACTTTAGCTCTATATTTCATCAATTTCATATATTATTCTTAACATTCAAATTAGGTTTGTATTTCAACTTCTTTAACCATATTTAGATGTGTTAGTGCATAAACTGCTAGAGTTGGGTATTTACTCTTATGAATCATTTAGTCCGTCGAATACTTTTGTAGGGAGGTCGCGAATTGTTGATTTACACTATCTTGAATATTTTCTTTATCTTTGATTAATTCATGCAGCTTATCATAAATACTTTTGTAGATAATTTTATGAACTCCATGCTGCAGCATTTCCTCTGAGAACTCATCCATTTCAAATGTAGTATCGTCTTTAGGTACAACGACCAGAGAAATTAAGTCAAATATATCTTCTTTGCTGATTTGATCAATTGGAACCCAAGTTTCTCCACTTAAAAAGTATCCCTTATTATTATCAATTTTCAAGTATTTCATAGTTGTCTCTCCTTGTTTTGTATGTTTGTTCGCCCGCTTCAAGACAATTCAATTGCACAGATAGATTACTAACAGACATACCGTTAGACGCGCATAATTGTCTATCTGAAGGGAAGCCATAATAGATGTTAAATACAGGTTCGTCACGTACTAAAGTTCTTTGAGTATGCAAAATAAAATCAGGTTTTATAGACGCGCCTATTGTATTGTTGTGTGTTGAGACAAAAACAGGAATATGTTTAGAAATATCTTGTAGGACAGTGTTTATTTTACTGTTTAAAAACATATTATCAAAAGAAGATTCAGGCTCATCAATAAGTAGGAGATCGTATTTAAGTGAATCTTCTATTTTTTTGAGAAAATTATATTCTGCTCGTTGTCCCCCAGAAACAGGGTTCAGATCCTTGTTTAATATCTCAATTTGTATTTTAACAAAGTATTTTACAAAATCAGCTTGTTCTAAAATATCTTTGGTTTTTAAAGCTTGTAGGTAGTCAAATGGTTGGTCGTAAAACTTAAAGACTTCAATAAACGAAGTTTGTTTTTTTATGATGTTAAGCACTTCTTGAGCACCTTTAAAAGGCCTTTTTGATTTTCTGATTGTAAAATCGTAGACTTCCGTTTCGTCCAAGATAGTATCTTTTTGCAGTTCTTTGGTTATGTTATTGAACTCATTGATTATTAGAATTTCCTTTGCGATATCGGAAAAGTCTATATCAGATACTCGCTGGATTCTAGTTTTTAATTGTAAAGTTCCTTGTATATCTGCAATCAATGAATTTGTCCTCTCCTTAATAAAATTACTCATAAAAATTTTTCTATATTCAGCGACTAATCGATTTAGGAGTTTAATCAATGATTCCTGGGGTAGCTCTTCAAAAATGATACTCGAATATTCTTGATTATCAAGAATAATTTGGACGGATCTTATTAACTCATCCAGGGTGCCTAAAGATTTCGGTTTATAAGGTGTCTCTGAGAATAATTTCGCTTTAGCAAAAGAATCTTTCTTTTCCGTACTTTCGGCATTCTTAATTAATGATCGCAGATATTTGTTCACGTTGGATTCTGACTGTTTCGGATCAATAGAAGAAACTAGTGTTAAAATATCCTTGAACTCTTTCAGGAAGCTATCTGTAAATAGACTCTCATCTCTTAAAAGTTGTCGATTAAAATTCTCTCTGGATTCATCGTCACTTCGTTCGACTAATTCGAATTGTCTAATGTACTTTGTATTATTCGTTGAATGAGCTATCTCATTTAACAGATGAGTTTTTCCGGAGGATCGTTCACCTATCAGAACGTTTAATCCTGTAGATGCTACGACTTTTTCGGTTAAGTTAAAAAGATTTTTGCCCTCCTTCAGAGACAAAGCTACTTTTGATTTATCAGATAAAGTGTATTTTAAAGCGGCAAAGGTAATTTCAGAGACATTAATGTATGTTTGCTGCATACTAAAATTTACGAGATCTTCAGAAATACGTTGATCACTAAAAAAGACTGGTGTAAGATCGTCCTCTTTGTTTAGAAGTTCCACAAATTTTCGAACTGAACTCGTTTCACCTGTGGTAATTTTAGAATGTTGAGATAAATCTATAATTACAGAGTCAGATATTTCTGGTGATTTCATGTAATGAGGAATCAATAGATACTTTTTTAG
Source organism: Enterococcus ureilyticus (assembly GCF_001730315.1). Taxonomy (GTDB): domain Bacteria; phylum Bacillota; class Bacilli; order Lactobacillales; family Enterococcaceae; genus Enterococcus_L; species Enterococcus_L ureilyticus. The sequence goes on from NZ_MIKC01000014.1 coordinate 33,711, forward strand.
TTCTTGTCTTGGGAAAATGTTATAAAATTCTTCTAATGTCAAAGTCGAGTTTTGATCTTTAATATGTGAATGTAAACTTTTACATTTTTCTGAAAAAGTTTGAATATTAGGCAAGGATTTATCTGATATAACTAAAATATGACCATTCTCAAGGTCGACCTCAACACCTGGAAAAACCGGAATATCTAGCTCTTGTTGGATTTGATCAAATTGATCGATATCAAAAGTATTATGATTTGTTATGGCTATAGCATCAAGCTTTCTGACGGACACATATTCCTTTAATTTTTTAATGGAAAATAAAAATTTTTTGGAATCACTAACTGTACTAATGGTATGAATATGCAAATCTATTTTTTTCAAGCTACTTTCTCCTTTCTATACTGGGTATACCTACCATTATTATAACCTAAAAAAGTGATTAGATTTAGCTTTTTGTAAAAAATAGAACATTGTTAAATCCTAGAGTAAAAATTATATAAAACAGACGCTCTACTCTTGAAATTTCCTCTTTAATTCTTCCAGAGTAAATTGAGAATTAAGATTAAATATACTTTCAATATCAATTGATAGGTTGGTTGAGATAGCTTAAGTAATTTGAGTCTATGTTTTGCTTTCTCATTTTTAAAAGGCTCTTAAATTCTTAACTAAGCTGAGGTGTCCAGAAAATGACCATTTTCTGCACACTTCTTTTTTTCACGTATTTTGTTCTAGTTTTTGACTATATAGTGTTCAAAAAGCCATAACAAAATCAATGCTCAATTAATTGTGTTGATTGAACATATGCTACAATCAAGTGAAAAGGAGTTGATCATTTTGAATATTGATTATGCACGAGTATTAACTGTATTACCAAATTTGGATTTTCAGGATGACAGTCTAAAAAAAATATGGCTGTGAGAAAATCTTTACAGATTATTTGAACGGCTCAAAAAGCAAACGTCCTGGTTTAGAAGCTGCGATCGAGTATGCGCGTGATGGAGACAAAATTGTTGTATGGCGATTAGATCGTTTAGGGAGAAATATGTAAGATTTAATCCCATTAGTAAATCGATTAAATGAACTAGGGGTGAGCTTCCATAGCACACAAGAAAATATCACAATGGATAAATCTAGTTCTGCAGGTCAATTGATTTTTCATTTATTTGCAGCTTTTGCGAAATTTGAAAGAAACTTAATCTTGGAACGATTAGCAGCTACCAGAGAAAGGGGATGTTTTGGTGGCAGACCTGAAAAACTTACTCAACAAGATATAGAATTACTGAAGACTTTAGTAGATAACGGTACACCAATTAAAACCATTGCGGACAAATGGAACATTTTTCGGACAACAGTTTATCGCTATTTAGAAAAATGAAGAAGAATCATTAAACGAAGTAACTTTGAACCATTGAGCTGTTTTAATGATGAACAACGAGCTGCTGTAGATATCTATAAAATCATTGAACCCAATATTATAGGGGAGATACCTTTATTACGTATCTCTAATGAAACAACTATTCCGCTAAGAACATTGCAATGCTGGAAAAACGGATATCAACAGTATGGTTTATCTTATTTGGTTCGAAGTCATCGATCAGATTCTGGATCTACGAAAGTCGAGACTACTGTACAATCGTTGATTGAGAATACACGATTAAGCAATCGACGAATTAGTATTGCTACTATTCATCGGAAGTCAGTGCACAATGTAATCAACAAAGCTTACCTGTTCCAATTTATACTATAGAATTGTTAAAATTATGCCTAATTCAATTATTGAACTAGCTCACCATGGAGTAAAGCCTTATTCAGAAAAATGCGACTTGGTTTATATTAGAGAAGCATAGAACAAAATGAGTTTTGGCAAGCAGATCATACATTGCTAGACATTGAAGTATTGATGAAAAAATGTAACGGCGACATCCTTGGTTATCGGTGATCATGGATGATTATAGCCGAACAATACATAGGTACTTTATTTCTTTTGATGCAACTTCAACTATTCATACCGCGTTAATGTTTCACCAAGCAATATGGAGAAAAGAAAATTCTGAATAGCCCAATTGTGGGATACCTGAAATATTTGATACAGATCACGGAAGTGATTTTACTTCCAGGAATTTAGAACAGGTTGCGATGGATTTAAAAATTCGATTAGTATTTTCTAAAAAAGGAGTTCCCAGAGGTAAAGGGAAAATCGAATGTTTTTGAGAATTAATAATGATTTTCCTATCTGCTTATTTAAGGTATTATCTAAGTTCAGTCTTTTTGCATGTTTTGATTTAATTCTCCTAGAATATCATACAACTCTTTTAGGTCATTCGATATATCTATTAATGACATGCCTAAATATGCAATTCCATGTCTGTAATTTTCTTCATCTTCAAGATTATCTTTTGTGATATCTACTTTACTTAAACAACTAATAGCATTATCCCATTTTGAAAAGTCTTCAGCCAAACTATCAATATTATTTTCTTTTACATCTTCTAGTTTGTTAGGGTCTATTAAAGACTTGTCATACTTATCGTTTATCTTAGACAATATCTGAAACACAAGTTCTAGTTCTTCTTTCATTTTAAAGTCCTTCCCACAGCTTTACCATATTTATCCAGATTAACTGTTCCATCTAAGTTTAAAATTGTTCTAAGGTTACCATTTGAGTCAAAAACTTCTAAGTGGTCTTTATGTAGACCATCTAAATAAATTTGATCGTTCTTTTTTAGGTTACCTATTTTTTTATCTACTTTATATACAGACTGTCCTTGATATTTCTTATTCGTTTTAGTAATGTTCCCTTTTATTTCCGATCCAAAATCCGTTTCAAAAAACTCTTTCATATTTGCAACAGCATTGTTATCTGGTTTGTAAGAATAGCCATCACCTAAACTACCCCAAGCACTTGTAAACACACCAGTTCCATGACCAGATATTGCTAATCCACTTGCATTAATTGCAGGAACAGCAACTACTCCTGCACCACCTGAAA
>NZ_MIKC01000015.1 GCF_001730315.1 Enterococcus ureilyticus
ATACACCTGTTCCCATGCCGAACACAGAAGTTAAGCTTCTTAGCGCCGATTGTAGTGAAGGGTTTCCCTTTGTGAGAGTAGGACGTCGCCACGCTAATTATTCCGGCATAGCTCAGTTGGTAGTAGCGCATGACTGTTAATCATGATGTCGTAGGTTCGAGTCCTACTGCCGGAGTAAAAGAACGAAGACTGAATAAGTTTTCGTTCTTTTTTGTTTTATAGTAAAATAAATTTTATTATTTGATAGAATTAATAATAAATGGAATTATGAGATAGTAAAGTTGCTTACTTTTATCTAACAGTTTTGTCATATGAAGCATCTATTTTATGGAATAATGGCTTTCCTACGCTGTTTTTTGATATAATAAATGTAAGCTGAGTGAACTAAGACCTTAGAATGAGTAAGGTCTCTTTAACCTATGGTATAATAACTTAAATAAGTTAGGAGTGGCAACGTGAAGGTTTTATTATATTTTGAAGGTGAAAAAATATTAGCGAAGTCTGGAATAGGACGCGCGTTAGACCATCAGAAGCGGGCACTCTCTGAAGTTGGGATAGAGTATACATTAGACGCTGATTGTACAGATTATGATATTTTACATATTAATACTTATGGAATCAACAGCCATAACATGGTAAATAAAGCTAAAAAATTAGGTAAGAAAGTTATTTATCATGCCCATTCAACCGAAGAAGATTTTAGAAATTCATTTATTGGTTCCAATCAAATTTCTCCTTTAGTTAAAAAATACTTAGTGAGCTTATATTCTAAAGCAGATTATTTGATTACACCTACACCGTATTCAAAGGACTTATTAAAAGGTTATGGCATAACTGTTCCGATTGTTTCAATTTCTAATGGAATCGATTTGAAACGATTTGAGCGCTCAGAAGAAAAAGAATCAAAATTTAGAGAGTACTTTAAGATTGAAAAGGAACAAAAAGTAATTATTTGTGTAGGTTTATATTTTGAAAGAAAAGGCATTATTGATTTTGTTGCATTAGCTAGAAAATTTCCTAATTACCGATTTATCTGGTTTGGGCACACGCCTATGTACTCAATACCTAAAAACATTCGCACGATCGTAAAAGAAGAACATCCTGAAAACGTAGAGTTCCCAGGTTATATCAAGGGTGATATTATTGAAGGAGCTTATTCCGCAGCTGATTTATTTTTCTTCCCCTCTTATGAGGAAACAGAAGGAATCGTTATATTAGAGGCGCTAGCAAGTAAACAGCAGGTTCTAGTAAGAGATATCCCAGTATATAAAGGCTGGCTTGAAAATAAAGTAAACTGTTATATGGGGCATTCTAATGAAGAATTTACTTATTTGATTAAAGCACTTGTTAATGATGAAATTCCAAATACCTGTCAAGCAGGTTACAATGTTGCACAGGAAAAAAGTATTGAACGAATTGGTCATGAGCTAAAAAAAGTTTATGAAAAAGTTCTAAGTATTGATATAGTAGAACAAAAAGAACAAATGCAACAAAAGAATTAGAAATTAATGGAGGGGAACAAGGTGAAATTTGGTTTCTTTACAGATACATATTTTCCCCAAGTTAGTGGGGTTGCAACATCTATTAAAACACTTAAAGAAGAATTAGAACAAAAGGGACACGAAGTTTATATTTTTACGACGACAGATCCTAATGCAAAAGAATTTGAGGAAGATGTCATTCGAATGCCTAGTGTTCCTTTTGTTTCATTCAAAGATCGCAGGATTGTTGTAAGAGGTATGTGGTACGCCTATTTGATTGCTAAAGAGTTGGATTTAGACTTAATTCATACTCATACTGAGTTTGGGGCTGGATTATTAGGTAAGATGGTCGGTAAAAAACTTAAAATTCCTGTTATTCATACGTACCATACGATGTATGAAGATTATTTACACTATATTGCAAATGGAAAAGTTGTACGTCCTACACATGTTAAATATTTTTCTCGTTTTTTTGCAAATCATACAACGGGAGTAGTTTGTCCAAGTGAAAGAGTAATTGATAAGTTAAAAGAATATGGTGTGACATCACCAATGAGGATCATTCCGACCGGTATTGATATCCAAAAATTTGAAAGACCCGATATTACAATCCAAATGAAAAAAGCGCTTCGTAAAGAATTAGGATTAACAGACGATAGTTTGATGTTATTATCTTTGAGTCGCATTTCATACGAAAAAAATATTCAAGCAATTGTAACAGGATTACCAACTATTTTTGAACGCTTTCCAAATGCTCGCTTTGTGATTGTAGGAGATGGTCCTTACGTAGGTAAGCTTCGCTGTTTGGGTGAAGAATTAGGTATAGGAGATAAGATTCAATTTATTGGTGAGGTACCGAATGATCAAGTAGCCATTTACTATAAGGCTGCAGATTATTTCGTTAGTGCTTCGACCTCAGAAACGCAAGGCTTGACTTATACTGAAGCAATGGCTTCAGGTGTTCCATGTATTGTTGAAGGAAATGCATATTTGAATAATTTATTTGATCATGAAAGTTTGGGAAGAACGTTTAAAACCGATGCTGATTTTGCTTCAACCTTCATAGAGTATGTTGAGGCGGAAATCCCATCGAATGAAGCTATTTTAAAAGAAAAGCTTTATGAGATATCTGCAACTCATTTTGGTAATGTGATGGTTGAATTTTATGAAGACATGATCAAATACTACGACCAACGTACTTTGGAAAAAGATACTGCGGCTTCTATTGAACGGATCAAAGTGAAATTTACCTCATTAAGAAAATAAATGTTAAAACTTCTTATCTTAGTTTATACTAAGATAAGAAGTTTTTATTATACTAAGAGGAGGAGTATCATTATGCCGCAAATTGGATTCATTGGAACAGGTGTCATGGGTGCTGCAATCGTTAGAAATATGATGAGGCAAGGACTAGAGGTAAATGTCTATAATCGAACCAAGAGTAAAACAGATGAATTAGTAAAAGCTGGCGCTCTTTGGAAAGATACACCGGCAGCAATTACCGCAAGTAGTGATATCATTTTTACAATGGTGGGGTTTCCAAAAGAGGTCGAAGCAATTTATTTTGAAGCAAATGGTATTTTCTCAGTGAATATTACAGATAAGATAATTGTTGACTTAACTACAAGTACGCCAACATTAGCTGAGAAAATAGCATTAAAGGCTAGTGAATTGGGTGGTATAGCGTTAGATGCACCCGTATCTGGAGGAGATTTAGGAGCTAAAAATGGTACATTGACGATCATGGTTGGTGGCGATCAGACAGCCTATGAGCAAGTGTTACCTATTTTTAAAACATTTGGAAAAACGTTTGCTTTACATGGTGCTTCTGGTAAAGGACAGCATACTAAAATGGCGAATCAAATTATGATTGCTGGTACCATGACTGGTATGACAGAAATGATGGTTTATGCTAACAAAGCTGGCTTAAATCTGGATAAGGTAATTGAAACTTTGTCGGGAGGAAGCGCAGCAAATTGGTCATTGAGTAATTATAGTCCGAGAATATTAAAAGAAGATTATTCTCCTGGCTTTTTTGTAAAACATTTTATAAAAGATTTAAAAATTGCCTTAGATGAAGCTGAGAAAATGGATCTTGAATTACCAGCGACTCGATTGGCAACAGAACTCTATGAAAAGCTTGCGAATGAAGGCTTTGAGAACGATGGGACGCAGGCTTTGATCAAGCTTTGGTGGGGGGATGGAAAGCAGCCTGTAGTCAAAAATTAAAGAACAGCAAAAAAATTAAAAAAAATGACGAAATATCATGCAAGAACGACAATGTTTTGATACAATGGTACAGAACTAGTTTTTAAAGGGAGGCCCATTTATGAAACATTCACAACTTGTGGCGATTATCAAGCGACTTGAAGCGATGACTGAAGCTACAGATAACGAAATTCAAGTTCGTCGTTTTGAACGTGAGGGTGCAGAAAAATGCATCGTAAACTATGATAAATCAACTGAAACGTTTGAATTAACTGAAACAGATTCTCAACAAAGTTATCAATTTGATAATATTGATATTGTTGCGATGGAAATTTATGATTTAATTCAATAATTAGCAAATTTCAGTCTGTATTTAACAAAAATTAATGACAATAATCAAAAATCCTGTGGCGTACAATTTTGTGCGCCACAGGATTTTTTTCTTATATCACCCAGAGTTCGATCAAACTTAATTGTGTCTGATTACTATATTCAATACTATTTCAGTAATATGGCAAGAATGGTTCCCAATTCTCATGAATAAAAGTAATTTTTGTAACAAGAGTGTCTAGTGTTACCAGCTATAAATTCATGAGTTTAGAGTTTCTTAAATTGCAAATATTTTGATAGTCAAACTAAAATAGATGATAACCAATTCAGTCCAATCTATTAAGTGTTTTTGAAAGGTTGTTTTTTTTTAAGAGTAAGAGAATGTATTTATGGATTAAGAAAAATTAAAAATTTAATATTTTACTTGCAATATTTTTTCATATGCGATATAGTTTGAACATCAAATGATTTGATAATCAAAGTATATGGATGGTGCACACACATGGAACCTAATTTAGAAACAGTCAATGATTATCTTGTCAGTGTCTTTAATGATATTTTGACGATCGAAGAATCTGAATTGAAAAAATCACAATTCAACGACTTGTCCATTACTGAGATGCATACAATAGAGGCAATCGGAATGTATAAGAAGAAAACTTCTTCTGAAGTCGCTAAAGAGTTATCGATCACTGTAGGAACTCTGACCGTAGCAATCAATAATCTAGTAAAAAAAGGATATGTTGAGCGCATACGAAGTGAAGATGATCGTCGGGTAGTTAAGTTAGGTTTGACTAAAAAAGGGAAATTACTTTTTCGCGTCCATCAGCACTTCCATAAAGAAATGGTTAGACGGATTTTAAATGGAATGGATAAAGCAGAAGAAAAAGCTTTATTGAAAGCATTGAAGAATCTTCACGACTTCTTAAAGGAATACAAATAAAAGTGAGGAACAAGATGAACCAATATGCAAAAATAACTTGTACGAGCCGATATGTTCCTGAAAATCCCGTATCAAATCATCAACTTTCAACGATGATGGATACATCAGATGAATGGATATCTAGCCGGACTGGAATAAAGTCGAGAAATATAGTTACTGACGAAAATACGTCAGACTTGTGCATTGAAGTGGCCAATAAATTATTAGAAAAATCTGGTAAGTCAGCTGCTGATTTAGATTTTATTCTAGTAGCAACGATGACTCCAGACTATGGGACACCTTCTGTCGCTTGTCAAGTTCAAGGTAGCATCTCTGCAACACAAGCTTTTGCCTTTGATATCAGTGCTGCTTGTAGTGGTTTTGTTTATGCTTTGAGCATGGGTGAAAAATTGATCCGTACAGGAAAAAAATTAGGTATGGTCATTGGTGGAGAAACTTTATCTAAAGTACTTGATTGGAATGATCGTAGTACAGCTGTTTTGTTTGGTGATGGAGCAGCCGGAGTTTTACTAGAAGCAAGTACTGAAGAACATTTTCTAAATGAAAAGCTACAAGCTGATGGTCAGCGTGCAAACTCGCTTACTTCTGGTTACTTAAAAAATAAGAGCCCTTTTTATACGGGAAGTAGTGAGACTAGTGTACATCTACAAATGACTGGTAGAGATATTTATGATTTTTCCTTGAGTGATGTGACGAATAATATTCGAGAAATCATAGAAGAAGACGTTGATTTTTTATTACTGCATCAAGCAAATAAGCGAATCATTGAAAAAATATCGAAAAAACTAAAAGTCCCAAGAGAAAAATTTTTAACAAATATGGAGTATAATGGAAACACTTCTGCGGCAAGCATCCCTTTATTACTGGATGAATCAGTAGAAAGCGGAGTGCTTCAACTAGGCTCTAAACAAAAAATTGTGTTAACAGGCTACGGCGGCGGTTTAACGTGGGGTTCGATCCTCTTAACGCTGTGAGAACTGTGACTATATAAACTAAAAAAGAAAATTATTGGAGGAATATACACATGGTATTCGAAAAAATTCAAGCAATTATTGTAGAAGAATTAGGTAAAGAGCCTGAGGAAGTAAAATTAACAACCAACATTCAAGAAGAATTGGACGCGGATAGCTTAGACTTATTCCAAATCATCAATGAAATCGAAGATGCTTTTGACATAAAAATCGAGTCTGAAGATGGTATTACGACTGTTCAAGATTTAGTAACATATGTAGAAAAACAAAAAGCAGAATAATCAAAGCGATTAGGTAAATTAAAAGTTGGATGAGCAAGGCTCTGTGCGATTCTCAACAATTGCTACAGAGTCTAGCTTTTTTCACACCGTTCGTTGGAATTCGAAAGGCTGGTACTAAACTTATAGAGTTTTGTTCCAGCTCTTTTTTGATTAATTATTCTATAGTTTGAAGGATGTCATTTATGCAATCGAAGATATGTGCGTTATTAGGAATTAAATACCCTATTATTCAAGGGGGAATGGCTTGGATTGCAGATGCTTCTTTAGCTGGAGCTGTATCCGAAGCAGGTGGTCTTGGAATCATCGCAGGCGGCAATGCGCCAAGAGAAGTGGTGCAAGCTGAAATTAGAAAAATCAAAAAAATTACTGATAAACCATTTGGGGTCAATATTATGCTGCTTTCACCCTTTGCACAAGATATCGTAGATTTAGTTTGTGAAGAAAATGTCCCAGTTGTTACAACTGGAGCTGGAAATCCCAGCAAATATATGGCGCGTTTTAAAGAACATAAGATTAAAGTAATTCCAGTTGTTCCTTCTGTTGCACTTGGCGCTCGTATGGAAAAGATCGGAGCAGACGCAGTAGTGGTTGAAGGAATGGAAGCTGGGGGACATATCGGTAAGTTAACGACGATGAGCATGGTACCTCAAGTTGTAGATGCACTAACGATCCCAGTCATCGCGGCTGGCGGTGTTGGTGATGGCCGTGGGATGGCTGCAGCATTGATGCTAGGAGCAGATGGCGTCCAAGTTGGGACCCGTTTTTTAATTGCAAAAGAATGTACTGTACATGAAAATTATAAAGCTAGAATTATCAAAGCAAGAGATGTTGATACAACGGTTACTTGTCAACATTTCGGTCATCCCGTCCGGACAATCAAAAATAAATTGACTAGAGAGTACGATCAATTAGAGAAAAAAGAATTGAGAAGCGACACACCTGATCTTGAAAAATTTGAAAAGATGGGGCAAGGTGCTTTACGTAAAGCAGTTGTTGAAGGCGATATAGATTATGGCTCAATCATGGCTGGACAAATTGCCGGACTTATAAAAAAAGAAGAAACAGCTAAAGAAATCATTGAATCTTATATGAATGAAACTAAAGAAATCATGGCTTCTAGATGTAGTCACTGGATAAAATAAAAAATTTATTTATGAGGTAATGAAATGAAAACAGCTTTTGTATTTAGCGGACAAGGTGCCCAATATATTGGTATGGGTAAGGAATTGTTTGACCAAGAGAAAATTATTCAAGAAACATTTCAAGAAGCTAGTGATGTTTTAGGCTATGACATGGCAGAGATTTGCTTTACTGAAAATGACCAATTAAATGAAACTATATATACTCAACCAGCAATTTTAACAGTTAGTATTGCTTTTTATCGACTTTTACAAGCTAAAGGATATCAGCCAGATGTTGTAGCTGGTCTTAGTTTAGGAGAGTATAGTGCACTTGTGGCAAGCGGAGCGATTTCCTTCAAAGAAGCTGTTCAACTTGTTGCTAAAAGAGGACAATTTATGACTGAGGCGGCACCTTCTGGGACAGGAAAAATGGTGGCTGTAATGAACGCTGAGCGATCTTTAATAGAAGAATGTTGCTTAGAAGCCAGCGCGTTGGGAATTATTTCACCTGCAAATTATAATACTCCACAGCAAATCGTAATTGGAGGAGAAACTTCTGCAGTTGACAAGGCGGTGTCATTATTGACAGAAGCAGGTGTGAAGCGAATGATTCCATTGAAAGTTAGTGGTCCTTTTCATACAGCTTTATTAAAAACTGCATCTGAAAAATTAGCTATTGAGTTAGAGAAAGTAGATTTTACAGAAATGACGATTCCTGTAATTAGTAATACCACAGCCCAAGTCATGAAGCAATCACAAATTAAATATTTGTTAGAGAAACAAGTAATGTCGGCTGTTCGGTTTGCTGAGAGCATTGAAACAATCAAAAAAATGAACGTTGATGTAATAATAGAGGTTGGACCGGGGAAAACATTGACTGGTTTTATCAAGAAGATTGACAAAGAGATAAAAACGGCTCGTGTTGAAGACGAAAAAACGTTGTCTGAAACTGAAGCTCTTCTAAATAGGAGGTAACACATGGATCTAAAAGGAAAAAATGTGTTTGTTACAGGAAGCACACGTGGAATAGGAAAGGCTGTTGCTTTGGCTTTTGCAAAAAAAGGAGCAAACATTGCTTTGAATGGACGCAGTGAAATTGGCACTGATTTAATTGCTGAAGTAGAATCTTTTGGGGTTAAATGTATCGGTGTTTCTGGAAATATTGCCGATTTTGAGTCTGCTGGAAAAATGATTCAAGCAGTGGTTGATGGTTTAGGATCGATTGATGTCTTAGTGAATAATGCAGGGATCACAAATGATAAGCTATTATTAAGAATGACAGAAGAAGATTTTACTCGATGTATCCAAATCAATTTAACCGGAACATTCAATATGACGCAACATGCAATCAAAAAAATGATGAAGCAACGCAGTGGCAGGATCATCAATATGTCTAGCGTGGTCGGGCTGATGGGAAATATCGGTCAAGCGAACTATGCTGCAAGTAAAGCTGGAGTTATCGGTCTAACAAAATCTGTTGCAAGAGAAGTTGCAGCACGAGGAATTACTTGTAATGCTATCGCACCTGGATTTATCGAAACTGAAATGACAGAAGTGTTATCCGATAAAGTAAAAGAACAAATGAGTCAGCAAATTCCATTACAATCATTTGGGCAAGTAGAAGACGTTGCCAATACAGCTATCTTCATAGCGAAAAGTTCGTATATTACAGGACAAGTCTTGAATGTAGATGGTGGTCTAGTCATGCACGGCTAGCGAACAAACTTGAAAGGAGCGGTTGAATGAATCGCGTAGTTATTACAGGTTATGGTGTAGCATCTCCAATTGGAAATGATGCAGCGGCCTTTTTAGAAAGTTTGCAAATGGGAAAAAATGGCATTGGTCCAATCACAAAATTTGATGCAAGCGAAACAGGTATTACATTAGCAGCAGAAGTAAAGGATTTTCCTTTTGATAAATACTTTGCCAAAAAAGATGCCAAGAGAATGGATTTATTTTCCCTTTATGGTATCTATGCAGCGTTAGAAGCTATGGAAATGAGTAAACTAGAGACAGAAAAAATTGATGTTGACCGTTTCGGTGTTATGGTAGGTTCTGGTATTGGTGGACTTCAGACGATTCAAGATCAAGTAACCCGAATGCGTGAAAAAGGTCCTAAACGAGTAGCACCTTTATTTATACCAATGGCAATCGGAAATATGGCGGCAGGTAATATCGCTTTACGCGTAGGTGCAAGAGGGACTTGTACCGCAACCGTCACAGCCTGTGCTACGGCGAATAATTCAATTGGTGAAGCCTTTAGAAATATTAAGCATGGTTATTCTGATGTTTTACTAGCAGGAGGAACAGAAGCTTCGATTACTGAAATAGGGATTGCTGGTTTTGCTTCATTAACTGCTGTAACGTCTGAGGAAAATCCGAATAGGGGATCGATTCCTTTTGACAAAGACCGTAGTGGTTTTGTGATGGGAGAAGGCGCAGGAATTTTAGTTCTTGAATCATTAGAACATGCTAAAAACAGAGGTGCCAAGATTTTAGGTGAAATCGTAGGGTATGGCTCAAATTGTGATGCTTACCATATGACGTCTCCTAGGCCTGACGGAAGCGGGGCTGCTAAAGCAATGAGGTTAGCAATTGATGAAGCTGCGATCAAAGCTTCTGATGTCGGGTACATCAATGCTCACGGCACAAGTACACCATCAAATGACGTTGCAGAAACCAAAGCAATTCAAACTGCTTTGGGAGAAGCTTCTAAAACAGTTCGTGTCAGTAGTACGAAAAGTATGACCGGACACGCATTAGGAGCAACCGGTGGTATTGAAGCCATTGCTACTCTGAATGCATTGCAACATCAATTTATTCCACCAACGATCAATATCGAGCAAGTGGATGAAGCTATCGAAATCGATATTGTTACAAATAAAAGTCAAAAACATGAATTTGATTATGCATTAACAAATTCTTTTGGCTTTGGTGGTCACAATGCAGTACTTTGTTTAAAACGTTGGGAGGATTAAGATGGATATCAATGAAGTAAAAGAATTATTGACGCAATTTGACCAATCTACTCTAACTGAATTTGACCTTAGAGAAGGTTCGTTTGGTCTTTACATGAATAAAAATAAAGTGACACAAAAACCCTCTTCAGGTGAAGCAAAACAGGCAATGAACAATAATACAGTGAGCCAAGAAGCAACAGAAGTTACGAGTCAAACAGTAAAAGAAATTGTTAATGAGACTGTAAAAGCAGAACAAAAACCTGAAAATATCGAAGAAATCATTTCTCCAATTGTCGGAGTTGTGTACTTAAAGCCGGCTCCTGATAAAGCAAACTTTAAGCAAGTTGGCGATTTAGTGAAAAAGGGTGATGTCGTTTGTATTGTTGAAGCAATGAAACTTATGAATGAAATCACGTCAACTGTAGATGGTGTGATTACGGAAATCTTGATACAAAATGAAGAGGTTGTTGAATTTAATCAACCGCTTTTCCGTGTATCTAAGGGAGTGTAGGTATGAATATTCAAGAGATCAAAGAAATCATTCCGCATCGATATCCTTTTCTATTGTTAGACACAGTGGAAGAAATCGTTGTGGGTGAAAAAGTGATTGCCAAGAAAAATGTTACGATTAATGAACCTTTTTTTCAAGGTCATTTCCCAGGAGAACCTGTGATGCCAGGCGTTTTGATTCTTGAAGCATTAGCTCAAGCTGGTGCGGTAGCACTATTGTCTATGCCTGATTTTAAAGGAAAGACAGCTTATTTTGGTGGTATCGACAAAGCTAAATTTAGACAAAAAGTTGTTCCTGGTGATACTTTGATGTTAGAAGTAGAAATTATGAAAGTAAAATCAATAGCCGGTATCGGCAAAGGAACTGCGACTGTGAATGGGAAAAAAGTAGCGGAAGCAGAATTGACCTTTATGATTGGATAGGTGAGCTATGTTTTCAAAAGTTTTAATTGCAAATAGAGGAGAAATCGCAGTTCGGATCATTCGCGCATGTCGTGAATTAGGTGTACAGACCGTTGCGGTATATTCCGAAGCAGATAAAGAAGCGTTACACACACAGCTTGCAGATGAGGCTATTTGTATTGGACCAGCCAAAGCAGCTGATTCATATTTAAATGTACAAAATGTTCTAAGTGCAGCAATCGTAACCAATGCCGAAGCGATTCATCCTGGTTTCGGTTTTTTATCAGAAAATAGTCAATTTGCAGCAATGTGTGAAGAATGCAATATTACCTTTATTGGTCCAAAAGCTGCAACAATCGATGCAATGGGTAATAAAATCAACGCACGTGAATTGATGCAAAAGGCCAGAGTTCCAGTTATTCCTGGCAGTACAGGTGTGATTGGCTCTGTTGAAGAAGCATTAACGATTGCTGAAAATATCGGTTATCCAGTTATGCTGAAAGCAGCAGCTGGTGGTGGAGGTAAAGGAATACGTAAAGTATTGAATAAGGAAGAATTACCTCAACATTTTACCTCTGCCCAACAAGAAGCAAAAGCGGCTTTCGGTAATGATGATATGTACTTGGAAAAAATTATTTATCCAGCTCGTCATATCGAAGTACAAATTTTAGGTGATCAGTATGGACATGTGATTCACTTAGGTGAACGTGATTGTTCTTTACAAAGAAATAATCAAAAAGTTCTGGAAGAATCGCCATCGATCGCAATTTCTCCTGAAAAACGTCAGTTATTAGGTGAAACGGCTGTACGTGCAGCTAAGGCTGTTCATTATGAGAACGCTGGAACAATTGAATTTTTAATGGATCAATCAGGTGAGTTCTATTTTATGGAAATGAATACTCGAATCCAAGTTGAACATCCTGTTACAGAAATGGTGACTGGGATTGATCTTGTTAAAGCACAACTAAAAGTGGCTTCGGGTGAAGAATTACCTTATACACAAGAGGATATTACGATCACAGGTCATGCAATTGAATGCCGAATAAATGCTGAAAATCCTGCTTTCAATTTTGCGCCATCTCCAGGGGAAATTAAAAATTTACTGCTTCCAAGTGGAGGTATGGGATTAAGGGTTGACAGCGCAATGTATTCTGGCTACACGATTCCTCCTTATTATGATTCAATGATTGCCAAAGTCATTGTTCACGGAAATGATCGGATGGATGCGTTAATGAAGATGCAACGGGCTTTGCATGAGATCGTAACAGATGGAATCATTACGAATGCAGAATTTCAGTTAGATTTGATTACGCATGAAAATGTGCTAGATGGTGAGTATGATACGAGCTTTTTACAAGAAACATTTTTACCAAATTGGGAACCAGAAAGCGATAATTAAAAAGGAGCAGGTGTATGGCTTTATTTAAAAAGAAAAACTACATTCGAATCAATCCAAATCGCACAGGCGACCAATCTTCTGTAAAAAAACCGACAGTTCCAGATAATATGTGGGCTAAATGTCCTTGTTGTAAACGTACGCTATATACAAAAGATATGGGGGCAGAAAAAGTCTGTCCTTATTGTGGTTATAGTTTTAGAATTGGTGCTTGGGAACGTCTTGCATTAACGGTAGATGAGAAAAGTTTTGAAGAATGGGACACAGATTTAGTGACTAAAGATCCCTTAGACTTTCCGGCTTATTTGGATAAAATAGCTATGATGCAGGAAAAAACTGAACTACATGAAGCAGTTCTGACAGGGAAAGCTAAAATTAATAATCAAGAAATCGCTATTGGAGTGATGGATGCCAATTTTATTATGGGAAGTATGGGAACGGTTGTCGGTGAGAAAATTACTCGTTTATTTGAGCGAGCAATAGAGCAACATTTGCCAGTAATTATTTTTACAGCTTCGGGAGGAGCTCGGATGCAGGAAGGGATTTTCTCTCTAATGCAGATGGCAAAAATCTCTGGTGCACTTAAACGTCATAGTAATGCAGGATTACTTTATATTACCGTATTGACCGATCCAACAACTGGTGGAGTTACTGCTAGCTTTGCGATGGATGGTGATGTTATTTTAGCTGAACCTCAAAGTCTGATTGGATTTGCTGGACGTCGAGTGATCGAGCAAACGATTCGTCAGGAGTTACCAGATGATTTCCAAAAAGCTGAATTTTTACTGGATCATGGTTTTGTTGATAAAATCATTCCTAGAAATCAGTTACGAGAAGTACTCAGCAAATTAGTCGAGATTCATACGATGAAAGGGTGGAAATAGACATGGAAAAAACAGCCAATGATATTGTCACCTTAGCTAGAGCACAAGATCGTTATACTACTTTAGAATATATCAGTTCTATTTTTGATGATTTTATGGAATTTCATGGGGATCGTTATTTTGGAGATGATCTAGCTGTTGTGGGCGGCATTGCAACTTTAGAAGAAAAACCAGTAACTGTTGTTGGTATTCAAAAAGGACGTAATTTACCTGAGAATATTGAACGTAATTTTGGCGCTCCTCATCCTGAAGGATATCGGAAAGCATTACGCTTAATGAAACAAGCAGAAAAATTTGGTCGACCAATAGTGACGTTTATCAATACTGCGGGTGCTTATTGCGGGATTGAAGCAGAAGAGCGCGGTGAAGGTGAAGCAATTGCTAGAAATTTAGTGGAAATGTCTGATCTTAAGGTACCAATCATTGCAATCATTATTGGTGAAGGCGGTAGTGGTGGTGCATTAGCACTGGCTGTGGCTGATGAAGTTTGGATGCTGGAACATACGATTTATGCGGTATTGTCACCGGAAGGCTTTGCGTCGATTTTATGGAAAGATGGCAGTAGAGCTAAAGAAGCAGCTGAATTGATGAAGATCACAGCAACGGAATTAAAAGAATTGACGATCATTGATCGTGTGATCCCTGAAGAGATGAATGGTGAAGTATTAGAACAGGCAAAAATCAATCGAATCCTTCAAAAAGCACTTATTAGTAAATTTACTGAACTTTCTCAACTAGAAATAGACAAACTATTAGAGAATCGTTATCAGCGCTTTCGTAAATATTAATAAAAATATGGAGCCAGCCGAATGTGCTAGCTCCATATTTTTATTTAATCAGCTAAAGGATAGATCTCAGAAATAGACCAAACAAAACCGAAAGGATCTTGAATATTTGCTACCTTGAATTTATTAGGAACAATAGTTAAGGGCATTTCTAACATGCAGCCTGCATCTAATGTTTTTTTCACAAGCTTTTCAGCATTGTCACAAATCAATTGGATACAAAAAGGAGTTCCATTTAATAAAAAAGGTGATTTTCCGCCCTGATCTGGTTGCTCATCTGCTAGTGCAAACAAACTTTCACGAATACTGAAACAGCCAGATTTTATTTCCTGTGCAGTTGATAACTCGATTACATTTGCATCGAATATTCTTTGATAAAGGCTCATTGCTTGTTCTGTGTCAGGAACAAATAGATTGATTTTTTTATGGTGATTGTCATATGAAATCTTCTTTCATCTTTAAAAAAAGTTTATCATATAAACTAGAAGTTTTGAAAAGTCTTGTTTTCTGCGATATAAGCTAATGATTGAGCTTCTTAAAAACTTATGACGAGCATTTATAGAATTTTTTAGAGAAATGCAGTATAATACAACTTGGGGAGTACTAGCTTAGTGCTCCTTTCATTACGAAAAGAATCATCGTGGAGATGAGAGGAGTTTCTATGTTTTCAAAATTTAAACCAACTTGGATGGTCGATGCGATTTACAAAATCACACCGAGCCAATTAAAAAAATTAGGTATCAAAGCTGTGTTGACTGATTTAGACAATACATTGATTGCCTGGGATAATCCAGACGGGACCGAAGAATTATTGACTTGGATTCTGGAAATGAAAAATGCTGGGATTCCAGTTATAGTTGTTTCGAATAATAAATCTAGTCGAATTAAACGTGTAGTAGAGAAATTTGATTTAGAATATGTGTCCAGAGCATTAAAACCCTCAACAAGAGGATTTAGAGAGGCTGAAAAAAAGCTAAATCTAAAACCAGAAGAGTTAGTAATGGTTGGAGATCAGATTATGACAGATATTCGCGGAGCGAATGGGGCTGGAATCAGGAATATTTTAGTACGCCCAATTGTGGATACTGATGGCTGGAATACGAAAATCAATCGATTTTTTGAACGAAAGATCATGAAACATTTAGGGAAGAAATATCCAGATATGATATGGAAAGGCGGACTAGAATGAGTGAGAGTGAAGTAATTCACTGTATCGGTTGCGGTGCAGCCATTCAAACAGAACATCCAAATGAATTAGGCTTTACACCAAAGGCTGCGTTTGAAAAAGGAATGGAGACAGGGGAAGTTTATTGCCAACGCTGTTTTCGTTTAAGACATTATAATGACATCCAAGATGTTCAATTGACAGATGATGATTTTTTACGCTTATTAAATGAACTAGGGAAAAAGGATGCCTTGATCGTGAATGTCATTGATATTTTTGATTTTAATGGTTCGTTGATTCCAGGGCTTCATCGTTTCATTGGAGATAACCCTGTCTTAATGGTAGGTAACAAGGTTGATATTCTACCTAAATCATTAAAAAGACCGAAAATGATCCAGTGGATGCGAGAACGTGCCTATGAAGAAGGGCTGCGTCCTTTAGATGTCTTGTTGACAAGTGCCAAAAAGCCGCAGGAAATGGAACATTTACTTGAAACAATCGAAAAATATCGTGAGGGGAAGGATGTCTATATTGTCGGTGTGACTAATGTAGGAAAATCAACATTGATCAATCAAATCATCAAACAGACAGCAGGAGTAAAAGACGTAATCACAACATCACAATTTCCTGGGACAACATTAGATAAAATTGAAATTCCTTTAGATGACGGACATTTCTTGATTGATACCCCAGGGATCATTCACCGCCATCAAATGGCACATTATCTTGGTAAAAAAGATTTAAAAATCATTGCTCCACAAAAAGAAATCAAACCAAAAGTTTATCAACTAAACCCGGAGCAAACGTTGTTTTTAGGTGGATTAGCTCGTTTTGACGTCATTCAAGGAGAGCGAAGCTCATTTATAGCTTATGTTTCAAATGATTTAACCATTCATCGGACTAAACTAGCTACAGCGGATGCCTTTTATGAAAAGCATGTTGGTAGTTTATTGCAACCGCCACGTCTTGATGAAGTCGCAGACTTTCCAGAGTTGGTTCGTTTTGAATTTTCTATCAAGGAAAAAACAGATATTGTTTTTGCTGGACTAGGCTGGATCACGATCACAGAGCCTTGCGTCGTTGCTGGTTGGGCACCAAAAGGCGTCGATGTTTTAAGAAGAAAAGCGTTGATTTAACCACAAGTGAGAACAGAGAGAAGGAAAAATTAGTGGATTTAAGAGGAAAACAAAAGCGTTATCTGCGCAGTCAGGCGCATCATTTACAACCGATTTTTCAGATCGGTAAAGGTGGCTTAAACGCTGCGATGGTGGTTCAGATCAATGAAGCGTTAGAAAAACGTGAATTGATCAAAGTCACATTACTCCAAAATACCGATGAGATAGCAGAAGAAGTTGCAAAAGCTTTAGAAGCTGATATTCATTGCGATATCGTTCAAATTATCGGTCGTGTATTAGTGTTATTCAAACCATCATCAAAAGAAAAATATCAAAAAATCTCTAAAGAAGTTAAAGCAATTTAAATTTTGGAGGTAAGAAAAATGGGGACAAATACGAATGCAGCATTAAAAGCAGAAGTAGTTGTTGAAGAAGCAGAGCTTTTTCAAAAGCGTAAACAGGTAGGGATTTTAGGTGGGAATTTTAATCCGGTTCATTTGGCTCATCTAGTAATGGCCGACCAAGTGCAACAGCAACTTGGGCTTGACAAAGTCTATTTGATGCCTACTTATTTACCGCCTCATATAGATGAAAAAAAAACGATCGATAGTAAACACCGATTAACAATGTTAGAACTTGCGATTGCTGATAATAAAAATTTAGCTGTTGAGCCGATCGAATTATTTCGTAAAGGAAAGAGCTATACGTATGATACGATGAAAGCTTTAACACAAAATAATCCGGATACAGATTACTATTTTATCATTGGTGGAGACATGGTAGAATATTTACCAAAGTGGTATAAAATCGATGAATTAGTAACTCTGGTCAATTTTGTGGGTATCCGTCGGCCACATTATGGGACCATTACCCCTTATCCAATCATCTGGGTCGATGTTCCACAAATGGATATCAGTTCAACACTGATTCGAGAAAAAATTCAAAGTGGTTGTTCTACACGTTACTTACTCCCTGATAGTGTGATACACTACATAGAAGAAAAGGAGCTGTATGTAGATGGACTTTAGTGGAAAATATACTACGTATAAGCGTGAAGAATTGATGCAGGAAGTTCAAATGCATATGAGTGAACGTCGATTTCAACATGTTCTAGGTGTGGAAGAAATGGCTGTTGCTTTAGCAGCTAAATATGGAGCTTCCAAGGAAAAGGCGAGTATTGCAGCGCTGACTCATGATTATGCTAAAGAACGACCGGATGAAGAGTTTGAGTTGATCATCAAACGCGATGGCTATGATCAACAGTTATTGGCTTATGGAAATGCAATTTGGCATGGACTGATTGGTGCTAGTATGGTTCAAAGAGAGCTTGGAATTGAAGATGAAGAAATTTTAGAAGCAATTCGTCTCCATACGACAGGAGCAGCTGCCATGAGTTTGCTGGATAAAATCATTTATGTTGCTGATTATATCGAACCAGGCCGCAAATTCCAAGGAGTAAAAGAAGCCCGTGAAATTGCTTTGATTGATTTGGACGAAGCTGTCGCATATGAAACAAAGCATACATTACAACACCTTATTGAACAAGAACAAAGAATTTATCCAAAAACAATTGAGACATACAATTATTGGGTAGTAGGAAAAGCTGACTGAGCTTAATTAGCACCGACAGAAAAATAGGGAATACTGATCGTGATGGTCCATGTCACAAGCAGAATTCATCTTTTTTCCGAGGTGCTAGCTCAAGAAGCTGGATCAAGGGAAAAGCTGACTGAGTCAGCTATGTTTTAAAAATTAGGAGGAAACCATCATAGATAGTCAACAGATTTTAGAAATCGCTGTAAAAGCAGCTGATTCAAAAAGAGCAGAGGAAATTGTCGCTTTAGATGTGCATGAAATTTCACTTTTAGCAGATTACTTTATGATTTGCCAAGCAGCAAGTGAACGCCAAATCAATGCCATTGTGGAAGAAATTATCGAAAAAGAAGAAGAAGCAGATGTAGAAGTAAAACGAATTGAAGGAAAAGATGGCGGTAAATGGGTCTTGATCGATTTAGGTGATGTCATCATCCATGTATTCCAATCAGCAGAACGTGGTTTTTATAACTTAGAAAAACTGTGGTCAGATGCGCCTATGGTCGATCTACACGCTTGGGTCGAGTAATATGGCATACGAAACATTTGCTTTTGTATATGACGAAGTAATGGATGACAGCCTCTACGATCAGTGGTTAGAATTTTCTAAACGTCATTTACCAGAAGAGAAAAAAGATGTTTTAGAGATGGCTTGTGGCACAGGTGCTTTAGCTGTTAATTTTGCCAAAGCAGGCTTTACTGTCACAGCTTTAGATCTATCAGAAGAAATGTTGATGATGGCCAGTAAAAGAGCGGCAGAAGAAGAAGTTCATGTTCAGTTTGTGCAAGGGAATATGATGGATTTGTCTGAAATGGGTCAGTATCATGCGATTACTTGTTTTTCTGACTCCCTTTGTTATATGGCCAATCGTCAGGAAGTTCAACAAGTATTTGATGATGTATATCAAGCCTTAGAGGATGAAGGGGTCTTTATCTTTGATGTCCATTCAATTTATCAAGTAGATAAGGTATTTCCAGAATATAGCTACCATTATCAAACGGAAGAATTTGCCTTTTTATGGGATAGCTATCCTGGAGAAAAAGAGCATAGTATCGAACACTTTTTAACATTTTTTGTGAAAGAGCATGGAAATGACGAAGTGTTTATTCGACAAGATGAACTGCATCAAGAGCGTACCTATACAATGGAAAACTATTTGATGATGCTGGAAAGTGCTGGTTTTATGGATGTGGAAACCTATGCTGATTTCACAGATGAGATACCAAACAAAGAAAGTAAACGTTGGTTTTTTGTTTGTAAAAAATAGTTATGGAAATGAGTGACGCAAAACTGGCCACTCATTTTTATTTTGTTTCCGTACCAAAATAAAAATGGTATGATGGAATTCAAATAGAAATAATCTAGATGAAGGAGAAAAAAGATGAAAAGCTGCGGCATTATTGTTGAATACAACCCATTTCACAATGGGCATCAGTACCATGCAAAAATGGCGCGAGAAATGAGCGGAGCAGATGTTGTGATTGCAGTAATGAGTGGGAACTTCTTACAACGTGGAGAGCCAGCCATTATCGATAAATGGACACGAGCAAATGAAGCGTTGACTAATGGGGTCGATTTAGTGATTGAATTACCTTTCGCTTATGCTGTACAATCTGCTGATTATTTTGCTGCAGGTGGCATCAAATTACTTCATGCTCTAAATTGTGAAGCTTTATGCTTTGGTACTGATAATCAATCAGAGATGGATTATGAATTATTTGGAAATTTTGTGAAAAATAATCAGATTGAGATCAATCAACTGTACCAAACGATCAAAAATAACGGTATGAGTTATCCTCAGCAAATGACAGAAGTTTTCCGCAGGCTTTACCCAAGTAGTGGATTAGACTTTTCTTCACCTAATCATATATTAGGGTTAAGCTATGCTAAAGAGAATGCAAATTATGAAAAGCCAATGAAGTTATATCCTTTAAAACGAGAGCAAGCGGGTTACCATGATACAAATATTTATCAAGATTTTGCCAGTGCTACTGCAATTAGGAAAGCTGTTTTCTCAGATGAATTAGCCCAAATCACAAAAGTACTGCCAGAAAAAGTAGTAATCGATTTAGCCACTTTACCGACCATTTCTTGGGAGAATTATTGGCCACTATTAAAATATAAATTAATCAGCAGTTCAACTTCGGATTTACAAGAGATTTACCAAATGAAAGAGGGAATCGAATATCGTTTACAAGAAGCAGCTAAAAATTCGGATTCTTTCCAAACATTTATGGAGCAAGCAAAAACAAAACGATATACTTGGACACGTCTTCAAAGATTGGCGACGTATGTTTTGAATAACGTTAAACAACAAGAAATAACAAACTCTTGGAATCACACTCACTTACAAGTTTTGGGTTTCACAGAACAAGGCCAACGCTTTTTGCGAGAAGAAAAAAAACAGCTAACATTGCCTCTGATTACAAAAGTATCGAAAAGTTTGAAGACCCAATTAGCGGTAGATATTCGCAGTAATCAACTCTATCAGTTAGGACATCCCAGTATTTTAGAACAGAATTTTGGTCGATTTCCGATTCGTATCCGTTAAAAATAAAAAACACTTAACAAAAGTTGATTTGGCAAGTATAATAAGAAAGGCGCTATAAACAAAAAATAATAATGAATGAAAGCGAAGTGAGAATATGGGTCGTAAGTGGGCAAATATTAAAGAGAAAAAAGCTGCCAAAGACGCAAATAACAGCCGAGTTTATGCAAAATTCGGAATTGAAATTTACGTAGCAGCGAAATCGGGTGATCCTGACCCTCAAGCAAATCAGAAATTACGGTTTGTGATCGAACGCGCAAAAACATATAATGTACCAAAACATATCATTGACCGAGCAATTGAAAAAGCCAAAGGTTCAGGCGATGAACAATACTCTGAATTACGTTATGAAGGATTTGGACCTAACGGCTCAATGGTCATTGTTGATGCTTTGACAAATAACGTAAACCGAACAGCATCAGATGTACGTGCTGCTTTTGGTAAAAATGGTGGAAATATGGGTGTCAGCGGAGCTGTAGCATACATGTTCGATCATACAGGTGTGATTGGATTTGCAGGTGAGGATGCTGATGAAATTCTTGAGTACTTGATGGAAAAAGACATTGATGTACGTGATGTTACAGAAGAAGAAGGTCAAATTATTGTCTATACAGAACCAGAAGATTTCCATACAGTCCAAGAGGCCTTAAAAGAAAAAGGTATTGAAGACTTTTCCGTTTCTGAATTAGAAATGATTGCTCAAAATGACGTTGAATTAGCTGGAGAAGATTTAGAAAAATTTGAACATATGATTGATGTTTTAGAAGATCTAGATGATGTTCAAAAAGTTTATCATAACGTAGAGTTAGATTAGTTCGATAAGCTTGAGCTATAACTTGTTTGTAATCTAATTTTGAGATTACGAAAGAGTTATAGCTTATTTTTTATAAAAATTATTTTAAGAAATTAGCTTAAGAAGTTTTTTTGGAATCGTTTCCCTATTTTCAAAATTATATGTTACAATTCAAATCAGATCATTATTAAGAAAGCTGGGATAAGATGAAAGCAACGATGAAAGATGTTGCCGCATTAGCTGGGGTGGGCGTTGGAACTGTATCTAGAGTCATTAATGGAGTAAAAGTCAAAGAAATTACCAGAAAAAAAGTTGAAGCTGCCATCAATGAATTATCTTATGAACCTGATGAATATGCAAGGGCTTTAAAAACCAATCGGAGTAATACTTTAGCCTTAATTCTTCCAACGATTTGGCATCCTTTTTTTTCAGAGCTTGCATATTATATTGAAGAGGAACTCAGCAAAAAAGGATATAAACTTTATTTGTGTAATGCAGATGGTGATCCAGAAAAAGAATATGAATATATCCAAATGGTCAAGCAAAATAAGGTTGATGGAATTATTGGGATTACTTATTCAGATGTAGATAAATACGTATCGTCTAATTTGCCGTTTGTTAGTATTGATCGACATTTTTCAGAAGATGTGACTTATGTTACCTCAGATAATTTTGCTGGTGGAAGGCTAGCTGCAAAAGAATTAGTCAAGCGAGGATGTAAAACAGTAGCATATATAGGCGGTTTTTCACCATTTCCCAATGAAACTGTTAATCGGCGAGAAGGTTTTTTAGCATATTGTAGAGACAAAAAGATAACGTATAAAATCCTAGATATGCCAGAACCAATCACAGATTTACGTGAGCAAATTTTACAGTTTATCAAAAAAAATGATACGATTGACGGTATTTTTACAGTGAATGATTTTATGGGATTAAATGTTTTAGAAACGCTAGAGACAATCGGCAAAACAGCACCTAAGGATTTTCAGTTAATCGGATTTGATGGAGTGAGAATGGCACAGGAAAGAAAGTATGCACTTTCAACGATCGCTCAATCTGTTCCATTGATGGCTGTTACAGCAGTAGATGCTATTTTGAATAAAATAAAAGGAGTAGAGGTTCCTAAAAGAATTATTTTACCTGTGACTTTTGTTTCTAATTATACGACGATTGAAAATGATAAAGATGCTATAACGTGAATTGTTTGATGATAAAATGGTTTGAGGTGTTTAGAATAGGCGTTTTTCGTGCTATTCTAAACACTATTTTTTTTATTTGAAATTCAGTTGACAGAAAGAGATTTCAATGCTATTCTTTTTTTATCAATTAATAAAACGTTTCCATTATATTTTTTTAAATAAAATGGAAACGTTTCAAATTAAAGGGAGAGATGTTAATGAAGAAGTATTTTTGCAAGTTCATGCTTGTGATCATTGTGGTTTTCTTTATTTTTTCTGGTTGTGGAAACGTTTCAAAAAAATCGAAAGATAGAATAAAAAATACTGGGGACATAAAAATTTGGGTTCAGTTTTCAGACGAAACTCCTGAAGGAAAGGCTTGGCAGACAATTGTGGATAACTTTAATAAAGAGTATCAAGGGAAATATAAGGTAATCACTGAATACATTCCAAGAAGCGGCAGCGGTGGTGGTTATGAAGATAAAGTGAATGCTGCGATCACAACGAATAGTTTGCCTGACGTTCTAACTCTAGATGGTCCAAATACTGCTGCCTATGCAAATGCAGATGTAATTGAACCGTTAGATGAATACTTAGATGATGCAAATATGGATGATGTGCTTGATAGTATCGTTCAACAAGGAACTTACAATGAGAAATTCTATGCATTTGGTTTTTCTGAATCAAGTGTAGGGATTTATTACAACAAGCAACTATTTAAAAAGGCGGGCATCAAAGAGGACGAACTACCAACGTTAGATAAACCTTGGACATGGAACGAGTTTAAAGAAGTTTGTCAAAAATTAGTGGATGAATATGAGTTACCAGCGATAAATATTCAGTTAGCTTCTAAAGATGAAATGCTGACTTATGCCTACACGCCGTTTATTTGGTCAAACGGAGGAGAAGTTGTAAATCAATCTGGGACAGAAGCTTTAGGTTATTTTAATGATCCAAAAAGTGCAGAAGCACTTCAATTTATTCAGGACTTAGTAAAAAAAGGATACACTACTAATACGCCTATTGAAAAAGGCTTTGAAACTGGAAAATATCCGATGCTTTTAAGCGGATCATGGACGATTGCTGATTTAAATGAAAATTATAAAGAACTTGAATACGGTATTTTACCATATCCTGTATCTAATAAAACAAAAAAATTAGTTTCACCAACAGGTAGTTGGCAAGTAGCGATGTCCTCTAAAACAAAAGAAAAAGAAGCATCAGCTACATTTATTAAGTATGTAACAAATACAGAATCAAGTAAAATCATGAGTTTAGGCAATAGCGTTTTACCTATTAGAAAGTCAACGATCGAATTGATCAAAAACGATGTGTCTGAGGAAATGCGCTTTCTAATGGAACAAAACCAAAAATCAGGTCATGCGCGTCCTGTTGTAGTAGCGTATCCTCAAGTTTCCCGTGCGTTTCAACAATCAATTCAAGATGCGAGCTATTACAAAGAAAATCCTGATGTACAAAAAATCGTAGATGTTCACGCAGAAGAAATGCAGCAAGTTATCGACAGGATGTTGAAGTGATAAAGGAGGAGAAAAAATGAATCGGAAACCAACAGTCAAGGAAAATTTAGTAGGATATAGTTTTTTAGCACCGGCACTTATTTTATTGACGATTTTTCTTTTGATTCCAGTGGGAATGGTTGCCTATTATGCTTTTACAGATTACTATCTACTGACCCCAGATAATCGGCAATTCATTGGTTTAGATAACTTTAAACAATTATTTAATGATCCAATTTTTATAAAAAGTATGCTGAATACAGCTAAGTTTGTCATTTGGATCATTCCAGTCCAATTGGGGGCAGCATTAGGAATGGCCTTGATTATCAACAAAAAAAGAAAAGGAAATTTATTATTTAAAGTAGCATTTTTTGCACCAGTTGTCATGTCTTTGGTAGTTATTTCCATCTTATGGTTGTATTTATTAAATCCGAATGAGGGGCTGATCAATTCCTTGTTAATGAAAATAGGGATCTCTGCTCAACCATTTTTAACGAGTCCTAAACAAGCAATGTACACGATCGTGTTTGTCTCTGCTTGGCAAGGTGCAGGTTATCAAATGTTATTATTTTTAGGTGGTATGCAGAATATCCCGCAAGATGTTTATGAAGCCGCTGAAATGGATGGCTTCACAAAATTTCAACAATTTCGTTATATTACACTGCCTTTATTAAAGCCGACAGCTATCTTTGTCTTATTAACAACACTTATCTCAGCGTTTAAGTTGATTGTTCAGCCAATGGTCATGACCCAAGGCGGACCAATGAATTCTACAATGACCATGGTTTATTATATTTATCAGACAGGTTTCACCGATCGAATGGTGGGCTACTCTAGCTCAATAGCGCTGATTTTTACAACCTTGATTGGTTTGATTACGATCGGTCAAAGAAAATTAATTAAGGAGGACAAAGACGAATGAAAAAAAAGATTGGACCACTAATGATTTTTGAATATGTTTTATTATTTATTTTAGCGGCATTGTTTATTTTTCCAATGCTTTGGATGATTGTTTCTGCTATGAAATCAAATGCAGAAGTTTATACAAACCTTTCTTCTTTTAAAGCTTTTTTACCTAGTCTAAATCCTGCAAATTGGTTTAAAACTTATCAAGAAGTCATTGAACGATTCAGTATTTGGACATATTTGCTAAATAGTATTTTTTATGGCATTACTTTTGCAGCAGGATCGATCATTGTTAATTCATTAGCAGGTTTTGCCTTTGCCAAAATCAATTTTACAGGAAAAAAAGTAATTTTTGGTTTCTTATTAGCACTTTTGATTATTCCAATGGAAACAGTCTTGATTCCTCAGTTTACAATTGTCAATGCATTGGGATTAGTTAATAGTCGTATTGCTGTGATTTTACCAGCTATGGCTAGTGCGTTTAACATCTATTTATTTAGAAATTTCTTTATTGCAATACCGGAAGAAATCATTGAATCCGCTAAAATTGATGGTGCAAGTATCGCTAAAATCTTTTTTTCAATCATGCTACCGATGTCTAAACCAGCGGTAGCGACCGTCGGGGTTTTATCATTTATCGGAAGTTGGAATGATTATATTTGGCCATTAATGGTATTGACAGATAAAAGTAAGTTTTCCATGCAAGTCGCAATTACAACGATTAATACGACACAACCCGTTTATATCAATCAGGTTATGGCGGTTTTAACAATTTCAACGATTCCACTAATCATTATTTATATTGTCGCTCAAAAATATATCCTACAAGGGTTGGGCGGTTCTGGTACAGGAATCAAATAGGAGAGAGAGAATGAAAGAAAAACTCGAACAAGCTAATCAATATATTAAAGAAAATAAAGGTAGAATTGATCCTGTTTATCGTCAAGGCTATCATTTGATGGCACCGATAGGCTGGATCAATGATCCGAATGGCTTTGTCTATTACAAAGGTGAATATCATTTGTTTTATCAGTATTACCCATATGATAGTATTTGGGGGCCAATGCACTGGGGACATGCTAAATCAAAAGACCTGCTCCATTGGGAAGATTTACCAGTAGCACTGGCACCAAGTGAGGAATATGATATAGACGGATGCTTTTCAGGAAGTGCAATTGAAAAAGATGGAAAACTCTATTTAATGTACACAGGTCATTATGAACGTGAAGGAATTAAACGAGAAGTTCAGTGTATGGCAGTGTCAGAAGATGGTATTCATTTTGAAAAATTTCTCGAAAATCCTGTAATTTCGGAACAACATATTGAGGGAGTTGCAGCAATTGATGATTTTCGTGATCCTAAAATAGTCGAACATGATGGTCTATATTATAGTGTAGTTGCCTCAAAAACAGCTGAACAAAGAGGGCAGATTTTATTATTTCAGTCAGATGATTTAGTTCATTGGCAGTTTACTTCTATACTTCTTAAAGGAGAAAAGGAACAGGGGATTATGTGGGAATGTCCCGACTTATTTCATTTAGATGGAAAAGATGTCTTATTGATTTCTCCTATTGAAATGGAGAAAAAAGAGAACTCTTATGAAAATATCAATTCTACTGTGGCGTTTATAGGAGAAGTAGATTGGTCAACAGGTCGTTTTACTGTAGATAATCATCATGAAATTGATTTTGGCTTAGATTTTTATGCTCCTCAAACTTGTTTTGATGAACAAGGAAAGCGAATTATGGTTGCTTGGATGCAGATGTGGGGGCGT
Organism: Enterococcus ureilyticus; assembly: GCF_001730315.1. Classification (GTDB taxonomy): domain Bacteria; phylum Bacillota; class Bacilli; order Lactobacillales; family Enterococcaceae; genus Enterococcus_L; species Enterococcus_L ureilyticus. The sequence goes on from NZ_MIKC01000015.1 coordinate 26,863, forward strand.
AATATGCCGACGAATGAGTTGGGGCATCTTTGGGCAGGAACTATGACCTTGCCACGTGAGCTCCATGTAGTAGACCAACAAGTGATTCAACAACCGATTAATACAATTTATAAATTAATCACAGATAAAAAAAGAATCAAAAAGGAAAAATTAGAGAATTCATCCATTGAACTAGATAATATTGAAGCCAAGCAATTCTATATTGAGTTAAGTGGAACCCTAACACAAACTGAAAATTTAGCAATAAAGGTTCTGAGAACAAATGAGTCTGCCGTTGAACTAATCTATGAGCCTGCTACTGGTTATTTATCTATTAGTCGTGATAGCTTTGGTTTTAAGATTACAGGAATTGAAACAGAGCAATTAACAAAGCGAACGACAAGAGTTCCCCTAATAGACAATAGCCTTTTACTAGAGGTATTCAGAGATACATCATCAATAGAAGTATTTGCTAATGGCGTAGCAACGATGTCTATGAATTTTTATGAAAAAGAGCAAAGTGAACCACCGAGCGTATCCGTTACTGGTATGATTGAAAAACTAAAAATAAATTATGGAACGATCAAATTATAATCTATCAGGAAGAAGCCGAGATTAAAAGGGGTAGCTCCTCTTATTTCCGAAGGATCTGCTTTTTCTCGCCGTTTATTCGGATATAGAGAGCGCAACAAAACTGATTTTTAGTTTTGATGTGCTCTCTTTTAGTCTCATTATTTAGTTATATTTAGCGTTTAAAAGAATATTCCTATTTTTTAATCTAAGCGACAAGAAAAACAAGTAACGGAATGTATCATATAAGTAGTCATAAAAAAAATAAACCCTTCATACACACACTATATGAAGGGAAACACAATATGAAAAAACTAAGAACATAAGTATAGTAGCATTTTTATTTACAATTCTCAAATATTTAGCATTTTATGTAAATTTTTGAGAATTCATTTCGAATCAGAAAGAAAAAGAATACTTTTAGTTAGTTTATTATAGAAAAAACATGTGTCTCAAGATTTTTATCTGTAAAGATAATTAGATATCTAAACTTCAAGTGAGAAATGATCCAAACTAAATTTTTGGCCCGTTCTTTTGTAGAGTTATAAAAAAGCTATTTTTAGAATAATAATCTTAACCAAATCGTTCAAAAATAGCGATCGTAACTATTTTGAGCTTGGAACGTAAGAGTCCCAATCACTCTTATAATTTTTGTCTAATGATCAAAAAGCAACCCATAGCCCAAGGCACAAATCTCTCTAACGTAAGTTTTGAATGTAGCAGATGATTTGGAAACAGAAGGAAGTCCGCTGATTTCAGATATTCCCAGTCGTTTTGCCAATAATTTTGACCGATACATATGAAAATCACTTGTGACAATAACTGTATTTCCTAATGCTTGTTTCTTTTGAGCATTTTGAATATTTTCTTTGGTACGTGTGGATGTGTCTTCTATTAAAATTTGTTTTTGTGAAATGCCATTGCTTCTTAAATACTCTGCCATGACATTAGCTTCACTATCTGGTTCGTCAGATCCTTGCCCCCCACAAACAATCACTGTTGCTTTCGGATATTTTTTTAAATAAGGAATAGCCGCATCTAATCGTTCTTTTAAAACAGTACTCGGATAGGCATTGTTTTTTGAAGTGCCTTTTACTTGTGCTCCCAATATAAGTACCGTATCTGGCTTTGTTGTTGGCTGGTCTTTTGTTCCGCTGAAAATCAGAAATAAAACAAAGCCAGCATAAATAATCCCTACTCCTAAAATTAGTAACATGATTCTCTTTATCCATTTCATAACCTCACAACCTTTCTCATCTATTTTAGTAGATGAACAAGTTGAACGGTACTTGCCCTTTCTTTTTTAATCTTTTTTTAACGTTTTTAAGATAAAGTATAACACAATTGATGAGATTGCTTTATACTTTATCTATATAAGCTAAAATGGGGAGGGATAGCTATGCGTACAAAAGAAGAGATGTTTCAATTGATTTTAACGATTGCTGAAAAGGATCCCAGAATACTCGCAGTTGGAATGAATGGTTCGCGAACAAATAAAAATGCACCGAAAGATTTATTTCAGGATTATGATATTGTTTATATTGTGGAGTCGGTTGAAGTATTTCGCAAAGATCAGTCATGGTTAGCTGAGTTTGGACCGCGTTTGATCATGCAGACGCCGGAAGATATGGTATTGTTTCCACCAACAAAGGATGGAAGATTTGCCTATTTAATGCTGTTTGAAGATGGAAATCGAATCGATCTGACCCTGTGTCCAAAAGAGCAAGCTGCATACTGGAATGAAGGAGATCTTTTGGCTGAGATTTTATTAGATAAAAACCACTTATTGCCTAATTTAATGGAAGCAACGGATCAAAATTATTGGATCAAAAAGCCTACCCAAGAAGAATTTTCAGATTGTTGTAATGAATTTTGGTGGGTCAGTACGTATGTCGTGAAAGGTTTGTGTCGTAACGAGCTATTCTATGCAGCGGATCATTTACATGATAACTGCCAAAAAGAATTATTACGTTTACTGTCTTGGCAAGTTGCGGGAAAGCATGGTTATCACTTCAGTATTGGGAAAAATTATAAGTACTTGCCTAATTATTTGACAGAAGAACAGTATGAACAGCTAGTAAAAACAATGAATATTTCTAGTATTTTTTTGGCGTGGTCAGCTCTATTGTCCTTACAAAAGCAATTTGATTATTATGCTCGGATAGTTTCACAAAAAAATCACTTCATTTATGACCAAAAAACAGCTGAAAAAGTCAAGCTTTATACAAATAATTGGTTCACTAAACAAAGTAAACTTGCGTTTAAAGAAAATTAGAGAAATTTCCATGCCATTTTTAAGTTTATTGTAAATAAATTAGAATTTAATCAAAGATATTGCTAAATGGTCTTTTTTCCTCTCCTATATATGTGGTAGAATGATAAGTACACTGTATCAAAATTTTGACTGTTACTCATCCTGTTTGTCAGAAAAAATGAAAGTTCAGCATTTATACATAAAAACATGAATTTTTTCTCATGTGTAAGCAGATTAATTGAACACTGAGGAAATTTTAACTAAACTAGCTTTAAAATACAGTTATTAATTTAGTACGAATAGAAATTTTAACGATATCAAGAGGAAGAGGAGCTTCCTTTTACTTTAGTTTTTGAACAGGAAAAAAGTATTTCGTCAAAGTAAGCATATAAATCATAAAAAAGGAAGATAGCTCAATGGAAAATGAAGAATCAGTTAGTCGCTCGACCAAGAATGCGAAGGGATCCAAAAATAAAAATCAGTCAAGCAAGAAAAAGAAAAAATGGCTAGTTCCAATAGTGGGAGTATTGATTCTTTTAGCACTGGTATTTACTGGTGGCCTTGTTTATTTTCAATCTCATTTTTTCATAACGGCGAAAGCTAATGGTGTTGATATTAGTTTATTAAGTGCCAAAGATGCAAAAAGCAAACTTGAGGAATTGAACAAGTCAGAAGCTGTTGTGATCAAGGTGAACGATAAAGAAGAAAAAATCGAATTACCTAAAAAATATGAAATCTCAGAAGAGTATTTAAAACAAAACATCGGGGACCGCTCGATTAAGCTACCAGTCAATGAAGAGTACAAGACTGAATTGAAAAATAAACTAAATGAACTTAGCTTTGAAGAGGGGACACCTAGTCAAGATGCTCGGATTGAGAAAGTCGATGGTAATTACCAAATCATTCCGGAACAGACAGGGACCGCGGTTGATAAAGAAGCGTTGATGAATCAAGTACTTAAAGATGTTGAGGCTAATAAAGGGAATTACGTATACGATATTAAAGAATTTTATCAAAAACCAGCAGTGACTAAAGAAGATAAAGGCTTACAAGAAAAATTAACATTGTTGTCGAAAAAAGAAAACAAAGCAATCACGTTAGACATCAATGGTGAAAAACTGACCTTAACCAAAGAAGAGTTGCAATCATTTATGGATACGTCAGGAAATGTTGATGACAATAAAGTTTACGCATGGGTTGAACAAACAAACCAAAAATATGGTTCGATCTTCAAACCAATCATTTTTAAAAATGTTCATGGTGTAACAACAAAATACAAAAACAACGGTGGCTATGGTTGGGATATCAATATGCCGCAAACAAGAGATTTACTTGTCCAAGCAATCAACAGTGATAAAGAAACAGAAACAATCACAGTACCGATTGATGGTGATGTGACACAATCATCAACTGTTAATAAGGACTATGTAGAAATTGACTTAAACGATCAAAAGATGTATTTCTTTAAAGATGGCGTAAAAGTTGTCGAAACAGATGTTATTACTGGTCGTTATAACAAAGGAACCGCCACAGTTCCAGGTTTCCATACGATTTTATACAAAGATACGGATACAAAGTTAGAAGGCGAAATGCTTGATGGTTCAAGTTATAGTGTACCTGTAAAATATTGGATGCCGTTGAAGAGCTTTGGTGGTGTTGTTACACAAATCGGGATTCATGATGCAGATTATAAAGCAGAATATTTTGGGAACAAAGAAGCCTATAAAACCAATTTTGGTAGTAATGGTTGTATCAATACCCCAGGAGCTGCAGCTGCTCAAATTTTTAACGGTGCTTATGCTGGAATGCCAGTTATTATTTATGGACACATCTATGACGATGCACCTGGAGAATTTGACAAACCAGTTGATTATGGTGAACCAGCTTAAAGGGAATGAAAAAGAAGTCCGATTGGGCTTCTTTTTTTATGACAAAACATGAATTATTAGGAAGTTAAGAAATATAAAAGAAGAGATTGTGTATGACTGTTTTTGACAAAGCTGCGCACCATTATAATGGGTTTTCGCAGGTTGAACTTCTAAACCATTTTGAAGTAATTGGGTTCAAATCTGTAACTAGTAGAACGTTTGATCATAGGAAATAATTATATGAAGCAAAATGTGTCAAAGTTCATATTGACAGCTAAAAAATAAGCTTTATAATCATAAAATATGTTATGATTATACTAAAAATTAAAAATTATACGGGGGAAAGACGATGCCATTTATTCATGTTGATTTAATAGAAGGTCGTAGCGAGGAGCAACTAACAAATATGGTCAAAGACATTACTGAGGCCGTATCGAAAAATACAGGGGCACCTCAAGAAAACATTCATGTTTTTGTGAATGAATTAAAAAAAGATCGTTATGCGCAAGGTGGACAATGGAAAAAATAAGTTATTTAAAGAAATACTTGCTTTTTGGATTAAGAAGTGTTTAAATTAACACATAAATGATTGATGAGAAAGACAACTGAACTTGTAAGCAGTCTTTTAGAGAGGAAAATCTTGGCTGAAAATTTTCCAGACCCGCACAAGGAATGACCACTTTTTCCAACCTTTGTCGAAACAAAGGCGGTCGTACCGTTAACACGCTTGAGGAATACGGCTGTTTGCTGTGTTTAAAAATAGGTGGAACCACGAACTTTTCGTCCTAGTATCGGATATTTTTATCCGATACTAGGACTTATTTTTTTGCTCAAGTGAGATTATATTGTTGGAAAGTCGTAAAATCTCGTAATCAATGATAAAAAAATTGGAGGAAATAACATGTTAATTAAAATTACATTTCCAGATGGTGCAGTTAAAGAATTTGAGTCTGGATCATCGACATTAGACATTGCTAAAAGTATTAGTAACAGCTTAGCTAAAAAAGCTTTAGCAGGGAAATTCAATGGCAACTTAATCGATTTAGTTCGCCCAATCGAAGAAGATGGCTCAATTGAAATCGTAACACCAGATCACGAGGATGCACTAGGAATTTTACGTCACTCATCAGCTCATCTAATGGCCAATGCTTTACGTCGCCTATTCCCAAAAATCAAATTTGGTGTGGGACCAGCTATCGATTCTGGCTTTTATTATGACACTGATAATGGTGAAAACCCGATCACAGCTGAAGACTTACCAGCAATCGAAGCTGAAATGATGAAAATCGTCAAAGAAAATAACCCAATCGTCCGTAAAGTTGTTTCTAAAAACGAAGCGTTAGAATTATTTGCAGATGATCCTTACAAAGTTGAATTGATTTCTGAACTTCCAGAAGAGGAGACCATCACTGTTTACGATCAAGGAGATTTTGTTGATTTATGTCGTGGTGTCCATGTCCCCTCAACAGGACGTATTCAAGTATTCCAGTTATTATCAGTGGCTGGTGCTTATTGGAGAGGGAATTCTAACAATCAAATGATGCAGCGTATATACGGAACGGCTTTCTTCGATAAAAAAGACCTAAAAGAATTTATTAAAATGCGTGAAGAAGCCAAGGAACGTGATCATCGTAAATTGGGCAAAGAGCTTGATTTATTCATGCTTAATCCAGATGTTGGTTCAGGATTACCTTTCTGGTTACCAAAAGGTGCAACAATCCGTCGTACGATTGAGCGTTATATCACAGATAAAGAAATCAGCCTAGGCTATCAACATGTTTATACACCAATTATGGCTAATGTTGAATTTTACAAGAGATCAGGTCACTGGGATCACTATCATGAAGATATGTTCCCGCCAATGGATATGGGCGATGGCGAAATGTTAGTACTTCGTCCAATGAACTGTCCACATCACATGATGGTGTATAAAAATGATATACACAGCTATCGTGAACTACCAATTAGAATTGCTGAATTAGGGATGATGCACCGTTATGAAAAATCAGGAGCGTTATCAGGTTTACAACGTGTACGCGAAATGACATTGAACGATGGCCATACCTTTGTTCGTCCAGATCAAATCAAAGAAGAATTCTTGCGTACATTGAAATTGATGGTTGAAGTTTATGCTGATTTCGATGTGACAGATTATCGTTTCCGTTTAAGCTTAAGAGATCCTAACAACAAAGAAAAATATTTCGATGATGATGCAATGTGGGAAAGATCACAAACAATGATCAAAGAAGCTGCTGATGAAGCCGGAATTGATTATTTTGAAGCAGAAGGTGAAGCAGCCTTTTATGGACCTAAACTGGATGTTCAAGTAAAAACGGCATTGGGTATGGAAGAAACATTATCAACAATTCAAATCGATGCTTTATTACCAGAACGTTTTGATTTGACTTATGTTGGTGAAGATGGTGAAAATACACATCGTCCATTAGTTATCCATAGAGGAATCGTTTCAACTATGGAACGATTTGTAGCTTACTTGACAGAAGTATACAAAGGGGCATTTCCAACTTGGTTGGCACCAATCCAAGCAACAATTATTCCTGTATCCGTTGAAGCTCATTCAGATTACGCTTATGAAGTGAAAAAACGGCTGCAAGAACAAGGTTTACGTATTGAAGTAGATGATCGTAATGAGAAAATGGGTTACAAGATCCGTGCTTCTCAAACACAAAAAATTCCATATCAAATCGTTGTCGGCGATAAAGAAATGGATGACGCAACTGTGAATATTCGCCGTTACGGTAGTAAAGAAACAGAAGTGATCGACTTGAATATTTTTGTGGATAGTATGGTTGCTGATGTAGCAAATTATAGTAGAAAATAATCAAGAAGAGGTTGGGACAGGAGTGTTTAATCCCGAGAAATAAGAAGGGATTCACGAAAATTGCTCTTCAAATTTTTGTGAATTTCGGCTTATTTCCGAAGCCTTCAAATCTTAGTGCTTTAGCACTTAGAATTTGATGTGATCGAAGCGAAGCGTAGTGATTGCTTCTGCTCCCACCGTTTATACGGATTCTTTGAGTCTGAGATATAATGATGTGACCCCCAAAAGTTGTACGTGAAAAATACAATTTTTGGAGGTTATTTTTTATGAGTTATTATGAGGTAGAATTCAAATTAAAGCTAGTGAAAGAGTACCTAGAAGGGCCTCTGGGCGGACGAGCCTTGGCTAAAAAATACGGACTCCCATCAAATGCCTTAATTTACAATTGGAAACACTCCTATCAATTATTTGGGAAAGAAG
>NZ_MIKC01000016.1 GCF_001730315.1 Enterococcus ureilyticus
TGTTTTGGCACTATTCTTTTTCAAGAAAATAGAAAAACCTAGAGGAAATTTCCTCTAGGAATCATATTAATCGATTTAATTCTTTAGATTTTCTTCACCAACATTAGTTGACAAAGAGCCTTTAAAATTTAGATTTGTGCCCAAACACTTTCCAAAACATTCGTTTGATTACGATCTGGCCCTACTGAGAATGTTGAAATACGCACGCCAACTAATTCAGAGATACGATGCACATAATTTCTTGCATTCGCTGGTAGATCAGCTAATGTTTTGCAACCAGTAATGTCTTCTGACCAACCTGGTAATTCTTCATAGACTGGCTTACAGCGGCTTAACTCTTTCAAGCTTGCTGGATAATGATAAATCAGTTCACCATCTAATTCATACGCTGTACAGATTTTCACTGTGTCTAAACCACTTAATACATCGATTGAGTTCAATGACAGATTTGTGATTCCTGAAACCCGTTTAGAATGACGCATCACAACCGTATCAAACCAACCCACGCGACGTGGGCGACCAGTAGTTGTACCGTATTCTTTCCCAACTTTACGAATGGTTTCTCCTGTTTCATCAAACAATTCTGTAGGGAATGGACCATCACCAACACGAGATGTATACGCCTTACAAACACCCACGACTTTATTGATCTTAGAAGGACCAACACCGCTTCCGATCGTAACGCCTCCAGCAACTGGATTTGATGAGGTTACAAATGGATATGTTCCTTGGTCGATATCTAGCATAACGCCTTGTGCGCCTTCAAATAATACGCGTTTACCTGCATCTAATGCATCATTCAAAATAACAGAAGTGTCCGTTACGTATTGTTTGATTTGTTGACCATATTCATAGTATTCTTCAAAAATATCTTCAAAAGCAATTGGTTCGCTGTCGAACATTTTAACGAATTGACGATTTTTTTCTTCTAGATTTATTTTTAAACGTTCTTCAAAAATTTCTTTATCTAATAAATCTGCGACACGGATTCCCACACGAGCTGCTTTATCCATGTATGCAGGACCGATCCCTTTGATTGTAGTACCAATTTTATTTTCACCTTTGGCATCCTCTTGTAATTGATCCAATTGGATGTGATAAGGTAAAATCACGTGAGCACGGTCAGAAATACGTAAATTATCTGTCGTGACATTATTATCTTTTAAATAAGCCAGTTCTTTTACAAGAGATTTCGGGTTGACTACAACACCATTTCCGATCACACTGATCTTGTCTTTGTAAAAGATACCTGAAGGAATCAAGTGTAGTTTATAAGTAACACCGTCAAACTTAATGGTATGACCTGCATTATCTCCGCCTTGATAACGTGCGATGACCTCAGCATTCTCACTTAAAAAATCCGTGATCTTTCCTTTTCCTTCATCGCCCCACTGCGTTCCGACTACTACAACTGATGACATTCGAACACCTCGTTCTAAATTATTTTGTCCTGATTCATTGTACCAATAAAACACAACGCTTTCAAGGAAAAATCGAATGTTATTTTTTTGGAAATAAGAAAATAGAGTAAAACACGAACATTATTCAGAAAATGATTTTACAGTAGATAAAAAAGCGAAAATTCATTTATTCTCTTGTAAAGAATTTGCATTTTGTTATAATCATACACAATATATTATGAATTCACTAGGAGGTCTATTCGGGATATGAAACATTATTTTTATTTAGAGATTGACGAATCTTTATCTTTAGTTCAGCCAACGTTATCTATGGCACATGAACTTTTCGAAGTGATTGATTCAGATCGGAAACACTTACGAAAATTCCTTGATTTTGTTGATACTACAACATCTTTTGAACAACAAGAGCAATATATCAAGATGAAATTAGAAGGCTATATCAATGAAACCGATCGTTTATTTCTAATTGCTTTTGACCAGAATATAATTGGCTGTATTGATTTACATTTTATTGATACCAATAATAAAAAAGCTGAACTTGGCTACTGGCTTCATTCGTCTCAAACCAATAAGGGGATTATGTCAAAAGTAGTGAAAAAAGTTTGTGCGATCGCTTTTGAAGATATGGGATTAAACAAATTAAGTATCCGAGCTGATACTGAAAATAAAGCCAGTAATGCAGTTGCAGTAAAAAATGGCTTCTCTTTCGTTGGAACAGATAAATCAGATATTATTATGTATGATAAGTTTAGAGATTTAAATAAATATTCTCTTTTAAAAACAGATTTTAGCTGAAATAATAGCCCGAGTAAGTGTCAACCGACGACTTACTCGGGCTATTATTTCACAATTAAAACTCTTCTCTAGGCGATAACGAAGCGAACTTATTGAACTCTTTAATGAATAACAGTTCCACAGTTCCACGGGCGCCACTACGGTTTTTCTCGATGATAACCTCAATCACGTTGTCGATTTCCGGCTCTTCACGAGCACCATCCTCGCCTTCTTCACCACGATCATAGTAATCATCACGATAAAGAAAAGCTACGATATCCGCATCTTGCTCAATAGATCCAGACTCACGAATATCACTCAAAACGGGACGTTTATCCTGACGTTGTTCCACTCCACGAGATAATTGAGACAAGGCAATAACAGGAACTTTTAATTCCTTCGCCAATTTCTTTAATTGACGAGAGATTTCAGATACTTCTTGTTGACGACTTTCACGACCGGTTCCCTCAATCAATTGTAGGTAATCGATCAAAATCAAGCCTAAATTACCGCGTTCTTGCGCTAATTTACGACATTTTGCTCGAATTTCTGTAATTTTAATACCAGGCGTATCATCAATATAGATTTGCGCTCTAGATAAACTACCCATTGCAATAATTAGGTTTTGCCATTCTTCTTCTGATAACTGACCCGTACGTAAATGGCCGGCTTCAATCGAACCTTCTGCACAAAGCATCCGATTCACTAATGATTCGGCCCCCATTTCCAAACTAAAAATAGCAACCGATCGATCCGTTTTAGTTCCGATATTTTGCGCTATATTTAAAGCGAAGGCTGTTTTCCCTACTGCTGGCCGGGCAGCTAAAATAATCAATTCTTCTGCTTGTAATCCAGCAGTCATTTTATCTAAAGCAGGATATCCTGTAGGTAATCCCGTGATTTCTTCATCATTTTGATACAGTTGATCAATGTTGGCAATCGATGTATTCAAGACATCTGCGATCGACAAAAAGCCGCTGCGATTTCTTTTTTCTGAAACTTCTAAAATGCTACGCTCTGCATCATCTAGTATTGTTTCAACATCTTCACCTTGTTCAAAACCTTTGGTAACAATCTCTGTAGCGGTTTGGATCAAATTGCGAAGCAATGATTTTTGTTCAACAATTTTCGCATAGTAAACGATGTTCGCAGCTGTCGGTACAGCCAACGCCAAATCTGATAGATAACTCAGGCCACCGACATCTTCTAATAAATTTTCTTGCTCCAAGCGATCTTTGATCGTGATCACATCAATTGCTTCATTTCGATCATTCAAGGTAAGCATAGTCTGAAAAATCAATTGATGATTACGGCGATAAAAGTCTTTGGGTTCTATGTATTCTAAAGCATCGATAATGACCTCGGCATCTAAAAAAACCGACCCTAAAACGGCCTGCTCTGCCTCCATACTTTGCGGCGGTACTCGATCTTGCCATACTTCATTCATTTTTTTCTCTCCTATAGCTAAAATTACGCTTTTCAGTCTTTCTATTTTAACAAGAAACAGCCAAAAAGTACAATGACAATCTGGCGTCATTTCTTATTATTATGATAAACAAAAAACAGAGGAAAACCCCTGTTTTTTAATCTTTATTCTTCAACAACGTGAACTTTGATCGTCGCAGTCACTTCGTGATGTAATTTCACTGGAACTTTTGTAAAACCTAAGGCACGAATTGGTTGTGACAGCTCGATCTTGCGTTTATCTAATTTAACGCTATATTGCTTGTTTAAGGCCTCGGCAATTTGTTTTGAAGGAATAGACCCAAAGAGACGTCCATCTTCCCCAGCCTTCGCTTTAAGCTCTACAACAGTCTCTTCTTTTTCTAAAAACTCTTGCATTTTTTTAGCTTCTGCCAATACTTCTGCATCATGCTTGTCTTGTGCTTTTTTTTGACCAGCAAGAGCACTGATGTTGCCTTTATTTGCCTCTTTAGCAAATCCATTTTTAATTAGGAAGTTTTGGGCATACCCAGCAGGTACTTCTTTCACTTCACCTTTTTTTCCTTTGCCTTTGACATCTTGTAAAAAAATAACTTTCATACTATTATTCCTCCTTATTTAAAAACTGAGAGAGCTTTTTCTGTGAAGCTAGATACCATTAAAAACATGACTAGCTTATGGAGCTGGATCATACATTATATCTATATTTTGATGAATCACTTTCAGCAGTTGCTCTTTTACCTCAGCTACTGTTTCATTAGATAATTGTACCGCAGCATTAGTAAAATGACCACCTCCACCAAGATTTTCCATAATTAGTTGGACGTTTATTGACCCATTACTTCGTGCACTGATCCCAATTTGTTTATCTGTTCGTTTAGTTATGACAAATGCTGCGTTGATTCCGACCATTGATAACAATGTATCTGCAGTTTTAGCTGCCGTGACACTATCGTATTCTTTGTCTTCACTACCTGTAACGATAACTGTATCTGGAGTAACATATTCACTTTTAGCAATCAAGCTATTCATTTCCAAGTAACTTGTTAAATCTGAACTCAGTAGATATTGTACTAAAGATGAATCGGCACCACAAGTTCTCAAATAGCTAGCCACGTCAAATGTACGTGCTGTAGTCCGAACACTGAAACTCTTGGTATCGACAACGATACCAGCTAGTAGCAACGTAGCTTCGAGTTTGTCTAAACGTTTTTGTGCGTTACTTTGATACTCGATCAATTCCGTCACTAGCTCTGATGCAGATGATGCAGATGATTCGATATACGTAAGCAATGGTTTCACTGGGAATTCATCGCCACGCCGATGATGATCAATGATCACAACTTTATCAAATTGTTCGTATAACTCTTGTGAGATCGAAAGCGAGGGCTTGTGGTAATCAACCATGATCAACAAACTACTGTCTGTTTTTCTTTTCATTGCTTCTTTTGGTGTAATGATTTGCTTAGCCTGTTCGGGATACTTCTCCAACTCGGTCATCACTCGTTCAACATCGGGAATACTTTCCCTTTTATCTAAGACAACCCATGCTTCTTTATTGTGAAATCTAGCTAATCGAGCCATTCCAAAGGCCGAACCAATCGCATCCATATCTGGAAAACGATGCCCCATGATATAAACATCTGATGATTCAGATAAAATCCCACGAATCGCGGTGCTCATTGCACGAGAACGAACACGCGTTCTCTTTGCTACAGATGCTGATCGTCCACCATAAAAGAGTGGTTTAGCATTATCTTTCGCCTCTTTCACAACAACTTGATCTCCACCTCTGACTAAAGCTGTATCTAAATTCGTTTGAGCTGTATTTCCTGTTTGACTTAGCGTTTCGCCACCATAGGAGATTCCCATACTTAGTGTGATCGCTATTTCTCTTGTGCTAGATTCTTTTCTGATATTATCTAAAATTTGAAACTTTGATTCCATCATCTTTTTTACATCTTCTAACTGTGCAATAAAAAAATACCGTTCAGCATTTAGTCGTTTATAAAAAACATGATATTCATCCATCCAATCAGAAACCATTGTAGTAATAAAACTATTTAAGTACGATATCTCTTTTTCGTCCATATTATCGGTAATATCATCATAATTATCAACTGAAACAATCCCAATAGCTGTCTGCATTTCTATTTTCTCATGGTACAAGTTACTCTCTTCTGTAATATCTTTAAAAGTAATTGTATTTTGACTTGTGTCAATATTAAAGCGATAAACATGGTCACCAACTTTAAATATGTCCTTGCCTTTTTCAGCTAGTGATACATATGTCTGGATTAATTCTGGACTAATAAGTGTTTGTCCATCTTTCCGAAAAATAGCTTCTGCAAAAGGATTTAACCACTTAGCTTCTTTGGTAGTAGAATCATAATTTATGATCCCTACAGATACTTCGTTGAAAGCATAATCCAACGACTTTTCTGCAATCGAACTGGCTTCTCTAATTTTTTCTGTATTCGATATTTCAATTTTTTTGACCAAATAGAAAATTCGATTGATCAGTATAAAGTTGAGTATCAATAATCCAGCTAAAATTAAATATTTATTAGATATGAAGAACAATAGCATTACTTCTAATAAAAAGAGAACGAATACAACCCCTAAAATCCGCTTCACTCTATTTTCTTTCATTATAATGACTCCCCCATTATTCTGCAGATAAGGTTATTTTAGCATAAAAAAGGAATTTCTGCGAACCTCAAAATGTTCCACGTGAAACATTTCGAGGTAAATTATGTACGACTCTAATAAAGAATAATAAAAAAAAAAGGATCAAAGAACTAGTTCTTTGATCCTTCATAATTCTATATTATTGCTCTTCACCAACAAATGGTAATAAGCCCATGATACGTGCGCGTTTGATTGCAATTGTTAATTTGCGTTGGTTCTTAGCACCTGTACCTGTTACACGACGTGGCAAAATTTTTCCACGTTCAGAAATGAATTTTTTTAGTAACTCAATATCTTTATAGTCAATATACTCAATATGGTTTGCTGCAATATAATCAACTTTACGGCGTTTACGTCCGCCTCTTCTTTGTTGTGCCATTCTTATTCCCTCCTATCAAATTCGTTTAGAATGGTAAATCATCATCTGAAATGTCAATAGTCGACCCTGAACCACTGAATGGGTCAGAATCTCTATCAAAATCAGGCATACCGTTATTACTAGACTGAGAGGATGATTGATTAAAATTGTTTTGTCCTGAAAAATTATTATTCTGTGGTTGTTGGAAACTTCCGCCACCAGCATTGTAACTTGGTGTCGAATCTGATCCTTCTGTTGTTTGTCTTTGTTCTGATGCAGAACGAGACTCTAACAACTGGAAATTCTCACATACAACTTCAGTCACGTAAACACGTTGACCTTGTTGATTCTCGTAATTTCTAGTTTGAATGCGACCAGTTACGCCTAATAATGTACCTTTACGCGCATAGTTTGCCATTGTTTCAGCAGGTTTACGCCAAATCACACAGTTAATAAAATCTGCTTCACGATTTCCATTTGCATTCGTAAAGTTCCGGTTTACCGCTAGAGTAAATGTCGCAACTGCCGAACCACTAGATGTATATCGTAAATCGGGATCTTTTGTTAGTCTTCCAACTAATACAACGTTGTTAATCATTTAAACATCTCCTTTCGTCAATCCAAATGTTTCACGTGAAACAATTGGTTATGCTTCTTCCTTGATAATCATGTGACGGATAATATCGTCATTGATTTTAGCAAGACGATCAAATTCATTGATTGCTCCTGCAGTTGATGGAGAAGATACTTTAACGATATGATAGATGCCTTCACGGAATCCGTTCATTTCATATGCTAAGCGGCGTTTTTCCCAATCTTTTGATTCGATAACTTCTGCTCCGTTATCTTTCAAGATTGTATCGAAACGTTCTACTAAAGCAGTTTTTGCTTCTTCATCAATGTTCGGACGAATGATGTACATAACTTCATAATTCGTAACTTGACTCATTGATTTTCACCTCCCTATGGACTTTAGGCTCTTAGTTTGCTAAGAGCAAGGAGAGTTATCTAAAATATATAGACTACTCACAAGGCTTCATTATACAGCTAAAAGCTGATAAAATCAAGTGTTCTTAGCAATTTTTGATCTTTTTTTTAGCAATCTTTTTTTCTCTCAGGTCTTACTTTAAATATACGTACAAATTCGCTTTTTTCATTTTTTTTGCTATTGATTTAGGTTATTTATTTTTCATGATATACTATCCTTGTTTGAAATTACACAAATACTTTAATGTAGTTTGAAAGGATGCTGTTACCTTGAATCAATTGTTAGAATACCAACCGCTAAACTTATACACAAACTATCTTGAGGCGGCACTTAATGCCCCTGAAACTGCCATTGTTCACGATGAACCATTGCCAGCTTTTCCTGAACTTGGAACAAATTACACCTACCAATTAAGTCACGAGGCGATTTTGAACCGTTCCTATCAATTAGCCAGTTTAGGAGTCCAGGCAGAAGATAAAATCATTATTTTCAAAAGCTCAAAATTTGATACGTATTTGTTAGCCGTTGCTGCTTCATATTTAGGTGCTGTTCCAGTAATGATTTCTTATCATTTTCCAACTGAAACGATTGAAGTTTTTGTAGATCGTTTGGAAAATCCGTTTATCCTATTTGATGATGAAACCGCAGAAAAAATAGCAAAAGTAAAAAATAGTACACCAGACAAACAGATTTCAGTTACTAGACTTTTGCAGGCTCCTGCGAACAAAGTTTCTCAAGTGGAATTACCTAAAGATACGATTGCATATATGACACATACTTCTGGGACAACTGGCATTCCTAAACTAATTTGTCATTCTGCTAATTCGATGGGGTGGCGTACAAAATGGCAAAAAACAATTTTCACAAAAATCGCTGAGAAAAAAATGGTTGGATTCCATATTTCACCCGTTCACTCTCGTTTTAATATTGGCATCTCTTCTTTGATGGCAATGGGTTTCCCACTGATGCCATTATCGATATCAAATAGTGATTCTGTTGCGGAAATGCTCTTAAAACATGAACCGATTGCTCTTGAGACTCATCCAAATAATTTCGTTCAGTGGACTTCTTTGGCAAAAAGACAACCCGAAGCTTTCGCAAGTGTTCGTTATTACCATTCTACTTTTGATGCAATCAACAATGCCACGATGGCTAGCTTCTTAAAAGCTTCAGAAAAAAATGAGCCAATTTTTCTTCAAGTTTATGGACAAAGTGAATGTGGTCCAATGATTTTGAAGGCTCATACCTTAGAATCCCTAAAAACATCTGATGCTCGTGATATGGGGGTTGGCTTAGAAGGGTTGACCGAAGCTCGAATCGCAGATAAAGAAGGCAATGTTTTACCGGCTTTGACAGATGGTCATATCCAATTTTTATCTAAAGGACGTGCATTAACATACTATAAAGAAGATAATCGTTTTCAAGCAACGGTTTTCGGTCCTTGGTGGGACAGTGGTGATTATGGTTTTATGGATGAAAATGGCCATTTATTCTTGAAAGACCGTCAAGTAGATTTGATTGAAAAAGTCGATAGTAATTTAGCAATTGAAGATCATTTGTTGGATGCACTAGATTTTCTTCAAGAAGTGATTATCGTCAGAGCAAAAAATAATTCTCCTCAACCAATCTTGGCTGTTGATCCAAAACAAGGGATGGACTGGGATGCTTGGTGGGAACAAGTCACTGATTTACCTCATTTAAACAAACCAATTATTATGGATTGGGACGAAATTCCTCGTACAGCTACGATGAAAGTCCAACGATTACAAATTGAAAAAGCTCTGAAGGAAGAATAACTCTCATAACTAAAAAGAATCACAGACAAATGTTTCCTTTTGCCTGTGATTCTTTTTAGTTAGTAGATATTGTTTCGTAGAGTCCATATTTCGCTAACGCTTCTTTAGATAAAGTAACACCGATCCCTAGCCCATCAGGTACAGCAATCTCGCCGTTTTCAATCACAAAAGGGTTCGTAATGATATCCTCATAATAATAACGATCTGAAGCTGAAATGTCTCCTGGAAATGTAAAGACTTTTTGTGAGGCAAACTGTAAGTTTAACGCTCTTCCAACACCCGATTCAAACATTCCACCTAACCATACCTGAAGATTTTTTTCTTTACAGAAACCGACTATTTTCAATGCTTCCGTGATGCCGCCTACTCTGGGAATTTTTAAATTGATGCTTCGACAGCTTCCAAGAGCATACGCTAATTCGCAATCTTTAAGGGTTCGAATATTTTCATCTAAACAGATATCTGTTTTTATTTCTTTTTGCAATTGTGCGTGGTCTAAAAAATCATTTGCAGCAAAAGGTTGTTCAATCATTGCTAAGTCGTAATCATCAAATTGCTTCAAATGCGACATGTCATTAATGGTATACGCTGAATTAGCATCTACCATCAATGTTAAGTCAGGAAATCTATGACGAATTGCTTCGATTGGTTTTAAATCATAACCCGGACGGATTTTCAATTTGATTCTTTGATAACCAAGTGCCACATACTGAGTAATTTGAGTGATCAATTTGGTTAGATCAGTTTGAATTCCCACACTGACACCAACTGGGATTTGGGTTCGAGTATCCTCAAAGTATGTTTTTAGGCTATTTCCTTCCCGTTTGGCGTATAAGTCCCAGATAGCCGTCTCAAGACTTGATTTAGCCATATAATTGCCTTTTACTTCATCAAAAAGCAGTGCTATTTCTTTAGGATGTCGAATATCTACATCTTTCAACAAAGGAATCAGATAGTTTTCAATCATGATTCGTGCGGTCTCGATTGTCTCTTCTATGTAATCTGGTTGCTCAAAAGGAACAAGTTCTCCTATCCCTTGATTCCCCTGATCATCCGTCACCACCAAAATATCAAACGCTTTTTCTGTTAACCGACCATAACTTGTTTCAAAGGGAATCCGTAAAGGTAATCGAACACGATAACGATCAATGCGATGAATTTCCATCAGTATCTCCTCCTTATTCTAAAAATGTAGTGTTTATGTCAGACAAATTTAGCTAAAAAAGAATAAATAATTTTTTCAAATGTGGAGGGCTTCTCTAAATGAACACAGTGGCCTACATCATCTACGATTTCAATTGTTAGGTTTGGTTGCTTTTCTTTCATCTCTATAGCGATTTGTTGAAACTTTGGATCAAGCGCTCCTACAATCAGCAATATCGGCACATGTATGTTGTGTAACTCTTGCCAAAGTGAGGGCTGAACCCCTGTCCCCATAAACCATAAACTGCACGCAAGCCCAAAATTTTGCTGCGCTAATCGCTCTTGCCGAATCGCTTTTTGAACGTGAAGCGTTAGTCTTTTTTGACTATCAAAAAGAGGCAGTTTCTCCCATTTATTAACAAAGTCGTCGATAGGATGACTCATGATAAAACTAGCTAAATATTCATCTGATTGTTTGCGTCTCAAGCGAGCTGTCACACTTTCTAACCCAGGAGAACCGCTTTCTAAGATCAATTGCTGCACTTTTTGAGGATATAGATAAGTAAATACTAAAGCTGCTCTAGCCCCCATTGAATAGCCCAATAAGACAAAGTATTCGATGCCCAGTTGTTCAGTCAATAAAGCAATATCTTGACATAAACAGTCTATTTGATAGCGGTATGGATGGACATAACAATCCGTTTTTCCATGCCCAATCAAATCAATCGCTAGAATGTTGAAATCGGTCATTTCTTGAAAAACTGAAACAAATGTCTGACTGCTGCCGGTAAACCCATGGAAGCAAACCAATGTTGAGCGGTCTGCTTGATAGCCAGAAAGCCATTCATAATAGTAATTTACGCCGTTTACATTACTTTCCATAATCTATCCCAAAGATTTCTCTCAAACTTTTTACAACTTTCTCGTACAACAACACGTTGTCTTGACGATCACCAACTACTTCAATAAGCTGAAATTTTGGCTGTTTCTTCGTCTTTTCTAATAAGCAATCCAGTTGCTCCAAACTTACAGCTTTCACATATTCCGCATCATATAATTGCGCCACTAAAGAAAAATCTAAATCAATCGGGGTACCGAAAATGGGCTCAAAATCATCTGTCTCCAACTGACGTTGTGACAGAAAAGAAAAAATACCACCGCCATTATTATTCAATAAAACAATCGTTAAGGGTAATTTGTATCGTTTTGCGAGTAACAGACCATTCATATCATGATACATAGCCAAATCACCAATCAATAATATATTCTGGCGGTCAGGATTTATCGCACACATTCCTAACGCAGTTGACACAATACCATCGATCCCATTTATACCGCGATTACCGAACAACTGATAGACATTATTTTCAGCGCTAGCAAATCGATCTAAAAAGCGGATAGCATTGCTATTCGAAACAAACAATTGCCCATCTTCCGCCATTTTTTCATGGACAAGAACACTAGCTGATGTTTCATTTAATGTGTTCATTTCACTAAATTCTTTTAATAATTGTTCTGTCGCTTTTTGCCAATTGATCCATTGATTTCGCCAAGAAACAGATGTCTGTACTTTGATTTTATTTAGGAGCATTTGAACAAAAGTTTGTTCTTCTACTTGAATTGCCGTCTGAACTTGCTTTAGTTGATCTTGCCACTCACCTGTTTCATCAATAAAATAAATCATTGTTTCATCTTCATTCAGGGATTGTAACCAAAACATCGTATTTTTTGAAATAGGAAGCATACCAAAGCGAACAACAACTTCTGGTCGGTGGTTCATGTCTACTTCTTGGATAAATAAATCCGCACAGCTCATGATCAGCGGACTAGTCTTACTATTAGATGTAATATTGGCTAATGGATCACTAATGATCGGCCAGTTCAATGTTTCTGCTAATTCAATAAATAATCCAGCTTCTTCTGGCGTATGACTGCCACCCACCACTAAAACCCCTTTTTTTCCCTGCCAGGCATTGGCACACATCATTAATTGTGATTCGGACAATTGTTTTTTTCCTACAATGACTTCTGTTGTTTTTTCAGCAAGCATTGGATGCGTCAAATCAGGTAATAGTGGCTCTCTTAATGGAAAATTCAAATGAATAGGCCCTTTTGGTGTTTGGCAAGCTGTATCTGTCGCCCGCATTCCTTGCCAATAGGAATAGTCCAACATTGTTTTGCTTCCTTCTGGAATTGCCATTTCTATGAATAGTTTTACATGACCTTGAAATAAATGAAATTGATCCATGGCTTGTGGTGCACCAACTTGTCTTAATTCATGCGGTCGATCGGTTGTAAGAACGAGCAATGGAATATGACTAGCGTAAGCTTCACAAACCGCTGGATAATAATTTGCTGCTGCTGTTCCTGATGTACATAATAAAACAACAGGTTTGCCACTCGTTTTGCTTAATCCTAAGGCAAAAAAAGCAGCCGAGCGTTCATCTACCTCGATAAAGGTCTCAATCTTTTCCTGACGGTGTAACAATAAGGCTAATGGAGTAGAACGAGAACCTGGGCTGATTACAGCTTGTACTACGCCATTACTGATCATTCCTTCAACAAAAGCGTGTAAATAGTTGGTCATTTCACTTTGACTTGTCATACTCATCCCCACCTATTCCTCTTAACATCGGTTGAAACTTGATTTTTGTTTCGATTCTTTCTTGTTCTGCTTGCGAATCTTTAACAATGCCACATCCCGCATACAAGTAGCCAATATTGCCAGACAATACAGCAGAACGAATTCCCACGGCAAATTCCCCTATATCCTCTTTAATAGCGACCCATCCGATTGGCGCGCCATATAACCCTCGATCTAGCTGTTCATGTTCTTTGAGCCATTCCATAGCCAATTCTTTAGGTTCCCCACCTAATGCAGGTGTTGGATGTAACTGCTTGATTCCTTTCAAAAAGCGATATTCTTTTTGTCTTTTCCCTACAATCGGTAAGTATAAATGCTGAATATCTCGATTCTTTAATAACTGTGGTTTTTGTGACTGAATCGAAGCTCCAGTCATCGCTTCCAATTCTTTGACAATTCTATCCACGACAATCCTATGCTCTTGCTTATTCTTCCTATCATTCAATAAATAATTACCCAAAGATTCATCCTCTGTTTGCGTTGTTCCACGTGAAACAGACCCTGCTATACTAGCTGTTGAAAAGGTTGTTTTAGACGCTTTTAGTAAGCGTTCTGGTGTAGCTCCGATAAATATATGATCCTTTGATTCCAAAACAAAAAAATAAGTATTTGTCTGTTGGCACTGCAGATTTTTTAAAATAACATCTGCTTGAAAAGGACTGTTACTTTTTACCTTCATCCGTCGTGCTAAAACAACCTTCTCTAATGGTCCTGCTTCTTTGAGCTTCTTCACCGTTTCGTCAACAACCGTCAACCATTGAGATACAGCGACTTCCTCTGTTTTAATTTGTGTACTGTCTTGATTTTTTACTAGTGTAGTCGTCATTATTTCAACAAATTCTGAAGTCAGCTCTAGCCATTTTTTGTGCAATATTTCTTTATTTTCAGCGCTGAAGTTCATTGTAAGATAGACTTTTCCAGCTGTTTCTGTTAGTAAAAAAACGGGTAAATAAAATAAACCTTGCGCCAAACTGCCCCAATCATTTTGCTTCGTTTGCTTATCGTCAAAGGCAAAACCACCAAATAAAATAGCCCCCGTTCCTGTAATAGAACAGTTTTGATAAATTTTTTCTTTTTCTTCTAAAATAAAACGATCTACTTGTTCAAATGAAGCAAGATCATGCACTAATTCTTTTTCTTTACCAAATCCGACTAGCGTAAAGTTTTTTTCCGGCGTTTGCCAATAAAATCGTTCACCTTTAAATACATTTTGTCCCTTCATAAAAGAAGTACGCAAAGAATCTGTCTTTTCATTTATTTCTTTGACCCAGCTAAATTGACGATAACCTTTTTCATAGGCTTGTTCTAATTCTTTAGGAATGCTCATTTGCTTAAAAAAGCCTCCCTTTCTCTTGTTGTTAAGCGATGTTTTGCTAATTTACCGCTAGCTGTTTTTGGTAGTGAATGGCATAAATAGAGCTGTTTAGGTAGTTTGTATTTTGCTAAATAGTGTTTAGCAAATTCATTGATTTTTTCTAAAGTGACTGTCGATTCTCCCACAATATAAGCGACTGGAACAGCGCCCCATTTTACATCGGCTTCACCAACGACGGCAACTTCTTTTACCCCAGGAAACTCTTGAATTACATGTTCGATTTCTGTGGGGTAAATATTTTCACCACCTGAAATAATCAACTCACTCAAGCGACTGACTAAGTATAAATAGCCTTCTTCGTCCAAATACCCCATATCACCTGTTTTAAACCAATCATCTGTCGTCCATTTGACAGCTTGCCATTGTGTACCATTTAGATAATTATGAACGACATTTTTCCCTTTTAATAAGATTTCTCCCACTTGATTCTTCTGCAGTGGTTTCTCTTGGTCATCAACGATTTTGATTTGCATCCCTAAGAGTGGCTTGCCTGCAGAACCAATCTTCGCTGTGGCATCTTCAAAACTCAAAGCAACCACTTGGGAACAGGTTTCAGTCATACCATAGGATTGGATCACCGGAATCCCATAGCTTTCACATTTTTCTAGTGCTTTAGGTGAAATTGGTCCGCCACCAAGCAGCATTGCCTTAAAATTTGAGCTATAGCCTTGTTTAGGATAATTTTCCAGTAACTCTTGCAGCATAATCGCCACCACAGAAATCACGGTCCCCCGACCATCGGCTAGATCATTTGTTACTATTTTTGCATCAAATTTACTATATAAACGGAAACTACAACCCAGCACTAATTGGCGCATAATGATCGACAACCCGCTAATGTGAAATAAAGGAACTGGACAAAGCCAGCAATCTTCACTTGTAATGTTCATATTTTTTTGTGTTGCCAAAGCACTAGCCAAATGATTACTAAAACATTGCACGACGCCTTTAGGATTTCCTGTCGTACCTGAAGTGTACATGATCGAAGCCGTAGCATTAAGTTGATAGATAGAGTCTATTTCTGCTTCTACAGCTGCTCCAGTCCCATCTGGCTCTATCATTTCAATTAGCGTTAATTGATCCAATTCAATTAAAAATGGCAAGCTTTCAGTAGAAACCACCACCAGCTTCACCTTTGCATCGGTCAATTGGTAGTGGAGTTCCTGCAAGCTTAAATGTGTATTTAATAAAACTAGCTCTTTACCTAATTCCCACAAAGCTAATATTGAAAAATACATTTCTTTTGAATTACGGCTAAATAGCGCAACTCGTTTTTCTTTATTTGGTATCTTTAGCGAAAACGCTGCTGTCCATCGTTTGACTTCTTGAGCGACCTCAGCAAAAGACCATGCTTCATCCTGCCAGTAAAAAGCAGGATGATCCGGTCTTTCATTCACTTGTTTTTGCAGCCAACTACTCATGTTCTTCACCCTTTTATTTTATGGAAATTTAGGGAATTGGTCGAAATCAGGATCACGTTTTTCTTTAAATGAATCGCGTCCTTCTTTGGCTTCATCCATTGTGTAATAAAGTAAGGTTGCATCTCCTGCTAATTGCTGAATTCCAGCCAATCCATCTGTATCAGCATTTAAAGATGCTTTGATCATACGTAAAGCAAGCGGACTTTTCTTCAACATTTCTTCTGCCCACTCCATTGTAACCTCTTCAACATCTGCTAAAGGTACAACGGTATTGATCCAGCCCATATCCAACGCTTCTTCTGCTGAATACTGTTTGCATAGGAACCACACTTCTTTGGCTTTTTTATGACCAACTACACGAGCTAAATAGCCAGAACCATAGCCGCCATCGAAACTTCCTACGTTCGGTCCAGTTTGACCGAATTTTGCATTGTCTGCTGCAATCGTTAAATCACAAACAAGCTGAAGAACATTTCCGCCACCGATCGAATAGCCTTTGACCATCGCAATAACAGGTTTTGGAATTACACGAATCAACCGTTGTAAATCTAATACATTTAAGCGAGGAACACTATCTTCACCCACATAACCACCATGTCCACGGACTTTTTGGTCACCACCGGAACAAAACGCTTTATCTCCTGCACCCGTTAAAATAATCACGCCGACATCTTGTTTATCACGGCTAATGTTGAATGCATCAATCATTTCCATAACTGTTTTCGGCGTAAAGGCATTGTGTACTTGAGGGCGATTAATCGTAATTTTCGCTACTTTTCCTTCTTGTTCAAATAAAATTTCATCGTATTCTTTGATTGTTGTCCAGTTTCTCATGAGGAAACCTCCTTATAATTTTAAAGCGGAACAAATCGATTAATCCTGTAGAAAATTAGGAAATTGGCATTGAAACGTTCTTTGTTTCACTGACAATTTATCTATTTTCCTAAGGATTGATTTGTGCAGCTAGATAATTTTAAAAGCGTAGTGGGCTCGTCCAGCCTCGACTGGAAAATAGGAAATTATGACTGAGGTGCTTTTTGCCTCATTCATAATTTGTCTTTTTCCCGAGAGGCTAGCCTGCGTAGCTAGATAACATAAAAGCGGAACAAGCCGCTTAGCTCTGACAGAAAAAATTGTTTTCAATGTTTCTATTATACACAATTATGTAGTTTTTAGAATGATAGACGGTTTAAAGTGTGATGAAAGAGGAGGTGGAAGACCTCTATTTTTTATAGCTAATTATTACGACATCTTTTCTTGAAGTTTATGTCAGAAAAAAATGTCATCAATGATTTATATTTTTATGATGATACGCTTAAATGAAGTGTAATACTTCATCAAAAATAAACGATTGATTTTTTTGCAAATTTAGCTATAGTTTATTTATAAATAAAAAAACTATTTGATACAAATAGCTGAACATTGCTTGTATCAAATAGTTTTTTGAAGAATAACCATCTTAATCACAGCATAGCGATTAAGCGATAAACGGTCGTACCGTTTTTTCCTTTGAATATAATTTATCAATTGGAATAATAATAGTCAACGATTTTACAGAAAAGTTCAACTATCTTTTTAAACTCTTCATGCTCATTATAACAACTACTTCGTTTTAGACACCTTTTTCACAACTCCATTAGCTCTTTTTTTCTATTAGCTTTCATTGCACTGCTTTGTATATATTTTTCATTTAGTAACAGAATACAAATAAAATCATATATTTTCATATTTGAAATTCTTTGTTTTCTATCTAGTTTTGCAATTCCGGCATTACCGGCAAATTCTGTAACTTTTTGAGTAGGATTAATTTGTTTTTTCTTTGTTATATTCAAAAGTAAAAGTCGGCTATGTGCCGCAGAATCTCTAAAGTTTTTAGTATACTATAATAATTCATATACCTCATGAAATATATTACGATTGGATTTATCAACTTCATAATAAAATTCGACAAATCTAATCAGCTCCCCAAAAGACATTAACTCAATCAACACCCAAAAAGGTGGATTGCATTTTCTTTTTACATATAAATCATAATGGTAGCTTTCACTATTTCTATTCCTAGACATTATCTTTTTTTCTACAGAAATATATGTACTTACATCAAAATAAGGATTTTCTGAAAGTATCTTATTTTTGCAGTATTCATCATACTCCCGATGGAGATTCGTTCCACCTACTATTGATAAAAATAGCCACCATGTATTTAGGTGAATTAATTCAAACATAATCCCATAAAAAATCTCAACTAACGGATTTTTTATGGGATTAATTCTAACTCTTTCTATTCTTTATCAATGTGCTAACATCTCTTGTGCAATCTCAAATCCAGTCATGCTTACAGGATAATAAGTCGGCCAATTATCCATTTCTTCCAATAATTTTTGTTGACTTTCATTACCAAAATAGATATGGAAATGTGCTGCTTTGGAAGGCGCGATGCCATGATCGGAAAATTGAACATACTTATATGGCGTATCCTCCGTTGCTTCAAACAAAAAGCGAACCCCACGATTTCCAGCTTTGTAAGTTAAGATTTCTTTTCCTACGTATTTATATTTCGATGTGTATTTTTTATCCCCCACTATAAATGTCATAGCGTCCTTACTGATATCAATACGATCAACATCCGTTTGATACCCTTTTTGATAGTAATCTTTGTATTCTTCTGCCGTCATTTTTTTTGTTAATTTCTCTTTATAATCAAATACTTGGTCAAACGTGCCATCTTCTAAATAAGGAAATACGGATTGCCACTCACCTGCATAATCAGAAAGAGCACGATCTTTAACATCCTTATCATCAAAGTACCCATTTGAAACAGTCTTATTTACGGCAGTTTCAGTTACTTCTTTTTTAGGTGTCACTTCCGTTGATTTTATCAGCGCTTCTAAATTCTCTTCCATCACACTGATGTACGTTTTTCCCGCCTTCATGTCATCGTTGGTAAGTCCTTCTAACGGATTTAACACAAGTAATTCAACACCGGCTTCACTCGCTAAGGTTTTCGCTACTCGGTCATTCGCATTTTCTTCAAAATAGATATAGTTGATTCCTGTTTCTTCAACTAGCTCTTTCAATTCCGCAATCCGTGAAGGTTTTGGTTCTTGATCTGGAGAAATCCCTGCGATCGGTACTTGTTTTAGGTTGTAATCTAAGGCTAAATAAGAAAAAGCTGTATGTTGCGTAATAAAATTCTTTTGTTTGGCATTCACCAACTTTGCTTCATACAACTTATTAAGCTCTGTTAACTCTTCAATGTAATCAGCTGCATTTTTAGTAAATGTCGTTTTTTGCTCTGGAAATTGGTCGATCAACCCATCTCTGATTGTTTCCACTTCTTTAATTGCACGAAAGGGACTCAACCATAAATGAGGATCATAGTCATGAGAATGCCCTTCATGATTTTCCTCTGCTGAATGGTCATGCTCTTCACTTCCGGGTAAAAGAACCATTCCTTCACTTGCTTTGATACTGGTCACATTTTTGAGTGATTTTTCCATCTTAGGCACCCAGGTTTCCATATATTCACTATTGTAAACAAACGCATCCGCATCTTGTAAGTTAGCGATTTCCTTTGCAGAAGGTTCATAATCATGTGCTTCAGTTCCTGCTGGCACCATCAATGTAACCTCGCCAGCATCACCGACAATATTTCTTGTAAATTCATACATTGGATAAAAAGAAGTGACGATCGTTAGCTTTTTTTTATCTTTATTGACTTCTTTTTCGTTTGTGGGTCTTGTACATGCCGTTAGAATAATCGTTAGTAAAAATATTGCTGTAATAATAATCTTTGACCTCTTTTTCATTTTTAAGCTCCCTCAATTTTGATAGTTTCGTTCCTCTGCATATTGCCAATCTGAATGATTTTTTTGTAAAAATTTTAATTACTCAGTCTTTCATCTGAGAACTCCTTTCCGATTTCTCACGGATAAATCGTAACGGTTACGTTTTGATCACATGAGAATATAACAATTTTTTTTATTGTTGTCAAGAAACATTTAAAAAACAGAGAAAAAACATTTAAGTTTTTTCTCTGCTTTTCAATTTTATACAGATGATGGCAAACGAAATGGTTAACTTTATATCAGCTGACTTTTTAAAGATTATTCCATATAAGTACTATTTGTAAGTACTACTTGTGCACCAAATGGCATCAACGCTAGCTTAGCTAGTTTAAAAGACTGCATTCCAAAAGGAATCCCAATAATTGTTACACATAAAATAATTCCACTGATACAATGCCCTACAGCTAACCAGAAGCCACTGAGAACCAACCAAAGAATATTCACTAAAAATGAGGTCGTACTTGTGCTATACACAACTCTTTTACCAAATGGCCAAAAACTCAATCCTGCAAGTTTGAAACACTGTAACCCGATCGGAATCCCAATAATGGTAACGCACCATAAAAGCCCAGCTAACAGCCAAGTCAACCCACCAAAAAAACCGCCAAAAATAAACCAAATAATATTGCCTAAACAACCCATTCTTAGTTCCTACTTTCTTCTTAATTCATTATGAAAATAAATTATACTACAAAATCAAGAAATAAACCCTTGCTTGAAGCATAAAAACTAGTTTAAAGATTATACCTACATACTCTAATGAACTCACGACCTGTGCTATACTTTAACTACTTACCTTCAAAACAAGCGAGAGGATGGATTTCCATGCATTTACTAGACTATCTAAAAATCGAAACAACTGAACTATCAAAAGAAAAAGTTGTCTTAACAATGAAAATAGAAGATTATCATAAACAACCTTATGGCGTTTTGCATGGAGGAATGAATGGTATTTTGATTGAAACAGCTTGTAGTTTAGGTGCCAATGAACAGCTGGATCAGGATTCATATGCCGCTGGTATCGATCTTCAAATCAACCATCTAAAAAGTGTTGTCGATGGAACGTTGACTGTAGTTGCTACAGCCGATCGTATTGGACAAGCCCTCCAAGTTTGGGAAGGTAAAATCTTTAATGCTTCTGGGGAATTGACTGCTGTTGGGCGTTGTACATTGATGAGTCGAAAAATAAAGAAGTAATGACAACGAGGTTGGAATAAAAGCTTGTCTCTTTTTAACCACCGTTTATGCGATTTTCAAAGGTTTGTGACATGATAATGCTAAGCGTTATCATGTCACAAACCTTCTTTGTTATCTTTTAAAAAATCGTTCTTGCTAATCCAATCAGCATTCCCATCACTGGCACTAATACCCAAATCCATGAATTCCGATCATTTTTATTATCCTCTTTCATCGTTGCTAAACGTAATCTCAAGTTTTCGTTTTCTACTTTTAATGCTTCGATTTTTTCATTTTGGTTTGTCATATTTATCCGCTCCTAATTAGTTGATAAACTTATTATGACGGATTCCACAATAGAAAAATAGAAGCTTTTGTCAGGGATCAACATGACAAATGTCACCCTTTTTTTTTAACATAAAATTTAGCCTTAAACTAGATTATTTCCCCTGTTATGACTTTCAAATTCATCAATAAAGAGGAAAGTACTTCTAATTTTTGTTGATCTACATCTGCATATTTTTGATTTAACATATTTTCCCTTTCTTTTTTGACAAGCGAATACATCAGATATAATTCTTCTGAAGTTAAATTTGATAAATAGACATGATTCGGTTCAGAATAAGCAAAAGCTTCGATCTCAAACGTTTCTGGATTTCTTTTTAAGCTAGTTCTGATCTGAAAACCATTTGAAAAAGTAATCATTTCAACGTATAAATATTCTGAAAAAGTAATCGGTCTGCGCTCATAAACACTCGTTTTTTCTCCGAATATTTCAAGTATATTATCAATGAAGTTAGATAATGCCGTTCCAATATTTAATTGTTTTGAAAAAGTCTTAGATAATAATAATTTTTCTTGTGTCATATTCTTACCTCTCACTTCTTATTACTCTCCATTATAATCATAATTTTTTTCAAAACAAAGCAAAAAGATATTGTATTTTTTTTGAATTTATTTAGTATACAAAAAGAACGTTTCAGCATCTTGCGCTGAAACGTTCTTTTTGTATTTATTCTTCTGTTGTTGTGTCTGCATCTGGTGTTTCTGTTTCAATAACTATTGTTTCAACACTTTCAACTTCTTCAACGATTTCATCTGGTTCCGGCTCAACAACCGCCATCGTCACCACTTTTGCATCTTCTTCCATTCTCATCAAACGAACCCCTAATGTAGCACGCCCTGTTTGAGAGACTGAATCGACATTGAAACGAATAATGACCCCTTTATTGGTGATCACTAGAATATCTTCATCTCCATGAACAGTCGTAAGTCCTGCTAGTGGTCCATTTTTCGCTGTAATGTTGGCGGTCTTGATTCCTTTACCGCCACGGCCCTTCACAGGGTACTCAGAGGCTTTTGTACGCTTACCGTAACCATTTTCCGTCAACACTAGAACTTCCGTGTTAGCGTCGAGTAGAGAGGCTCCTACGACGTAATCATCTTCTCTTAGACGAATACCACGCACACCTGATGCTGTACGACCCATGTCACGAACAGCAGTTTCAGCAAAGGTCACAGAATAACCATTATGTGTTCCGATGATCATGTTTTGCTCCCCATTCGTTAAGACAACATTAACTAGTTCATCCTCTTCTTTTAGGCCGATTGCAATCAAACCATTACTTCTAATGTTAGAGAATGCTTTAACGGCGGTACGTTTAACGGTACCTTTACGAGTCGTGAAGAAGAGATAATGACCCTCTTCAGCTTGTCCTTCAACAGCAATGATCGCTTGGATCTTCTCACTAGAATCGATACCTAGCATGTTGATCACAGGAATACCTTTGGCTGTTCTGCCGTATTCTGGAATTTCATAGCCTTTGGCACGATAAACTTTACCGTTATTCGTAAAGAATAATAACGTATCATGGGTTGAACAAGAAACAAGATTTTTCACGAAATCATCATCATGAACACCCATCCCTTGAACACCACGACCACCACGGCGTTGTGCTCTAAATTCACTATTAGCCATTCGTTTGATGTAGCCATTGTTTGTCAAAGTAATCACGACTTCGGCTTCTTCGATCAAGTCTTCGTCCTCTAAACTTAGGACTTCACCGACTAATAGTTCTGTGCGGCGAGCATCGCCGTATTTATCATGAATTTCACCTAGCTCTGTTTTGATGATCTCAATAACACGTTCTGGACGAGCTAAAATATCATTCAAATCAGCAATAAATTTCAATAATTCTTGGTATTCATTTTCAATCTTATCACGTTCTAAACCTGTTAAACGGCGTAAACGCATATCTAGAATCGCTTGTGCTTGACGATCTGAAAATTCAAAACGTTCAATCAAAGAAGCTTTTGCTTCATCATCTGCTTTTGAGTTTCGAATAATTGCGATGATCTCATCAATGTGATCTAACGCAATTCGTAACCCTTCTAAGATATGAGCACGCGCTTCAGCTTTTTTCTTATCAAATTCTGTACGACGTGTAATAACTTCTTTTTGATGCTCTATATAATTTTCAAGAATTTCTTTCAAGCTCAAAATCTTAGGAATCCCTTTTTCGATTGCCAACATATTAAAACCAAAAGAGGTTTGCAATGCGGTCATTTTATATAGATTATTCAAGATAACAGAAGCACTGACATCACGACGAACGTCAATGACGATCCGCATACCTTCACGAGAAGATTCATCACGTAAATCAGTGATTCCTTCGATTCGTTTTTCACGGTGCAATTCTGAAATTCGTTCGATCAAGCGTGCTTTATTGACCATATATGGCAACTCAGAAACTAAGATACGTTCTTTACCGTTTGGCATATCAACAATCTCAACTTTGGCACGAATCGTGATCGATCCTCGACCTGTTTCATAGGCACGGCGAATACCTGATTTACCCATAACTAAACCACCTGTAGGGAAATCTGGTCCAGGTAATACTTCCATCAATTCATTCGTTGTTGCATCGGGATTTTCCATCAATAAACTTGCAGCTTCGATTACTTCAGCTAAATTATGGGGCGGAATATTGGTTGCCATCCCAACAGCGATCCCTGTCGTACCATTCACTAACAGGTTAGGGAAACGTGCTGGCAGTACATCTGGTTCTTGTTCTGAGTCATCATAGTTTCCATGAAAATCTACGGTATTTTTATTGATATCACGTAACATTTCCAATGCGATCTTACTCATTCTCGCTTCGGTATAACGCATCGCAGCAGCACCGTCGCCATCGACAGAACCGAAGTTTCCATGTCCATCAACTAGCATACTGCGATAGCTAAATGGTTGAGCCATTCGTACCATTGCTTCATAAATGGATGAATCTCCATGGGGATGGTACTTACCCATAACATCCCCAACGATACGAGCAGATTTTTTATGTGGTTTATCAGGTGTCACACCTAATTCATTCATCCCGTATAAAATACGACGATGAACTGGTTTTAACCCATCACGAACATCCGGCAACGCACGCGCCACAATAACGCTCATTGCATAATCAATGAAGGATTCTTTCATTTCACTGGTCAGATTGACGTCTTGAATGTTCTCTTTGATTTCTTCACTCATGAATTTATCTCCTTCTTCATTAAATATCTAGATTTTTCACGTAATGGGCATTTTCTTCAATAAATGCTCGGCGTGGTTCAACACGGTCCCCCATCAACATTTCAAAAATTTGATCGGCTTCGATCGCATCATCAACACTGACACGTGACATCAAACGTTTTTCAGGATCCATGGTTGTTTCCCACAATTGATGATCATCCATCTCTCCAAGACCTTTATAACGTTGAACGCTCGGTTTTGGACTAGCTGGTAGGCTCTCTAAAACTTGAGCTAGTTCTTCCTCAGCATTTTTTCCTGGTTGAACGTAGGTGATATTTTTCCCTTGTTTGACCCCATATAACGGTGGTTGAGCGATATATACATATCCCGCTTCAACAACCGGACGCATGAAACGATAGAACAGTGTCAACAACAGCGTACGGATATGTGCGCCATCGACATCGGCATCGGTCATGATTACTAATTTGTGATATCGTGCTTTAGATACATCAAAATCAGCACCAAACCCTGTCCCCATCGCTGTAAATAGTGAACGAATCTCTTCATTCGCTAAAATTTTATCCATGCTGGCTTTTTCAACGTTCAAGATTTTCCCACGAATTGGTAAAATTGCTTGAAATTCGCGGCTGCGACCTTGTTTTGCTGATCCACCGGCTGAATCTCCTTCGACGATGAAGATTTCGCATTTTTCAGGATCTTTACTTGAACAATCGGCTAGTTTACCGGGTAAATTACTGATTTCAAGAGCGCCTTTACGACGAGTCACTTCACGGGCTCTTTTAGCCGCCATACGAGCTTTAGACGCAAGTAGACCTTTTTCAACGATTTGTTTACCCACAGTTGGGTTTTCCATCAAGAATTTATTGAAATACTCAGAGAATAAACGATCTGTAACAGTCCGAACTTCTGAATTTCCTAATTTTGTTTTCGTTTGTCCTTCAAATTGAGGTTCTGGATGTTTGATCGAAATAACAGCTGTCAATCCTTCACGAACATCTTCCCCAGTTAGATTTTCGTCATTTTCTTTCATGATCTTTTGTTTACGAGCGTAATCATTGATGACACGCGTTAATGACGTTTTGAAACCTGATTCATGGGTTCCGCCTTCATAGGTATGAATGTTGTTGGCGAAACTTAGTAAATTAGTATGGTAACCATCTGTGTATTGCATAGAGACTTCAACAATGATGTCTTGTTGTTCTCCTTCAATGAAAACAGGTTCTGGGAACAATACATCTTTATTCGCATTCAAATGCTCTACGTAACTCTTGATCCCGCCTTCGTAGTGATACTCTTTCAAGACAGGTTTTTCTTCACGTTTATCTTCAATAGAGATTTTTAACCCTTTATTCAAGAATGCTAGCTCTCTAACACGCGTCGCTAATTTATCAAAGTTGAATACAATTGTTTCTGTAAAAATTTCTGGATCTGGAATAAAATGGACAGTCGTCCCATGACGATCTGTATCACCAATTACTTTCAAATCATCTTTGACAGCACCTTGATGGAACTCTTGGAAATAAATTTTACCTTCTTTGTAGACTTTTACGTCTAATGTTGTTGATAGAGCATTAACAACAGAGGAACCTACCCCGTGAAGTCCGCCGGAAACTTTATAGCCGCCACCGCCGAATTTTCCTCCAGCATGGAGAACCGTAAAGACTGTTTCTACCGCTGGACGACCTGTTTTAGCTTGAATACCGACAGGGATCCCACGTCCATCATCGACAACTGTAATACTATTGTCTTCTTCAATAATTACTTGGATACTTGATGCAAAGCCAGCCAAAGCTTCATCGATCGAATTATCAACGATCTCCCAAACTAAGTGATGTAACCCTTCTGAACTTGTCGATCCTATGTACATACCAGGACGTTTACGAACCGCTTCAAGACCTTCTAATACCTGGATCTGACTGGCATCATATTCTTGGGCACGTTCTTTCATGTTTTTTTCTTCTTCTGTCATATAGATGCTTCCCTCTCTATCTCTCCCTGATGAACATAAAATATATCTGGTTCAACAGTTAATTTATTGTTTAAATGATCCAAACTCGTGGTTGTTAAAAAAGTTTGAACCTTTCCTTCAATCGTTTCTAGCAGGTGCAATTGTCGTTCATTATCTAACTCACTCATGACATCATCCAATAACAAGACAGGATATTCTCCTGTTTCTGAATACATTAAATCAATTTCCGCAAGCTTTACGCTAAGAGCCGTGGTTCGTTGTTGTCCTTGTGAACCATATGTTTGGACATTTTGTCCATTTACATTAAAAATCAGGTCATCTCGATGAGGCCCTAAAAATGTATTTGCCTTAAACAATTCTCGTTTTCGGCTGTCAAAAAGGCTCTGTAATAGTTGCTTTTGGATCTCTTCTAGTGAAAAATTTTCTTTGTCTAATGGGATACTTGAAAAATAGTCGATTGCTAATTCTTCTTTTTCATGGCTGATTTTCTTATGAAGTAGATTAGCCCAATGTTCTAGTTTTTGGATAAATTCTAGACGAGCAAATAAAACTTTACCGCCAAATTCCGCCAATTGCTCCGTTAAAATATCTAAATAAACAAGATCTGATTGTTTTTTTTCAGCTAATTGTTTTAAATATTGGTTGCGTTGTTTTAAGACAGACTGATATTGAACCAAGTCATACAAATAAATTGGATTGACTTGACCTAATTCCATATCGATAAACTTACGCCGCAATTGTGGCGATCCTTTGACTAAAGATAAATCCTCTGGCGCAAATAAAATGACGTTTAGCTGACCGATATATGAACTTAAGCGCTTTTGTTCAATATGATTGACTTTTGTCTTACGACCTTTATTAGAAATAAGGATCTCTAAAGGAACAGTTCCTGTCTTCTTTTGGATAACACCGCTGATTCTTGCAGAATCAGAATCCCAGTGAACCAACTCTTTTTCGTTGCTTGTTCTATGACTGCGGGTCATCGCTAAAACATAAATACTTTCCAGCAGATTTGTCTTGCCTTGCGCATTTTCTCCTAGAAAAATATTTAGTGTTTTAGGGAAATCTAACGTCAGCCCATCATAATTGCGATAATGCTGTACCTCGATTTCATTCAGTCTCATCGATTGGTTCGCCTTTTTTTACCATAAAAAAAGTACCTTCTTCAGGTATCTCAAGCATCATACCAGCATATAATTTACGACCACGGCGATTCTCTAATTCTCCATCTACGAAAACAGTATTCTCAGCTAAGTACCACTTGGCAGCACCGCCGCTACTGATAACATCGACTTCTTTTAAGACTTGACCAAGTGTCATATAATCCGTTTCTAAAACAATCGTCTTTTTCAAACTGCATCCCTCTTTTTTGTTTTCACTTTTACTCTCATATTATACTCTTTTTTAAGCCAAAAAACAAATTTATCCGTCTAATTTTGTTTCTAAGCAATTTTGAATACAATCGACAAAAAATATTCTAACGATTAAAAAAGGCTTAAAATGCATTTTAAGAAGAAATTTGTAAGTTGAGGTTCTTGAAATTTTTTTTACTAGTTTTATTTTGATACTATCAATAATTGACTTATACAGTTCGTCGATATATAATTCACTTGTATAGTTGAACTGTATAATTAAATTGTAAAAAAGGTGTGCATCTATGAACCGTAATAAGATATTACCACTAACAGAAACAACGTTTTACATTATGATTTCACTAATCAACCCATCGCATGGATACGCGATTATGCAAAAAGTAGAAGAATTAAGCGGAGGTCGAGTACAAATCGCAGCTGGTACTATGTATGGAGCCACAGAAAATTTATTGAAACAGAAGTTGATTCGTGAGGTACCTGGCGATGACAAGCGCCGACGCGTTTATATTTTGACCGATATAGGAAAAGATGTTTTAAAGCTAGAAGTAAAACGCTTGAAACAATTAGTCGTGCTTGCTGATGATTTATTATAGGAGCCAATGAAAAAAAGAAGAATCTTTATACGTTTGAAAAGACAATACCTAAGAATTTGAACTATCGGATTGATTATCAAACATTTGAAAAGAAATCTGACTATCTTACTTATTTAACTTTTTTTGAAGATAGTGGTTGGTATCGCGTCAATGGTAATTGTTGGAATGATTCTTATGGAAACCTTCTTTTAAATAATACAGATGCTGCCAATGTTATTTTTTCTATTCGCTGCAATAACTATAAAAAAATGTGTGTAAAAAATGGAAATTCCATTTTTTACACACATTTTTTCCATATATGGTTAATAGTTTTCGTTTTTTAATTTGTACGAACAGGAGTAATCAATTGAATGAAGTCTAAATCCGTTTCTGTCGGTTCCAAAGTAAAGGGACGAATCGCTGAAATAAATTTAACTGTAATACTCATATCCCCGAATGCACGCAATGCATCTTTCATATAATCTGGATTGAAAGAAATCTCCAACGGATCGCCCGTTACTTTTTCATAATTTAATGGTTCTTCCACTTTACCGATTTCAGGAGAGTTTCCATAAAGAATCACCGAATCAGAAGCAATGGCTAAACGAACAATATTATTACGGCCTTCATGTGACAATAATGAGGCACGATCGATAGCGGATAATAATTCAGGAACATAAAAATCAATTTCGGTATTAAAGCTTGTTGGAATCAAACGATTTGTATCAGGATAATTTCCCTCTAGTAAACGAGAATAGAAATACATATTTTGCGTCTTGAACAATACTTGGTTTTCCATAATACTGATTTCGACCATTTCTTCTTCATTTGTGAATGAACGAGAAAGCTCAGTTAAACTTTTCCCAGGAATCACGATATTGAAATTTTCTGCTGCTTGTTCGATTGGAATGATTCGTTGACTTAAACGATGTGAATCTGTCGCTACTGCCAATAATTTTTGATTGTCCAAAATAAAATGAACTCCGGTCAAAATCGGACGACTCTCGTGCAGAGAAACCGCAAAGCCTGTTTCATTGATAATTTTTGTCAACAAGTGAACCGGCAATTGGATTTGATTTTTAGCATCGATCACAGGCAGGTGTGGATAATTATCTGCATCTAATCCGTTTACTGTAAAATCAGCTTTTCCGGAAGTGATGGCGACTTGATTATTATCTAAGACTTCTAAAGTAAACATATCCTCTGGTAATTTACGAATGATTTCGCCAAAGAAACGTGCTTGTAAAACAATACTGCCAGTTGATTCAATCGTCATTTGGGCTTTTTCGTCTTCTTTACTTAGAAAACTTTCAATAGAGATATCTGCATTGCTACCTGTAAGGGTTAATCCTTCATCTGTTAAAACAATTTTAACACCGGTTAAAATAGGGATCGTCGTTTTAGAAGAGATAGCTCTTTGAACTGTTTGTAATTCTTGTAAAAATATATTTCTCTTTACAGTTAATTTCATAATGATTGAACTCCTTTTTTAATTGATTTTAAAAGCATAAATTTTGCGAAGTTAGTTTTGTATTTATATATAAATAAATAATAAAAGTAGTAGGTCCTGTTAATTCTGTGGAAAAGTCAGGAAATGAAATACAAGATAAGTTTTCCACCTGTGTATAACTTGTGGAAAACTTTTTGCTTATTCGCTTTTTTATCCACAGGCTACGAATTAAGTAAGTTTTTGATTTCGCCAACTTCTTTTTGAATCGTTGGATCTTTTTCCATTAATTGCTGGATTTTTTCATGGGCATGGATGACTGTTGTATGATCTTTTCCACCAAACTCGGCACCGATCTTTGGTAGAGAATTCTCTGTCATCTCTCGAGAAAGATACATGGAGATTTGTCGAGGCACAACAATCGATTTGACCCGTTTCTTGCCTTTTAAATCTTTTAATTGAATATGGTAATACTTTGCCACTTCTTCTTGAATTTGTAAAATCGATAGATGGTTTTGACTCCCCACCGATTTTAAAGATTTCAATGCATCTGCTGCTAAACTCGTCGTGATATCTTCGCCATTGATCGTTGCATATGCTTGAACACGGACTAGTGCACCTTCGAGTTCACGAATATTGGAATCAATTTGGCCAGCAATGTAACTTAACGTATCGTCTGGGATCTCTAGTCGTTCTGCATCTGCTTTTTTCCGCAAGATAGCAATTCGAGTCTCTAAATCAGGTGGTGTGATATCGACAGATAGTCCCCATGCAAAACGAGAAACTAACCGCTCAGGTAGTTTTGGAATATCATTGGGCGGCCGATCACTAGTTAGTACGATTTGCTTGTTCTCATTATACAAATCATTAAAGGTATGGAAAAATTCTTCCAAGGTTGCTTCTTTTTCAGCTAAAAATTGAATATCATCGACTAAAAGTAAATCAACATTTCGATATTCTTTTCTAAATTGCTCTGAATTTTTTGTTTGAATCGAATTGATGAATTCATTTGTGAATGTTTCACTACTAACATACTTCACTTTGGCATCAGGGCGATTTTGCAGCATTTGATGACCAATTGCGTGCATCAAATGGGTTTTACCCAGTCCAACACCACCATAAAAGAATAAGGGATTATAAATAGAACCTGGGTCTTCTGCCACAACTAAAGCCGCAGCATGCGCCATTTGGTTGCCTTTTCCGATAACAAATGTATCGAAAGAGTACTTTGGATTTAATAAGGCTTTTTTCCCATGTTCAGCAATTTTGTCTTGTGTCACTGGGCTTTTTTTCTCTTCTTGAACGGTCATCGTCTCTTGTTCGCCAGTGACAACAAAATGAGGCATCACTTCAGCGCCAGTTAATTTAAAGCCAGTCTCGACGATTTTTGCGGCTAAATTCTTTTCCCAATAGTCTTTATGAACGGCAGAAGGAACCTCTAACCATAACTGGTTATTTTCCAACTTTAACGGTTTAGTCGTTTTTATCCAAGCATCGAAACTTGGCGCAGACAAAACAGATTGGTAAGTATCTTCCAGATCTCTCCAGAAACTTTCCATATCGGGCATATGGTGACCTCCTTAGTTTAAAAGCGAAACAAGCCGCTTAGCTCTGACAGAAAAATAGGAAAATATGACGAAGGTGTTTTTTGCCTTATTCATAGGTTCTCTTTTTTCTGAAAAGCTGGCTTGTGCAGCTAGTATAGAAATAAAAGCGTAACGAGCACTTTTTCAGAAGAACGAAATAAATTTTTGTATATAAAAAAGCAGAATAAATATAAATAGATAAGCAAATAGAATTTTAGCATTTTTTCGGAACTTTTTCCACAGGCAAATTGTGAATTGTGGAAAAAAAATTCACAGAGGGTTATAAACTTATCCACAAAGAGAGAATAAACGGTGGATTTCTCATCAAAAATTTATTTATCCACAGCACGTTCTGCAAAACAAATCCAAGGAATACAGACTTTTCGCAAAGTTATGCACAGCTTAAAAATAGGATGTGCATAACTTTTTAACAACCTGTTTTTTTGTGTAAAAGTGTGGAGAAAACTAAAAATGAAATGTGCTGCTTAAAAAAACTATCCACAAGTTATCCCGAATGTTTTTTATTTTGTGGATAACTTATTTCGTTAAGTGGAAAAATTAATTTCTTAAAATTTATTGACAAATATACCCAATACTAGGTATACTATCAAAGTATGTCTATGTATTGATGGATAGTTACAATTTCAGGAGGTGGAACAAGAGATGAAAAGAACGTATCAACCAAACAAACGCAAACGTCAAAAAGTTCACGGTTTCCGTAAACGCATGAGCACAAAAAATGGTCGCAACGTATTAGCGAGCAGACGTCGTAAAGGCAGAAAAGTTATTTCAGCATAATCTATGTTGATTTTAAATAACGAATCAAGTTCAAACTAAGAACCCTTTATTATCTTCACAATGTATGTGTGGAAATAATAAAGGGTTCTTTTGTTGTGAATCACCACGATTGGCTTAGCCAGAGTGGATGATGAACAATACTTGGCGAACGTAGTGAGCGAAGTTACCTAACTAGAGAATCACTACATCAAGATAGCACTTTAATAAAAAGCAGAGAAAGTGAATAGCTAGAAAAAAACTGAGCTCATGGAGCTTAGCCAGAGTGGATG
>NZ_MIKC01000017.1 GCF_001730315.1 Enterococcus ureilyticus
AAGACCTGACAGATTCTACCTTTGATTCGTTCTTTTTTTAAGCCATTTTCATTAAAAGTAATGTTTAAGTCTAGAATATCTAAGGTTTCTTTGATAAAATTGGTGTAGGACATCTTGATTTCCTCCTTTTTGAATGGTTTTAGACGACTTAATTCTAAAGGATATCAGGGTGTCTTTTCTATTATTTTGTATTAAAAAAGATGCCGGTGATTTCTCACCAACATCAGAAAGTATAGAGCCAGTTAATTTCAACGAAAGAAATTAATTCTGTCTTTTTTTATTTATCTTCAAAAACAAACTCCATAATATCCCCTGGTTGACAATCAAGAGCCACACATATCCTCTCAATAACATCCATCGATACTTTTTCATTTGCAGAAAGCTTCGCTAATGTAGCCGTTCCTATCCCAATTTCTTTACGTAATTGTTTTTTTTGTCATTTCTTTATCTATCAATAACTTCCATAAACGATTATAAATTATCGGCATTTGCCTTACCCTCCCGTTTCCTACTAACTATATATTACTTTAGAACAACTAGATTCATGGAATCTTGTGTTGAACTTACTAAATCAATTTTTTAACGATACCCCCCTTATATTCCAAGGACAAAAAAAGCAGGTGGTTTTATCCTGAAAAATATGTAGATCAATTTGATCTAGACAACGGTGATTATAAACCATAAGGTATACGATGGAAAAAAATCGAATAATTTATTTTTGCATTCTAAAAAAGTTTAAATATGAAAACCCTCTTAAAATTTCTTTTTTATCTAATTAATATAATTTAAAATAAAATTATCGCTAAACTGGTGAAAAAATTCAAGTAAGTGAGAGTATTATTGGATTGATGTTCCTATTAGATTCATGTTTATATTTGGTATATAGGAAAAGGAAGTCTGTTAGATAATCTAAAATAAACTATGAAAGTAACTGACATAGAATCAGTTACTTTCATAATCTTTTATTTTCTACTATTGTTTTTTATCTTCGTTTTACGTCAACCTATTTTAGAAAAACGTTTCAAATATAGCTTTTTAGACGGTCATTCATCTAATGAGATACTCCCGCTCATGCTTCAACAACCATTTCTTCCGCTCTAC
This sequence comes from Enterococcus ureilyticus, assembly GCF_001730315.1. Classification (GTDB taxonomy): domain Bacteria; phylum Bacillota; class Bacilli; order Lactobacillales; family Enterococcaceae; genus Enterococcus_L; species Enterococcus_L ureilyticus. Next base: position 1,102 of record NZ_MIKC01000017.1, read on the forward strand.
CCCGCCGCCATAGCCACCTAGACTCCCGTCTGTCTGAATCACCCGATGACAGGGAATAATGATTGCTAACTGATTTGCGCCGTTAGCATTCCCAACCGCTCGCATGCCCTTCGGACTACCGATCTTCGCTGCTAGCTCTTTATAAGAAGACGTTTCACCACGTTTAATTTCTGTCAATGCTTGCCAAACACTTTTCTGAAAATCAGAACCTAAACACAAATAGGGTGTTTGAAATTCATCCAGCTTCTTCTCAAAATACAATGCTAATTCATTTTTGATCTGTTCATTGATTTTCGTTTTTCCTGGAACGATCGAAGCATTCATCCGATTGCGGAGGTGTTCGATTTCTCTTTCCAAGCCACGACGATCGACAAACTCAAGTAAGTACAGGTATTCATCATCGGCAATGCTCATCATTGGTCCGAGAATCGTATCGATCCAATCAGCAGATAATACCTTGATTTCTTGTGATTGCTTCGGGTTTCTTCCCATGATTTTTGAAAAAGCGTCATAAAAGCCACTGGGAGAATCATACCCCGCATCCAGCTGCGTGTCGATTCGTTTTTCACCATTCTTGATTGATTTCAAGGCGATTCCCATTCTTCTTGAACGTGCATATTGTACAAATGTCATGCCATAAACTTTTTTAAACTGTCTTCTCGCAGTCATTGAGTGAATGCCTAAATCAGCGAAATCTTGGTCTTTCCAACGCTTTTCGGGATTTTTTTCCACTAGCTCCACCATTTTCTGAACGAATGGCGGAATTTCTCTTGGAAAAGATAACGGTTTACATCGTTTGCACGGTCTATAACCCGATAGAAGAGCCTCTTCTGCTGTTTCGTAAAATGTACAGTTTTCATACTTCGGTTTTCTTGCGGGACACGTTGCGTGGCAAAAAACACCTGTGGAACTAATACCCACAAAGAAAATTCCGTCATAGGTTGAATCTTTTGCTAGTAACGCTTGATAATAGTCTTTTTTTTCTTTTTCGCTGATCATTGGACATTCCCCTTTCTACTTTATTTTGAATAATTCGATGCTTTTTTGTTCTTCGTATTGTGTTATATCAGCAATTAGTGCAGTATAAAAATGGTTTAAATTTTTGCTCGTATTTTCATTATAAAGTAGATAAATCGATGGGCCAAAACTGATTCTAGAAATTCCTGTATTCAAATATTCTTCGATAGAATCCTCATGAATATCCAGCATGATATTGAGTGGTACTGTGGTTTCATTTGCTATTTTTTTGATGTGTTCTTTATTTTTTAATCCTGGTATAAAAATACCATCAATTCCAGTTTTTTCATAGGCTTTGATTCGATGGATCGTTTGGTTTAGCACCTGTTCATCTTGATTATTTTTAATGATATCTCCAGTAAAATAGGTATCCGTTCGAACATTAATAAATAGATCTTTTTTTATCGTATTGAGTTGTTGCTTAATTGAATCTAATCGCTCACTTTGTTCGGTAATTGTATATAAAACTTCTGTATTTGGTCTTTTGTCCTCGATATTGATGCCAACCACACCAATATCGATAAGCGCTTCTATATTCTCTGCTAGATCTGTTAGTGTTGAGGCATATCCTGATTCGATATCTGCTGTGATGTAGTTAGTGATCGGGTCCATTTGTTTAATATAGTCTAGTATTTCTGTAAAAGGCATTGTTTCACCATCTTGATAACCATAATGAGTAGACATTGCATAGCTGCTAGTTGGAACCAACTTGATTGTTTTCTTTGTTAGTTCAGTCGCACTTGCCACATTCCAGCAATTTATTAAAACAAGTGGTTGGTCTTTTTTATGTGCTTTTCTAAATTGTTCTACTTTATTTTCCAGCATTGATCATCCGCTCCTTCATTTTATATCTTTAGTTTACTGCGGATAGATCAATGCTTCTTTCGAAAAATGAACATCAATTTTTTTCTAGTGATCCTTCTCTTTATTTTCTTGAAGTCATAACTTACTGGTGATTCTCTTGTATGGTAACTTCGCTCCCTTCGTTCGCCAAGTATTGCTCATCATCTGCTCTGGCAAAGCCAGTCGTGCTATGCTTCTTTCTGGTTATCCTTCTCTGTACTTTTGTAAAGTGAGAACTTGTTGGTGATTCTCTTGTATGGAAACTTCGCTCCCTTTGGTCGCCAAGTATTGCTCATCATCTGCTCTGGCAAAGCCTATCGTGCTATGGTCTTTTCTGGTTATCCTTCTCTGTACTTTTGTGAAGTGAGAACTTGTTGGTGATTCTCTTGTACAGAAACTTCGCTCCCTTTGGTCGCCAAGTATTGTTCATCATCTGCTCTGGTAAAGCCTATCGTGCTATGGTTCTTTCTGGTTATCCTTCTCTGTACTTTTGTGAAGTGAGAACTTGTTGGTGATTCTCTTGTATGGAAACTTCGCTCCCTTTGGTCGCCAAGTATTGTTCATCATCTGCTCTGGCAAAGCCAGTCGCAGTGATTCACAACAAATAACCCACTCTTCGGGGAAAGAGTGGGAAAAGGAGTTAAAAAATGAAAAAGTGTTTGGTTAGGGTTGTTTGTTTGGTATGACTATATATTATCGCGAAATTGTGATAATTTTGTGTTGAAAGTTTGGATTATTTAGTACAACTATTTATTTAAAGTATGAATTTTTTCATGTTTTATTGCTTTTTCTATTCTTACTTTAAGTTTTCGAGAGATTTTCTTTTCATTAACAGAATCCCAATAGTTCCGATTAATATAGCTATCCCCATAAAATAATAATTTTGTGGTTGTTCACCTGTTCTTGGTAATTTATTTCTATTTGTTTCATTCCGTTCAGAATTTTTGCTCATAGGATAAGAGGAACTCGTAGAATTGTTCCCTTCAATTGGGCTTATTTTTTCTTCACTAGCATTATTTGAACTACTCGTTGATTCACCTGTCGTTTCTTCAGTATCACTGGAATTGGGTTCTTTCTCAGTATCATCACCGATATAGGTATTGGTAATCGTTAAGCTTGTATGGTCGACCTCACTTGTATAGTTTACCGGAACATCAACTTCTTTCATTGTATAACTATATTTTTGATCGCTTTGTACCTTATATTCTGGTAATCCTTCTAGCGAAAATGACCATTCATCTGTCTGATTCGAGTTTACTATGAACGGATTCCCGTAAGCTTGTCCATCTTGATATACTTGAACCTTGATTGATTGAGGCCGTTCACTTTTTTTATTTTTATCCCCTTTCCAAATTTTCTTTCCTTCAATTTTTGTATATGTCGGCAGCGCTAATAATAAGCCTAAATCCCACTCACTATTGCGGCCTTTTGTCACTTTTATACTATCTGTTTTCCCATTAAGATTAAATTTAGAAACTTGTTTTTCCGTTCCTTCTCCTTTGATTGTCGGGACGTAATCAACCGGAATCTCTGCTTGAATCTGGTAATCTCCAGGTTTGATATCTGAACCTGTAAAATAATATTTGCCATTTGCACCAGTTTGAACTTTTTTTACAAATAGGTTTTGTCTATTATTATCTACTCGATAAAGAGAAACGGTGATATCATTCGTAGGAGCTTCACCAGCCGATTGTCGCCCGTCACGATTACTATCATACCAGATATATCCATCAATCGTAGTTGGTTCCGTGTATCCGCCATCAATATCCAGCGGTTTTTCTTCTGTTGGTAGGTCAACAAAAGCTTCTCCGTACTGTTTGGCTCCATCTAGTTCTAAAAAATCATTGTCAATCGTTTTATCGGAACCCGCTTGATACGTTGTTAAGTTGAAATTTGAATTGACTCGTTTAATTATTATTCGATATTTTTTATTGTACAATCGATTAAATTCATAGGATCCATCTTCTTTTGTTTTTGTTGTTTCAACCAAATCATTATTCCAGTCATAAAGATTAACCTCAGCATCAGGAATTCTTATCTCAGACTCTTCTCTTAGTCCATTCATATTTTCATCTGCCCAAAGAATGCCTGCTATTTGTTTAGTTGGTTCGTCTACAGCAAGGTATGCACCAGATTTTACAGGTTCTCCGACTTCTAAAGTTGTATTGGTTGTACCATCTACATAACTACCACCAACAGCAAAACTATTCCAAAGTGTCTCTAGATCATTTGTTGCTTTTGGAACATGATATGACAAGCGGAAGGAAACGAGCTGATTGCTCTCTAATCCATCCTTTTTGATGATTTTAATTGCTGAAACGGCCTTATCCAAAAGCGTTTGACCATCCCAAGGCTGCCATATAGATTGATCGTTTGTTAAATTATTTAATTCCCTTAGATTATTTTCAGCTGTCGTATTTAATGAGTAAAATAATTCATAATTTCCATCTAGATAAGAGCCATCAGCTAATGTGATTGATTTCAGCTGTCCCCCTATCGTAGAATGACGGCCATCCGCTGAGATAGTCATGGTATCCTGAGGATTCGGAAGGTTATCAATGACATGCAATTCATTGATTTTAACATTACCATTGTTTGGAACCGTTAGTCGATACGTTACATCTGTTCCTGTACCTTGTTGATCTAACAGGTGAATAAAACGAGAAAAATCAGCACCGTTGTTGGAAATTTCCATTTTACTATCTAACCCAACTGAACGATTGAATTGAACTACTCGATTTTTCGACATTGCTGCTACAACATTTCCCACACCAGGAACACCTGTAACCCAGTCGGCTCCACCGTCATAATTTTGTTTGGCATCTCCTGATACTAAATAATTATTGAATTCCTCCATGCTATTTACATTTTTGGAGCCATTTGCGGTGATTTTTATCTCGTGATCAGCGTTATAGTTTTCATTGTTGCGCCAATCATTATTGTAGCGAATCGTCACCAGTTGTATGGTATTACTCACTTGTTTGATTTCAATTTGCGCATCTGGATCATTTTGTGGATTCGTTAATGCTACATTTTCAATGGTGATACTCGAGGGTACAGTGATATATAAAATAGGATCTTTCAATTTCCCTGAGCCTAGGACATTATTGACACGAATTTTGTAGCTGAAGGTTGAACCAATGTCATTGATCCTCGGATAAAAAGGAGACTCCCATCCAGAATAGCCAGGATATGCACCTTCACCTGTAAAAATTGTCGTTGCTGTTTGCGTATTATTTTTATTATCCTGATTCGCTTCATAGCCACCTTGTACAAAAGGCTCATAGGCACTTTCAGATGCATTCGCATGCTTGCGGTCACCGTAAATATACAACGTATTGGTCAAACCATCTACTAGTGAAAGAGTAGGATCTTTCACTCCTTCCATGGTTTTACCAACTGCTGAAATTGACACCTTCCCAGCATCTTTAGGGATGTTCTTTGACCCTTGATAAGTAAATACATACTTTACAGTGGTAATATAATCATCCGCAGCCAGACCTAAACTTGATACTTGAATTGTATTGCCTAGACTTGTGGGTCCCATCGAAACCCAGTTGTTATTTTTTTTAGTTTGGTAAAATAATTCTGTACTAATCAATCCTGTGATTCCCGGATTTTTGCTTTTTTGTGCTGACCAAGAAAAACTTTGATAGCGGAAACCTTCAAAAAAATCTATCTCATCTGAACTTCTGAGAGGATCGTCCACTAAATAACTATTTCTCATATCCAATTTCGGTGAAAATGAAAGTGTATAAGCCAATGTTTGATCTTTCTCTTTAAGCATTCTGTTAGGCGCTGTTTTTGTAAAAAATTTAATGCCAGGGTAACCGCTTAAATCTCCTAAAGATGGCACTGTTTCTGATAAAATGACCTCATCATTTACAAATGTACCGTCCAAACGTTCCCCCTTCAGAGTTGCTTTGATTTCATGATTTTTGGGCATTCCCGTTGTAGAATACGGGTATTCGTAGGTTAAATCCACCGTAGTCACTGCACCTTCAACATTGATATCTCCAACTGGAATAACTACGTTGTAAAGTCCATTTTCAGGTCCAACTACAGGATAATTCATTCCTTGATAGGTCACACTATAGAGCTCAATTTCAGCTGGGAATTCAATATGCAAATTGCCATTTTTAATATTGACACCGCCGACTTCTGATTCAGGAACGATCTTTATTTTAGATGTATGGATCTCTATAGGTTCCGCGTCTGGATCTTTTTCGGCAATCAAATGATTCACGCTCTCATTGATTTTTGGGTGAATACCATCTAGCGTTTTTTCTTTTCCATTTGCATTATTTGCACTCACTTTGATTAACCCATTCAATGTTGTTGTAGACAAACTAACGCCTCTTTTAAAACGCAAACCAAAAGGTAGTGTCAGCATCTTTCCAACGGATAACTCTTTTAAATAGTTAATCGTTATTTGTTTATTTAAACCTACATTTTCCGTGGTTACTTGATAAACATTACTTTCTGGTACTGAAATAATTTCTATAGTATCAGGTAAAGTAACAATAATTTTGGTGTTTTTAATTGGTGCATCTGATTCACCAATACTACCGCTATTGATCCGAACAGTCATATCAAAGTATTCACCTGCCAATGGAGTACGGTTAGAGTAGACTTCTGAAATGGAAAGATTGGCTACAGGTTGATTATTATTTTTGATATCTGGTAATTCACGAATAATTGGGGATAATCCTTGTTGTTCAGGTTTTATTTCAGGGATTTTTTGTGTTTCTTCCTCTTCAGTTGGGATAGTCAAGACTAAGGTTAATGGTTTTACTTCTTCTCTACTCTCCCCATAAATTAACTGAATAGAATTAAATTCGAAACTACTTTTCTGATTGTTCATCTCTTTTTTTTCAAGTACCACATCTATTTCTTCACAATACTCTGTTGCTTCATCTAATAATGACGTACTGATGATTTCCCATTGTCCATTTTGAGGTAGATTATGTACACCTACTTCAGGATTTTTACTGGATAATGTTCCATTAAAATCACTACCCATGTCAATAATATAGCGTATTTCAGCATGATCTTCCCTTGGAACAGTTCCGCTAACGCGTAATAGCCCTTTCCAATATTCTTGTGTAAAAATTTCGTTCAAATAATTAGTCTCTGTTCCATCGACGCCTACCCATGTAACATTGAGTTGATTCTTTTTTTCTGCCTCAAGATTTGACAGTTGATGCTCCTTCTCCACAGCCTCTACATGTGTACTAGACATACTCGTTTCGTCTAGTGGTTCATTTCTCAGTAAATTTTGGGTATTTGCACTAGTTGATTCAACTTCCTCTGCATCCATAGCTAGTCCATAGGCATTTATCGGCCCTAAAAAAATAGGTACTAGTAAACACACAAGCATCAATACATTTATTTTCCTCTTTTTCACTCTATCGCTCCTCTTTAAAAGATATTTCAAGCCTTTATATATTCAAACTTTATCATTTTTTACATAAGAATACAAATATGTTATAAAAAGAGTTATACTATTAATAGAAAGATTGGTTATAATGCCTTTTTCTAATTACTATTTTTTTTAAGAAGGAGAATTTTTTTACTTACATAAACAAAACCTGCCCTTTAGGCAACGACGGGACAAGAAGTTAAACAATGAAAAAGTGTTTTGTTAGGGTTGTTTGATCTGGATTTATACTAACAAACACTGTTCATCATTATATTTACGAAAGTTTTGATTTTTTACTATATTAACATTATTACAAAAAAGGAAGGTAAGTGTGCTTTAATGAATGACTCATGGAAAAAAGGTTCATTTAAATTTATATTATTTTCAAGTACGGTTCTAATCGGCTCTGGTAGCCCAGTACACGCATTAGCTGCAGCAGTTGAGCAGACCCGATCTGTTCAAACAACGTTGGAAAAAGATTATAAGAGTATATTAGAAGAATATACAACTGCCAAAAAAGAATACGAGGATACAAAAGAAGCGTACGATACTGCATTAGAAGACTATGATACCCATAAAAACCAAGCTGATAAAACGTATGCTGAAGCAAATCAACTTAAAACAACTTTAGACGAACTAAAAGAAACCTACCAAACACAGTTAACGATTTTTGAAGCAGCGGCTAAGACTTATAACACACATAAAGCTACATATGAAACAAACAAATCCAGCTACGAAGCACATATTGAAACTTATAATGAAGCCAAAGCGGCTTACGAAACAGAAAAAGCCCTTTATCAAAGGGCGGAAGCAACTTTTTTGGATAAGCAAATAAAGTATGTAGATGCGCAAGCTAAATATGAAGCCTTGAACAAAGATGCTGAAGCAAAAAGAATACTCTACGAAAATTTACGAAGTAAGTACGAAACGAATCGAAAAATTTACGAAGATGCTGCAACAGCTTACCAAACCGTTCAAACAGCATACAATGAGGAAAAAAATAAATACAACACTCAACTAACAAACTATAACGCACAAAAAATTTCTTATGGAACGCTGCTTAGCAATTACAATACTGAAAAAACAGTTTATGATACCAAAGCAACAGAATTAAACGGAGCAACACAGGTATACAACACCTTAAAAATAGAATTTGAAACAGCCAAAACGGACTATATTAAAGTAAAATCTGATTATGATAAAGACCTTGAAAAATATAACGAACTATTAACAGAATATAATGAGGCGAACACAAGTTATATGACTGATAAAACAGCTTACGAAAAACAGCTGTCCGATTTAACGATATCAATCAATGATTATGCGCGAAAACTAGCGGGGTATAATCAAATCAAAGAAAATTACGTTACTACGAAACAAGTATACGAAGAAGCGAAAACAACTTATAAGACTTTATCTAGTCAATTAAAAGAAATCGCAACTCAATATGAAACGGAACGCACAACGTACGAAACAAAAAAAACGACCTTCGATCAACAAACCAAAGCATATGAGACAACTAAAACAGCTTATGATCAACAAAAAGCTGAATACGATGCTACACTTACTACTTATGAAACTGATTTGACTATCTATAACGAAAAAAGAGCAGACGCAGAGGTAATTTTAAAACAGTATAAAGAAGGGACTGCAGAATATACCGCCGCCCTAGCAGCCTATAACGAAAATAATGCTCGCTATATCGACGTAAGCAAAAAATACCAACAAGTAAAAGAACAAGGAGAGCTACTCACTACGAAATTTAAAGAAATTCAAACAGTATATGAAACAGCAAGCGCTGACTATCATCTGTTTGCTGCATCTCACCAGTCGCTCAAACAAAAGCATGATACTCTTGTAACACAATGTAATCAAGCAACTGCTGACTATCAACAATTAGAAAAAGACTACCATGCACTCAGTATTGAATACAAACAAGCAACGAGTGTCTATGCTGAAACAGAAAGCGCCTATCAAGCGGCGCTCACAGAATCTGCTGAAGTAAAAGTCCAGTATGATCAGTTAAAAGAAGCCTATGATGCCCTATCAGAGAAATTTATAAATGGATCAGAAGCTTTCGAGACTATTGAGACGAACTATCTTAAGGTGAACGAAAAATATAAAGATGCGCAGCTAAAATATGAAGCAGCACGTACCAAATATGATCTTATTTTACCGGAATATCACGTATTAGCAGAGCATTTAATCAAGCTAAAAACCGACCTGACTATAGCTGAAACATCTTTCGCCAAACTAGGTGAAACATTGAACGTAACCCAAAAACAATACACATCTTTAGAAACACAATACACTGAAACAAAAGTAAATTACGATAAGATAACGAAACAATTTGCTGATTTAAACACCGAATACATTGTTGCTGAAACGGCTTATACAACAGCCACAACAGCTATTTCTAAAGCCAAAGAAACGTTTATACTGCGCGAGGAAGAATATGCAGATCTAGCTGCTTACTATGCTGGTCTAAAAACTAAATATGGCGAAACTTTAGAAATTTATACCGCGACTTTGACTAAATTAAGCGAAGCGAAAAATGAGCAACAAGTCCACGAAAAAGAATTCACGGCTGTTTCAAAAGAGTATACAGAATCAGAAAATGCATTTAAAACACTTCATGAAAAGTATAAGGAGGTTGGTAAAGCATACGATGCCGCCAATGGTGCATGTAAAGTGGCTGATGCTGACTATAAAATAGCTAACGGAAAATTAAACACTGTTAATGCAGACTATGATACCGCCCTAGCACTCTTTACTAAACTAAAAACCAAGTATGATCTTGCAAAAGAAAGCTTCCTTACAGCTGGAAAACCCTACGAAGATGCACTTGATGCTTATCAGAAAGCTGTTACTGCTGCAAGTGAAATCAATGCTGCCAAAATGGGAATGGATAACATTCTTAATGACTTTCCAGCTGATAACATTACATTTGAAAACCTTGATAATATTCCTGCTGATTTAGCACTATGGCAAACGAAATATGACACAGCTAAACTAGCTTTAACTAAAGCTTTAAATGAGTCCTGGCCAATCATTGAAGAATATCAAACTAAAAATGAGCTTTACAATGCTAGTTCTATTAAACCAGAAATCGTTCATGACCTTATTTATGGACCAGAAAATTTTCAAACTACTTTAATGAACTATATTGCGGAAGCTGAACAGGTGATGGAAACTAATAAAAACAGTGCTAGCGCCTATCAGCAATATTACCAATCATACAAAAACTATTCTGAGGCTTTCGATGCATACACTAAAGGGTGGTCTAAAGGAAATGCTGGAGATCCTAACGAAGAATTAGATTCTTGGCTTGACATTATTAACACCACAGGAAACCTTGATTTTGCTCCTATTGGCTATCCAACTGAACGTTTAGAATCATTAAATACATCTGAAGAAAAGGATAAATTTGTATCAACCTATAAGTCAATTACAGGTGGAGCAATTGATAAACTTGGGAAGTATGTTGACTACCTAAAAGGTGTTTCTAATAAGTGGAAAGCAGCCAATTCTACCATGGCTACCGCTATTGAAGAATTCAATTTAGCAACGGGAAATAATGTTGAGCCACCCAAAAACTCAGATAAAATTTCGGCCAACGCTACTTCAAATCTTAGAATCATGACATTTACTTATGAAATAAATTTAGATGATTTCTATACAACTCATTATAGCGAAGGTGTCTCTCTCTACGAATGGATAAAAGATGTTGTTTCAGGTTCAGCAACTCCTTGGAAAGTAACCGCACAATCTAAGATTGGAGAGGTCATCCTTCCACCTATTAATCTAGAAACAATTAAAACTGAATTAGACACGCTAGTACTCAAAAAAATTAATGCTCCAGAAATTCCCGAAGTTCCTGATATGTCTTTGACTCCTACAAAACCTGTAGGAATCAATATGCCGAAGGAAGTACAAAATGGAGCAAAACAACCTAATCCAGTATCTGCGCCAGCTGTTGCTTCAACTAAAATAATTGAACCAATCACAGGAATTAATTTACCTACTCTAACAGAAAAGCGTGTGTCTACTCCTCTGGATTCAATTGTAGAATTAGGTATTTCTGATGATGTAACAAATGTGGCATTAGATAGTGAAAAAGCTGAGGAAAGCAGCCATCCTAATGGTCCTGTTGCACTAGACGACTTGGAAGATGTTAAGGATATAGCTCCTTTAGAACAACCTAAAGAATTTGAAAAAGCTCCCATCGTTGACACCACAATTATTCCAGAAATTGTAACACCAGAAATAATTGATCCGGTAATACCTCCGATAGAACAGCCAATTGAGCTTACTGCACCAACTAAACCTAATACACTAGAAGCACCTGTTGCAGTCCAGCTAACCGAGGCACCAGCAGCATTAGTAGAACCTAAGAAGAAACTTGAGGAAAAAGGAACAACTGTTGTCATAAGTAAAAAAATAGACACAACTTCAGCTCCTACAAACAGTAAACTACCAAATACTCGTTCTGAAAGAAGATTACCAAATACAGGTACAGAAACTTCTTTATTGGGACAAGGACTAGGTGCTTTTATAACAGGCACAGCCGGATCCCTCCTTTTCTGGAAGAGAAGAAAAGGAAAACATACTAAATAGTAATATAAAAAATGAACGATACTCTGGTAAAGCTTATCGTGCTATGGTTCTTTCTGGTTATCCTTCTCTGTACTTTCATGAAGTCATTACTTGCTGGTGATTCTCTTGTATGGAAACTTCGCTCCCTTTGGTCGCCAAGTATTGTTCATCATCTGCTCTGGCAAAGCCTATCGTGCTATGATTTTTCCGGTTATCCTCTTCTGTACTTTCGTGAAGTCATAACTTGCTGGTGATTCTCTTGTATGGAAACTTCGCTCCCTTTGGTCGCCAAGTATTGTTCATCATCTGCTCTGGCAAAGCCAGTCGCAGTGATTCACAATAAATAACCCACTCTTCGGGGAAGAGTGGGAAAAGGAGTTAAAAAATGAAAAAGTGTTTTGTTAGGGTTGTTTGTTTGGTATGACTTAATAATAACTGGAGATTGTGACTATTTTGTGGTGAAAGATTGGTTTCTTTTTTACGATTGTTTGGCGAAAATCTGAAGTTGTGGTTTTTTATACTCTTTTTGATTCGTTGGTTGTTCTTAATAATGCTTGTGTGGTACAGCGGAATGAACCCCCGAATATTCTAGAAACCTCATAATCTAAGATTTCCACTTTTATGTCATGTGCTTTCAGCTCTTCGATCAACTGTGTAAATGACTGATCGGTAATGTAGACAGATTCATTGATTGGAAGTCCATTTGCCATCAATATTGACGCAGCTTAACGCACAATCTAAATGTAATATAGTAGGATCGGTATAGTCAAAATGAGCTAAAATTGACTGTAACCAATTGAGCCATCTGTTCTTTTTTATTTTTTATAGAAATCCAGTTTTTTTATCAATTGAAGAAGCCAGTTCCCCATGTTGTATCGGTCCGCTCATCATCTGGTCCTACTGCAACATAGCGGCGTACACCTCCAGGACTGACATAACTGATCCAAACATAGCCATTGCTATGCAGATAATGATCGTAGTTGATCGCCATTTTCGGTAAATAATACGCCAGTGCTGGACTAATTTTGTCATCTGGATTGGTATCTCGGCTTACTGCTAATTTTCGGTCTGGATAGAATGTCCCTGACATTGGGATTAACCGTGATTGTTTCTCTTGTGGAGTAGGTTTAGCATTTGCAGTGACTAGATGTGAGGATGACTCTGCCTCTTTATTATAGCGATAAATCGTTATCTCAGGGCAACTATTTAATCGCCAAATTGTATCATGGTCGTTGATTGTAATGCCATTGTAACCGTAATTACAGTGAATAATGTTGTCACTGTTGTCTATAAAAATACCTGTGTGACCTGCCGCACCACCAGATGCTCCACGTTTTCCCCAGATAAAAATATCACCTTTTTTTGCAGGATAATTGCCTGTTGTATCTACTTGAATCTGAACCCAACCGGCATTTTCTAGATGTGAGAAAAGAGTATCCGTATTTCCCATCATTCCAGCTGATAAAAACCCTCCATTGATCAACGCGAAATAAACAGCACTAGAACAATCATAGCTATTCGGTCCTAAGCGTGCCGCCATAGAATAAGTGATTCTTCCTTTTCGATCTGACATCCATTTGATCATTTGTTCCATACTTTTCATCTTCTTTTGCTCCTTCATTTTTTGATTAATAAGACTGTTATTGCTATCTATGTAAAGCAGATAAATTATAGCTAGCATGTTCTTTACACCTTGATCTTACTTCATATTTGTTCTGAGTAACTTTTACTTTACTGTTAAAAGTCTCCCTAAAATAGTTATAAAAAAATTAATGCAAAATGATTAGATTTCGACAGTACGCCAGCTTTTTTACGACGAATAGAGACAAAATGTTTCACATGAAACAAAAAAAAGGCTTGAAATCAAGCCTTTTCTGGTTGTACCTTTGCTATTTTCCCTTGTTCGATATAGTCGAAAAGTTAGATACCTAATATTCACAAATGTTGATTTATAGATGTTCATATAAGATTTTTAGATAATCAATTCACATACATTCTTGTATGTTTTAGGTATTTCGTATTCAAAACCGTATTCAATTTTAACGGTTAGCTGGGGGCATTATTTAATTTTTTTGATATATCACAATATCCATATTTTGCTGCTTTTCATTTTTACCCTCTACTACTAATTTCTCAATGTTAAATTCATTTTCTTCATCTTTATATCTAAAAAAAGATATCCTCAATTCTGCAACCACTGCATCCTTAGGGATTAATTTCACATGATTTATTTTTTTGTAATTGACGTCATACATATCTGAATACATTTTATGAATTTTACCATTAACTAAGAAGTGGGCACATATTCTTAAATCATATAGATATCTATTAAATTCAGATGGATTATATAACTGCATAAATCCTTCAAAGTTTGATATATCCTTTTCTTCTACTATCTTACCGCCTTGCTTAGTTATACTAGATTTTGATGTATAAATATCATAATCAAATACCATACCTGTCAACTTTGAGTTATCTGGTCTACTTCTTGCTAACCATAACGAGACCCATACAGCACCAATAGTTCCTATTGCAGTTAACCAATTTACCAAATAATCATTTTCCCATATATTAACAATAAACCACTCCACGAAATCACCTCAAAAAGATTCTACTAAATAATTGATGGGACAATACTTGTCACTTTTTATATTTATTCAACGTTTGTTCCAATCCCGCTAAACCATCTATTAATCCTCCCAAATCTTTCATATTACTAAGGAACTCCCCTGGATTCTCCATTGCTTTTTTCGTAATTTCATTAGTTATATCTGAACTCTTTTCACCTTTTTTTAAATCATTTTCAGCGACCATCAATCTTATTTTTTCATCCGTCTCTCTTTGCATCTTTTCAAGATCCTGATTATAGCGTTCCGCTAATCTTTCATTCTCGATTCTAGCTTCTTCTTTTATCTTCATTATCTCGTTCTCTGCCTGAATCTCACTAGTTTTAATTTCCGATTTACTCTTACTTGTTGCTGCAAAATAAGCCAATACTCCACTTATTAAAGATGTAAAAACAGGAATCCATACCTCCATTTATAACACTCCTTACTTATTTTATGTATTTAGTATATCAAACAATATTTATTACATAAAGGTTTAGGGGGAGGGGGGGCATACATAAGCACCTCGCATCTTCGGAGTTGACCCCATCCACCGGTTCCCACGATTGGGATTTGACCCTAAAATAATTTGACCGGGGGTATTATAAACGTTGATATAAAAGGAAAAAGAGATGCCCTTTCAAAAAGAACACCTCTCTACTCATCTATCCTTATAGTTACTATCTTTCTAAGCTATTTACTACTAAAATAGGAACAAATAGACCTAAACTCCACATGCTTAAACACTATTTTTACTTAATATCATCAAGAATAATGAAGTGTGGTTCATGAATCGTTTGTACATCTGCACGCAAGTAAGCACGAATCTTATACTTGAGATTGCTGAACGCATCACCAGCTACACGAGTAACTTCTATAGTCACACCAGTACGCACGCCATACCATAGTTTAGTGAAGTCACCTACTACCGCAAAGCTTCCATCATTCTTAGCTCCTAAGTCATTTGGTACTTGTGTAGTTGTTAGCTTATGCGTTAAGTTCTCATAGCTCTTAGGTGCGTTTAGAGGTTGCCCACTTGCATCTGTCAAAGCATCTAACTCTCCATAAGTTCGTGGTGAATAGATCACTCCGTTCGGTGTTCCATTTGCTGATAAGATTGACGTAACAGCTTTACTAAATTCTTTATAGTTTTCTAGTGCTTTACCTACTGCTTGTTTTTGAATGCCTTCACGATTATAGATACCTTGAGGCTCTATATCAGTACCAGCACCCAGCAATCCCACTCTATCTAATTCTAATGCTAGGGCATTTACAATACTTTGAGTAACAACTTGATCGATGTTCAATGCATCTTCTAACAACTCGATTGTAATGTCTGACATCCCTACCAATGTTTTTGCTTCGAACTTCACTGGCTCAAAGTCTGCATCTGTTTCGTTAATAGGTGCGCCTTCTTTTTTCCAGTGTGGCTTAATATCTCCTGTTTGTTTAGCAAAGACTAAAGTAGATGAAGTCATGGGAACTGTTCTAGCTCCAGCAGTCATTAATACTGATTGCGCACGTACCATATTAATCAGTTCATTTGATAGTGGCGTTGGAATCAGTACGCCCCCACTTCCATCACGATTAGCAGCAACTACTTGTTGTTCTTTTTCCGCTCCATCCCATTTACCTGTTGCCATTCCTTTTACTAATTTACCAATGCTCATATCAGAAAACTCTTTTTGCTCATATTTACTTTGATTAGGCACAGTAATTTTTTGTTCAGGAGATAGTACTTGTACTTTTTTTCCATCTTTGTAGAAATGTTGTTGCTTATCTTTTGTATTATCCATTCTTAATTTTTGTTCATCTTCTTCATTCTTCTGTTCTCGTTGTCTGATTTCAGCCTGTTCAATCCTTCCTACCAATGAATTGTAAAATGGATAGTCATTCATCAACTGTTCGTGTTTACAATTTTTATGCTCATTGATAAACTCCTCTTGTTGTACCTTTAAATCTTCTAAACGATCTTTATTAAGTGTAATCATATTTTTTACCTCTTTCTTTTCTTCTAATTTTATTGGATTATTTTTTAAACTATTGATACATGTTGACTCATTAAATTTTGCTACTAACTCAACTTGGTTTGTTACTTCATCACAAAAACCATAATTTTTACATTCCTCTGCACTAAGCCACGTTTCTTCATCTAATAACTCAATGAGTTTTTCTCTCGTGATCTTTCCGTTTGATTTTGATAGATACGCATCAATTGAACTTTCTCTTATTTTATCTAAGGTATCAGCCATTTTTCTTAGCTCATTAGAATTACCGTATGATAGCGAAGACATAGGGTTATGAATCATCATCATACTATTTGAAGGCATTATGATTTTATCCCCAGCCATTGCGATTACAGTTGCTATACTGCAAGCCACGCCATCAATGTATACAGTAACTAAAGCCTTATGATTTTTTAGCATATTGTAAATAGCTACTCCACTAAAAACACTACCGCCATAAGATTGTACCCTTACTTCAATTTCACTAACTGGAGGTATCTCCGATAACTCATTTCTAAAACTCAAAGCGCTGACATCACTTTCAGAATAATTTTCGTCTGTAATATCTCCATAAATATATATGGTGGCTTTGTTTCCGCTTGTTTCTATTTGATAATATTTTTTCATACTCAACCTCTTTTCTAATTTTAGTTTTTTATAGATTTGGTTTTGCCCTTATCCTATTCATTTTATTCCTCCTAAATATGTGTACCCCTATCTAAATTGAAAATACCCGAACCAGTCGAACCACTGACCAAAAACATTGTTATATCAACGTTTACAAGACTTTATTTACCCGAACCAAGCCGAACCATAACCGAACCACCCGAACCGCTAACTAGATTTTTTATAAATGGTTCGGGTGGTTCGAGTTGGGTTCGTATGTGGTTCGAGTTGAAAGTACTGTTATGTCAACGTTTATCTTCTATGGTTCGAGTGGTTCGGCATTTTTCAACTCTAAGTGGGGTATACTAATCAATTAACAAATCTTTTGATTTCAAAAACAGATGAATATATCGTTTCATTCGTTGACCATCTACACGAGGATTCATTTTATAAACTCCCATCTTCTCTAATTGCTTAGTAAATCTTGGTTGCGATAATTCTTTTAGATTTTCTCTATAACAGAAATTTCTATATTCTTCATAGATCATCTTGGACGAATCACCTTCTTTAGATTCCATATCTACTTCACACATTTCTTCTATGAAACGTAGTACATGATTAGATTCTTTCAGCCATTTATCCTTTGCTTGCTTCATCTTCTCCGATACGGTCAACTCTCCACGTTCTAAAGCTAAACGGAATACATTCATACAATAAACAGCAAATAATGGTATCTCTGCTTCAATCGCTTTTAAATCGTGTGTAGTCTTGAAAGCTTCATCAATGACACAATCAAAAGGAATAACATATAATCGCCTTTCAAATCCCCTGGTAAAATCATTGAACGCTGGTAACTCATTTGCGGAAAATATCAACTTAGCAAAGTTTACAAACATAAAATGGTCTTTCCCCTTAAATTCAGCAGATAATCGATCTCCACCAGTTAACGCTTTGAGTAATCCAGTTGACTTTAAAAATTCGGAATCAACGTCCGCAAACAAATTCGCTTCTTTTTGAAATAAGTTGGCACTGGCAAAGCGATTCTGTTTATTTCCTAAGTCCTGTAGCGTCATATTACTCACATTGTCCGAACTCAACACCTTATTAAGAATATTCAAGAAAGTTGATTTCCCATTCTCTCCAGTACCTTGTAATATAGTAATTGTTTGAAATGGCTCATAGCTTCTATAAAAGCAGTAGCCTATACTTTCAATTAGATGCTTTGCGCTGTCATTGTCGCCTGTTAAATCGTTTAACCATTCAATTGTTTTCGTAGGTAATTTAGTTGTTGCTGGTTCAATAGAATAGTTATGACTTTGTAGAATATAGTCCCTAGTATCGTGTGGCTTCATTTCACCAGTTTTTATGTTGTATGTGCCGTTCTTAAAATTGGTTAAATACGGCTTACTATGATTAAACGGATTGTCTTTCATTTTGGAATCAAATATTTTTATGAAGATGAATTTTTTTGTTTCACTTAATTTTTGTTGGCTCCACTTCGCATGACTTTCTAATTTTTTTGTGATATAGCCATCTAAAAAATCGCTTAAGCTATCCATACGCCATGAGCCTGTTTTTTTATCAAATCTAGCACCCTGTGACAACTCATTTGAGCGAATCATAGGTATTTCTCTCATAATCTCGTAGCCTAGTTCAGAAGCATTTACTTTCATATTTCCTTTATCATCAAAATAGATCCATTTTGGTAGATCGTTGGCTTCTTCCTGTTTTTGTTTTTGTAATTTTTGTAAATCAATTATTTCACTCAACTAGCCCCCAGCTCCTTTTTTGCTATCGAGAAGAATGTGGCTTCTACTTCTTTATCTGATAGCGGTTCTGTAAAGTAACGATTCGCTACTTTTACCAATTCAAGAACAACGGCCACATCAACAGCCCTCGCTAACAGCCCACCAGTTATTTGCGCTATACGATTATTTCGGTTTCCTTCTTCACAACCATTGACAATACTTTCAAATAATTCAGTCGTGGTATTCCGATATCTGGATGCGCCTTTTTTGAATTGATTCGCATTTCTGTTTAACGGTACGGTACGAACGCCACCATCATCTGTCTTGTGATCTTTTGCCCATTGTTCAGCACCTTTTAAGGCTTCTTGTGCTGGAAACAATTCTTCACCCTTAGAAATGATTATTTGGTCTTTCGTGACGAATTGTGTCAAGACTGGCAGTAATTGTATTTGTGACCATGTAGTGTTTGATTGGTCGGCTTTGTGGATAACACCTTCTAATAATCGGTTAGACAAGAATCGAACTAACAGCTTATACTCCTGTTCCTCGATTGATTCACTTAATGGGATCACTAATCGATATCTGACACCTTTCACGCCATGGCTCACTGTAGGATATAAAACATAGTCAAATTTATTGAATTTCTGTTTGATCGTTTCTACAAGCGCACCTTCAGATAAAATGACATCATCTAAATCTAATAACACACAATCACGAGAGAGCAAATTCTCATTTTTGCGAATGAGTGCTTTCATTTCACCGCAAATTATCCCGTTTAATTCTTGAGTTTTGATTTTCTTTTGTTCTTCAGCATCACCAGGGACAATGATTTTCTTTGGCTTATATTGTTCAAAAAAATCAATGATAGGTATATTTTTAGGCGGCTCCATTATGGATGGCATTACCGTTCCTATATAGATCATTTTCCCCCTCCTAATCTGGGCATATTTCATTTGAAATAACTTGAATTTCTCCTTTTATTTCTGAAAGATTACCTTTTATATCGCCTAGCAAACCAGAATTAATTTGATAATGAATTGCAAAATCATCTTTCTTTATTCTCGAATACTCAATATTTTCAATTAATCGTTCCATAATTTTTATCCGAGTAGCAATTCCTGTTAATTTAGTCGCTTTCTCAGCTAATTCATCATTTGTTAAAGATATTTCTTTCTCTTCCATAGTAATTCCCTCCAATATTTGATATACTAGAGAAAAGAATATAGGCAATAAAACCTATAAGGTAGCCATTAACTCGTGCTTTGGTCGGTGATTGAGTTAAGGCTTTTTTCTTTTCTCCAAACATTTTTACGCTCCTTTATTGCTCCTTTTTGACCAACGATAAACATAATCATAAATTCTTCTGATATTTTTCGGATCAATACTTTCCAATAGCTCAATAATCGCTTTAACGTACGTTTCTTTTGCCAGTTCATCCATTGTTTTTCCTCCTTGAAATACTTGCCCCAGCTAGTAGTTAATTTTTATTTTCTTCCATAAATAAATCTGCATCTGACTTCCTAATTCGTTTCGTTTGATTGATTATAGTAACTTGTAAGCCCAACTTAATGAACTCTGATAAATTGCTCCTACTAATGTTTAAATACTCGCAACACTCACCTAATGACATATATTCAGGCAACTGTTGTTTTACTACTTCTTGCTTTACTACATCTCGCCAAACTCTCGCAGCAACCTCTGATAATTGCTGTTCGATTGTTGGTGAGAGATCAACTTCTAATTTCATTTACTCACCGCCTTTTAAAAAGTCACATTTCGTCACTTTTTAACTAAAAAAAATTTCATCAATAGTTACAATTGGGTTCATTTCTTTAATCAAAGATTTTATAAGTCTTTTTTCACTATCTTTGAACGGAATCTTTCCCCTCTCTTTTTCAGAATAAGCTTGTCTAGAAATACCTAATTTTTTAGCCATATCTTCTTGTGTAAAATTTAGCATTGCTCTATAACCGATAAGTTTATTATTACGAAACATTTCGTCACCCCCTGTTGACTAAATTCTACTACACATGTTATCATCATGTCAAGTAACATTTTACAACTTTTTTTCACAGGAGGATTAAATGAGTAAAAATAATAATAAAGATATTGGAACTAGAATAAAATCTATTCGTATTTCACTTGGTTTAAACATGGAAGAATTTGGAAAAAAATTTGATCCAAAAGCTGATAAAAGTCTAGTATCTAGATGGGAAAAAGGAGTCAGTAAACCCAATAATGACAGATTAAAGCGTATCTCTGAAATTGGTAAAGTTTCAATGTTTTATCTATTAGAAGGTAAGTTAACTTCTACTGATATACAACGAGCAGAAAAAGGAACTGTATTTGAAATACAACAAGCTTTTGAAGGTTCCTCTAATGAGTTGAAAGAAAATGTAATGAACTACTCTTTAGATTTTTTAAAAAATTACAATGATTACGATGAATTAGAAACTTGGTCTATCAATAATTTGTACAGAATTTTAAATACTTTAAGAACAATAGAAAATGATGAACTATCAAAAAATACAAAAGATTTTATTCTTGTACTATTGCAAAACCTTAATTTTGAAATTGAGAAAAATCATTCTATTGATTTGAACAACTTCTACAAATCTGTTTTGGATAAAACAAGCTACCCTGAAGATGTCTAATAGTTTTTAACCTCCCCACAAATGCCCCCAGCTAGTAGTGGTTAGGAGGAACTTAACTTGGCAACAATCAATAGCTATATAAAGAAAGATGGCACTAAGGCTTATTTATTTCAAGCCTATCTCGGTGTTGATCCTATTACTGGAAAAGAAAAACGAACAACTCGAAGAAATTTTACTACTAGAAAAGAAGCGCAACTCGCACTAGCAAAACTAGTGGTAGAAACTGAAAAGAACGGTCTGTACGAAAAATCAACCAAAGTAGAAACATTTAAAGCATTATACGACCTTTGGTTTGAGCAACACAAAAAAGATATAAAGCCAACTACTGAACAACGTATTAAGATTTATTTTGATAATCATATCCTTAAAAAGCTAGGTAGAATGAAACTCTTAAAGATCACGCCTTTATATTGTCAAAAACTATTAAACGATTGGGCGGATAGCCTAGCAACTTACAAGCAAATGCGAATCTATGTAAGTATGGTCTTTAAATATGGCATCTTAATTGGTGCTATTCATGATAACCCAATGGAGCGAACGATCGTACCAAAAAGAAAGAATACGACCAATAAGGAAGAATCAGACAGCTATTACACCAAAGAAGAACTACAAGAATTTTTCTCTTGCTTAGAACAATTGAGAGATACTCGAGCTTATACCTTTTTTAGAGTATTAGCTTTTGTTGGTTTGCGAAAAGGTGAAGCTATGGCTCTTACCTGGAATGATATTGATTTCGACAATAACTTAATGGCCATTAACAAAACATTGGCGGAATTGAAAAGCGGTAAGCCTATTATTCAAGACACGAAAACAGAATCATCTAATCGAGTAGTTCAGATGGATAGTAAAACCTGCAGCATATTAAAGGAATACAAAAACCACATCATCAAAGAAAAATTCGCTCTAGGTATTAGAGATGAAAATTTCAATAATAATGTGGTATTCAGTAATTCGGTATTCTATAGAGAAAACCAATATTTATATAAGGCTTATCCGAATAACGTACTTGAAAGAGTAAAACGTCACTTTCCTAACATGAAAATAATTAAGGTTCATGATTTTAGAAAAACGAACGCTTCCCTACTCTTTGAAAGTGGCGCTAGTATTAAAGACGTTTCGCAAAGGCTAGGTCATAAATCAACCAAAATCACAACTGATATTTATATCAAAGTGACTAAAGCTAAACAGAATGAAACAGCAGAAAAATTTTCCGAATACATGGCATTTTAAAACCCGTATTCAAAACCGTATTCAATTTCTTTATGGTTTATATTGAACTCGTGTAACCCTTGCTATTATTCACTTTTAGAAGTGGTTTTCGCAATCTTCCCTTGTTCGATATAGACCATCAAAATCGAAACGTCGGCCGGATTGACACCACTGATCCGACTTGCTTGGGCAATTGTTTCTGGTTGGATTTTTTGTAATTTTTGTTTGGCTTCTGTCGCTAAACCGTTGATTGCTTCGTAATCAATATTTTCTGGAATTCGTTTGGCTTCCATTCGTTTTAGTTTATCAACTTTGTCCAACGCTTTTTTGATATAGCCTTCGTATTTTATTTGAATTTCTACTTGTTCAATCACTTTATTATCCAGTTCTTCTTGTGCTGCTGGAATAAATTGTGTCACTTCGTAATACGACATTTCCGGACGTTTTAAGAAGTCGCTGGCTAAGACTCCATCTTTCAATGGAACAGATCCTTTTGCCTCTAAAAATGCTTGTACATCCGCTGTAGGTTTCACTCTGACTGAACTTAAGCGTGTGATTTCTGCTTCAACAGCTTTTTTCTTTTCAAGATAGGCTGTATATTGGTCTTCTTTCACTAACCCAATAGCATGACCTTGTTCTGTCAAACGTAAATCTGCATTATCATGACGTAAAATCAACCGGTATTCCGCTCTTGATGTTAATAAACGATAAGGTTCGTTGGTTCCTTTTGTTACTAGATCGTCGATCATTACACCAATGTAGCCATCACTACGTTTCATCACGAATGGTTCTTTGCCTTGTACTTTAAGTGCTGCATTGATTCCTGCAATCAATCCTTGGCCTGCTGCTTCTTCATAACCGCTCGTGCCATTGGTTTGACCTGCTGTAAATAAGCCGTCGATGACTTTTGTTTCTAAGGTTGGACGCAATTGATGCGGCACGACCACATCATATTCAATTGCATAGCCTGTACGCATCATTTCAGCTTTTTCTAACCCGGCAATCGAATGTAGTATATCCGTTTGAACATCTTCTGGTAAAGAAGTTGACAGCCCTTGAACATAGACTTCCTCTGTATTCAAGCCTTCTGGTTCTAAGAATAGTTGATGACGAGGTTTGTCCGAAAAACGAACGATTTTGTCTTCGATCGATGGACAATAACGTGCGCCTACTCCTTCTACGATTCCGGTAAACATTGGTGCGCGGTGTAGATTGTCTTGAATGATTTCATGCGTTCCTTCATTCGTATAGGTCAACCAACAAGAACGTTGATCTAAATTATAGGCATCATCTGGCGTACTGAAACTAAAATGATTTGGTTCTTCATCGCCTGGTTGTTCTTCTGTCACTGAATAGTCGATCGTACTAGATTTCACACGTGGTGGTGTTCCAGTCTTGAAACGATCCATTTCAAGGCCTAGCTCTTTTAAATGATCCGCTAAACCAATTGATGGTAAAGAATTGTTAGGCCCAGAAGAATATTTTAATTCACCGATGATGATTTCTCCGCGCAGTGCAGTTCCAGCTGTAATGATCACCGCTTTACTTTGGTATTGTGCGCCTGTTGTTGTGATAACGCCTTTGCAAATACCGTCTTCTACGAGCAAGCGCTCCACGATTCCTTGTCTTAATGATAAGTTGTCCGTACGCTCAATCGTGTGTTTCATTTCAGTAGCGTAAGCATGTTTGTCCGCTTGGGCGCGCAAGGCGCGAACGGCCGGACCTTTTCCAGTGTTTAGCATCCGCATTTGGATGTATGTTTTGTCTATATTATGACCCATTTCGCCGCCTAAGGCATCGATTTCTCGAACCACGACGCCTTTAGCTGGACCTCCCACAGACGGATTACATGGCATAAAGGCCACCATATCTAAATTGATTGTTAAAAGCAGCGTTTTGCTGCCCATGCGAGCGGATGCTAAGGCCGCTTCTGAGCCTGCGTGCCCTGCTCCGACTACGATTACATCATACGATTCTGCTTTAAATTGATTCATCGACTCTTCCTTTCTATTTTCCTAAACAAAATTGACTGAATAATTGGGTGATTAGTTCGTCTTGAACACTGTCACCGACGATTTCACCTAAAAAGTCCCAGCAACGTGTCATATCCATTTGAACGAGATCCACAGGCATTCCAGCTTCGATTCCTCGAATCACTTCATCTAATGCGAGCGCTGCTTGATCTAGTAAAGCAATGTGACGGGTATTGGATACATAGGTTGCATCTTTTTCTCCAGTTTGTCCACCGAAGAAAAGATCAGCGATTTTTAATTCCAACTGTTCCATCCCTGTGTTAGATAAGACTGACACAGGTAAAATTTCTTCATTATTAACAAGTTGTGTTAATTCTTCTCGATTTAGTTGAGTAGGTAAATCCATCTTATTCAGTAGGATCACTCGTTTTAATCCGTCTGTTGCTATCAATAATTGACGATCTTCTGCTGTTAGTGGTTCATTTTGATTCAAGACCAATAAAATCAAATCAGATTCAGCTAATGCTTTACGGCTACGTTCCACACCGATCCGCTCTACGATGTCTTCCGTTTCTCGGATACCTGCTGTATCGATCAATTTCAATGGAACGCCACGGACGTTGACATATTCTTCGATCACATCACGCGTTGTGCCAGCGATATCTGTTACGATGGCTTTTTCTTCACGTAATAAATGATTTAATAAGCTTGATTTCCCAACATTTGGACGACCGATGATCGCCGTATTTAATCCTTCACGCAGAATTTTTCCTTGTTTAGCTGTTGTTAGTAATCCTTCGATCTGGGCTTTAACAAAACCTGCTTTTTCAAGTAATAATTTAGTCGTTAATTCTTCCACATCATCATATTCGGGATAATCGATATTTACCTCAACTTGAGCTAATGTTTCTAAAATTTCTTGTCTTAAAGAACGAATTAAGGAAGATAAATTTCCATCTAATTGATCCAAAGCCACGTGCATCGCTCGGTCTGTTTTCGCCCGAATCAAATCCATCACAGCTTCTGCTTGTGACAAATCCATTCGACCATTTAAGAAGGCTCTCTTTGTAAATTCACCTGGTTCAGCTAAACGTGCGCCTTCTCTTAATAATAGCTGCAATAATTGGTTCACAACGACGATCCCACCGTGACAGTTGATTTCCACCACATCTTCTCTAGTAAATGTTTTTGGTGCCCGCATCACTGAAACCATCACTTCATCCAGCAAGCTATCATCTTTGGGATCAAGGATGTGCCCATAATGGATTGTATGTGTGGGAACCTCTAACAATTGTTTACTTCCAGATCGGTAAACTTTATCGGCAATCTTGATTGCTTCATCACCGCTTAAACGAACAATGCTGATTGCTCCTTCACCAGGCGGTGTTGAAATTGCGGCGATTGTATCGAACTCTAGCGTTATTTGTTGCATGATTAACTTCCTTTCATTGATGGATTGAGATGTTTTTTGCGTAATAATTACTATGTATGAAGCCATTTTTGGCTACAAAAAAAGCGCCCACTCCACCCCTTATTTTTTCAGGTTGGATCTAGCACTTTCACTGCGTCAATTCCTATTAATTTCATGACATAGAATAGCATATTTTTTATTTTTTCGCAACATTGTTTATTTAAGAAGGTTGTTCTTTAACTTTGCATTTATTTTACATTCTCTTTAAAATAAACGTAACAAGACGAGGAGGTTCCTACTATGAAACAAACAAAAAGAGACGAACTAAACGAACAAGAATTAGAGAATCGTTTAAGTGGAATCACGTTATCTACGGGAAATGTGAATAAAAAGTATATCGTTCGGGATATTGTTTTTGCAACAGATCGAATTGAGACAGACTTATTTTCACCTGAAGTTAATCCAAATGATGTGTTTAGTGGTGTCTACCGCCAGCTGAAAGTGATCGCATTTGAGTATGAAGCAGATGCTGTTATCAATTGTCACTTTGAAGAAAAATATGTAGAGTACCAAGGAAAATGGGTCGTGGAAATATTTGCTTATGGAACTGTGGTTCAATTTACTCAAACGACGATTGGTTGATTATTCTTTAAGAAAAAAGGAAGAGCTTTAATTAGCTTTTCTTTTTTTAATAGAATATAGAAAAAACCTGATTCTAAAAGAACCAGGCTGGAAGAAGCACAAATGCTCCAACTACTTTATCATCGTATTTTGTACGTTGATAAGAATGATTTCGTTTAAAATATACTTTGTTTCATAGTATTTGTCAATGTGTTTTTTAGTGCTGTACCGTGATTTCAACAAAAAATGACCCTTTAAAAAATTGCTTTTTTAAAGGGTCATCAACTTTATTATTAATATTTTTTAACTGGTTCAACAACTAGGTAACGATAAGGTTCATCGCCTTCTGAGTGCGTTTTGATATGGTCATCTTTGCTTAGCGTAAAATGAATTTGCTTTCTTTCAAATGCTGGCATCGGTTCTAGAAAAACTGGACGCCCTGTTTGTTTAACCTTCTCTGCTGTTCTTTCCGCTAAACGCTGTAAAATCGCTTGGCGTTTTTCACGATAATCACCAACATTTACCACTACAGACAATTTATTCTTAGCAGCACGATGAACAAAAACTTGTGCTAAATATTGCATCGCATTTAAAACTTTTCCGTGTTTCCCAATCAAAATCCCTTGTTTATCTGTATCTAAATGGAAAACCAATAATCCATCTTTACGTTCTAAACGGACTAAAGCTGGTGCATTCAATTCTTTTGAGATCGCGGTTAAATACATAGCTAACTCAGTGATTGCTTCTTCATCTTCTAGGTTTTCCAAGACTTTTGTTTCTGAGGGATCAGCCTTATGCACTAATAATTCTTCAAAAGCTGTCTCAGCTTTGACTTCCTCATCAGTCACAATGATATCTTCAACTGTCTCTTCAATGGCTTCTGCGATTTGTTCACTGACTGTAGGTTCAATTGATACTTGAGCAAATTTTTTACCAAAACCCAAGAACCCCTTTTTAGCATCTGTGATCACGTTGATCTCTACATCTTCTTTTGACAAATTCAGTGCGTGCAACCCTTTATTTGTTGCTTCTTCAATTGTGTTTCCCTCATAAACCGGCATCTGGAAAACCTCCTTTTATTTTTTCTTATTTTTTTTCTTAGGATTCATTGCTTTCTTCAATGCTCGCTCGCGTTCTTTTACTTGTCGCTCTGCTTCTGCTCGTTCTTTGCGGATTTTGAATGGATTGTTGATCAATAAAGTTTGACCTACTTGGAAAGCATTTGAAACCACCCAGTAAAGGGATAGTCCACTGGCTAAGCTCATCCCCATCACAAAAATCATAACGGGCATGACAAAATTCATGATTTTCAATGAAGCATTTGATTCGATTTGACTCATACTTGTTAAATAACTGCTGGCAAATGTAAAGACTGCCGCAAGAATCGGTAAAATTAGATAGGGATCGGGTTGACCTAAATTCAACCACATGAAACTTCCTTGCTTCAATTCTGGAACGCGAGAAATGGATTGATATAACGCCATCATGATTGGCATTTGAATCAATAATGGTAAACAACCTGCATATGGGTTTACATTATTTTCTGCATATAGTTTTTGTTGTTCTTCACGGAATAAACGTTGTGTTTCTGGATCTTTTGATGAATATTGTTTTTGTAGCGCTTTTAATTTAGGTTGTAATTCTTGTGTTTTGCGCATACTTTTGGTTTGGAAATGCATCAATGGTAATAAGATAATCCGAATCACTAATGTAAATAGGATGATCCCAACACCTGTATTTGCTGAAATGGATAAAAATTTAATTGCTTCAGCGAAATAATAGACAATATAGCGATCCCAAATTCCTGTACTACTCTCGTTAATCGGAGCTGTTCCACAGGCAGATAATACGAAAACAAGCGTTACTAAACCTGCCATCAATAATAAGCGTTTATACTTCTTCACAAAACTGTTCCTCTCTTATTTCAAAATTTTTGCAAGTTTTAAAACATGCTTGATATTACTATGAACTTCTTCAGATGTTAACTTGTCGATACCTGGTCGTGCAATAATAATAAAATCGCACATCGGATCGATTGATTCTTTCAATTGGTAGATCGATGTACGGATTTTACGCTTTACAGCATTTCTAACTACGGCATTACCGATTTTCTTCCCGACGGAAATTCCGACCCGAAAATGTTTTTGTTCCGGTTTTTCCAATACGTATACAACAAATCTTCGATTTGCGCAAGACTGTTTATGCTGAAAGACAGTTTGAAATTCTTTCTCTTTTTTTACTCTATAGGATTTCTTCATCTGCATCCCTTTGTTTCTTTCTATCGTTCTTTTTTACTCACTCTATAATAATAGCATATTTCGGTCATTTTTTTTCAAATTTCAGGGAAAATATCCAGAGATTTTAGTATTAATGACTTCAAATTCATATAGTATCATTTTTTTGCTTTTTTTTCACTTTATTTCTTGTTGTAGCGAAATACTTTTGGAAAAATCACTTGCTGCATTTTCTATTTTTTTAGCAATTCATTAATTAGATTGCTACGCTTCTTAGATATAGCTATTCCTGTTCATCATCCACTCTGGCTAAGCTCCATGAGCTCAGTTTTTTTCTAGCTATTTACTTCTCTGCTTTTTATTAAAGTGCTATCTTGATGTAGTGATTCTCTACTTAGGTAACTTCGCTCACTACGTTCGCCAAGTATTGTTCATCATCCACTCTGGCTAAGCTCCATGAGCTCAGTTTTTTTCTAGCTATTCACTTTCTCTGCTTTTTATTAAAGTGCTATCTTGATGTAGTGATTCTCTA
>NZ_MIKC01000018.1 GCF_001730315.1 Enterococcus ureilyticus
CTGGAATACCGTATCGGCGAGCTAGAGCCACATACCCACCTTCTCCCCTCTGATACGCTTCAACTACTGATTTTTTAAAGTCATAATCATATTTAGCCACTATAAAAAGCCCCCTAAGTTAGATTTTCTGGTCTAACTTAGGGGGCTCACTTCAGAAACTTGTTCTGCACTCTTTTTGATTACCGTGAGCGATTGAAAGATAACCAGTATTAACTAGGCTTTAATGACAATGCAAGAGCTTGGTTTGTACGGAAATGACTAATTTTAGATATAAATATCTATAAAAATTACTATATGCCAAAATAAATATAATTTTTCTTGTTTTTATATAAAATAAGAAAAATTTATAATTGTTTAAATTAAACCATATTAAATTATAAGAATCTAGTTTAATAGGTGCTTAAGTTAAATACTTATAATATGAGTATACAATACATAATTTGTGCATGTCAATGAGGAATAAAAAAATAACAATATATTTAATTTATATATATTATGATCGTGACAACAGAGTAAATCATACGCTTAACCTCAAAACGTTGATAAACAGCTACCTGATTATACAGCGCTACGATAAATTATATTTAATTTTCGTAGGTTATTAATAAATATAGGTGCTAAATGAATTTACTTAGTTCTATACGCCGTCAAATAGACCGTCAAAAAATCATTAAACTTTCTACTATATTACCATAAAAATTATGACTTTCTATATTCTTCCTTTTTTTAATCTTACAAAAAAATATAGACTTACAAAGAAAATTTAAAAAAAGAAAACTTAGTCTATTTGTATTTTGGAAGTAATGGGCAATTAATATTCATCTTTTTATTTTATATAAACATTTTTAATTCGTTTAATTTACTAAAATAATTATTTTTTAAAGTATTATTTTACAACTATTCAATCATTAAACCGTCATATAGCCGTCATTAATGAAGTATAAATGTCCATATAACTAAACATCTAATATGTTTTTTCTTATTTTATATAAGAATAGGAAATTCTCGTTAGCTAAGTTTTATGTATTCTGCAGCTTAAAGCATGTATTACATTTATCTATCTAGAGAATTTTATCAAACGTAAATGGTTGGAATTTACTATATATAAAAATTAAGAGGAGGATTTTCCATTATGAGGAAAAAAATAATTATATTGACTGACACACTAAGTGCAAATGGACTGTTGCAAAATAGTTTATTGAATATGGATTACGAAATTATGGTTTCAAAAGATATATTGACTCAGCCAAAAGATAAAGAGTTCTACTTTCTGCAAAATTTTGATCTCATTATTTATCAACAGTCAATGTACAGTGGCTTAAAAGAATCGTTTTTAGATAATTTAGCGTTGTTGAACAAACCAATTGTGGTTTTAACTTTTGAATCAGAACAGATTAACAAGTCTAAGTATCTCAATAATACTAATGTGAGCTTCGTTCGCTATCCAATATCGGTCACTGATTTAGCAAGTAAATTGGCTTCTATTTTTGAGGAGGTTGCGGGTCAAGCAAGTAAAAATAGTCAAGGAAGGGCAGTAGACGCTTCTATTGACAATACTCAAAATGCGTCATCTTTTTCAAATGTAGTGAAAGTAAAAAAACAATATTCTTTCCAATTGAAAGATCGTACCTTGATTATAGACAATTGGTTGATTCCATTGACTAAAAAGGAACATCAAGTATTAGAACATTTTATAGAATCAGATCAGAGAGTCTTTTCAAGTCAGTCCTTGTGTGAAGCCATTTGGACAAATGCTAAACAAAAAAATAAACAAGCGCTGTTAAGTAATTTGATTAATCGAATCAAACAAAAAATAATGGAAAAAACGTCGATTTTTGAACCCTTTATTCTAAATAAAAAAGGTATTGGCTATTACTTGAATCAAGAATTTGTGGCATTAGATGAACAAAATAATGAAAAAATAAGAGAACTGCTGGTAGGCAGTGTTTAACCCAAAAGGATTAAGTAAGAAGGGAAGCGGGAGATTTGGCTATATTTAACAAAAAAAGCAAAAAAAAAAAGAACCATGATGATGATTACGAGGAATATTACGATGAATATGACGAATACGATGAGTATGATGATTATGAGGAATATTCTGATGATGAATTTGAAGAGGAAACTTATGAGCCTCCGAAAAAAAGTCGGCCAGAAACTTCAAATAAAAGAGAGCGTTTGGACAATACTATGAGAAAACAAGAACAAGAAGCTCAACAAGAACAAGTTGCTGTAATTGAACATTTAAAAAATGAAAACCAGCAATTTCAAAAGGAAATGCAACGTCAACGAACCATGGCGGAACGATTAAAGGCGGAAGTTGAAAACAAACAGCAAGAGATTGATCAGCTAACCATGCGTTTGACAAGTTCTTCTAAGTCTAAAGAAACAATTATCGCACTTGAAGAACAAGTGAAGCAAGCAGAAAATCTAAGGATTCAATTAGATGAACAACTATTAGATGAACGAAATAAATGCATTGAGACGGAAAAACAATTGCGTCAACAAGATTTAATGAAAAATCAAATCGCAGAAGTTTTGATGGAAGCAAAAGAAAAGGCACAACAAATTATTGAACGTGCCACCATTGAAGCTGATCGAACAGTAGAAGCTGCTAGGCATGAAACCAAAAAGGCTGTTTCAGAAGCCTCAATCGAGTTGAAAATGATCAATCAGGAAGCGGCAAATTATCATACACGGATATTACGATTGCAAAGTGAAACAAGCGTACTGATGGAAGAATTGTTAAGCAAATCTAGTCGACTAGCTGATCAATCACTAGAGTAAGGGAAAGGGGAACAAGAAGTGGTTTATCAAAATATTATGGTCGATATCTATCAAGCCGCTTCTCCAGCAGTGGGCGAGCGCCTTTTTGATGATGATATGTTGCGGGATATTTATTATATTTGTGAAGAGATTTTTCAAACAAAGAATAAAAGAATCCCTTATCCTCAAAAAGAAGTTGAAGAATATTTTGAAGAATTTCACACCATAATTTCTTTTTTTAAACATGTAGAGATTACTTTAGATTTTGTCGATCTTGATTGGTCTGCTTTATTAGATGAGCTGATCCATACATTCCCTCAGATTGCGTGGATCGGCGGTTCTAAGGAAAAAGAAGACAATCGAGTGGTTTACTATATCGACTTTGTCCCGATTGCCTATAGAGAGAGCGGATTTCCTTTTATGGTCAATTTGCTACAATCTTTAAAGCAACAATTATACGATAATAAAGAAGATATAGATGTGCTGGAAGCATTTGCCTATGAGATTGAAAGACTCGTAGCAAAATTTATCAAACCTTTTAAGACCGTTAGTTCTGAATCTACAGAAAAAATAGAAGTTGTAGAATACGGTGAGGGTGATGCAACTTATTTACTGAAGTTAGAAGAATCCATTAGTAGAGAAAAATATGCAAAAGAAAGAATGCGGCTTGCAAATAAGAAACTGGAAGTTGTCATCGATCAAATGGAGCGACAAAATCTATCCAGAGCAATGAAAGAATTAAGTAAATCAACTAGTGATGAAAATGAAAATTGGGATCAAATTTTAAGAGTTGATTTGAGAGAATATTCTCAATTACTACAAAAGGCTAAATTTCTAGAGCAGTCTTGGATGATGAATAAAGAACTGGTTACAAAGTCCGAAAAAATGACGATTTCAGATAATCAACTAACTTATGAAAGAGAACAAGTAAGAAGTTTTAAGGACTCAGTTTCTACAAATGAAATTTACTTGATTTTAGATGAGTGTAAGTTAATTGAGTCAAGAGTCAAAATTAAAAAAAAATCTTGGTTCCGTCAGCCTCATGTTCGGATCATGAAAATGGATTATGACAGTATATTGAATAAAGCTGCTTATTTTGATTTGATACAAGGTGAAAATTATTTGCTTGAACAAATAGTATTGAGCGAGGAGTCTATTGTTAACGATTAAAAGAATCATTTACGAGAATCTTTATGATTTAACGTAAGGAGATGAAGAGGATTGGGAATAGTCGGCTTTTCCCATCCAATCTTACATAGTTTATTGAAGTATCGACTCTTTTTTAAACAATATTGAAAAATAAACATCATCATATAACAGGTCAATCAATGAAAATACTACCCGCCAGTAAAGTAAAAGAAGATCGGTTGACATAAATAAAAAAGAACTAATTACTTGGAAATAGTACTTCTATCTATGGTCATTTGATATATAGAACTGCTAGACTTGATTCTTTTTTAATACATAAGATTTTACTATGCAGGGAGTTTAAAATGTAATGATTAATAAACGAAAAACACTTCATTTGGTGATTTTAGTGATAGTATTTTTTATTCTATCGCTGTCATTTATGTTTATTGGAACTGAAATTGGCTTAGCTGTTTCGGTAAAACCGATTTTACCAGAAAATCAGCATGATCCAGAAGTAACTTATTATGACCTTAGAATGAATCCTGGTCAGGAACAAGCATTGCAATTAGAATTGACCAATACGTCAAATAGACAACAAAAAGTTACCATGCAAATCAATGATGCTACAACTAATGAAATTGGGGATATAGATTATTCTGACCGTTCCAAAATCGTTTCAAGAGATAAGAGTTTGGAGACTTCGCTAAAAGATATTGCAACTGTTGAATCAGAATTGACAATTCCTGCAAACAAGTCGATGACAGCAACAGTACATTTAAAGATGCCCAAACAACGGTTTGACGGAATGATTCTAGGTGGAATCAAGGTTGTTTCAGCAGAAAAATCAATTGAACCAAGAGAGGCTGTTCCCGAAGAAAAAAAAACATATATTGTCGCTGTGAAGCTAACGGAAACGGATGTTCCTGTTGTCGCAAAATTAAACTTATTAGGTGTCGTTTCAGAAACTAATTTAGGTAAAAAGGCTATAAAAGCAACTATTCAAAATGATCAAGCCATAAATGTAGAAGATATTGAATATATAGCAAAGATTTATAAAAAAAACTCAGATAAAATTATCCATCAGGCTAAAGTAACGGGTTATCGAATGGCTCCTAATTCAAGTTTTACTTTTCATATCGCTGAGGAAAAGCAAGTATTTCAAGATGGAACATATCAAATTCATCTGACGGCTAAATCTAAAGCAACGAATCAGGAGTGGGAATGGGATAAGGAATTTAAAATTACAAAGAATGAAGAAAAAAAGACAACGAATACAGCTATAGGTTCGGATAAAAGTAACCTAATGCTGTACATCACTATTTGTGTTATGACACTTAGTGCATTGCTAATATTTTTACTAGTACTGTTGATTTCAAGGAAACGCAAAGAAAAACGCTACGTAGAGGCTCTATACCAAAAAAAGAAAAAAAGAGGACGCACCAATAAAGCTAGTCAACAGGTTCAGAGACCAAGAAATAATAAACTAGTTAGTACTAGGAAAAAACGTCCTATAAGTTCTGAAAAGCCGAGAAGGCCTAAAAAAACAATCAAAATAGATTCAGACTAAAAGATCTACTGAAAAAGAGAAAAGCTAGGTGAAATCTGTTGTTATTGTTTTAGATAACAGAATTGATTATCAGAAAATTATGGATCAATGGTTTTGAATCATGAAAAAAGGATTTTTAGTATAGCGATTTTAGGAGTTGGTGGATATGAACGAAGCTGAGGAAAATACCTCAAAATTAGGAAGAAGAATAATCAAAAAATATATTCTCCATCAAAAAGTTAACCCTAAACTTTTAGGAGTCGAACTTTTGAATAAGCATTTAGATACGCCACACGAAGCATATTTATCGTGTAAATTGATTTTTAAAAAAGATATTCGCTCATTAACAGAACTTGAGCAAATAACAAAAAAAATTTATGAAACTTGGACAAAAAAGAACAACCAGTTACTTATAAAGAAAATCAATGTATACACATCGACTGCCTATATCGTATTAACGTTTACTATAGGTTTTTATGAGGAAGCTCATGTAAAACAATTAAGGGAGTTAAAAGAGTGCGCCAAAGAACTTATTGAAACATATGACAACTTAGTCAAACAGGAAAAAGAAGCGGAGTATAACAAGAAAGAAACAGAACTTTATAGCGCTTTAGAAAAATTTGGACAATTAACGAAAAAGATGGAAGCGTTAGAAGACAAACTGATAAAAAATGAATCCATCGTTATGGATTCTGGTGAGTTATTGAAAACGGAACTTACAAAGGTAAGTCAAACAATAAAAGAACAACTACACCAAGTAGACTCTAGTACAGAGAATGCCCCAAATAATGCTAAAAAGAACAAACGAGTTAAAGAAATAACCCCTAAGGTTGTAGAAGCACCTTTCAAGAAAAAAGCGGTGAAGAAAGAGAACACACAAGTACGTAAATATATGCTCGATCGTTCTAAGCAATCGTCAGAAGCTTTAGAAATCCAGCGTTGGGTATCAACTCAACAATTAAAAAAGAGCACAAAGAGAGAAAAAACAACAAAAAAAGAAGGATTAAAAAAAGCAGTTACAAAACTTGAGATGGATGTTTTAAAATGTTTCACAGAAGGTGAAGAGGGAAGTAAGAAACACATGGTACCGAAAAAAAAGTTTTTAACTTTAAAAGCAAAAGTAGAATTTATTGATTATTTATGGATGTTGTTGGAACTAGAAGGGAAAGAAGAAATTATTATTGCGGATAAACTGAGTTGTCGGAAGCTGATTGAAGAGTTAGGTCAGTTTATGGAAAGTGTAGAAAAGGTGGCTACAGGTCCGACAATATTTAGTTATTGGGTGTATTGTTCGCAAGAGATGTTGGTCAAACTAGAAGGATATGCTGTACTAAAAGATTTTTTAAGTAACGCTTTAAAGTTTAATACAAATACAATGCTTAATGAATAATTGATCTGCAGGAAAGGGTGGTATACAAGAAACTAGAACGGTTTCAGATGTATGGGCTCTCTTTCTTTTTCAGCATAATATTATCTAAATAGTAAGTGTACAACAAAAACATGACCTTAAACTTCCAAAAATTCCTTTTTTTTCCGAAATTTTTGAAACTGAGTAAAAAAAAATATAATGCATACTTAGTTAAGAAAATTGAACGTATTGTAAAGTCTTGATTGGACTT
The DNA here is from genome assembly GCF_001730315.1 of Enterococcus ureilyticus. Classification (GTDB taxonomy): domain Bacteria; phylum Bacillota; class Bacilli; order Lactobacillales; family Enterococcaceae; genus Enterococcus_L; species Enterococcus_L ureilyticus. Next base: position 7,060 of record NZ_MIKC01000018.1, read on the forward strand.
ATTTGGGAGTAAACGAGAAAAGAAATCCACTGCATCGATTTTAAATAAACAGTTTTTGGGTTTGTAAAAATAACATATAACAATTTAGAAATTTGTAAGGATTGTTGATTCTTAAAGCATTAAAAATTAAATTTTAGAAAGGATCTTTGTTATGGCAAGAAGAGGGGAAAATATTTATAAAAGAAAAGATGGGCGTTGGGAAGGCAGATACATAAAAGGCAGACAGCAAAATGGGAAAATTCATTATGGCTATATTTATGGCTATAAATATTCAGAAGTAAAGCATCAACTTATCTTAAAAAAATACGAGAAACAGACAAACCATAGTAAAAATCTGCTTCCTTATGAAGGGCAATTACTAGATTGGTCGAATTATTGGTTAGAGACATTCGTTCGTCCAACCGTAAAAAGTAGTACATACGCGAGCTATAAAAATAAAATGAACGTCCACGTATTATCAAGAATTGGATCAATTAAATTACAAAAACTAACGCAGGCGGATATTGATTCTATGCTTAAAAAGATGGATAAAACACTAAAAGCAAGCTCAATTAGATCAATCGTCTCTGTGTTGAAAAACTGTCTAAGTAAAGCAGTCTCGTTAAAATTATTAATAGAAAATCCATGCCTAGGTTTAGAGCTTCCAAAAATAAGAAGAAAAACAGTTCAAGCATTATCTATTAAAGATCAAGCAAAGTTAGTCCAAGAAATCAATACGAGCCAAAAGTTTTTTTCGATTATGCTTGCATTGCAAACTGGACTTCGAATCGGAGAGATTTGTGGGTTAAAATGGGAAGATATCGATTTTGAAAATAACACATTGGGTGTTAATCGAACAGTGCTTAGAATCCAGATAGAAGATACATCTGGAAGAAAGACGGAAATCGTAGAAGTAACGCCTAAAAGCACTAATTCTCAACGAAAAATTCCTATTAGTAAGTCTTTAAGGAAAAAATTATTGGAACTTAAAGCGATATCAAAGAGTGATTATGTCATTTCAAATAAGCATAAGGCTCTTGAGCCGCGCACGATTGCGTATCGCTTTCAAATTATTCGGAAAAAAATTGGTTTGGAAAATTTTTCTTTCCATTCTTTAAGGCATACGTTTGCTACACGGTGCTTGGAGGCTGGAGGAAACATTGCAACAATCAGTTCTCTATTAGGACATTCATCAACAAAAATGACACTAGATTGTTATACGAATTCATTTTTTTCAGAAGAACGACAGCTTGTAGAAAAATTAGAATTTGTTTAATGCTCTATGGAGATAGCTAAAATAGATACTGCTTTGTGTTTCATAATAGACAGAGCAGTATCAAAATATCAGGATTTTGTAGAAGAGTAAAAAATCGTATAAAGTAGCTGATCCAGATCAGTGATGTCCTTTTTTTCGTTGTAATTGGTCAAGATAAAAAAATACTTTCCTTGTTTTCTTAAATAGGAACAATCTACATTGCTAATGATCAAATCATAAAATTTATTGTCTACTAAAGGTTCTGCTTGTGCCAAAGCGGTCAATTCTATATATTGGATCCACCAGTCCGTAATTTTTTTTTTATAGAGTAAATCACCTTCAAGAAATATTCCGACAGAAATTTTAGGTTTGATACATTCTTCATAGAAACTTATGGCATGAGCATACTTAGTAATAAGGACAGTATCACGGGTCTCATCTACAAAAATTACTGGATAGGTTTCCTTTAAATAATCAATAAAACGATAGACAGTCATAGAATGTCTAGATTGTGCCCACTTGGTATCATTCAATTCCCAATAGTAATCAATATGACCTTTGAATATCAAGTGATGATAACCAGTAGAAGTTAGATAATAATGAAGAATTGAGCTGTGCGTATGATTTAAGCAAGTATCGGGGTAAATTTCTTTCATAAATTTTAAAAATTCTTGATTTAAGGTTCTGATAAAAAAATTACTGTATCTTTCGATCAGGTCAAGTTCCTTTAGACAATGAGCATTAGCAGGGATGATTTCTTCACCAAGCATGAAGAGCAATAGTAATATAGTTTCACTAGGAAGCATTTTAAAGGAGTAGTAGACTAAAAATAATCCTAATACTTGATCGATTCTTTTAAATAAGTGAGTCTTTCTTAAGGCCTCTATAAATCTTTTTTGACTATTGATAGCTGTCTTATTACTGAAAAAAAAATCTTGCTTGTTATAATCCTGTATTATTTTTTGTGCATTTCTTCTTTTTAATAAACTTAAGTAAATAATCAACTTTTTTCGTGCTAAAAACGAAATCGGTGTGCCTAAAATCTGTTGAATACTATTGACTGTTTCATAGATTCGAGGATCAATATTGGGAACTTTCAACTGATGTTTAGGATCCGTAACTAAGTAAAGAGAGGTGAAAAAAAACCGAATCTGTAACTCAGAACCTAACAAATATCCATTTTGGATAGATAAATCAAATTCAGCTAATAAATTGTTCAATTCATTGAGTTTTCTAAAATAGGTTGAGTAACTGATGCCAATTTTTTCACATAAACGGCTAGTATCAATGGTTCCATATAGTAATAACTCTTCCAATATTCTATACATCGGTGCATGGATAATCATTTCATTGTATAAAGTGTGGAGAGAGTAATCTGGTTTTGTTTGAAATGTAATAGTTTGTTTGTTTACTTCAATGGAAAAGCATCCATTTGATTTTTTTGCGAGGGTGGCTAATCCTTCAATCAGTTTTGAAAGAAAATAATCACCAATATTTAAATGAGCCAAAAGCTCCTTTTTTGTTGCAGTACCACCAACATTGCTCAAATAGATCAATAAGTCAATTTGATAAACTTCCACTTTTTCTAGTAAGTCAAATTTTCTCATAGTAAAACTCCTTTAAATGCCAGTATGAGGTAAAGGGAAAGTACGGCTTTACAGTGTTACATGAATAAGAAATCACAAAAAAAGCCTTTACTATCAAGGACAAACCCCTTTTCGCTCTATCTCTGTCCGCAATGACAATGACCTCATTATCCAACATAAATACGGTAAACACAATCTAAATTAAAAGGGTTTATTTTTGTTTTTTTGAGGAATAATACTATTTATTTCTTGTAGACAATTATTAAATACATAAAAAAGGTGAATCAATAAAATAGCTTTGCTTGATTGCCCAAAAAATGGTATTGTATCTTTGTATGTTTATGTCTGATTTTCTGACTATTAACGACTATTTTTAGAAGGGATATGTCTGTTATGTATGATCTTGGTGATATTGTAGAAATGAAAAAGCCCCATGCCTGTCAGGCAAATCGTTGGGAAATTATCCGAATGGGTGCTGATATTAAAATAAAATGTACCAACTGCGGTCATATCGTGATGATGACACGCCGAGACTTTGAAAAAAAGATGAAAAAAATTTTAGAAAAAAAACTAATAAAGGATAGTGAATGATCGATGGCATTAACAGCTGGAATCGTAGGTTTACCTAACGTAGGGAAATCTACCCTTTTTAACGCAATTACAAAAGCAGGAGCGGAGGCAGCAAACTATCCGTTTGCAACAATTGATCCAAATGTGGGAATGGTTGAAGTACCAGATGAGCGCTTGCTGCGTTTGACAGAGTTAGTGAAACCTAAAAAAACAGTACCAACTACTTTTGAGTTTACAGATATCGCTGGGATCGTAAAAGGTGCCAGTAAAGGTGAAGGTTTAGGAAACCAATTTTTAAGTCATATTCGACAAGTAGATGCGATTTGTCATGTGGTACGTTGTTTTGACGATGATAATATTACTCATGTTGAAGGACGTGTAGATCCCTTAGCAGATATTGACACCATTAACTTGGAATTAGTATTGGCTGACTTGGATTCGATTACAAAACGTTATACACGCGTGGCTAAAATAGCTAAAACAAAAGACAAAGATGCGGTGGCAGAACTTGCTGTCTTAGATAAACTTAAGCCTGTTTTAGAAGAAGGCTTATCAGCAAGAACGATCGAATTTACTGAGGATGAACAAAAGATCGTGAAGAGTTTATTTTTACTAACAGCGAAACCTATTTTATACGTAGCAAATGTATCCGAAGATGAGGTGGCAGATTCAGATAATAATCCGTATGTTCAGCAGGTTCGAACATTTGCAGCAAATGAGCAGGCAGAAGTGATTGTTGTTTGCGCCCGTGCAGAAGAAGAAATCGCTGAATTAGATGATGAAGATAAAGCTGACTTTTTAGAAGCCTTAGGCATTGAAGAGTCTGGTTTAGATCAATTAATTCGTGCAGCCTATGATTTGTTAGGGTTAGCAACATACTTTACTGCTGGTGAGCAAGAAGTACGTGCATGGACTTTCCGTAAAGGAATCAAAGCTCCTCAAGCGGCCGGAATCATCCATACTGATTTTGAACGCGGATTTATTCGTGCAGAGACAGTTTCATTTGATGATTTAAATACGTATGGCAACATGCAGGCAGCAAAAGAAGCAGGTAAAGTTCGTTTAGAAGGCAAAGAATATATTGTGCAAGATGGCGATGTTATGCTTTTCCGCTTTAACGTATAGTAAAAAAATTGCTAAAAACTGTTTTTCTCCCTAAAAAATATGTTAGAATACTTTTTAGGTAAAGACTGCCCCGTTGGCCACGGGCGAGGAGGACGCAAAATAATGGAATCAGAAGCACTTCGTGATATTGTTTCAGAAAATCGTGAACTTGAACAAAAATTAACAAAGAGAAATGAACAATACATCTTTGACTTAAAAAAATCGTTAGTTGCTGCTAATCTTTCAGAAGAAGCACGGACACTTGCTTTACATGAAATTCTACCTCATCTAGTAGAAGGTCAAAAAAGCGGAAAAACTGCACGTCAGCTTTTCGGAACGGTGGCTGAATGTACAGAGTCTATCTTAAGTAAGCCCGAAGAACTTCCTGAATCGACCCCAGCTTTGATGTGGCTGGACAATACGTTATTACTATTTGGAGTAATGACGATTATGTTCTCAATTATGATGATGTGGTCTAAAGGAAAATCACAACCATTGGGATTATTAACCTTGGTATTGGCCTCGATGGCAGGTGGGTATGTGTTTTATCTAATGTATAAATATGTTTACCAATATGATCGTCCTGGTGTGGATAAATCGAAGCGCCCTGGTTGGTTTAAAACGGGTGCGATCTTGGTTGGAGCGATGCTTTTATGGCTTGTTGTTTTTGCGGGTTCCGCAATGCTGCCAGCGGTCATCAATCCTATTTTAGATCCAGTTATTGTGATTATCATTGGTGGAATCTCTTTAGGTGTTCGTTACTTATTAAAGAAAAAATATAATATGCGCAGCAGTTTAGCGCGTTAAAGAATACAACCAGAAGAGTCTTGGTTTAAAACTAGTGATAGTTTTGATCAAGACTCTTTTTTCTTATTGACTAAATCAAAATACCGTTAATATAAAATAATTCAAACTAAAAGGGTTCATGTTTGAAAGAACAGCCTCATCACGCTACCATAGAAACTAGGAATGAAATTTACAATTTATTTTCATTATGAAGAGGTGGAGCAATGAAAAAATGGATCAAACAACATAGTCATTTCCTGGTTTTTCTGAGTTTTTTTATATTAAGTGTATTGTCTTTATATATTGTTTATCTCCAAAATGGTCGTATCATGATTGGTGATGATTATCATTTCCATCAAAATCGGATCGAAGGCTTGGCGGAGTCTTTAAGGCATGGCATATTGCTGCCCAAAGTTAGTTACTTTTTTATTGGAGGATATGGGTATGCATCCAGCTTGTTTTATCCAGATTTTTATCTGTATTTTCCAGCAATTTTACGTATCATGGGCTTTTCACTCGCAACTAGTTTTGTCATTTTTTCGATTGGGATCAACTTTGCTACATTTAGTTTAACCTATGTATCTGGAAGGCATATGGGATTAACGAAAGTAAAAAGTTACTTATTCTCATTATTGTATACGTTATCGATTTACCGTTTACAAGATTTTTTTAATCGCCAGGCTATTGGAGAGCTGTTGGCAATGGGCTTTTTCCCCTTAGTTCTAGCAAGTTTATATCTATTGAAAAATGGAAAAGAGAAGAAGTGGCTGTTGTTGACAGTTGCTATGACAGGAATTGGTTTAGCACATTTCATTTCATTGGAAATTGTCAGCATTTTTATAGGAATGTACATTCTTTTAAATTTGAAGCACTTTTTAAAGAAAAAAGTCATTGTTGCACTATTAAAGGCTGCCGGAGTGACTATTTTATTATTGGCTTTTTATTTAGTGCCCGTTTTTGAACAAATGAGTCATGTGACATTTCAAGTAACATCCAATCCATTGACATTGATATCAGATAGAAGCTACTCTTTGAGTGAGTTAGTGGCCAACAGCTTCAAAAATAGCGTATTTCATGCGTCTTCAGCAAATATAGGCGTTATCTTGTTGTTTGGTTTAGTCATCTACACCGGGATGCTTTTTAAGGGCAATTCACCCAGTCGTGAGTTGGTAATTCTTGCTTTGCTTTTTATGTTTATGACGACAGACCTTTTTCCTTGGAAGCTTTTCGACCATACACCGCTTAATACGATTCAGTTTCCTTGGCGCTTCTTATCAATCGTGACCTTATTGCTAGCATTTCTTATTGCAAATGATGATATCGGATTATTTAAAAAATTTCCAAGTAGTCAGATAATCGTAGTTATGGTTATTTTAATTGGAGTTGGATTGTATGAAAAAGAAAGTATTGACACTGAAGGAAATCGTATCTTATCACACCATTCATACGATCAAACAAATAGTTATTATATCGGTGCGGGACATGAATATTTACCCAAAGAAGTTGATTATACTACTATTAAAAAAAATAAAAAACGAAAAGTCGTTTATGATGCTGCTGAAATAGAAGTAACAAATGTTAAAATGACCTTTGGTTCAGTGGCTTTCGATTATCGTACAAATAATACAAAGGAAACGACTGTTACTATTCCGTTTATCTACTATTATGGCTATCAAGTTAAAATAGTGAGTGAGGGTAAAGAAAAAATAATTTCAGCATCCTTAAATAAACAAAATGGTTTAGTCGATAGTCAATTATCTAAAAAAGGGCGTGTTTCTATTTCTTATCAGACAACTTTTGCTCAAAAAGTTTCTTTAAGTATCTCTGTGTTGACTCTGCTGGCTTGTATAGTATGGAAAGTTGCGCCCATGCGTTTTACTAAGTTAAAAACAAAGGAATAACTACAGTTATCCTTTGTTTTTGATAACAAAAAAATGAGAAAATACTCATGTTTTGAGAAAAGGAAAGAAAATTTCTGTAAACGGGGAAATGTGGTTGACTTACCTTTTATTATCTGTTATTTTCTTATATAAAATTAAATAGAGGAGTGGTCTAGAAAATGTCTAACTGGGAAACAAAATTCGCGAAAAAAGGTCTTACATTTGATGATGTTTTATTGATTCCAGCAGAAAGTCACGTATTGCCTAATGAAGTGGATATGAGTATCCAACTAGCAAAAAATATTAAGTTGAATATTCCTCTAATCAGTGCAAGTATGGATACTGTAACGGATAGTAAAATGGCCATCTCGATGGCTCGTCAAGGCGGCTTAGGCGTTATTCATAAAAATATGAGCATCGCACAACAAGCTGACGAAGTTCGCAAAGTAAAACGTTCTGAGAGTGGCGTGATTATTGACCCATTTTTCTTAACGCCAACAAATTTGGTAGCAGATGCTGAAAATCTAATGAGTAAATATCGTATTAGTGGCGTTCCGATTGTCGAAACGATGGAAAATCGTAAATTAGTTGGGATCATCACGAACCGTGATATGCGCTTTGTAACAGATTATCAAATGAAAATCGATGAAGTAATGACCAAGGACAACTTAGTAACAGCCCCAGTTGGCACTTCTCTAAAAGATGCTGAAAAGATTCTACAAAAACATAAAATCGAAAAATTACCAATCGTTGATGAAAATAATCGTTTAAGCGGTTTGATCACCATCAAAGATATTGAAAAAGTAATCGAATTTCCAAATGCGGCGAAAGATGAGCATGGTCGTTTGCTAGCGGCAGCAGCAGTTGGTGTGACAAGTGACACCTTTGAACGCGCGGAAGCTTTATTGGAAGCAGGAGTAGACGCAATCATTATTGATACAGCTCATGGGCATAGTGCAGGTGTGATTCGCAAAATCAAGGAAATTCGTGATACATTCCCAGATGCGACATTGATTGCAGGAAATATCGCGACAGCTGAAGGAGCTAAAGCACTTTATGATGTAGGTGTGGATGTTGTTAAAGTTGGGATCGGACCTGGTTCTATTTGTACGACTCGTGTTGTAGCAGGTGTTGGTGTTCCTCAACTGACTGCGATTTATGACGCTGCTTCTGTCGCACGTAAATATGGAAAAGCAATTATTGCTGATGGCGGGATCAAGTATTCAGGTGATATCGTAAAAGCTTTAGCTGCTGGTGGACATGCAGTTATGTTAGGAAGTATGTTGGCAGGAACAGACGAATCGCCAGGCGAATTTGAAATTTATCAAGGTCGTCGTTTCAAAACATATCGCGGAATGGGTTCACTAGGCGCAATGGAAAAAGGTTCAAGTGATCGCTATTTCCAAGGTGGCGTCAATGAAGCAAATAAATTAGTTCCTGAAGGTATTGAAGGCCGTGTTGCCTATAAAGGTAGCGTATCAGATATTGTTTTCCAACTGATTGGTGGGCTAAAATCTGGAATGGGCTATGTTGGTGCGGCAGATTTAACACAATTGCGTGAAGAAGCACAATTTATTCAAATGAGTGGGAATGGATTAAAAGAATCTCATCCTCATGATGTACAAATTACTAAAGAAGCACCTAATTACTCTGTAGAACAGTAAGAAAATGAAAGAACCTCCTACGCCAAAGAATTCTGGTATAGGAGGTTTTTTTATTATTGGACTGGTCGCTCGTCTTTTGAACCATAATACATGTGCAAAGGTTTGGCCTTTTTTCCTAACAATTCTTTGGAAGGTAGAATCTCATAGCCATCATTGCGTAAGTGGTCGATTACGGTTGATACAGCATCCACAGTTTCTGGATGAATATCATGCATCAAGATGATCGTATCATTGTAGGCCGTTTCATCGATCCGTTTAATGATTGCCTCAGCATTATGACTTTGCCAATCTTGCGAGTCTACAGACCATTGAATGATCGGCTTACCAATTATAGTAGCTACTTCTTTATTGACTGCTCCATATGGCGGTCTAAAGTCAGTTGGCAATTTTCCGATAGCGTGATAAATGGCTTTATCTGTATTTTGAACTTCTTCTGTCACTCTTTGAGCATCAACACTAGTTAATTGCGGATGTGAATAGGAATGACTAGCTACTTCGTGGCCTTCTTCTGCTACCCGTTTTACTAGTGCTTCATGTTTGACAACATTTTGCCCTAACATAAAGAAGGTAGCTGTAACGCCTTTTTCTTTTAGGATATCTAAAAGTCTAGGTGTCGTGTCAGGATTGGGACCATCATCAAAAGTGAGTGAAATGTACTTTTTGTTTGGATCCAAAGGCTCTGGTACTACATCCTTAATAGAAGCTGTATCGATAAATTGAGGATCTACATAGCCAGCAATCTCTTTATAAGGCAATGTGATTTCTGTTTTGCCAGATGAATTTTCTGCTAGAGTAAGACTGATTTTATCAGAGTAATAGGTGAAGGCCGTTTCAGCTAAAGAAATGCTTGGCATATTGAGAATGCCATCAATAATAGCATTACCGTCAGGGCTTTCTGACAGTAATTTTTGCTCGATGACCTGTTGAACAGCTAAGGCATTTGCTTCACTTATAAAAATATCCTGCAGTGTCAATGGTTGTTTTGTTTTTTGATTGACGAATGCGGGCTGTTTTCCCAGCTCAGTTTTCTCAGACCACTCGTTTTTTTCTTGATTCCATGTATAGGTATCAAGAATTGGTTGGTACCCAACCAATTGTTCATTTACTTTTATCCTCTTTATATGACCAACAAGTTTGATAGGTGTTTCTTTTGAACTCTCTTTGTGAGCTGCCTCTATCAAAGTTGTTAATTCTGAATTGATTTTTGGTAGTTGAGGAATAGCCTCAGTTGTAAGAGGTTCGTAAATCAGTGTTTGAATATTTTTATCTGTTTTTTCTTGCTCAGTACTTTCAAGTTCATCATGTTTTTGAGAGGTTCTGATCTTTTCCAGTAATGCATGTTCTTTGTGTTCGTATTGACTAATATCCTCAGCCTGACTTTCTTGTTTTGGATTATGTTGTATAGCATAAGTTGCGTAAACACCACCACAGATTAAAATGAGTGAAAGTCCAGCAATTGATGTCAGAACTATTTTTTTTGTAATATTATGTTTATTCTTTTCACGCCGACTGTTTCGAGTAATTCGTGAGTGATTTTTTTTATGCATAATGTTTGATCCTTCTAATTATAAATTTGACTGTTTTTAGTAATCCAAATGTATCATTATTGATTTATAGTTTCAACAGCCAATGAGTTAAATTAGTGATTCTTTTTATTTATTTAATTAATTTCAAATTACCCATATAAGGCACTAAAACTTCTGGAATCGTTACAGTACCATCTTCGTTTTGGTAGTTCTCTAAAATAGCAGCGACAGTCCGACCAACAGCTAAACCAGAACCATTCAAGGTATGCGCATATTGAACCTTATCGTGTTCATCGCGGTAGCGGATCATGGCACGACGTGCTTGAAAATCTTCGCAGTTTGAACAAGAGCTGATTTCACGATAGGCATTTTGAGCTGGAATCCACACTTCTAAGTCGTAAGTTTTAGCAGCAGAGAAGCCCATATCGCCAGTAGCAAGTGACATAACACGATACGGTAGATTTAATTTTTGTAAAATATCTTCCGCATTAGCAGTCATTTTTTCTAATTCTTCATAAGAATGTTCTGCATCACTGAATTTCACCATTTCTACTTTGTTAAACTGATGTAGACGAATCAGACCTCTAGTATCACGGCCAGCACTGCCAGCTTCAGAACGGAAAGATGGGCTTAGTGCTGTAAAATAGATTGGTAAATCTTTCCCATCTAAAATTTCATTATTGTAATAGTTGGTTAGAGGAACCTCCGCGGTTGGAATCAAGGTCATATCTGTTCCTTCTAGCTGGAAAACATCTTCTTTGAATTTAGGGAATTGCCCAGTTCCAAACATAGAATTGCTATTTACGATATACGGCGTCATCATTTCAGTATAGCCATGATCATAGACATGCATGTCCAGCATAAAGTTATATAATGCGCGCTCTAATCTAGCACCTAAACCTTTATAGTACACAAAACGGCTACCTGAAACTTTTGCTCCTCGCTCAAAATCAAGAATGTCCAAATTTTCTGCTACATCCCAATGGGGTTTAGGTTCAAAGGCAAAATTTCTAGGCTCACTCCAGCGACGGACTTCAACATTATCGTTTTCATCTGCTCCGACAGGCACTGAGTCATGTGGAAGATTGGGTAAGGTGGTAGAAATTTCTAGAAGTTTAGCATCGATTTCTTCGATTTCAGTATCTAGCGCCTTAATATTGCCGCCAACTTCTTTCATTTCAGTAATTTTTGCTGTAGCATCTTCTTTGTTTCGTTTTAGTTGTGCGATCTCTGCAGAGACATCATTACGGTATTTTTTTAATTCTTCTGATTTTACTAATAAGTTACGACGACTTTCATCTAATCGTAAGAATTCTACTAATATCTCTTCTTTTACACCACGGGTTTTCAACTTTGTTTGCACGTCATCAAAATTTTGACGAATCATTTTTACATCTAACATAATAACTCCTCCTTAATGTATAGGTAACAATATTTTACTGTGCTACATTTTGTGCTTTTAACCTCAAATGAAAAATTGGAAGCAATCTTTCGTTCAGCCACCATATACCAATCACTATAAGCTCATGGAAGTGTAACGAGTGGTTCATCATTAGTTGAAAAAATAGGATGTAGCACTTTTCATCACAGGCACATCTGGTTTTTCTGAGGAGGACATTCGCTTAGCTGGTTAGAATTGCAGTAAAATAAAAAGCCACTCCATCCCCAGAAAAAAATCTTGGGACGAAATGACTTGAATTTCGCGGTACCACCCAAGTTCAGCTGTACGCTGCCCTTGTTATGCAGGTAACGGCTGCAGGCCGGTTTGACTTATTTCATCAAACGCATAGTAATAGAGACGGACTTCTTTATAGTAGAATATTTGCTTTCACCACCGCAAACTCTCTTTGATTCAAGACTACAAATACTTTTTCTCTTTGCTTGTCACTAGGATACAAAACTTTCTTTTGAATGTCAACCTCAATTAATCAGTTTCGTTGTAGAGGTAAGTGGATGATGAAAGATGTCCAATGGTCATCAGAAGTAGCATAGATGTAACCGCCATGTAAGGCTATAATACTTTGGGCGATAGCCAAACCTAAACCTGTTCCGCCGGTTTCCTGTGAACGAGATTCTTCTACGCGATAAAAACGATCGAATAATTGATCTAAAGATTTTTTCGGAATCGGAGGACCATCATTTCTAACCGCTACCACCACTTCAGTGCCCACTTTCTCTACATCAATGACAATATTTTTCCCGCCTTTCCCATACTTAAGTGCGTTTGATAAAAGGTTATTGAAGACCCGTACTAGTTTTTCAGTGTCACCATCCATTTTTATGGAGGCCGGATTAGCATTCACTTGAATCGTCATAGCATTTTTGCTTGCTTCCAATTCGAAATCAGCAGCAAGTTGCTCAATCAATTGTGCCATATCAAAACTAATTGTATTAATAGGAACAGAAGGCTGACGAACCTTTGTATACTCAAATAAATCGTCAACGAGTAGTTTCATTTGTTTTGCTTTCACATAAGCTGTATGGGTATACTTCAGCAGATCTGCTTCATTATGAAACTGCCGATCTTCAATCAATCCTAAATAACCTATAATAGAAGTTAACGGTGTTCGTATATCATGACTTACATTTGTGATCAATTCATCTTTTGATTTTTCTATTTTCCGTTCGTCTTCAATTGCGGCAACAGTACTGTCTACCAGACCATTAATACTGGTTACGACTTTTGCTAAATCACCGCTTAACTCAAAAGGAATACGATGATCATAGTTACCATCGGCAATGTAATGAAGTTCACTAATAATATGACGCAACTGCATTTGACGGTAACGGCGAATCAAGCGCCAATACAAGACACCGACATCAACAATAAAAAAGATAGGGATCACAAATTTACTTAAGCTCCAAAATAAGTCTGTGTTTAGTTCTTGGGCAAAGGCGCCTTTTGTTGCCCAGATGATTCCTTGTAATGTCTGACTGCCGCTAAGAATAACTGTGATTGAGACATTTAATAGAAGCAACAGGATAATCGTGACAATTCCTTCAGCGAGTAATTCACTAATTTCCTTTGATGTTAAGGTAATTCGTTTTTGCTTTTCAATTTTCTTTTGTCTAACGAGCATCGATCTTATATCCAACTCCCCAAACTGTTTGAATGACTTTTTCTCCACCAGTTGCTTCTTCTATCTTATCCCGCAAATGACTTACATGAACCATTACTGTTTTTGCAGAAACAATACTTTCTTGTTGCCAGACGCGTTCAAAAATTTCATCAGCACTAAAAACACGATTCGGATGGCTAGCCAGTAGATATAAAATACCAAATTCTAAGGCGGTTAGCTGAATCTCCTTTCCATCAACGGTTTTTACTTCATGGGAATCCTTGTTGATGATCAATGAACCAGTTTCAAGAATATCAGGTTCATCCGCTTTAAGTTGCATTTGGCTACGTCTCAAAATAGATTTAACACGTGCCATGACTTCTAATGGATTAAAAGGTTTTGTAACGTAATCATCTGCTCCGGCTACAAGTCCCTTGATTTTATCCATATCAGTTGTTTTGGCGGTTAACATGATGATCGGGATCTGTGACTCTTTTCGTAATTCTTTAACAACTTGCATCCCATCCATGATCGGCATCATGATATCCAAAATAAGAAGGTCGATATCTGCTATTGTCCGAATCTTAGACAAAGCTTCTTTTCCATCATAAGCTTTTACTACTTCATAGCCTTCGTTGTGTATATAAATACTCAGCAGTTCTACAATTTCTTTGTCATCATCAGCAACTAAAATTTTCATATCATTCATTTCCCCCATTATATAGTAGAATTCTTCTCCTTCATTCTAACAAAAAACTGAGAAAATTGACAAAAACAAAGCGAAGTTATGGGAAATTTAGAATCTGTTACTAAAAATTAAGAAATAACATAAAAAAATAGGTTTTTCTGCTTAAAAACGAACAATAAAGAACGAAAGTAATAGAATAATCGGTAACGAAAAAAACTTTGAAAAAAATAGAAATTTTAGTTGACCTAAGCCCAGAAACTTGGTATATTATATCTTGTCGCA
>NZ_MIKC01000019.1 GCF_001730315.1 Enterococcus ureilyticus
TTTTTTGGGTAAAATATCGTACCCAACATTAAAATAAATAAAACAATGAAGACACTACCTGCAAGATAGAATGTAATCACAGGGAGCCAATCCCCAACTAATGGATACTCATCCAAATTTAATAAGTAAAATGGTATAGATACATATGTTTGATTGGAAACTATCACTGAAAAACACAGATACATAAATAAAAAAAGAAAAACAGTGACAATTGTTTTTTTTAGCTTACTCAAAGTGAACCTCCTATCAGTTATTGTCTCAATTTATATCTATCTATTAAAATAACAATAATTTGCTATTTCTGTCAAAAGGTATGCTTATGAGTGATTAGTTGATTAACAAAAACAATAAGCAAAAACAGAGATCAATAATAAAAATTATAAAAGTAATTTCTAACTTTAAGATTAAAGCCGATCGTTTTTGGGAGTATCTTCAGTATTCCATTGATAGCTATCAACAAGATAGTGTTTAAGTTCTGCGAATGTTACTCCATTAAATGATTTGTTAGGCAACTTACCCCATACCAACGATTTATTAATAATTGAATTTTCTTCTATTTTACTTAATTTAAAATCTGGACAAACCGTTAGCCATTCTGTAATTTTCATTTCATTATTCATCACTTAGTTATCTTTCTGATTTTTATTCGTACAAAAGCTACTACTGAACATTTTGAATCTCACGTATGCTGCTATTCATCTGTTTCGAGAAGCCGATCTATCTTCAACTTTAAGAATTCTTACCGTTCGCTTTTAGAGAAATCTTCCTGGAAGATTCACAGCTGTAGCCAAAGAATATTCATCCATAATACGAACGAGCCTTTTTGAAAAATACTGATTACTTTGCTAATACTTATTCTTTTCTTCCCACTCTTTGAATGAACTATAATACTTGAAAACAACAGTCGGAATTATTTCTTGATCTTTTGATACCAGATAACTAGTCTCGTTGTATTCAATAAATTTATTTTCTCTTGTTTTCCAAGCAATTATATCTTTTCCATTAAATCTTAGAACCCAAACGATATTATTTTTACCTGTATATGGAAAATAATTATCTTCTATCAATTTAGTAAAGAGTTCTAGAAAAGTTGTCGTATCGCTTATTTCATATAATTTTGCGTGACTCTCCATGTCATCACCCATACAAATACTTTGTCTATCTACATTAATTTCCATATTAGTTTCTTCCTTTATTTTTAATAACTGATTCTTTTCGGAAAAACTGATCTTTTCCTGAAGAATTGATCGCTGTTTATACAGCTCTTCTGTAACTTCTTCGTATTCCTTTTGAATACCTAATCTGTAAGCTTCGTAACCCGGAGAATCATTCCAAGATCCCATCCCACCAAATACCTGTGACTTTGCCAATATCCGTTTTGCTTTCTCTTGATTAGATATATCTAAATCAAAAACATTTAGGGTGGAATTGAACATTCTACAAAAATTTTCTTCGTCCAATTGTTCAGATAATCTATTTATATTTTGTAAAGCTCTCTTAGTATTGATTAGATCATCTTCAGTAACACCAATATCATTCTTTTTTTTAAAAAAATTAACTAGCGATTTGATCACTCTAGCACTTTCCTTTCCTTTTTAGAAATGCCTTCAGTATTCCGCAAATAGCTATTTATAAAAAAAATTCTTCAACTTATCCAACCAATTTATTTGCACTATCTTATTCTCTAGACAGTCTTCACGTCTTTCTGACCACTCTTCAACTGATGAATAATAAATAAACGTAACCTCTGGAATCCTTTTTCCATTCTTACTTATCGAACAATAAGTCTTATTGTATTCATAAAATTTATTTTCCTTTGTTTTCCAAGCAATCCTATCTTTCCCATCAAATCTTAGAATCCAAACGACGTCATTTCCTTGAATATGAGGAAAATAATTTTTTGCTATTAACTCTTCAAAGAGTTCTAGAAATGTGATATGTTCGTTTACTTCATTTTTAGTTTCGTGACTTGTAACATCATCCCCCATACATACACTTTGTCTATCAATTATAATTTCCATATTGACTCCTTCTGTTATTAATCCTTTTTGAGATAATCAATCTTCATTAAGCTCTTCACGTATGCGAAGAAACTTGTTCAATTTCTTTTCCTGTTTTTCCTTTCCATCTCTAACAATCTAAGCTATTGGTTTTAAGCTCAAACACTCTTCATGATAAAATCCTTTATCGACATAGTAGATATAATCACCATCATTTAGTTTCTTTCCACAAGATTTAGTCATTTTTCATCTACCATTCCTTTTTGGATCTAATGCATACAGCTATTCGATCCTTTTTGAGAATCTATATTGCATTGAAGATAATGTAATCAATCATACTCGATCTATCTAAGCTTAAAAATTCCTGTAATGATTCTTCTTCAGTAAACAAAATAACATAATACTCATATTCTGTAGTTCCATCTTCTTCATCAACTATTTTTTCAATCTCACAAGAAAGACTTAAACAATTATTTTCGTCAGGTCTGAAAGAGAAAAAGCCATCAATTGATTTCTCATTCACATATGAATTGAGTGTATTAAGCAACGCTGCTAACTTAGTATTTAGCTCTGAAGCTTCCTTATAGATTTTCTTAATTTGATTCATTAAACATTACCCTTTCTTATCCTTTTTAGGAACTAATCTTCAATCCATTTTATATGTGGTGTTTAAAATCACTGCACCAATTATCGTCAATAAAATACACTGATACGGATTTTTAAAAGCAATCGTTGCACCTACAATAAGTATTGCAAATCCACATATTTTTAACCTTGTTCTATTTTTCATTTTTGTTCCTCCTTTATTTTTCATGCATGCTGCTACCGATACTTTAAAAATTAAGTAATTATTTTTTAGGAATAAGAAGAGTCAAGGATAATCTATCTACAATTTATAAATGTCCTACCTATATGAAAAATGAGTGTTTATGGAACGAATAAAACTTTTATAAATTGTAGATATTTTTGTCTATTTTCAATCATGTCAATTTTTGTAGACTATACCATCTGTTTTTAATACATTTCTTGTTTTATTTATTAATTTTTTATTTAGCTATTTATCTTTAACTAATATTATTATATACTATGTATATAATAATATATATATAAGGAACGGATGGGATTTCTATTAAAAAAATTAATATTGTGTTAGCAATTTTTGTATTGTCTTTTCAATTTATTCCTTCAGGAATTGTTTTAGCCGAAAGTACTGTCCAAGAACAGTCTATTCAAGAAAACGATAGAATAGAGTTACCTAATGATACGGTAACTCTCAATGTTGGTGATATTTTCTCTCCTGAAAATTATGCTACAGCTTTCAGAGGTGACCAAGAAATACCTTATGGAGATGGTGAATTTACTGCTATTTTTAATGATGTAGATACCTCTAAAGCAGGGACTTATACGATTACTTATAGACTAGAAAATGTCATGGCTGGAACATTTATTGATAAAACTATGACTGTTATCGTTCAAGATAACGATAGAATAGAGTTACCTAATGATACGGTAACTCTCAATGTTGGTGATATTTTCTCTCCTGAAAATTATGCTACAGCTTTCAGAGGTGACCAAGAAATACCTTATGGAGATGGTGAATTTACTGCTATTTTTAATGATGTAGATACCTCTAAAGCAGGGACTTATACGATTACTTATAGACTAGAAAATGTCATGGCTGGAACATTTATTGATAAAACTATGACTGTTATCGTTCAAGATAGCATACTTGGTGCTGATGTAACCATTCACTACCAAGATACAGAGGGAAATACAATTGCTCCTGATGTTGTGAAATCTGGTAATATTGGAGACCCTTATTCTTTTGAACAATTAACTATAGATGGCTATACATTTAAAGAGGTTAATGGGAATCCAAACGGAACATTTACTGATACAGCTCAAACTGTGACTTATGTTTATACGAAAAACACGATTAATCAGCCTTTAGAACCGACTAAACCTTCTGAATCATATACAAAACCAGTAGTTAAAGCAAAGACAATTAATTCAGCTTCTACAACAGCCACCTTGCCACAAACAGGTGAAACAAACTCACCTTTATTAACAGACGTTGGTGCAATGATACTGCTTGCAAGTGGAGCATATATATTAACTTTTAAACGTAAAAAAAGTAACTAATCAAGTTATTTAAATAGTAAGTTCACATAATCTCAATTACCCCAAGTACCCCATGTATCAACCGATACATGGGTTCTCTTTATGAATTAAAACTGTTCTACCTAAACAGCCAATGGTATCCCTCACTTTATCTCCAAGAACTGTTGTAAAATTCGAAAATAAGGAAATTCACTCTTTGATATTTTTGTCCTCATTTTTTGTTCTTTTGTCGAATTTAAACTCTCTGTTGTAGTTGTCTTTTTTCACCTAAAACCAACCTTTTTAGGAAACCCACATTTCTTGAGCTGCTTCATTCCAATTTTCAAAGTCATTAAGAATTACAGAAAAGTCTTCTGGCTCAAGATACTCTCTAAAGTGCTTATCTTTTAGTTCAAATGATAAAATGAAACCATCAATACTATCATTTTTATCAGCCGATATAAAAGAAAGTAGTTGCGCCATCGCACTATAATACCCTACACTTTCAAAATACTCTTTATCCTTTTTCATTCTTGTTCCTCCTACTGATTGTTTTTGGTATTCTAACTATATTTACCCTCTTATTGCTTTTTACTCTTTTTTTCTTTGTGGTATGTGGCCATTGCGTGATTAAAGTTGGCAATCATTACGGAAATAATACCTACTCCAATTAAAACATAAATTATTGTGAAAATTTTACCAACTGCTGTATGGGGAGATAAATCGCCAAACCCCACCGTGGCAAGTGTAATTACAGAAAAGTATAAGGCATCTAAAAAGCTCATGCTTTCTACACCATGGTAGAAAAAAGTGCCTATCGATAAAATAAAGAGAACGGCTAACATAATAGCTTTTTGTTCTTCTTGAAGGAATAGAATTTTTAAGATTCTCCATAAACTACGAAATAATAAAATAAAAGCAATCACAGTAACCACTTTCCTTTCTTTCTGATAGAAGACAAATTATATGAAAATTTAAAATAGTATTTATTTTCATAGTTAGCCTCTAACTATTCTTTTTGGTAATATAGCTCTTATCACTTTATTAATCATTCTTCACATTTACTTCTTACTTTTTTAGGGTTGATTTAAGGTTTAAACGGTATTCTAGATACAGATAAACAAAGGAGGTCATTATTGCTTTTGAAACAATTAGATATCTCAAATTTATTTATTTGTTCTACAAAGAAAGTAAGAAACTTGTTCCAAATTTTTGAGTGAAAGAGACTCATTTGTCTCTTTCGCTACTCTTAAATTATGTGGGTGAACGTGGTGTTTAACTCCCAGAGGCTAAACGTTTGTTGGTACTCTATCATCGAGGTGTAGGTTCGAATCCTACCGTCCACGTCGTGCTTCGGCACTTGAAATATAATAGATACTTTAGAAAGGAATGGTTTTATGAAAAAAAAATTTGTTGTACTTGCTGCTATCGCTATTCCTATTGTTGTGAAACAATATCGTAAACATTCTCGTGTGTATCAGTCTAGCCTGAAAAGTTAGTTACTTTGTTTACAAATTTTCTTTTCTAGTAATTGGTAATTTCTAAATTAATAATGAAAATGATGATTTTTATTCCTATTTTTCATTATTATAAGATACTGTTTACTTATATCAAATAACCCTAACAAAACATTTTCTTCTTTTTTAACTCTTTTTCCTACCTTCTCCCTAAGGTAGGTCTTTTTTGTCTATCAGGAGTTAACCATCCTTTTTGAGAATTTCTATAGCATATTCAAATCCCTCAATATATTTTTGGGCTTCTATAAAATTGTCTTGTTCTTTGCTAGGTGCCAACTCAATTAAACTTTTGCGTTCTTTTACTAGTCTCTCTATCACTGGATCAACGCTTGGTAATTCTGTTTGGACAGTAATTCCAATAGTTGATTCTGTATCGTCTATAAGTTGCTGTAATGCTTCTTCTAAATCCTCAGATTCAAAGTAGTCTGACATATACATACCATGTAAGATCATACCCACTTGACTGGTTGTTAATTCCATCATTTATCCTCCTACTGATCCTTTTTAGGAAACTTTTTTTGTTTAATTCGATTATATTTCCTTCTTTTTAAAAATAAAATCAATACTACTAATAGTATTGATACACCTAATAGTACTAAACTTATGCTTACTTCAGTCAATATCGCTGAAAAAAGCTCGTTCGTATTGTCTCTATATAAAATTTTATAGCGTTCATACATGCTAGGACGCCCATATCTTCCAAAAAAGATAAAAGAGACAAAAACTAAGACAACGGCACTTATACAATAAAATATCATTAGAATACTTTGATAAATGGGCGTTGCTGACTTACCTTTATGCTTTAATTTCCTTCTATTCCTGAGTCACCTATCTTATCTTTTTTGAGAAGTTAGTTCACTCAAATTTAGTCAAACTGAGACAAGCTTCCTAAATCACCTCTATAATTGTTATTCACCCCAGCTGATTTAGCTATATCACTCAATTCACTTATAATTTGATTTTGTTCTGGATTAAATTTCCATTTTTCAGTGAGTGTTTTAAAATAGATAAAGTTAGTTAGTCTAGCAATTAACGCTTCCTCATTTATAGACACATCCAGTTTTTTATATACTTTTAATAAAACCTCTTTTAATTCCGCATAATTATTTTCTTGATTGTCTTTAAAACTGTTATACAAATCCGTTATTAGTTGTTTTGTCTCTTTGTTATTAGTCATACTAATCCTCTTTTCTATCCTTTTGGGGATACATCTTATGTTTTTTGTATAATAAAATAAGATTAATTACTAAAACATATATCAACATAAATATTAAACTATGAAGTACGATAATCAGCATTGGAAATATTGTCAAATCTCCCCACATTGAATCGTAGCTGCCTCTTAAACTTTTTGGCAAAACGTCTACTATGAAACTTCCAATTACCCATAAAAGTACACTAAGAACTCCTGTTAAATTCATGATACATTGTTTCGATAATTTTATCCTTTTTTCAAATTTTTTATATAGTAAATAATGTACAAGGACAACCACTAAGAAAATTATTCCATATCTCTCCTACTGATCCTTTTGGGGAAGATTAATATATTTAAATTACGATTGTAAATTAATCAAATTTTTTAATTGCTTCTGGGGTCGGTAATACAATATCAGAACCGTTAAATCCGGTAAATTCATCATAAAAATTCTTATTGATATCTAAGTATTTAAACAACCTCTTACTTGCAATTTCCACATTTTTCCAATCATCATAAGAATACGTGGGACATTGGCGTCCTAAAATTTTGTTTGTATCTCGTGAAATTAATTGTACTTTAATTACTGCGGTTTTTTTCCATTTTCAATGCTAAGAGATACTTTAATTTTCTTACTCTTATTGTGATATCTATTATCACCATTAAATATAATTGAAACTGCTGGTACAAATAAACGTTTAGTCATGAACTTACTCCATTTACTTTGTGTCAATGAAAAGTAAACATTTTTTTCAAGATCATCTCTTGAGTTAATAACAATGGTTAAAAAGCTACAGAAATTGAGTGGTAATTTTAAAATCAGAAATTTGATCTATGGAAAAACTACTTCTCTTCTAAGCCTGTTAAAAACTGAAGAAGTTCATATTTTTTTTGTTCTGGTAAACTCATAATAACAGTTATTAATTTCTGATCTGTAGGACTTAATTTAGGATTGAAAAAATCTGACAATGATACACCTAATGCCTCACAAATATGTGTTAGTGTCTTTAAGGAGAGCTTTGTTGTATCATTCTCTATTGCAGAAATAAAAGATGGGGAAATATTAATTTTTTCAGCTAATGTTCTTGCAGTCATGTGGTTTGCTTTCCTTAATTCTTGAATTCTTATTCCAATATTCATCTATTCAATCACCTCAAAAATTCACTATAGGGTTAATTTTAATTGTATTTAAATTCACCTAAGACTTTATTTAACAATGTGACTATGATACTATAATAAAGTTGTCAAATGCAACTAAAAATTTAAAAGGGTGTGATTTATCTACATGTTATTTAGTATAAAAAAAGAAGAGTGGATTGGAAATGGGAAAAATGATTTGTTTGCTGGTCTAGTTTCGTCTATAGCCGTACTTCCAGAGGTTGTAGGTTTTGCTATTATTGCAGGAGTAAATCCAATGACAGCACTATTTGCTTCAGCAACAACTATTTTAATTATATCCTTTACAGGTGGAAGACCAGCCATGGTTTCAGCCGCCGCAGGATCTATGGCACTCGTTATGGCTGCGCTAATTAAAAGCCATGGTCTTGAATATATGATAGCAGCAACTATTTTAACAGGTATTATGCAATTAGTTCTAGGATATCTTGGTATTCAAAGATTAATGAAATTTATTCCAAAAACTGTGATGTTTGGCTTCGTAAATGCCTTAGCCATTTTAATTTTTCTAGCTCAAGTACAACAATTACCTGGGCAATCAATATGGACGTACTTCATGGTAATTATCACAATCATGCTAATGTACGGACTTCCAAAAGTTACAAAAGCTGTTCCACCTGCATTAATTGTTATTATAGTAATGACTGTTGTTGCATTGGCTTACCCAGGATATCTACAAAAAATTGGAGATATGGGAAATATGTCGACAATTGTACCAACATTATCATTTCCATGGGTTCCTTTCACTGTTAAAACATTCTCTATCATTTTTCCAACAGCAGTTGCTTTAACAATGGTAGGTCTGATAGAATCATTATTGACTATTCCTGTAGTTGATAAAATGACCGGAAGCAAAGGAGATAACAAAAGGGAAGTGAAGTCACAAGGTCTTGCAAATATAGTGACGGGGTTATTTGGTGGTCCAGCAGGCTGTGCAATGATTGGTCAAGCTGTGGTCAATGTGAAATCTGGTGGACGAAAAAGACTTTCTACTTTTGTTGCGGGAATGGCTTTATTAATCCTAATTTTTGGTCTAAAAGATATCATGATACAGATACCTACTGCAGCTCTTATTGGTATTATGATTACTGTTTCATTTGAAACATTTGAATGGGAAAGTTTATCTCTCATCCGCTCTTTCCAAGTAACAGAGAGTCTAGTAATGCTTGTGACGATAGGTGTTGTTGTTTATACACATAATTTGGCGATTGGTATCTTTGTAGGTGTTCTATTAAGCGCAGTCATTTTTATGGCAAAGCTATCGACGATTTCAATTGTTCAAAAAGATGATTTGTTTGCAGTAAAAGGACCTTTATTTTTTGCTTCCACACATTCGTTTCTCCATTATTTTGAAACTGTTAATTATGACAACGAACAGCTAACAATAGATTTTTCTTATTCTCATATCTTAGATCATTCTGGAGTTGAAGCATTAAAGTCTTTTGTAATTGATATGAAAAATCAAAAAAGAAAAATATCAATTATTGGTTTAGATATTCATAATCCTGAATTATCCAAAGAAATTGAGTCACTTCTTTTTGAATAAAAAAGTAGCCCGTCCAACTGTATTAATTGTTGGACAGGCTATTTAAGCAATTTATTTTAAAAAAATTGTACTAAGAGAATAATTTCTCTGAAAATGATCGTTTTTGAAAAAACGTATCTAGTTCATTTAGAACTCTTCTGGCTATTTATCTCTATACCTTTGTTGATATAGCTCTCAACTTTTTTAACATCTTCGTTTATTCCCGAGGTAGTAAAATGAAATACTTCAGCGTTTGTGTAAATTACTAGTTTAGCGCTTGATCGTGAGCTTCCTTTTGAGCTTCCTCTTGAACCTACACCATAACTCAATTCTGCCTTAACTCTACGTATTTTATTCATCTGAATTATAATTTCGTCACTACCAACCAAAATCCTTACACCCTTTGTGCATTTAGTTATTACAACTTCTTTCAAGAATAACTTTTCATAAATTATCTCAGACAAATATATTGCTCCTACAAAATAAATTGTTCCAAATAGAATTAGTAACACTTCACCATCAAGATTAATGCTAGTGTTACTAATTATCTCTATTCCAAAAAGAAATACAAAGATAAATGTAAGAACTAACAAAATTCTTACTGACATTTTTTTAAATTTTGAATTAGAATAGTTAAACTTTCCTTTCATTAAAACTTTTGCTTTTTTGTCCACCCTTTCTATCTACCTTTCTATCCTTTTTGAGAATCGTACCTTGTGCATCCCATGTACAAACATAACTATCATTATTCTTAAAGTGTGTAACCATGTCTGAAGCAACAGGAACAAATCTAAACCAATCAATATCAAATGTACTCATTTCATAGTCCTTATCATCTGACGTGAAGAGAAGAACTTCTTCTTCCTCAATCATATCTTCTACCAACTTCAGTGAAGTTATATTTTCATATACAACTTCACTTGATCATCATCTTCATCATAATCTTCCATCATAATACATAAAGCTTTTTCCATATTAGTTCCTCCTTCAGTTATTGATCCTTTTTGGGAACTACGGAAAAATCACTTGAACATAAAATTCACGATTTATGTTTACATACCATCTAGTAGATTCAAATTTCTGTATATTGTGTGATTTTAGTATTTCTCTGTAAGATGGTCACTTATAGTAGCACTCACATTTGTCATTGATGTACAAAATAACAGAAAATTTTTTAGATCTAATTCTTATTTTATGCAAATTCACCGTAAGCGCTTGTGACCCCTACATTAAAATTTTATTCATAGCGATTAAGTCCATAGTTCAGATAAAATTATATCATCACTATCAGGTCTATTGATTTCTTCCTTTTCTATTTTTGTAAAAACTGGAACTTTTATTGCATTTCCTGTGATAATTGCCTCTCCTTTACCTAAACTAGGAATCATTCGCAAAGAATTTTTGTCTAAAGTAGGCATAGTATTTTCAAGCATTTTAAGGTCTTTTTCATTCACTAGACGATGTATAAAGTAATTATGCGTTTGTGAAAGAATTGTAGCTGAAATATCTGAAGGCCTTTGACTAGAAAGCGTTAAGTAAAAACCAAATTTTCGGCCTTCTTTTATAATCTCTTCAAAAATAGACAGTCTATAATCCTGCCAGTCATCTCCGTTATTCCTATAACTTGAACTTAATATATTATGAGCTTCATCGATAATCAGGTGTTTTGTCTGGGTAATTTTTTCACCAGAAACATTTAATTTTTGTTCATCATATATCATTTTTGATAAAAGCATAGGTATTAATCGTGTGATTTCTTGATTGGCATGAACAAGTGAAATTACATTTACAGTCTTGTAGGCGTCCGATATATCATCTACAACTTCGATTACTTTATCTAAACTTGAAAAAGCTGTATTTATTCTGTTAAACAGGGGATTAATATGTTCTATATTTGTTGCCTTCCAGGATGATTGATGGACTTTTTGAAATTCTAAATGAAATTTTAATTGGTTAATCTGATTAATACTATTGAATACTTGTTCCAACTTGTATTCTATCTCTGTTAACTTGAGATATCCAATTGCGTCATTAGACATTCCTGTTTTGTCATTTATATATATTTCTTTAGTAGCTTTGTAACAAGCATTTCCCGAATAATAAATTAAAGAATTCAAGTGGTCAAATAAATTTTTTTCATCTATATACTTCTTAGCTAAACTTATCCAATTGTCTTTAGCATCTGAACTTGCTGCATTTCCAGTAGTTAATATCTTTTTTAGTGTCCCAACAACAAATTTTGCCATTCTCTTTCCATTAAATTTTTTTTCATCCCAAAGCTTTAAAGCATTTCTTAAAAAAGGAACTTGAGTAGCTGGTCGAGCATCAAACAAAATAGATAAAATATCCGCGTCAAATAAATATTTTTTCTTAACAGGTAACTTATTACCCTTTCTAGACTCTCGAGTATTAATCTTAACTAGCTTTTTACCATCTTCTTCTAAAAGTCCAAAATGATTGGGACTTGTATACTCTCCATTGAAATCTATAATATAAAATTGTGATTTTTCACATATTTTATCTCGATATGGTGAATTTAATAGCTGTAAATATAATTTATGTAATGTATTCGATTTACCACTACCTGTGTTCCCAAATATACCAATGTGTGAGGCGAAAAATTGGTTTATTGGTATATTAATCGGTTGTCCTTCAAGGATTGACTTGCCTAAGTAAATACAAGGATCTTCATCTTTAATTCCATAAATGACTGCTAATTCAGATTTTTTTGTTAACGTGATTTCATTGCCTATCATTGGGACATATTGACTAGTTACTTGGAATTCTTCATCAACGATAACACCTTTTGTTTTTAACATGATTATTCTATTGATAGAGTTTTTGTTATAACGATTATCAAATTCGATACTTTTTACAGTATTTTGCTGATCTATAATTTTTTCATTTGATACAGTGGCAATAATTTTGATGTTGTTTTGATTAATTGTTAAAAAAGCACCAACTTTAGGTCCAGTTAATACATCACCATACCATATAAATTCTGCATCATTAGACATACTATACATTCCTACTTGAGATATATCACCATCAACAGCAACTATGACTCCTAATTTTTTAGTTGGTTTCATATTCACTTATCCTTCCAAGTAGATAAAATATTAGATAGAACTGGAAGAGTAAAACTATACCAAGACTCATCATCTTTTTTACCACCATCATTTTTTGTCAATAATTCATTATCAAAATTCTCTGGTGTAAGAATTATAAAATTTGATCGCTCAGACGAAAAGCCTAAATTATCTAAAAATAGCTTTCTATCTGAATCAACAAAACCAAAAACATATATCATTAATTCAGGATTTTTTAAAGCACGCTTAATCATTTTACCAATGTGTTTATCTTGAAACGAAAATCCCAGAACAAATAACACTGATTGTGGTTTATCAAGTTCTAATTGAAACACTCTGAGCATTTCGTGAAAGTGATTATTTAGAAAAGTTTCTTGCCCTTCTAAACCATTAGGTTCAACAATTACCGGAATAGTTGATACTTTATTATCAATAACGATATCCTCATTCTTCTTAACCCAATTTACAGAACCATGAGGTTTGATCAAAGAAATAGATGGAATTTCACTAATGTAGTTATCATTTAGCCCTTTATAAGAAACAACTTGATTATAATTTGAGCTATCTAGATAACGAGTTAAATAACCTTTGGCACCATCATTAAAAATTAATCGATTATTTCTAGATATTTCATCAACAGCCTTTTCAATAAACAAATCGTAGTTTGTAGTAAATATATTTGCACTACGTGGAGTTTCTCTAGAGTTAGATAAATTTAAAATATGGACAACTTTCTCAATAAAATCTCTATAGTTTTTGAGAGTCAGATCAGTTTGTTGAAATATGTTGCAACGATCATTTTTTAAATAACTATTATTTTCAATAATTTTACTTATAGATATAATTCTTTGAGTGAGTTGTTGGTTCGCAGTTTTTTCTGCTTTATCTGAAAATTCACTCATCAAAGGTATTGCTGGCTTAGAAGCACCTGAACCTATTAGAAAATTCAATCTTTTTGTCATTGCTAATCTTCTTAGATTATTAATTTCATTATTCTCGCTAGAACTCATAAATCTGGTCTCCATTTCTAACACTTTCAATTGTTGTAACTATTTGTATTAATATTATACCATGCAGTTTTTATATTACTACATACTGATTTCGTTTACTCAAAAATGCTATTATCCCATTGTTTTTGAGAAACCTAATTTTTTAACTATCAAGAATATCTTCAGTTCATGTTAATTACATTACTTCCCTCAAATATTTTTTTTGCTCTATTGGCTATTGTCCAGGTAGCTGTCCAATCAATTGTAGATCCTATTCCTGCCCCTACTATTGGAACAAGTTTTCCTAAATTAATAATTCCTTTTGTTCCTGCTTTTGTAATGAATCTAAATCCGATTCTTTGATTAATTTGAACTAACACTTTACCAGGTATTTTGTTAACTGAATTTAAAATTATTTTATTTCCTACTTTAATACCAGCCTGTTTGAACGTGTCTGCTATTGTAACTCCTGCAATACATGAATACACAAACGTTTGTACTTCATCATCATTCAAATCATACCCTCTTATTAATGCAATAGCAGCTATCATTCTCATCTGTACATATAGAACGGAAGTGATATTTGCTGGTAAAGTGACAGGCAAAGTTGTAAATCCTCCAAAACCAGAAATGAATCCATTTATTCCATTCTTACTCAATTGATTTCTTACTAACTTGTCGATAGCTTTATCAGTTTTACCATATTTTCTAATATAATCATTTGCTAATTCGTTAACTGGTTTAGAAATTTTAGGAATACCGTTTAAACATTTTCCATACAAGGAATCAAGAAGTTGAACACCTTTTTTTCCTTCGATCTGTTCTTCCATGAAGTCACTCCTTTTTTTGCTTAAAATGAATTTACAAGTCAAATTCTATACTACGGTTTAAAGTAGAATTGTTAAAAGTAATTACCTATTATTTATCCTTTTAGGTGTAGCAATGACTTATTTCTTGTCTGATAGATTCATTCTAGGGAAATACTCCCATTGACCATCGTCCATTTCTCCAATATCATTTACAAGTTTATCTAAATAAAAATTTACTACATCATTATTGACACCATCCTCTATAATAGTTTTTTTATTTGTTCCACTTGATCTATTACATTTTTCTTCGTGAACTCCATCTGTTCTCTCCTTAATCTATTGACTTTTTTTAAAACTAAATCTACTTAGTTAATTCAGCTTACGTTTTTATATTTCTTTTATAAATTAGAATTTCAACTTATTCTCTAAGTGACTTTTATTTTCTTCAGAAATATACGGATCTTCCATCCCTAATCCGTTCATGAGTTCTCTTGCAGCATTTTCATTAATTATAAACAACTGGTGTATAACATAGTCTGTCACTTCTTTATCAAGATCGTTCGTATTTATAATTTTTATATTCCTTTTGCTGCGATTTATTTTCGATTAATAATTATCTACAAGTTTCATAAAAAACTAAACATACCCATCAATTCCCAATCCAAATTCCTGTTTGCTTTTCTTCCATTCCAAAATATTTTACACAGTCTTACTAAATGTTAAGCCCTTTTATTTATTTTTTGCAAAAGTCTATTCTCGCGCTAAAATAACCTTTCTATTGAACTCAAGCTTGATATGTAAGTATTATTATAAGAATTTTTTTCTGTTAAATTAATACTTTTAATACCAGCATTTATTGCTACCTCTTTGTCTATTAACCTATCTCCTATATAATACGTTTTTTGTTTATCTAAATTGTACTTTTCAATTAGATAGTCTAGCGCTTGGGAATCTGGTTTTCGTTTAAATCCGTAAGAACTTGTAACTACTTCTTCAAAAAAAGAGTCTATATTCAAATTTTTTAGTATTTGAATGGCGGTGTCACTTTTATGTGTATAAATATAGTTTTGAATATCATTAAGTCTTGTCCAATTTAAAATTTCTTTTGCACCGTTCATTAATTTAATAGATGAAGCATTATAACTATTCATTTCAGAAAAATAGTCTTTCATAACACTATAAGAAACTTTTTTCTCAGACGATTTTTCTTGCAAGAAAGAAACCACTGACTTTTTTAAAATATGTTTTTTTACTGATGTATAATCAAAATCCATATCAAAGTATAAACAGGTTTCTTCTAATGATTTTAAAATAATCTTATAAGAATCCAGTATTGTTCCATCCAAATCCCAAATAAAATTTTTCATATTCCTCTCCTTATTGGTTCGTTATTTTTTTTCATAAACTTTCCTCCTACTGATCCTTTTAAAATTGACAATGTTACAACATTCATTTACCATTAAAGTTAAGATAACTCTTTGTTATAACTAAAACGAGCGTTTTAGATAATCTGCCTATTCAACGATCCAATAAACATAAAATACTGATATTGCTGGAAGTTATCCTAGTTTTGGGACAACTTTTTTATTTTACCTAAAACGTCGTTTTAGGTAACCACTAGATTGCTTCTTCAAGATAATACCTTAGTTTAAAAGTTGAAATGAGCTTAGAATCTCTCTACCATTAACGTAGTTTTACCGGATATAGATTTAGATATAAGTTTTGGTGATATTTTGTCCTTTTCACTGACTACAAGTCTTCAGTATTGAACTCTGTGTATCCTTCGTAGTAATAACTAACATCAATACCTTTCATGTATGTTTCACGATCATTTACTGAATAAGTTAGTGCTTGCTTAATTAAATGAGAAATTTCCAAATCCTTTACAGGACTACGCTCCATTGCAGAAAGATAATCTTCTTTGTTAATCAGATTCCAATCGATTACTTTTTTTATTTCTTGTTTAAGAATCAAGTCTAGCCATATTCTTGTACTACGACCATTTCCCTCACGAAACGGGTGTGCAATGTTCATCTCCACATATTTTGCTACAATTTCATCAATAGTAGATTGTGGCATTTGATCAATATGATTTAAAGAAACGTTCAAATACATCACCGGCGCAAATCGAAAATTCCCTTTAGCAATATTTACCGTCCTCATTTCACCAGCGAAATCATAAATATCTGAAAAAAGGTATCGATGAATAGCTGCTAGCCCTTTGAACGTTCCTACTTCTAGTTTGTTAATATCACCACTATCGTATAATTTCTTTGCATTCGATTTACTGATCTTTTCTTCTACTCTTGCTAATTCAACTTGGTTTGTAATGCCTAATTTATTTTCTAACATATTTCCTCTCCTAGCCCATTCTTAATTTTCAAACCAATGATCAAATTTTTGATCATTTAGTTACTGTCGCTTCTTTAATTGAACTATCTACGGAAATGATCAAAGTCTCTACCGTATTCTATCTATAAAAAAAGGCAAATTTCCAAAAAAATGACGTGTTTCTTCTATTATATAGTAAATAATTACACCCTATAAATCTAAACTCATTACGGCAGTATCTTTATCTTCTTGTGTGATCCCAATATAGCGTAATGTCTCACGCTGCGATGAATGATTTAATAATTCTTGAATGATCTCAATATGGGTTCCATTCTTGTAAAGAAAATAACCAAACGTCTTTCTCATCGAGTGGCTGCCAATATTTTTCATCCCCATACTTTTAGCTGCTTTACTCAAAACATCCCAAAGAGCTTGCCGGCTTAATGGCTGATCATTTCCTTTTCGGCTTGGAAATAAAAAATGATCAAATTCATGATTTGCTACCTGAGTTGGAAAAGAGTCATTCGCATACTCTAAAATCTGTTTTCTCAATTTATTCGAAATAATAATTGAATTGTGTTTTCCGGTCTTTTGCTCTTTCATTTCTAATCGTTCTTTCGCGATCACCCGACCACGAGAAATAATTAGCACGTCTGATAATTTTAATCGACGTAAATCTGAAATGCGATAAGCGGTATTTATTCCAATCGAAAATAGTAACATATTTCTTGGCCCCATTTTTCCAGAAGACAAAATGGCCTTCAATGCATCGATTTGCTTTTTTTCCCTGATTGGTTGGACAATTTTCATGTAAAAATCCCTCATTTTGTTAATATGACTTAATCTTATTATACTACATATTTAGTCTTATTCAAACAATCTATAAATCTAAAGGGCTACTCATATAATGAATAACCCTTAGAGCCACCTAACTTTGGTGTACTTATGCGAATACGACACAACATAGTTGTGTCGCATTCAGAATAGTGCAACAATTCAACTCTAAATTTTATCATTTACAATAGTTACTATAATACGTTGTAGTAACTATTAGAAAGGAGTTTTTTTATGTCCAACATAAAAAGTATCGAAGAAGAAATTGAAAAAATCCTCATTAGAGATAAACGCTCATGGGTACGATTATTTGAATTAATCAGAGAAGTCGAATTGGGCGCTTTATGGAAACCAGAACATTTATCCTTTACTCGTTGGATCAGACACTTGGCTTATGAGTCCGGCGTAACTGAGTCCTTAATATGGAAAAGAAAAAAAGCTGGCGAGATTTATTTCGATTATCAAACAAGAGCAAAAAAGAAAGGTTTATCTGTCCCAAGAATAGAAGACGTCGAAGTCAGTCCGGATAACTTTGAATTGGTCGAAAAGATCAGTCAAGGGAATAAAGATATTAAAGACGATTTAATGGATAAAGTATTGCATCGAGAGCTAAAGCGATCCGATTTACTAAGTGCTTGGAAATCCGTCAAGACAATCAGGCAGAATGACCCCGGCAGTATAATAAAAAAGAACAGCCATTCGGAAGTTGGCAGCTCTGAAAAAGAGATAGTATTATCTGTTTCAGACATTGCCATCTCTTTAACTTATAGTTCTTGGCTAGATACCTTTTCTGACGTTGGCATAAATAATTTAGCGGTTAACGCTCAGAAGAAAGTCTATAAATTGTTGCCTAATTTTTCGTTTTACTCTTCAATTACTGATCGATCACATACTATAGACTTTTTAGTCATTGAAAACTATACTACCAGCCCCCATCAATTGAACCTACATTCTATAGAAGTTATTTTAGCTGAAGAAGATCTTCATCGGTCTTTCAATAGTAAACAATACCAGCAGCAAATGAATTATTTATGGATTGCGATACCCAGTAATAGGATAAAAGAAATCGGGCCAAAAATTTCTGAAGAATATGGCATAATTGAGATAGGCTCAGAAAAATTTGTAAAAGTTTGGAGGCCGTGTTCTTACTCATCTGTAATGAATAAACTTGATATTATTCAAACTGCCTTGATTAAGGGTTTGACAACAAACATGCATAGCTAACATATCTAATATTGGAGAAGAATATTTAAACATTCGTAATTAACCGGTCATTAAAAAGGTCCAAGAAATAACGGATAACAATAAAAGAAAACCTCAACTTTTAATATATCAGGGACTTCTACAACCCCAACTATAAATGTTGGTCCATTTAAAATATTTGATATTGGGCATTAGCTTATAAATAATCCTAGAACATCACCTAATTAGAAGTAAAACCAGCTTTCCAATTCTGTTATTTCCTGATAAAGATGCTATAAAATTTACTCTTTTAAAAGGCTTATTTTTTAGTAAAATTTCTAAAATGGAAATAAATAATTGCACAGTATTTTCGTGTGAATAGCTTTATATTTAGTCATAAATCTAGTTATATATGCAAAAATAACTTGTATTCTACGTGAAGAACTTACTGATGTACATTATGTGCTGAGTGAATGATAATAACGTCAAATAATGAATTTTGGAGCGATTAATCTTACGCCAGCTTCAAGACTAGAAACATCGTTTATTGACATAAAGTAAACGTCTTGCGTTTAGTTAAAATTTTATATCGAGGACAATTTGCTTTCGGTTTAATTCAGTCATAACTCTAAATATTTTTTATATCTTCTTAAATGTCACTAAATTTTGGCTCTTTGTCAACTAATGTTGGTGAAGAAAATCTAAAGAATTAAATCGATTAATATGATTCCTAGAGGAAATTTCCTCTAGGTTTTTCTATTTTCTTGAAAAAGAATAGTGCCAAAACA
>NZ_MIKC01000020.1 GCF_001730315.1 Enterococcus ureilyticus
TCTGATTTTTTAGATACAGATGAAATCCCTAAATATATTGGAGAAAAAGTTGCTAAGGATTTTAACACTTCTTTTGTAGATTGTTTACTGATAAATAGCGAAGAAAATCCAGCTAAATATTATATAGTTATTTATACTAAATAATATTTAGCTAGAAACTTATTATAATGCGATTTATGTAAATATACTTCTTTATATTTTACAATAAACAAGACATGAATAGAGAGTATGAAC
This sequence comes from Enterococcus ureilyticus, assembly GCF_001730315.1. Lineage (GTDB taxonomy): Bacteria > Bacillota > Bacilli > Lactobacillales > Enterococcaceae > Enterococcus_L > Enterococcus_L ureilyticus. The sequence goes on from NZ_MIKC01000020.1 coordinate 235, forward strand.
TAGTATAAATAGGGAAATAATCAATCGAAAATTGATTGGAAAAAGTTTTGACTGGAGGAAGCCTAGAGTGGAAAACAAAGAATCACTATTTGAGGTCAGTAGCTTCACTTATCAGGATCAGGGCGGTAATTTAGCTGGTGTCAGATTACTAAAACAAGAAGAACATCTGTCAACAGAGCAAATGCAACTGCTCGCAAACAAATTGGGCTATGCTGAAACGGCGTTTGTTCAACCCATAGCTTCGAATGAGTTTAAGGTACGCTATTTTACACCACGAACTGAAGTGCCCTTATGTGGACACGCAACCATTGCAGCATTTTGTCTGTTGAAGAAATTAGAAAAATTGACTACGGGAGAATATTCGATCCACACGCAAGCTGGGAAATTGACGATTTTACTATTGGAAGATGGTACCGTTTTTATGGAACAAGCTTTGCCGGTTTTTTATACAGAAAAACTAGATTATGCTGCCGTTGCTCGTTCTTTGGGAATAGATGTTACTGATTTTTCAGAAGAGATGCCATTAAAAGTCGTATCAACAGGATTAAAGGATTTAATGATTCCAGTCAAAGATACAACTATTTTGCAAGCCATTAAGCCCAATACAAGGGAAATAGAAGCAATCTCAAAAAAATTAGCTATTATTGGCTATCATGTTTTTGTTCCAGCAAAGACCACAATTCATTGTCGCAACTTTGCCCCTTTTGTTGGTATTGAAGAAGAATATGCGACAGGAACGTCTAACGGGGCCCTAGCTTGCTACCTATTTCAAACAACTCAAAGAATAGGTGACGCATCTTACATCTTTAAGCAAGGACGACTAAGTTCAGACCAGACTGGGCAGATCATCGTTGAAATTAGTGCCGACAATAAAAAAATTAAACAAGTTTTGGTTGGGGGAAAAGCTGTTATTAGTCAAAATTTATCAGAAGTGGATCAGTTCTGATCTGAAACAGAAGAATGTATAAAAGGTTTAAAATCAATAGTAGATAGTATAAATAGCAGAAATTTTTCAATCAAGCAGTTTCTAAAAGGGGAATTGAAACATGGAGGTAACAGCTTTGAATAGTAAGAGAATCTTTAGTCTATTTTGGGGAATAGTAGCTTTGCTAATCTCATTTGGTATTTTACGTATACTAACTAAAGTCAGTGACAATGACTTTGCAGGAAAAGGAACAGCTATCTATGCAATAGTAGCCATTTTATATATGATAATAACGATCGGCTTGGCAAAATATTATTCGAAAAAATTTGCTTACTTTCTAATCCTATTGCTTTTTCTTAGTGTTCTCTCTCCTTTACTGCTTATTTTTACGCTCAATAATTATTAATTGTTACTATAAAGTATTACGATGAAACGGGAGGGGAAAGAATGAGTAAGGATAATGGTAGTTCTATCTCAATAGGGCTTTGTTTGGGCGTCACATTTGGTTTGATTTTTGATAATTTAACGTTAGGAATTGCAATAGGTGTAGCAATCGGAGCTGCAGGGATTTTTGATAGTAAGAAGAGGAAGAATAAGGAAGGCGAAAAGAAATGGAGTGAGAAAGACTGAATAAAATTATTGCAGTTGATCAGGTATCCTTTCAACTTGAGAAGCAAAATATACTAGAGGATATTACATTATCATTTGAAAAAGGGAGCAGAACAACCATTACTGGACCTTCGGGCAGTGGGAAAAGTAGCTTACTCAAAATACTATCATCGTTGATAACACCAACAAATGGTCAGGTGCTTTTTCATGAACAGGATATCATCAACCTGCAACCTGAAAGCTATCGTATGCAGGTATCCTACTGTTTTCAGCAACCAACTTTATTTGGCGAAACGGTAAGGGATAATTTTGTATTTCCTTATGAGGTTCGCAAACAAGCATTTCAGGAAAGCCATGTGTTGACTCTTTTGGAACAAGTTGAATTACCAAAGTCATATTTGGATAAGAAAATCACTGAATTATCTGGTGGTGAAAAACAACGAGTGGCATTGATCCGTAATGTGATATTTCTACCCGAAGTTTTACTTCTAGATGAAGTAACGGCAGGCTTAGATGAAAAAAGTAAGCGAATTGTCAATCAGTGGTTATTGCGATTGAATCAAGAACAGAATATTACGTTGATTCGTGTGACTCATGATACAGAAGAAATAACGCAATCGACTGTTGTGAAGAAAATCGTAGCAGGTAGATTGGAGGAAGGGCAATGAATTTAGCAGTGAACGATCTTTCCTTATTATTTGCAGCGATGTTGGTGTTTGTCGCTTTATTGATCAGTTATAAAGAAAAATTAGGGTTTACTAAGGATATTATCATTAGCGTTTTTCGAGCGATCATTCAATTGATCTTAGTCGGTTATTTACTTAAATATGTCTTTCAAGTCAATAGCAAACTATTAACGATTGTAATGGTTGGCGTCATTATCATCAATGCGGCACTCAATGCTGGTAAGCGGAGTAATCATTTGAAAAACGGTTTTTTGATTTCTTTGTTGGCGATCGCTTGCAGTACAGGGGTAACAATTGGTGTTTTAGTTCTTTCAGGAGCGATTCAATTTACACCCTCTCAAATTATTCCTATCAGTGGTATGATCGCAAGTAACGCGATGATCGCTATCGGCTTATGCTATCGTAATATGGATAGTTTATTTCATGATCAACGTCAGGCCGTTCTTGAAAAATTAGCTTTAGGTGCAGATATCAAACTAGCTTCACGCGACATCGTGCGTGCGAGTATTCGAACGGGTATGGCCCCAACGATTGATTCTGCTAAGACGGTTGGAATCGTCAGCTTGCCTGGGATGATGTCAGGATTGATTTTTGCCGGTGTTGATCCAGTTCATGCCATCAAATATCAAATTATGGTTACGTTCATGTTGCTGTCTGCAACGAGCATTGGTTCGGTTATTGCAACGTATTTAGCTTACAAAAGTTATTACAATACACAAAAGCAGTTAATAATTTAGTTTAATTGTTTAAAGGCAAATCAATTCAGTTTTGCCTTTTTTTATATACTTTATTTTGAAAAGTATAGACATTTTATGGTTGTAGCTTTATAATTAAAATAGATGACCATTATATAATGAGAGTAGGGACTGAAATGCAAAAGGTATTTCCAGATAATTTTTGGTGGGGTGCAGCGACATCCGGGCCACAAAGTGAAGGTAGATTCAATAAAAAACATGCGAATGTGTTTGATTACTGGTATGAAATCGAACCAACTGATTTCTATGACCAAGTTGGACCAGATGTGACTTCCAATTTTTACAATAGCTTTAAAGAAGATATCGCATTAATGAAAGAAGTTGGTTTAAACAGCGTGCGGACTTCGATTCAATGGACACGTTTGGTAGATGACTTTGAAACTGGAGCAGTCAATGAAGATGCTGTCCGTTTTTATAATGCCGTTATCGATGAGTTTATTTCAGCAGGTATTCGTCCTATAATGAATCTACATCATTTTGATTTACCAGTAGCTCTATATGATAAGTATGGCGGGTGGGAATCAAAACATGTGGTAGATTTATATGTGAAGTTAGCGGAAAAATGTTTCAAATTATTCGGAGATCGTGTCAAAGATTGGTTTACCCATAATGAACCGATCGTTGTCGTTGAAGGAGAATATTTACATCAATTCCATTATCCAAAAATCGTGGATGGAAAAAAAGCGGTACAAGTAGCGTATAACTTGAATTTAGCTTCTGCTAAAGCGATTCAAGCTTTTAGAAAAATGGGGTTGCAAAATGATGGCGCAAGAATCGGGATCATCTTGAATTTAACACCAACTTACCCAGCCTCTGATTCACCAGAAGATTTAGCCGCAGCGAACATTGCTGAGTTATTTAATAATCGAATGTTTTTAGATACAGCAGTACACGGAGAGTTTCCAAAGGAATTAGTCGAACTATTTAGAAAAGATGGGGTTCTTTGGGAAAGTACGCCAGAAGAATTAGCGGTGATCAAAGAAAATACGATCGATGTTTTAGGAGTCAATTTCTATCATCCGAATCGTGTAAAAGCACCCGACGTAGCACCAAACAGTGTAGGTGCATGGCTGCCAAATCGCTATTTTGATGAGTTTAATATGCCTGGTCGTCGCATGAACATTGATCGTGGTTGGGAAATTTACCCTAAAGCACTATATGATATTGCGATCAACATTCGTGATAACTATAAAAATATTGCCTGGTTTGTTTCTGAAAATGGCATGGGTATATCAAATGAAGAACGCTTTATGAACGAAGCTGGTGTAGTTGAGGATGATTATCGAATTGACTTTATTCGAGAACATTTAGAATGGGTTCACCAAGGAATTAAAGAAGGCTCTAATTGCTTTGGCTATCATTTATGGACACCAATCGATTGTTGGTCTTGGGCAAATGCCTATAAAAATCGTTATGGATTGATTTCTACCAATATCCACACGCAAATTAAAACAATCAAGAAATCAGGTCATTGGTTTAAAACAATTGCGCAAACGAATACGCTAGATAACAAATAATTAAAAGGATAAAGCAAAACGGCGGTTTCGTTATGCTTTATCCTTTTTTAATTATAGTCAACGTTTAAAACAGAGTAGCTACGTTGATCGTATCGATTTCTACTACAGGAAAATTCAATCGGTCGTCCGTCTTTTGAGTATACGACTTGTTGCACCTCAAGAACAGGATCATCTATTTTACAGTTTAAGTATGTTTGATCATATTGATCAGACTTATCCGCTTGGATGTTTCGATAGGCACCAGCAAAATCAAGCGATAGTTGGTCTTTGATATAAGTGTAAATAGACTTTTTTAAAATATCTGTCGTTAAACCAGGGATCAAATCACAAGGCATATAAGTATGTTCTAAAATAAAAGGTTCGTTTTCGAGAATTCTGAGACGAATGATTTTATAAACCGGCTGTTCTGCTGAAATGGCTAGACGATCTTGGACTTGTTGAGAAGGAAATTCTACTTCAAATAAAATAACCTGACTCTTCAATTCTTTATGGCGGTCATGCATTTGTTTACTAAGACCATCATATTCATTGACTGGAGATGTGTCTTTATCCCAAAAAGAGCGATTAAGCACCTTTGTTCCAGCACCGCGTTGCGAGTAGAGCAGACCTTCCATCACTAAAATACCGATGGCTTTTTTGATAGTCATTCGGCTAACGTTGAATTCTTTCACTAAGTCTGTTTGGTTAGGTAAAAGTGTATCTGTTTGGTAGATGTTATTTTTTATTCGATCACGCAAAGTATCTGCGATTTCTTCGTATTTTGGTTTCATAAAAGTAAGACCTCCTCCCTTGTATTGTACCTGATTGCGAATGTATAGACAATTAAAGAAAAAAGAAAGTGCAATTAAATCGCACTTTCTTTTTCTTTGTCCAATAAACGTAGGAATGGATACCAAATGAGAGCAACAAGAACCAGATCAACAAGCTGTAAAATCCCGCCTAAAATCGAATTGGTTGCTAACATCCCACTGAAGAAGATCGGTACTGTCCATGGAACAGACACGCCGGTTGGCGCTGGAATGATGCCGGCTGCCATGACTAGATAATTCAGAACAGTTACAATAAGAGGCGCTAAGACCCATGGAATTAAAATGGTTGCATTTAAAACAATCGGTAAACCGAAGATGACTGGTTCATTTACGTTGAAAATTCCTGGAGCTAAGCTTAAACGACCTATGTCGCGGTATTGTTTTTTCTTCATGATAAAAGCCATAATCAAAATAACAGCGAGTGTCATCCCCGAACCACCAAGCCCCACTGTGAATGTCTCCATAAATGGTTTTGTGATGATGTGAGGCAATTTGTCCCCAGCTTTATAAGCATCTAAATTTTCCAACATTAAGGTATTCCAAATGGGGTCCATTACAGAATTGACAATAATTTGTCCATGCAGCCCGAAGAACCACAAAAATTGAACAAAGAATAAAGCAATGAGCGTAGCAGGTAAACTACTACCTAAACCAACTAATGGTTTTTGAATAATTTCATAAATAACGTCATGAAGATTTGTATTAAAGAGACCGGTGACGATAGCATTTAAGAAAAGGAAGACAGATAAGGTCAAAATGGCAGGAATCAATGCAGCAAAAGATTTAGCGACCGCTGGTGGAACACCGTCAGGCATTTTGATTTGCCAGCCTTTTTTAGTGATGCGACAATAAATTTCGCCAGCAAGAAAAGCGGCGATCATTCCGATAAACATTCCTTTCGCCCCTAAACGATCTAAAGACAAGACACCAGAAACTTCTGTCCCGTCTTCAAGTGTCATCATAAAAGGAGTCAATAACAGAAAACTTGCGAATGAAACAGCTCCGCCAAAAATTCCTTCAACATCATAAGATTTAGATAAATAATAGCCAATACCAAACGTGACAAAGACAGCCATAATACTCATTGTTGCGTTTTGTCCATTGCCAAAGAGTGAAGAGAGGGTTCCTTTTGTGGCATCACTGAAAAAAGGTAAATTATTGATGACCACGATGATCGAGCCAAACATTGTTAATGGAAATGACAGCATAAAAGCATCTCGAAGCACAGAAAGATATCTGTTTTGCCCAAGCTTATTTGCTAGGGGCATAATTTTTTCTCCAAGAGAGTCCATAAAACCATTCATAATAATCAGTCCTTTGATTTTTTTGCAATCGATTACAAAAATAAATATACCACCTTATTATATAAATGTCTATACTTTTATTTTTTAAGAATATCTTTTTTTACTTTGAAACCTAAAAAAACAGAGTAAAACAACTAATGTTTTACTCTGTTTATGAATTGAGAGATTAAAATAATGATCCTTATTTTAAATACTTGCGCCGCCGCCTCCAGAAGAACCGCCACCGCCAGAGAATCCGCCGCCACCGCCGAATCCGCCACCGCCACTGGAAGAGCCGCCGCCAAAACCGCTGCCGCCGTAACCACCGCCGCCCCAATACCAAGGACCACCGCCACCGCGGCCACCACGACCTCCTTTACCAAAGGCAAAGAATAAAATTGGAATCAGGATAATGAAAATCGCGAAAATATCCATGAAATCAGTATCATCTTCAGATGCTACTTCTTCCAATTCGCTATCGGACAAGGCATTTTTATCTGCTGGATATTCATAATGTTTGTCAATCAAGGTAGTCACTGCGTTGAATGTATATTGTAGTCCTTTATTGATCGAAGCATCATTACTTGACTTCAAATCGTCTTTGGCTTGTTGTAAAATATTTCCAGCAATGCTGTCTGTGATGACATCCTCTAAGCCATAGCCGACTTCGATTCGAACATTTCGATCCCCACCGTTGACAGCATAGAGAATCAAAACACCGTTATCTTCCTTAGGATTACCAATTTTCCATTTTTTCAACAAATCGGGGGCGTAGCTGTCGATGCTGTCCCCATCCGTTGAGTTGATCACAGCTAAAACAACTTGAGGCGCTTCTGATTTTTGTTTATAAAGTTCGCCTTTATTATCAACTAACTTTTTTGTCGTCTCATCAAGAATTCCCGGCTGATCTAAATAGAAACGATCAGGTGAAGCGGGTAATTGTTCCGCGAATACTGGTGTTTGGAAACTGATGAAAAAGGCGACAAGGAAGAATAGTACACTAGGTAATAACCCTCGTCTAAAATTTTTCATTCGTCATCACTTCCCGCTACTTGAAGTGGTTGAATTATCAAAATTTACAGAAGGAACTGAGCTAGCAGTTGGGTCAGCTTTGAAGTAATCTTTCTTACCTAAGCCCATTATATTAGCAAAAATATTTTTAGGGAATGAAACAACTTGTTCATTATATTCTTTCACAACGTCATTGTACCGTTTACGCTCAACTGAAATACGATTTTCCGTTCCTTCTAATTGAGTCATTAAGGTTTGAACATTATCATTTGATTTTAGTTCAGGATAATTTTCATTGATGACATTGATCAAAGTACCTACTGATTGGTCTAGTTCTTGACTAGCTTTGATTTTGTCAGAGTCATTATTGGCAGAACCGTATGCTTCACGAGCTTTTGCAATATCTCCAAAAACTTGTTGCTCTTGTTGCATACTACCTTTTACACTATTGACCAAGTTAGGCACTAAATCAGCTCTACGTTGCATCACATTTTCTACTTGGCTCCATTGGGATTCAACCGATTGTTCTTTCTTTGCTAATCCATTGTATTGACTGATGCCAAAGATGCCGATTAAAACGATGACGATCAATGCAATCAATCCAAATTTTGTTTTACCATTTTTCATAGTTATTTCCTCCTCATAAAGTGTAACTAGTTTATGAAACTAGATGGTAATGATATTGTAATACTTTTGAAATGTTCAAACATCCATCTTAAGACCTATTTTTTATAAATAGATTCGCTTGTACCTCCTAATTATAATGTTTTTTTTCATATAAGCCAAGGAACCGCTGTTAAAAAGTATATTTATAGCAAAACATATGATTTGGCATTGTTCATTATTTGTATTAGTGTAAAAGAGTAAGCTACTTGTTACTTTTATGTTGAGAACAAATTTAGAGGAGGAATCAAGATGACAGACAAGATTGAAAATCCGTTGACAAGATTCTATGACGGGAAATTTGAAAAACAAGCGCAAGAAGCACCCGCATTACAACAAAAGATGAACCCTATACCTGATTGTGGTGAGTCCTCTTATCAAGGATCGGGAAAATTGACTGGACGTAAAGCACTAATCACAGGTGGCGATTCCGGGATCGGGCGAGCTGCAGCGATTGCATACGCTAGAGAGGGAGCAGATGTGGCAATCAACTATTTACCTTTTGAAGAAGCGGATGCTAAGGAAGTCAAAACACTGATTGAAGCTCAAGGGCGTAAAGCCGTATTAGTACCAGGTGATTTAAAAGAGGAAACATTTACGCGAAAACTCATTCATGAGGCTGCTGAAAAACTTGGTGGTTTAGATATTTTAGTATTAAATGCTGGCATGCAGCAATCAGTAGCAAAAATCAAAGATTTATCAACACAACAAATTATGGATACCTATACGACCAATATCATCTCGATGTATTGGGCCGTTCAAGAAGCGTTAGATTATTTGCCAAAAGGCGGTAGTATCATCACAACGACTTCGATTCAAAGTGCTGAGCCAAGTTCAAACTTATTAGATTACGCCGCAACAAAAGGCGCAATCACTTCATTTAGTAAAGGCCTGGCTGCGCAATTAGCTGCCTCAGGAATCCGTGTGAACACAGTTGCCCCAGGGCCAATCTGGACGGCCTTACAAATTTGTGGTGGACAGCCTGCTGAAAAAATACCTGAATTTGGTCAACAAGAATTGATCGGTAGAGCAGGTCAACCAGCTGAATTAGCTGCTGTTTATGTATTTTTAGCATCTAATGAGGCAAGTTATGTTACCGGACAAGTCTATTCAATTACAGGAGGCAGCTTCTTTGCTTAACTAATCTTATGATTTAAGGAGATGAAGAATGATGCCATGGGATTTAAAGGATTATCCCAGTTCGTTCAAAAATTTTGCACCGTTACTAAAAAAGAAAACCATTGAAATCGCTAATGCGCTAGTCAGTGAAGGCTACCCAGAAGACAGAGCGATCCCAATTGCTATTTCCCAAGCTAAGAAGTGGTTAGATGAGGCAACGGCTACAGAAAAAGCTGCTCTAAAAAAAGAAGCTGATCCAAAAAAGACAGATCAACATAGCGATAAAAAAATGAATGCGGACTTTTTAGACAACGATGTTTTAGTTTATTACAGGGAAAATCAGTGGTATGTTCAGACTAAAAATGCGGAGAAAGCAACTGCCTCGTTCGATACAAAAGAGCATGCTTTAAAAAGAGCAAAAGAAATCGCTGAAAATAAACATTCAAAAGTTGTAGCATACAAAAAAATAGAGAAGCCTACCATTTGAACATGCATAGAAATAGTTAAAAAATAACAAAATAGTTATGAAGTCAGTAGTTCATTGACTTTCATAGCTATTTTGTTATTTTTTAATTGAGTCCAATCATTTTGAAAAGTCAAATACAGATTAGACCCAACGTTTCTTTGATTTGTAGCGTTTACATTATATAGTGAGTACAGGAGGAACAAGATGATTGATTATCGAATGAGTTATCTTATCAATAGGGTACAAAGAGTGGGTTACACCATTCAAGAAATCAGTGAGATCACAGGATTGTCTACAGAAGCAGTAATCGATCAATTAGGGAAACTCAATGAGCAGCTGCAGCGATTTTCCTACGCACAAATTTGTTGGGAAGAAGATAAAATTTATTTTACTAAACAAGTATCGGATAAGTGGTTGGAACTTCATTTTGGGGTACAGGAAACAGAAATCTTCTATTCAGAACACGAAAGACAAGCATTGCTTTATCTTTTGACGTTTATTGCTGAAGAGGACCTGTCTGTTTATCATTATCAAGAATTTTTTCGAGTGAGTAAAAATACGATTTTGGCAGATATCAAAAAGTTGCGCTTCTATTTAGCTAAGCAACAAATCACGTTGGAATATTCACGCAAAACTGGTTTTTATTTACTCGGTCGCGAAGCACAGATTCGGATTCAGGCACATCAAATGATCTCTAAATTAGTAGCATCGATTCCAGGGAAATGGGGCCTAAAAAAGGGTTTGATGAAATATTCCAAAATTTTTGAAGCAGATGTTCGTTCTTATCTATTTGAAACCATCAAAGCGAGTGAACTGGTCATTGTGCCAAGCCGAATCGAAGAAACGATTTACTTTATGGCTTATGTTTTAAGACGTACTAAAAGACATTCATTTCGATTGGATGGTCATGCAGAAGCGATATTGAAAGAGCTAAATGCTTTTTCTGCAAGTCAGCGATTTTTAGCTCAATTTCCAGAAATGGTCACTATTGAAAATGAACAAGGCTATTTCGCGCTGATTCTTATGACAATCACACAAGGAGAAATTCGCGATACAGCACTGGAATTTTTATTGGAATGTGCGAGTCAGATCATTCATGAGATGGAGCGATTGGCAGCAGTTGAGTTTAAAGCTTATCGAAAATTATTACTTGATCTTTTTTATCATTTGGTACCAGCTTTTTTTAGAATCAAGTACCATTTTGCACTGGCAAATGTGCTGACCGAGGAAATCAAAGAACAATATGGGGAATTGTTCACCTTGACAAAAACAGCCTTACATCCTTTGGAAGTGTTGATCGGTAAAAAAATTCCCGATGAAGAAGTTGGCTATTTTACGATTTTATTCGGTGGTGAAATCGGCAATCAGCGAGAATTAAATCGAGTGATCCGCTATAAGGCGTTGGTACTGTGTCCAAGCGGTATCAGTTCGTCTTTGATCATGCAGTCAGAATTGAAGGAACTTTTCCCAACGATTGATTTTAGTTTAACCACAACCGTTGATCAACTTGAAAGTATTTCTGAATCTGATTATGACGTGATTTTTTCCAGTGTTCCGTTAGACACCTCCAAGAAAAATTATCTGGTCAATCCCATCATGTCACAATTGGAAAAGAATAATTTGATTCGTTCTGTGCAAGAAGACCTATTGATTCCGGGAATCGTTGTTCCATCCATAGACGAAATTATTGAAACGTTATTACCGTATATCGAATTAAAAAGAGGCGTTACTAAAGAAAAAATGTACCGGATCTTAAATCGAAAAATGATCAAGAAATTAAAAGTGAAAGAAGATGAGAAGCCAATGCTATCAGAGTTGCTAACGACAGAGATGATTCAGTTGACGGATAAAAAATTAACGTGGGAAGAAGCAATCGCTTATGCAGCCCAACCTTTGAAAAATAAAGGCAAAATCACAGAAGACTATATTGAAGCAATGATCCAAAAGGTCAAAGATTACGGTGCCTTTATTCATATCGGTAAAGGAATCGCCTTACCTCATGCAAGACCCGAGGATGGGGTTAAACAATTAGGGATGTCCCTTCTAAAAGTAGAGGAGCCAGTATTGCTCTTAGATGATCCAAAGCACGATATTACGATTTTTATCTGTTTAGCAGCTGTAGATAATGAGATGCATTTAAAAGCGTTGGCAAGTTTGACTAAAATTTTATCTAATAAAGAAAATTTGGAAAAATTATTAACTGCAAAAGACCAGGCAACAATTATTCAGTTATTAAAGGAAGGAGAATCATTATGAAAATGGCAGCCGTTTGTGGATCTGGATTAGGATCTAGTTTTATGGTGGAAATGAATATCAATAGTGTATTGAATGAATTAGAGGTAACAGGGGTTGAGGTAGCGCATTATGATATGGGGAGCGCCACACCTGATTTGGCAGATGTCTTTTTTGTTGGTGGGGATTTAGCAGATAGTGCGCAGCATTTAGGGAATGTGGTTGTGTTAGATAGCATCATCGATATGGATGAGTTGAGAGAAAAAGTGAAAGCTGTCTGTGTTGAAGAAGGATTGCTCTAAAGTCTAAAGAAGGTAGGAGAAAAATATGAATAGTATCTTAAATATATTGATCGATATTGCAAGTACGCCAGCAATTTTAGTAGCATTGATCGCTGTTCTTGGCTTAGGGTTACAGAAAAAGCCGATTTCAGATGTTGTTCGTGGCGGAATCAAAACCTTTGTTGGGTTTTTAGTGGTAACAGCTGGAGCAGGTGTGATCGAGGGCTCATTAGCGCCCTTTGGAGAAATGTTCCAGCATGCGTTTAACATGCAAGGTGTAGTGCCAAATAATGAAGCGATCGTTGCGTTGGCGTTGACCAAGTATGGCACGTATACAGCACTTATTATGTTAGCAGGAATGGCGTTCAATATATTGATTGCGCGCATAACCAAATTTAAATATATCTATTTAACAGGTCATGCCACTCTTTATATGGCCTGTATGATTGCCGTCATTATGAGTGTGACAAAATTGAGCGCGGTACCGTTAGTTTTAGTTGGTGGGTTGGCATTAGGGTTAGCGAATACGATTTTCCCTGCGATTGCTCAGCCGTTTACCAAACAGATCACTAAAAATGATTCAGTGGCTTTGGGCCATACAGGAAATTTTGGCTATGCGCTTAGTGGATTCATCGGAAAATATGTAGGAAATAAAGAAAAATCAACCGAAGATATCAATTTTCCAAAAGGCTTGTCATTCTTGCGTGATTCAACGGTTAGTATCACGCTGACGATGGGGATTGTGTATACGATCGTAGCCTTATTTGCAGGAAATGAGTTTATTGCTGAAAATCTTAGTAATGGAACGAATTACATTATTTATGCCTTGCAGCAAGCAGGGATGTTTGCTGCTGGCGTGTTTGTGATCTTGGCAGGGGTTCGATTGATTTTAGCTGAAATCGTACCCGCGTTTAAAGGGATTTCTGAAAAATTAGTGCCAAATTCGATTCCAGCATTGGATTGCCCAATCGTTTTTCCTTATGCACCAAATGCTGTTTTGATTGGTTTTTTAACTAGTTTTGTTGGTGGGATCGTGAGCTTGTTTATTATGATCGCAACTGGTACGACTGTAATTATTCCAGGTGTGGTACCACATTTCTTCTGTGGTGCGACGGCTGGCGTTTTCGGAAATGCTACAGGTGGTGTTCGAGGAGCGGTTGTGGGTTCGTTTATTCATGGGGTGATCATTAGTTTTATGCCGATTTTATTAATGCCTGTTATGGGCGATTTAGGTTTCCAAGGCTCTACTTTTTCTGATACAGATTATGGTGTGACAGGGATCTTCCTTGGAAAATTAGCTGATATGGGCGGTCAAATCGCAGTCATTGCTGGAGTGTTGGCGGTCTTGGCGTTGTTGATCGGGTTAACGGTTTTCGGCAAGAAAAAGAGAAGTGAAACGAAGGAGGTAGCATAATGGATACACAGAAGTTTGCGGATCAAATTCGTTATTATACAATGCGGGAGCTGGATAATTTAGGTTTTGGTCATTTTGGTGGTAGCTTGTCTATCGTTGAAACGTTGGCTGTTTTATATGAAAAGGTCTTGAATGTTTCACCAGAAAGAAAAGATGATCCAGACCGTGATTATTTGGTCTTATCAAAAGGACATGCGGGACCTGCGCTGTATGCTACATTGTTTTTAAAAGGCTATTTTGATGAAGCGTTCCTTTTTAGTCTAAATCAAAATGGCACTAATTTACCCTCTCATCCAGATCGAATCAAAACGCCAGGTGTCGATATGACGACAGGATCTCTTGGGCAAGGAATATCAGCTGCGACAGGAATTGCGAAAGGCAATCAATTGTTGAGCAAAGAGAATTATACTTTTGCGATTGTGGGTGACGGAGAATTAAATGAAGGACAATGCTGGGAAGCCTTTCAATTTGCGGCACATCAGAAGTTGGATCATTTGATTGTATTGATCGATGATAATAAGAAACAATTAGACGGTTATACAACTGATATTTGTGATCCGTTTGATTTTGTCGAAAAAATGCGGGCCTTTGGTTTTAGCAGTTGGCGTGTAGATGGTAGCGATGTTGATGCGATTGAAGCAGCAATGGTTCAAGCGAAACAGCTAAAGGGAAAACCAACAGCGATCGTTTTAGAGACAGTAAAAGGGCAAGGTATTCCTTATTTTGAAACATTAGTAGACAATCATCATGTTCGACCAGATGAAGCTGGTCAAAAAGCAATTAAAGAAGCCATCGCCAAGTTGGCTAAAAAAATCGAGGTGAATCAGGGATGAAAGACTTAGAGATGAGGCAAGTCTATACAAAAACAATTCTAGCATTAGCAGAAAAAGATCAGAGAGTTGTCGCTTTAGAGGCAGATTTAGCGAGTTCAATGGGAACCAGTAAATTGAAAGAGCAACTAGGTAAACGATACATTAATGTGGGGATCATGGAGGCAGAAGAAATGGGGGCAGCCGCTGGTTTGGCTGTAACGGGGTTTATTCCATTTATCCATACGTTTGCGCCATTTGCAACGAGACGTTCCTTTGATCAAGTTTTCCTGTCACTCGGTTATGCTCAAAATCATGCTGTCATCGTGGGAACAGATCCTGGTGTAACGGCTGAGATGAATGGTGGAACCCATATGCCATTTGAAGATCTTGCATTGATGCGGGTCATTCCAAACAATCATATTTATGAAGTATCAGATCCGTATCAGTTTAAAGCGATGTTAGAATATGCACATACGGCTGAAGGATTGTTTTACATTCGAACGATTCGTAAACAAGCAAAACCACTTTATAATGGAAAGGAAGATTTTTCTAAAGGTTACTACAAGTTGAAAGAGGGAACACAAGGGACGATTTTTGCTAGTGGCATTATGGTAGAAGAAGCCCTTCAAGCAGCCGACGATTTAGAGAAACAAGGAATTTCAGTTCAAGTGATTGACTTATTTAGAATCAAACCAATGAATGAAGATATCGTGATCGAAGCAGCCAAACTAGGACCGATCGTAACGGCAGAGAATCACAATGTGATCGGTGGATTAGGGAGTGCGGTAGCTGAGATCGTTGCTGAAAATCATCCGGTAAAAATGAAACGAATCGGGATAAAGGAACAGTTTGGTCAAGTGGGTAAGATAGCGTTTTTAAAAGAAATTTATAGATTGAAAGCTATCGATATTTCAAAAGCAATGATGAATTTGTTGGATTAGTTTTTTGAAGGAATGAAGAAAATTAAGAAGTAATACTAAAAAGTCGTGCAAATTTTACATGGCTTTTTAGTATTACTAGTGGATTTAGAGATTCGCTATTTTAATTTGAATAGTGCTTCAACAGTTACACCAAATACACTTGCTATTTCCAGAGCTAGCTCTAAGGATGGATTATATCTGTTGTTTTCTAAATGAAGGATAGTTTCCCGTCGAACACCAACCTTTTCCGCAAGTTCTTTTTGAGTGAGACCTTTTTCTTCTCTGTATTGTTTTAAAGTAGTTTCTATTTTGCCCATGAGTTATTTACCTGATATTTCTAAGGATCTAAAGGTTGAACCATGAAGTATTAGAACTACAGCGAGTATAAATGAAATTATAGAAGTTGAAAGTTTAATGTCTATTGGGATAAACTGTGTGATTACTCCTCCTATAAGTAAAACTATTAAAATGAAGAAAAAAGTTATGTTACTAGATTTATAAAAATTATTTAATGCACGTTCATCCAGTTTTTCCGTATTAGTAAGAATAGTTACGACCATTATTATTAACAAGACAAGAATCATTAAACCTATTGCTAGATATTTTGTGATTTCTGGAGTTGTTGGTGGCGTAATAAATAGAATTCCTATGCTGTAAAAAATCATTCCGCTCAAAAGTTCAATTGTATAGATTTTTCCAGTTAGATTCATTTTAGTTTTCATAAGTAGTACATCCTTCCTGGTGATATATTTGTAACTTGGTTATAAATATATCACCACTCGTCTTAATAGTCAATAGAATATTTTTAGTTATAGTTAAACTATCACCTTTCATTTTTATGGTATGATAAGCAAAAAGTTATGTGTAGGAGAAAGATATGAAAAAGAGCCAACCGTCAAAATTCGACTGGTACCATAACCAGTGGGGCAACCCCACACATGATGATCGATTCCTTTTTATCTTGTTAACGGTAGGAACCTTTCAAGCTGGTTTAAGTTGGAAAGCAGCAGCTGGGAAATTAGAGGTTTTTTTAAGAAACTTCCATGATATGGACATCCAAAAAGTTGCAGGGATGATGCCGGATGATGTGGAGAAAATCATGCAAGATCCCGAAATGATCCGCAATCCAAGAAAAATCAATGCTACGATCCAAAATGCGCAAGCGATTTTAGCTGTACAAAAAGAATATGGTAGTTTTGCTGAGTATATGTGGGATTTTGTTGGCGGTGTTCCGCAGTTGAATGTGTATGAAGAAGCATATGAAGTACCAAATGTCACGCCACTATCTAAAAATGTAGCCAAAGATATGAAAAAGCATGGCTTTACTTTTGTAGGTCCTGTTGTGACGTATATGTTTATGAAAGCGAGTGGGATGATGCAAGACGAAGTATTGAATCAGGAGTAAGAATAACAAATTAGTGCCTTGATTTGGGTCGTTTCTAAGATCCAAACTAAGACTAGTAAAATCGTGTATCTACAACTAGAAGCAGATGGAGTAGTCGATGAAAAGGATGAATAAGAGGCGTCTTTTTTACAATTCACTAATCTATTGAACCGGATCAAAGGTGGGAATCCAACAGCGTTTAAAGAACAAGTAGTAAAAAAATCAGACAGACAGGTTATAAAACTCCAAAGAATAATCGATCCGTTTTCATTAGTACCACAATGAGGACAGGAGTGAGCGAAATAATCCAAGGTACCAGAAAATACGTGGTAGATTCGTCCTTTGATGCGTACTTTTTTTAAAGAATTTTCATTGAAAGTAATGTTTAAGTCTAGAATATCTAAGGTATTTTTGATAAGATTTGTATAGGACATCTTGATTTCCCCTTTTGATTGGTTTTCGTCGACTTAATTCTAAAGGATATCAGGGTGCCTTTTCTATTATTTTTTATTAAAAAAGATGTCGGTGAGTTCTTACCACCATCAGACAGTATAGAGCCAACCTTAGCTGATTATCTTTTTTGTTTCTGCTAATTACGCTAGCAAAACTTACAATCATAATTTGAACAATAATAGAGCTGATGCAAAGAAATGTGTGATTCCCAAAAATATTCGTTTTTGATGCAAAATTATTGGTATACATTGTTAACCAAAAATGTAGAAGTGTGATACTATTATATTAATAAAAGAAAGGTAGGTAATTTAGCATGACAGATTACGAAAAAAAAGAAGATAAAGTTCTTGAAAAGATTGCGGAAGCTGTAGAGAAGCTTGATACTGATCTTGAAAAAATTGACACATTAGATGAAGATGTGGATAAAAAACATGAAATGAAAAAATGGTTTGCAGAGAAGAAAGCAATTCACGAAATCAAAAAGATTCTTCATGAAGCAAAGAAATATGAAAAATATGATGATAAAGAATTGGAAAAAGTTGAAAAGTACTTTGATTCTTTCGAATGATTAAAAGAGTTGCTTGCAAATCATTGCAGTAACTCTCAGAATGTAGAGGTTGGGGCAGGAGTGTTTAATCCCGAGAAATAAGAAGGAATTCACGAAAATTGCTCTTCAAATTTTTGTGAATTTCAGCTTATTTCCGAAGGGATTGCTTCTGCTCCCACCGTTTATACGGATTCCTTGAGTCTGAGAGATAACTCGGGCTCTTTGTCAACTAATGTTGGTGAAGAAAATCTAAAGAATTAAATCGATTAATATGATTCCTAGAGGAAATTTCCTCTAGGTTTTTCTATTTTCTTGAAAAAGAATAGTGCCAAAACA
>NZ_MIKC01000021.1 GCF_001730315.1 Enterococcus ureilyticus
AAAAGCAAAATTGACTGGTATGAGTCCGGTTCAATACCGAATTCATACCAGTCGAATGACAGGTTAATCTACGTACAACTTTTAGGGCGCACATCATCCTGTCCCAACCTCTTTTTATTAACTTTCCGCTTTTACAATCGTTTCTTTCCCATCATGAATGATCAAAGCAGTATGACTAGCAACTTTAACACCATCTGCATCATAATCAGTATCAGAGAAATTAGCAAGCACAGATAAGGTATCACCAAATTCAGTTTTTTGAACTAAACGATTATCTGTCAATACTTTAAAACCAGTCATTTCATGTTGTAAAGCTTCTTTTTGGAAAGGTACCCAAATTTTAGCATTTTTTGAAATATCTAGTTTATGTTCCTGCCAAGAAGCTTTGTCTATATGTATCATTGGCGGAGTGTTATACAAATACTCTTTCATGCGACGTTCACCGACTTGATCTTTGATTTTGTAGCTATCCCATTCCCATTGATGAGAAGTAATCACCGAACGGTTGTAAACAAGCTTGTAAAGCGGAAGAGAATAAACAGGATCAGTATAAATCGCTTTGTACTCTTCCTTGATTGGTACGACTTTTTTGTACTTTGTTGGAATACCGCCGTCTAATGTAGCATAACTTCCTACATAGTATTCACTTTCTTTGTTTTCTCGCATATCAGGATCAGACCACATAATGACAGGTGTTTCGATTCCGTGAGCAAAAACCATATCTTTTGAAGCAAAGTCATTCCCACCTTCAGAACCGACAACTAGACCATTTTGATTGAAATAATCCATTCGTTTTAATCGGCCGGCAACATCTTCACTTTGGGTAGTTAAGTGATCAGAACTATAGTCATTATAAATTTCACCAGCAGCATCAGTATCTAAGAACCAAGAATTAAAAGGAATCTTATTCTGCATAATTCCTGTAAACCGTTCTTCGACGTCAGGAAAAATTTGTGTTGGATTAAGTTTGCGTCCTTTGCCTAAGAAACCAGCAACTTTTTCACCATTTTTTTTCGTGACTGTTGCGTTTTCGTATAGGTTTTTATTTGGGAAGGAAGCTGTGTTCCAATCGATGCTAGCTTTTTCTTGAATCGACTGATAAGAATCATAAGGACCAATCAGATAGCCTTGATCAGCTGCTGTTTTGACCATCTCGGGATTCATTAAGCCATTAACCCAGTTTGGCAGACCAATCCAGGCATTTTCAACACCTGAGTCTTTCATCTCTCTAAAGACATCAGATGATGTTGCTCCCCATTGCTCAAGTGGTGGGGTTAGATCACCTAAAATACCAGCTAATAGGTGTTTATTCAAAGTATAGCGTTCCTGTTCACTTAGTTTGTCGATGCCTTTATCAATCAATTTTTGTGCGTCTGCATCCGGGTTTTTGAAAATATCTTTAGTATAAAATTGTGGATAAAGCAGAACATAATTGATGGATGTTAAGAAGGTGTTTTTTTCATAGTTATAGCCTTCATTTTTTTTAAACGCTTCTAAAGCCTTTAAGTATTCCTCAGAACCATCTTCACCATATTGAGTCAACAATTCAGCAATCCACTGGAAAATTGGTTCATCCACCATTTGAGGTAGCTTACCCCATTTAATATCTTCTGTTGTTAAAATGCGGCTGTTCCAGTAATAAATTTGAATCGCACCACGCATTTTTTTAATTTCTGGATTTTCTTTTTCCTTTTCATCAAGTGTCTTGAACTCCCCTAGATCGATTCGATCCCTTTGGTAGGTTTTGGCGATTGCGACAGGATCATTATCGGTAACATAAAGTCGGTAATTCAAGGTTTTATTTTTGTCAAAGCCAATGAAATTATGCTTGGCTTCCAAAGTTAAGTGAGGCTCGGTTTTTGTTAAAAGATCACTGTTAAAAGTGTTATCCATTACAAAGGTTGTAGCAAAAGTTTCTTGATTTGTTGTAAAAAAGCTCATTGAGAAAGCTTCACTTATTGATAATTCTTCATTTTGTTTAAAGTAGGCAAGCCACTCTTTTTGATCATTAGGAATTGTTTTTCCTTCAGCAATCGGTAGTACATAGTTTTCAGCGTCTAATTTAGGCCAGATAAAAGAGATATCTTCAGCGGATAAAGTTGTGAGTGCCACAGCTAGATGATTATTTTCTTTTTTTAATTTGACCTTGATTTGTTCATTCGGATAAGTCCAACTGATCTCTTCTTTGCTTTTCTTTAGGTCAGAGACTTCTTTTGTTTCTTGAGGTTTTGAGACTTCTGCTCTTTCTCCATTTTCAGTAATGGAGACAGTGAAAGTTGCTGGATCGACATCAAAGGAGAAATCAGTTTTAGCATAACTATTGTTTTTTTCGATTTCGTTGTTGACGATCAACTTTTCTGATTTATTTGTTGCAGTAGTTTGGTTGAAATTACATCCAGATAAGGATAGTGTGATTACGGCTAAGCTAAGATAGATAGACATTTTTTTCATAGGTTCCTCCTAATTTAAAAGCTGAGCAGGCTCGTCCTGCTCCGACAGAAAAATAGGGAAGTATGACTGAGGTGTTTTTTGCCTCAAACATAGTTCATCTTTTTTCCGAGGAGCAAGCCTGTGAAGCTAGATAATACAAAAGCTGAGCAGGCTTGTCCTGCTTCGACAGAAAAATAGGGAAGTATGACTGAGGTGTTTTTTGCCTCAAACATAGTTCATCTTTTTTCCGAGGAGCAAGCCTGTGAAGCTAGATAATACAAAAGCTGAGCAGGCTTGTCCTGCTTCGACAGAAAAATAGGGAAGTATGACTGAGGTGTTTTTTGCCTCAAGTATAGTTCATCTTTTTTCCGAGGAGCAAACTTGCTCAACTCAATAGCATATCCAAAGTTTACCAAGCAAGTGTTACAGAAAAATGCCAAAATCTAACATTAAAAAAACAAGCGCAAAATATTACGCTTGTTTTTCCGATTTATAGAAATGTAAAATAAAAATTAATGTCTGATGAACTAATCTAGCTTCGATTGTAAATCCATGTTCCTGCATGATCGATTGAACGATCGATAAGCCTAGTCCTGTGCCAGAAAGGTTTTTATTCCGTGATTTTTCATGGACATAAAAGGCTTCCCAAAGCTTATTTACATCAAAATCCGAATTTAGAGAGGTTTGATTACTGATCGTAAATTCGATAAATTCTTCCGTTTCACGCCAATTGGCTTGGATCTCTTTGTCCGTGGTGTATTTAATACTGTTAGTCAATAAATTATCAAAAACTCTTTTGAGCAAAATCGGATCTGCTTCAATCAATGAAAGAGGAGTATCTGTGTCTGCTTCTAGCAATAAAATGTCTTCTTTTTCCATCGTAGGTTGAAGTTCTGCTACTGTTTGTCTCCAAGTATCTGACAATTGCAACAGGACTTTATTGATTGGCTGTTGCTGTTCTAATTTTGCATAGTCCAACATTTGATCAACGATATCATTCAATCGTTGGGTTTGTTGTAAAATCACCTCAAGATACGTTCCGTCGTCTAAATCATCTTCAATACCAGAGCCATATGCTTTTATCAAAGCAATCGGTGTTTTTAATTCATGGGTCAAGTCTGCTGTAAATTGTTTAAGTTGTTCATTTTTAGCTAATAAATTTTTTTGGTAAGTAGCTAAAGCATAACTCATTTTGTTGATGCTAAGTGCTAATTCACCAATTTCATTGGCTGGAATGTCATCGGTCGTTACAAATGTTAGTCTGGTGATTTCTTCTGCCACTTTTTTTAAGTTGACTAAAGGATCCGTTATTTTCCGAACAGAAATATAAATTAAGACAATAATCAGTCCCAATGTCAGGCTCATAGAAATAAAGTTGAAAGTATTGATCAGATTCGCTGTTTCTGAAAAATTAACAGTAGAAACCCCCACTAAGTAAAAAGTATTATCAATTACTCTCATCTCAACTAAGAAACTGGATTTCTGCTTCCCTTGGTCAAAATTTCGTTGGACAGATTGAGATGTATTTTGTAGTTGATCCAATGTTTCTTGTGTAATCCAAAAGCGATTTAATGCGACCTTTTTTCGATTCAACTCTACATTCAAGGCTTCATTAAAATCATCAAGAGAGGTGCCATCTAAACTTCGTGAGATGATTGTGACTTGATTGTTCTCTTCTAATTCAGCTAGTTGTTGTTCAGATCGGGTATTTTGTTGAATATCTGTCATAACGGAGGTGACTTTATGATCCATTTTAGAAAAATAGTAATAAGGAACAATCAGACTATTGAAAAGAAACATGATGATAAAGCTACCTACAATAATCAGTGAAAAGGTCAATGTGAGTGTTGTACTGATTTTTCTAGTTTTCTTGTTCAATGAGATAGCCCACTCCTCGTTTGGTGGTGATAATCTCATCGCCAATTTTTTCACGAAGCCTTCTAATATGTGTGTCCACAGTTCGTGCTACACCATCATAATCCATACCCCAAACACCGACTAACAATTGTTCTCTTGATAAAATACTGCCACGATTTTTAACCAGCATCATCAGCAAATCAAATTCTTTTTTTGTTAAATCCAATGCTTGTTCCTCTTTCCAAACTTTTAAATTCGCTGGATCGATCAATAAGTCTCTCACATATAATGAACGCGTTAAACCAAGCAATTTTTTGACACGTAATGATAGCACTTGTGGATGAAATGGTTTGGTAATATAGTCATCTGCACCACTAGATAAAGAAAGAAATTCGTCTTCACCAGTTGATTTAGCTGTGAGCATCAAGACCTTTAATGAGCTTTCGGCTTTGATCGTTTTAATGACCTCAATGCCATCAATTTTAGGCATCATCCAATCAATAATAGCTAAATCTAATTTTTTTTGATAAAAAATATCTAAGGCCTCTTCACCATCAAGTGCAGTATAGACTGTAAATCCGTCTTTTTTTAAATAGGCACTAACGATCTTAACCATTTCGGGACTATCATCGGCAACTAAAATAAACATGTTCAAGACTCCTTTTAAAAATCGATTATTCTTTTGGCAGAAAAGTTGATAAATTAGTACAAAATTCAATCAACGTATTGCATAGCAGGTTTAGATAAGAACCGTTCATGATATGCTTTTATTATTTATCATACTTATAAAGTTTAAATTCCTCAATCAATTGAATCAATTTTTCGGCATAGTCTGGATCGGTTGCATAGCCGCCATTTTGCAAAGCAACAGCTGCCTCTTGATAATTTTTACTTGTTTTAATTGCATCATAGGTACCGCCTTTTAAAAATTCCATATGATCGACCATGGATTCTTGGATCGTCTCGTATTTTTTAAACGAATCATCGATCGTGATTCGTTCACCATCAATAAACTCATCCGTGGGCATAATGCTAGATTTTTCATTAAAAGCACCCTTGATCCCAAATAAATTTTTTGCTTCGACCGCTAGTTCACTACGACCCCAGTCAGATTCTAAAATCGCTTGGGCTATGGTAATACTAGCAAATAGATGGGTTTGTTTTTGTAAAAGTTTCGCTTCAGATGCTATTTCATCAATAAAAATCTGCTGATACGCAGTGGCTTCATCTTGGATTGGTTGTTCTTCTTTATTAAAAATAAGGAAAAGACTAGCAAATGAAAGAAGTAGAATCAATAGTAAGGGTAAAATATTTTGTCTTCTTAGAATTCCTTGATTCATGTAATAACCTCTTTTCTTTAAGTGTTACAAACAGTATAGAGGTTAAATGTTACAAAAATATGCCAAAGAAGTTAATATTTGTTTGGCTTTCTTAAGAAATACTTCAGTTTGATTAAGAATATACTTCTTTTTATGGAATGATCGATAAATTTTTTTGAAACAAACTTCTTTACAAGTCTCCCAATATCCTTTATGCTATTTAATGTAAATACCCTATAGGGTATAAAGGAGGAGCAAATGTTTTCATTTTTTAAAGGAAATTCAGTAAGTACAAGCGAACTTCGACAAAAATTAGCAACAAAGCCCGAAGTAATCGATGTTCGAGAAAAGACAGAATTTGCATCTGGACATATATCGGGTGCAAAAAATATACCCCTTAGTAAAATTAATTCTTATGTAAAAAAAGATAAAGAACCAGTCTATGTGATTTGTCAATCTGGAATGAGAAGTCGTCAAGCTGTTAAAAAATTAAAAGCTAGAGGAATCGATGCAATCAACGTTAAAGGCGGTATGAGTGCTTGGCGTGGAGAAGTCAGAGGAGGGACATTATAATGCGAGTAGTGATTATTGGCGGTGTAGCAGGTGGCATGTCAGCTGCGACTAGATTAAGAAGGTTATCTGAAGAGATCGAAATCATCGTTTTAGAAAAAGGCCCCTATGTTTCATTTGCAAACTGTGGATTGCCCTATTATGTATCGGGAGAAATCAGTGAACGTTCAGAATTGATCTTACAAACTCCTGAACAGTTGAAAAAAAGATTTAATATTGATGTTTATGCAGAAACAGAAGCAGTTAAAATCGATCGAAAAAATAAAACAGTTTTAACGAATGCGAATGGTAAAGAGAACACAATCAGTTATGATAAATTGATTCTTTCACCAGGGGCACAACCAGTGATACCGACAATTGAAGGGTTGGCCGAAGCAACAAATATTTATACCTTAAGAAACGTTCCAGATGTCGATAAGATCGTAGCAACTGTCAAAAATGAGCAACCTAAACAAGCCGTTGTGATTGGGGCAGGATTTATTGGTCTAGAAATGGCAGAGAATTTAAGTCACCTTGGCCTTGATGTCACAATCGTAGAAGCAACGCCGCAAATTTTACCACCTTTAGATGAGGAAATGGCCGCCTTTGTTGAAAAAGAATTAAAGGCAAAAGGAATTACTGTCTATACGGAGGCTGGGGCAACGGCATTTAAAGAGGCTGGAAAGAAAATCAAATTAAGTTCAGGTGAAACACTATCAAGTGATTTTACAGTGCTATCGATTGGCGTCAAACCATCTAGCGATCTAGCTGTTGCAGCTGATTTGAAAATAGGCTTACGTGGAGGGATCGTTGTAGATGCAACTTACCAAACGAATGATCCAGATATTTATGCTGTTGGTGATGCAATCGTTGTTAAACAGCAAGTCACAGAAGAAGATGCTCTGATCGCGCTCGCATCTCCTGCAAATCGCCAAGGGCGCCAAGTAGCAGATGTGATCGCAGGCGTTGCTCGGAAAAACCAAGGAAGTATAGGAACTGCAATCGTGCGAGTGTTTGATCTTGCGGCAGCCAGTACTGGTTTAAGTGAACGCCAGTTACGCAATAGTCATCTAGAATTTAAAGCAGTGCATACAACTTCAAAAAGCCATGCGGGGTATTTTCCTGGAAGTTATCCGATTGTGATGAAGTTGCTATTTCATCCTGTATCAGGTAAAATCTATGGCGCACAAGCGATTGGACAAGATGGTGTGGATAAACGAATCGACATCATCGCCACTGCAATCAAAGCAGGTCTGACCGTTATGGATTTGCCAGAGTTAGAATTTACTTATGCACCGCCATTTGGCTCAGCGAAAGATCCTGTAAATATGATGGGTTATGCTGCGACCAATATTGTTGAAGGCTTCTCTGACACTATTCAATATTACGAATTGAAAGAAGCAATAGAAAATGGAGCTTTTTTACTAGATGTGAGGAATCCAGGAGAACTAACGAATAGCGGTGCATTACCTCAAGCTAAAAATATTCCATTGGATGAATTAAGAGAGCATTTAACTGATCTTCCAACGGATAAAGAAATCATTGTAAGTTGTCAAAGTGGGCAACGTAGCTATTTAGCCGAACGAATCTTAAAAAATAATGGCTTTAATGTGAAAAATTTAGATGGTGCTTTTCAACTATATAGTACAATTTACCCTCAGGAGGTTATTAATAATGTATAAATCAATCATGATCGATGAATTTGAACAAGTAGAAAAAAGAAATCAATTAGCTATCATAGATGTGCGTGAGGAAGACGAGTATCTTTCAGGACACATTAAAGGGGCAAAAAATTTGCCATTAAGCACGTTGCAAGAAACAGCTGAATCATTGGATAAAACGCAACCTTATTATATTATTTGCCAAGCTGGCGGACGTTCACAAATGGCGAGTGAATATGTTGCTTCATTAGGGTATGACGCTACAAATGTGCTGGGTGGTATGTCCGCCTGGAGAGGGGATGTTGTGGATGGCTTGTGATCCTAAACTAGCGAATCGTTTGAAACGTTCAGAAGGACAAATTCGAGGGATTTTAAAAATGATGGATGAAGGAAAAGATTGCCGGGAAGTTGTGACCCAATTGATGGCAGTTCGCTCTAGTATAGACAAAGTGATTGGGCTGGTGGTGACGGAAAATTTGAAACAATGTATGGAGGATAAAGACATTGACCTGACGGGTGAAGAATTGGCAAAAGCACTGGAGATGATCGTCAAAACGAGATGATTTTTACTATTGAATCACTTAGATGAAATACTATCAAGGATGCGTCATTGAAAATAGCTAAGAGGGACAGTAGGCGAATCGGCTTAATTGTCCCTCTTAGTTAATGAAAATCTTCAAAAAATGATTTTTCTCGCTGTCTATTTAAATTTTAAGGTCGTAATCAAAGGATAGTGATCGGATAAATCTGTTTTGATTACGTCGACATCTGTGATTTCAAAATTTTTAGAAACAATAATGTTATCTAAAAATTTTACTGCCATACTCGTCTCTAAAGAAGCTCTTGTAACATCTTTTTCTGCCATCGTTTCCAACCAGACACCGTTATGTCCATTAGAAATTTGGTAATCTTTAGAGAAAATATTGAGTTCATTAATACCATGATCGGTATTAAAGTCACCAACTAAAATTTTATATTCTGTAGGGTCCTCATCTAAAACTTTTTTTAGTTGTTCTAATTGTTTCGTTCGCACCTCAAATGACTCAACGCTTAAATGGGTAGAATAAAAGGCAATTTTTTTCTTATCTTTTTCAAAAATGGCCCGAGAATAAGAACGCGGTTCCAAGGCTCCTTTTGTGACTAAACCACCTTCTCCCCAAATATCCATCAAACAATCTGAGCTTGTTTTATCCTTATAGTCAAAATGTTTGTAGATCTCATAAAATTGTTTTTGTTCAGCTCCAGGAGCTTCTTTCATACCGTATAATTCGACAACTTTCGTCTCTTTTAAAGGATATTTAGAAACGATACCATTACCATAACCACCGCCACCAAATTCAATAGACTGTCCAAAGAAAGAATCTTTATAGGGTCCTTTTGTAAAATCAGTGAAGGGATCATAGTTGGCTCTTTGTTCGTAACGAATTGTATTTTTGTCTACTTCTTGGATGCCAAAAATCTCAACATCTTTATCTGAAAGTAGCTTTCTTTGGTCATTCACATCATTGTCTGGGGCTTTAATATCAATGTTAAATGTTCCGACAATTAGTTCCTCTTTCTCTTGGTGACCGGTTTCACTTGTATTTTGTTTACTAGGCGTTGTGTTTGAACAACCCATCATCATAGTAGCAACAATACTAAACAATAAATAACCTTTTTTTCTCATTTTTTTTCTCCTTTTAGCGTTATTTCGTTACTAAAAAACAGTTGGATAATTGTCTTCTTATACAAAAAATCCGAAATTACTCAAATAAATG
Source organism: Enterococcus ureilyticus (assembly GCF_001730315.1). Lineage (GTDB taxonomy): Bacteria > Bacillota > Bacilli > Lactobacillales > Enterococcaceae > Enterococcus_L > Enterococcus_L ureilyticus. The sequence continues at coordinate 9,574 of NZ_MIKC01000021.1, forward strand.
AGTAATTTCGGTTTAGCTTGTCAGTAAAAACAATAACTATCCAAAGAAATAAGTAACTAATGATAGTATATATCTAGAGGAAGAAAAAGTAAACTTAAAGTATTTTATTTTGTATATTGATTAGCTTGTTAAAAATTTTATTCCAGTTCTACTTCTTCTGAATTTATTGTGATAGGCACTTTCTTTTTTAATAGCCAACCGGTTTTTTCTAATTCATTTAAAGAAATAGAAACTCTAGATTGAGATGTCCGACAAAACTTTGATAAAATTTCTTGTGTGACAAATGTCGGCAGTTCGATTTGCTCTGTTTCTGTCAACTGTCCGATATGATTACTTAAATAGCTTAGAGCTTGTTTGATTCGGGCTGCAGTTGGCAAATGTAAGAACTCAAAGTAGCTATAATGTCGTTGAAAAATATCGGCAAAATTAGTCAACAGCAACTCATAATAGTTTGGCACTTCATTTAATGTATTTAAGAGAATCGTTTTCGGGATACTAAAAATAGTGGCCTCTTCACTAATAACTCGAACGGAGTGAGTTTTTTGTTTAAACGTAGAAAAACTATCTAACCCAAAAAAATCATTTTGAAAAATGAAAGATGAGATATAGCGTTTGTCATCGTTCAATATTTCGACACAGATTACCCCTGAAACAACGTAATACAAGGTTTTGGCTTTATCATATTCATCGATGATCAAATTGCTTTTTACATAGTGTTTTTCTGTCCAGTCAAAGGGTCTCTTTTTTTTCAAGTAGTTGATCAAGCGCGTATTTTCTTTATATAATTCGATAAGTCATGGCTCCTTATTTTAAAAGCTGAACGAGTAGCTCAGTCAGTTAGAGAATTCATAGTCAGTGGAAAAAGTATAGCATAATTTTTAGGGGGAATAAAAGTGTGTATCGTTGATTTAGCTAAATTATACCAAAGTCAGAGCAATTTATATCATTGATATAAATTGTTTTTTTTGTTTCCTCTAAAATAAGGTTTACCAGCTAACTGTATGGCTTGTGCAGTACAGTATCTATCTAAGAAAGGGAGGATGCAGGTGAATTATGACGGCAACAGACCTATTTATCAACAAATCATCGAACAGGTTGAACAATGGATTGTTAACGGTCATTGGCAGCAAAATGAAAAAGTACCGTCTGTCAGACAATTAGCAGAAGATTTAGCAGTAAATCCAACCACAGTTCAACGAGCGTACAGTATTTTAGAACAAGAAGAAATATTGATCAGTCAGAGAGGAATTGGGAAATTCGTGACACATAATGTTGGTAAAATTACAGATCTACGCTTTCGATTGATTGAGGCACACTTGACAGCGTTTATTATTCAATTACAAAAGTTTGAGTTAACACAAAGTGAACGAGACCATATCATTGAACGGATTGTGAGGACTGCAAATGAATAAATTACAGGTAAAAAATGGTAGCAAACGATACAAAAAAACTATTTTTCAAGAGCTGTCTTTTACGTTAGAAAACGGTCAAATTCTAGGAATTCTCGGGAAAAATGGAACTGGCAAAACAACATTATTAGACTGTATTTCAGGGCAACGGAAAATAAGCTCCGGGACGATTCTCTATAATGACCAAATACAAAGCAGTCCAGCATTTAAAACAAATATAGCTTATGTTTCAACAATTGATTATTTTGAAGCTACCGAAACCGTTCGGCAAATTCTGCTGGAGTATACGATCTTATTTCCTGGTTTTCATTTAGAAAAAGCAATGGAGCAATTAGAAATTTGGCATATTTCTCCAAAACAAAAGTGGCAGGAACTTTCTGAAGGCACCAAAGTCAAAGTGAAAATAGCTTGTGAATATGGCAAAGAAACAAGCATTTTCCTATTAGATGAACCATTTGCTTACTTGGATTATTCATCACGGATTCAAGTGAAACAGTTGTTGAGAAAAGCCAGTGGAGAAAATAAATTAATTATTGTTTCGACGAATTTTATTGAAGAGATGGATACATTATTTACGGATGTGTTATTCATGAATCCCAATCGATTCTGCGAAGTGATCGATTTAGAAGATTTACGCGAACGCAAAAGTATGTCGCTGAAAGAAATCTATGAGGAGGAAGCTGATGATACGTTTATTTAATTTTTACCATGAAAAAAGCAAAAAATTCTTTTTAAGTAGCCTATTGTTGATTTTGACCAGCTATTTTGCTAAATATGTTTTTCAACTAACTATGCCAGAATCTCAATGGAATCGTTTGCCGATCATTCTTTCAGTTATTGCAGCAATCGTTTTGACTTGGCGGATCAATCAACTGGATATTCAGTCAAATCACCGCACATTAGCCAGTACGGTTACTCAATCGACCTTTGAAAAGATGGTTGCAAAATATTTATTGTCCTATCTGCAAGTGATTTTAATTGGTGGAGTAAATCTTATTTTTAATTTTTCAACAATCTCTTTGAACCTGAGTGAGTTAGTACTTTTAGCTTTAGAATTAGCGGTTTACCTTGCGGGTATAATCAGTTACTTAGTGTTATTTAGAGGGGGTGTAGCAAAACTATGGCTGCCAAATTTCTCAAAAACGTTTGTCATAGCCATTGGGTGGGGCTTGGTCGTACTTTTGAATGATATTGCGCGTTACTATTTTCCTCAAAGTGTGACGATTGCTTTGCCAATCAATCATGGAAAGTTTTATCCAAGTACGTTTATTTTAAATGCATGCTTGTCAGCAACGTTCGTATTTGTTTATTTATGGTTAGAAAGAAATCAAACGAACGATGATCGATAACAAATCAGACCCTGTTTTACATGAAATCATAGCAATAACCAAAGCGATGGATTTCGCCCTGATTTTAGGAACAAGTGGTAGTGGCAAGACAATTTTATGGAAGAAATCTATATTATGTTCCTATCTAACGTTATTTCAATTACTTTTGCCTATTTGATTCAATTTTTAGCAAATCCGCTGATCGAATCAAGGATTGGTTTTAAAGAAGTCATTCAAATAGCACCACTTAACGCTTTAGCTACATTAGGAATCACTGCTGTATTAGGAATTATTTTTGCACTATATCCAGCAGCCAAAGCAGCCAAACTGGACCCAATCACTGCCTTACGCTACGAATAAAAACGAAAGAAGGAAGAAAAATGAAAAAATTATGGAAGAATAAACTGGTTAGATATGGAGTGATCAGTGTGGTGTTACTTATTCTTGGAGCCGCTGGATTTTTAGGCTACTACCGCATGGCAAGAGTTCAAGGTGTTATTTCAAGTTATGAGATCAACGAAGCGTTAAAAGAAAAAGCAAATTCGTATAAAGCTGTTATCTACACACAAGATCGTGCCTTTAAAAATGAAGTAATCAATGAACTTAAAAAAAATCTAGTTGATGAAAATATTTACTTAAAAGTCGAGCCTGTCGAAGATCTTGGTGAAAGTAAAATCGAAGAATGGGATAAAGTGATTTTACTATCCACCGTTCAATCAAGCGATCCTCCAAAAGCAGTTTTAGATTATATCAACAAGCACAAAAATGAAGAAAAATTAAGTATATATTTGACAGCCGATTCAGGCACTTGGTCAAAAGACCCTGGATATCTGGATGTTACAACTGCTGCGTCTAAAACGGAAAATATCACTGTATTTAGTCGGAGAATCAGAGAATTTTTATTAAATTAATAAAAAATGAAATGAAGAAATTACCGCTTTTCGCTCTAGAATTGTCCAATTAAGTGCAACACTTCTTTTTCTAATTTAATTTTTCTGATAAGATAAATAAGAAAATACTTTATCAAAAAATGATAAGAAGAAGTGATTGACATTAATTTTTGTTTGAAAAGCTCATATCATGTCGCCGTACCTACAGCTTTTTCATGCTGAAGAGTTGAATGTAAAAGCAACGCTGGATCACATAGTTTATCTTCGAAATATTGGAATAAGATCTGTTTTAGTTTGTGGATCTACAGGAGAACAACACAGTCTTACTCTTGAAGAAAAAATTCTATATAAGTAGAAGAAAAAAACTGGGGAAAAGTTCTGATTTTCTTTTGGATACTTTTTAACCTGTTACTTATAGTTAGTTTGGTGTTGATTTGGATTTATTACTTATAAAAATACGGTTTATGGGACAAGAAAGAAAGGGATTATTCATGTTATTATCTGAAAAACTTAGGAAGGTTAGTTTCATTGAGATTGATGATCCTGTAGAATATTTTGATCAGTTGGCTAGTGAAGCGACTGAAATGGAATCAATAATAAGCATACACTAGATCCTTGTTGAACAATTTGGGGCAGAATGTCGTTGAAGTTACGATAAAGAATTACTAACAAGATAAATGACGGTTTTCGGGTCAATAAAGGTTGTAAGACAAATTATCTTTACAAGCTTTTCATAAGGTATTGTATTGGTTAGTAAATAATACAGTGGTATAATAAAATCAAAAAGGAGAGTTTAGCATGAGTGAGCGATTTCCAGATGTCGATTGGTGGTGTGATAATTGTGACAAACAATTGAACATACAGAATAATTTTGATGATTACAAGTTTGTATGGAAATGTACGGAATGCGGATATAAAAATAGTATTTCAAAAGACAATGTTTTTGATGAAGATGATGAACCAAAAGGTTTCTTCAAAAATCTATTTAAATAGTACTAAAAGGAGTGTGCTATGGGGAAACAGTGGGGGCATGGCTTTCATACTGGAAAGAAAAAAGGGCGTCAAGAAGCGTCTATATTTTTCGGGGCTATTAGTTTAACCTATATGATTACAAAAAAGGGTATGAGTATCTTGAAAAAAATATCCTGAAAAAATTTCAATAGTAAAGAGAAAAAGTAACTATTTTAAGAATAAGAAATATTAGCAGTTATTTACTTAGTATTAATATGTAAAAGGTAAAGACAACAAGAAATTAGTTGTCTTTTATTTATAATCAAGAAAGTGTCAAATATGAGTATAGTCAAAGTTTCCACAATAGAACTCTGAATTAAAGCCTTCTCCATTGTATGATTTAAGTGCGAAATTTCTATTTTTTACAATTTGAATTAATTAGCATGTTTTTACGATTATAGCAAGAACGTCGATATGTCTATTTTCATTCTATAATGTCAAAGAGTCTTCCCTTTTTAGTTGTAATAATTTGAACTAATGATAGCAAACTGTATTTTACAAAAGGAAGGCTATAGTTGTTTATTAATAGCACAACCAGTGTAGCAGGGGCGTGTCAGCTTCATTCAGCC
>NZ_MIKC01000022.1 GCF_001730315.1 Enterococcus ureilyticus
GACGACTTAATTCTAAAGGATATCAGGGTGTCTTTTCTATTATTTTGCATTAAAAAGATGCCGGTGATTTCTCACCAACATCAGAAAGTATAGAGCCCTTAATTCTAAAGGATATCAGGGTGTCTTTTCTATTATTTTGTATTAAAAAAGATGCCGGTGATTTCTCACCAACATCAGAAAGTATAGAGCCGAAATATCAAATTGTCTTTTTTCTTTTTCTATTCAGTTGAAAATAGTTGATCAACTTATTCTTTTATAAACTAAAAAAAGTGGGAAATCAGAAGAAAATGATTTTTCACTTTTTTAGTTTTAAAATAAAGATTCATTCATAAAAAATGCGGTAATATAAAAGATTTCATCTTCTGGAATTACAATGGCATAGTATGTTTCTAAAAATTGACTATTTTTTCGAACACTGGCAATTTCAGCTGAATATTTTTTTTTGAAAGCTAATGTTTTTGGAAAACTACTAACACTTTTACCCTTTTTTAGTCGATCAATCATGCAGACGACATGACAAGCTAAACCTACTTTTATTTCGTAAGAAACATTTGGATTGATTTCAGCAGCTATTGCTTCAACCCACTCTCGAACAGAGATTATTAGGTCTTTTCCGTGTTCATATTCTAGCATATTTGCGATATTATGTTGCATACCGTCAAAAGCAATCTCATAATCGATCAGTGATTGAATATTTTTAGTTTTAGTTTCATCTAAAGCATCTGTAATCGTAAAGTGTGGCGAAGTTAAGGAAAGTTGAAAAGTACCAATCGTACAAATGATTTTTCCAGAAAGAGTTAAATTTTTCAGCGTTTGTTCTAGTAATTTTTCGTCAGTAATTTGTAATGATATAAGTTCACAAGCATCTCCACGAAAGTTTAAGCGGTTACTCAGCATTTTTTTGATCAATTGAGCTGAACCTTCACCAGTTGTACACAGTGTTAGAATATATAACTTTGATTCTTTTCGTTCATCGTCACTATTTTTTTGATAAGTAGAAAGGCCTTTAATGTTTCTGGTCGATTCAAATACCTCATTAAGTTCGTAACCGAGAGCAGCTTTTCTGCTCGCTTCCAGCACATGAAGAGTGCTGACTAGCTCAATACAGCGAATGTCAATACGCAGTTTTTGTTGCAACTCATCGCTAAAGTTGATTAACGACCCCATATCAACTAATAATAGGACGTCTTTTAGTTGATCTTTTGCTATTAGATAATTTTTAATATTATTTAGAGTTACGATTGGTTTTTCCTCAAGAGACATATCAAAACCTACGGCAATTTGTTCCCCAAGTAATTTGTTGACAACACTTGCCATGCTAGTTGCAGTTGAATCACCGTGAGCAACAACGATGACTTCGACTTTCGCTCTTTTTTTATTTTTGTTTTCATAAGAGGTAAAAAATAAGGCAAGAAAGCCAGCTTCATCTTCTGGAAGCTGAATACTAAAATCCGCTTCTATAACTGAGAGACAGTGTTGGGCTGTTTTGAAAAGGGTGGCATGTTCCTTTTTTATTTCTGTTATTCGAGGATTAATGATTCTTTGACCTCTCTTAACTCGTTGAATCGTATTATACAAATGAAGTGCCAATCCATAGCGAACATTATCAGATAAATGAAGATTTAACAATCGGGAAGCTTTTTCACATACTTTATTCGCCGTTGCAACAATCTCTGAACCGACGATTTGTTCAAGGTTCTTTAAATCAATGACTGAATCAGTATTATAGGAATGATAATAATTTGTTATCGTGGTATCAATGATTTCAGATGTTTGCGAAGTATCAAGGCCGATTCGCTCCATATCACTCATTTTTTGCTCGATGATTTGGTAGATATCATTATTTTTAGTGTCTTTTTGTAAAAATAAGGTTGTATCTTCATCATTAAACATGAAAAAACGTGCATTCATATTCGGAAGTAGTAGCCAAATTTTTGGACGATCTTCCGTGTTATAAAGGCCTTCACGGATGTAATGAGGCAGTTCATAACTACTGATTTTGATAGTTTCTTCTTGTCGAGCGATAAAGTGAGAATAGGCTTTTGCACAAAGTAGCTGTATATCGGCTTTTAGTTGACCTACATTATTAGGACAATGATAGCCCAATAATGCTCGAATCGTATTCGTAGAAACTTCTATCGGTGTTTTTAATTTCTTGGTTTCAGCTTGAAAAAAAGTTGAAATCAAGCTTAGCCGTTCGTCTAAACTACGATCTATTAAACTAGGAATTTTAATTCGCATGGGAATTCTACGGATAAACGTTTGTAGCAATGAAGAGGAAGTATCTTCAGTTGTTGCACAGACCAATAATACTTGGGCAGTTCTTTCACTATTGGTTTCACCAAGCCTTCGATAGATACCGCGATCAATAAAGGTGAACAGCATTTCCTGACCTTCAGGAGGGAGCCGATGAATTTCATCTAGAAAGAGAATACCGCCATTCGCTTTTTCCAATAGCCCGATACGATCATTATCTGCACCCGTGTAAGCACCTTTAAGAATACCAAAAATAGAACCTACTAATAATTGAGGATTGTTCGCATAATCGGCACAATTGAACGTAATAAAGTTAGAATCCGCTTTCAATTTAGCTTGGGAAACGGCATAGCTATAAATCAGTTCGGCAAACATACTTTTCCCGACACCTGTTTCTCCAGTCAATAATATATGCATGCCATTTGGCGGATATAGCACAGCTGCTTTAGCCTGTTCACCACAGTGAAATAGGCTAGGGCTTTTTTTGATGAAATCATCTAAAATAGTGCTTGTTTGTTTTTCTTTTGGACTTGTTGAACAAAAATAAATTGGTTTAGTACCACTTTTTTTAGCTTTTCCTAGCTTGACTAATTGATTCAAGTCACTGCTAACATTTGCACGTGTAAGATTCAATTGTTTAGCAATCTCACTGGCGGTTACCAGTTGAACTTCAGAATATTGTCCTAACAATTCTGCTATTTTTTCAATTCTTTTCATTTTTTCCGACCTTTGATGAATAGTGTTTTTTGTGTTCTATGCCCTTAAGTATAATGTTGAATAGTGAAATAGTCAAAGTCATCTGTTTTTTGTATGTGTTAATGTGTTTTAATTTGTAGTTAAAATGTGTTTCAAAAATTATTTCTGGGAAACACATACAAATGAAATCCTGTTTTATAGAGATTTTCTGTGTTTGGCACACTAGTTGCTTATATTAATATGAAAACGTAATTAGTGTTTGAAGGGAGACGGTCAAATGATTTCAGAGACAGATGTGATGCAAATCATCGTTTATGCAGGTAATGCAAAATCGCTGGCAATGAACGCAATTAAAGAAGCAAAAGGTGGAGAGATCACCGAGGCAAAAAGAATATTGGAGGAAAGCAAAGACAATTTAAAAATTGCCCATCAACATCATACAAACATTTTAAAAACCTTTGCAAGTAATCCAGATGAACCAGTAAATATGTTTTTGACTCATGCGCAAGATCATATGATGGCAGCAATTACAGCAACTGATTTTACAAAAGAATTTATTGAGTTACATGAAGAAATACAAGAATTGCGTACTTTAATTAAAGAGAATGCATAAAATCAAAATAGAAAAGGTGATCAGGATGAAAATTACATTAGCATGTGCAGGTGGAATGTCAACAGGAATGTTAGTTAAAAAAATGGAGGAGTATGCAAAATCCCAAGGAATCGAAGCGGATATTTCTGCATGCGGACTAAGTGAGCTAGAAGAAAAAGTAACAGGTTCAGATATCATTTTACTAGGCCCACAAGTGGGGTATCAATTAGATGATGTAAAAAATGAGTATCCAGATATTCCTGTATTGGTGATTGAAATGATGGATTACGGCATGATGAATGGGGAAAAAGTATTTAAAAATGCACAGGAAGTTATTGCATCGAGATAAGAATGAGTTAGGGGAGGATTACAAATGTCAGAAACAAAAAGAAGTTCATTTATCAACGGGTTGAATGTCTTTGTCAACAAATTTTCAAATAATACCTTTGTTAAAAGTATTGCGAATGGAATGATGATGACACTGCCGATTACTATTGTGGGAAGTCTGACAACGATTATTGGAATGATTCCAGGGTTGCCAGATATTGTTATGAAGGCTTGTTCATTAGGGACCTCAATTTCCAGTAATTTGATTACAATCTATGTAATTATTGGTATCTCTTGTGCAATGGCAAGAGAGAAAAAGGGCGATACGATTGCTTCAATCATTTTGTCTTTAGCTGCGTTCTTTGTTTTGACACCGATCACAGCTTTTGATATTGGGCAAGAGAAACCAGTCATGGCTTTTGAATTAACTTACCTAGGCTCAAAAGGTATTTTCGTTGGAATGATCGTGGCACTTATTGTGACTTGGGTCTTCGCAAAAATGGTAGAAAAGCGCATTACGTTTAGAATGCCCGAAAGTGTCCCAACGGCGATTGCTAAAACTTTTGAAGCAATTGTTCCAGCAGCTATTATTTTTATTGTGGTTATTATGATTAGTACGGCTTTTGCCGAAACTAAGTTCGGAAATATCCATGACTTTATTTATACGAATTTACAAACCCCTCTAGAAGCGTTAGGTGGATCGATTTGGTCAGCATTATTTATTATGTTTTTATCAGAATTGTTGTGGTTCTTTGGAATTCATGGAAGTATGGTAGTAAGTTCTGTCATTGCTGTTTTGTTTACAACTCAGGCTTATGCCAATATGGAAGCAGTTGCGGCAGGTGAAGTAGCTACAAATATTATTAATTCATTTTTCTTAGATGCATTTAAAGGACCAAGAGCATTGGCATTAGCTGTGATTTTAGTTTGGATGAGTAGAAGTGAAAAATTCAAATCAATTGGAAAAATTTCACTAATTCCAAGTATCTTTGGTATCACGGAACCAATGAAATTTGGTATACCAATGATCATGAACGCAATTATTTTCATCCCTTTGACACTTTCAGCTGCGATTTGTGTCGGTATTGCATATCTTGCAACGATTATTGGCTTTTTACCAGTTATTAGTGTAAATGTTCCCAAAAATCTACCGACGTTCTTATCTGGGTTTATGGCTGCTGGCTGGCAGGGATTAGTTGTACAGTTAATTCAATTTGTTGTGGTACTATTATTATATCTACCATTCATAAAAAAATTGGATAGCCAAGGAGTCACAGAAGAAGAAGCAACGCTTCAAAATCAATAGGAGAGTGAAATAATGCAAGCACTTCAAGTGAAAAGAATTGGGGATGAACTTGAGATTTGTATTCCTGATACAGTACAATTACCTGTGAAAGTGTATTATGGAACAGATAGTACAACTGAAAATAAAACTGGATATATAGAATTTACTGAAAAAGGGTGGCAAAAGACAAAAGATCCCAATTTTCAAGAACGACTTTATTTTCAACTACAAACCGATTCTGAACTATTTATTGGAGCAGAACGCCGTTTGCCATTAAATAATTTGTACAATTGTCGTGATATGGGCGGTTATCTTACTACAGATGGTCGATTAACAAGATGGGGGCAGGTTTTTCGATCAGATGCGTTACATCAAATTGATTCTCAAGGACAAGTTTATATGGAACGGATGGTTATAAAAAAGATTATTGATTTTCGTTCACCAGAAGAAATAGTGAAAGATCCTAACAAAATGATTTCAACGAGTGAGACGTTTAATTTTAATCCTCATGCTGATGTAGCACAGCAGGCGAGTACACAATCTATTTCCAAAAAAGATGAAGATAAAATCGCACATTTAGAACAACTAGTTCAGACTGAAGCAGGTCGAAACCAGTTGTATAAGAATCGAAATATGATGATCAAACAAATGGAACAATTGGTGATAGGAACAAATGCGATCGAGGCGTACAAACAATTTTTTAAAGTCCTATTGCAAGCTGATGTGACTCCTCTTATTTTTCATTGCCAAGGTGGCAAGGATCGAACTGGTTGGGCAGCTGCTTTGTATCTGGCTGCCTTAGGTGTGGATAAAGAGACAATTTATCAAGATTATTTACTAACAGATAAAATGAATGCACCTAGAAATGCCAAACGAATGGCTATTTATAAAAAATATACGGACAATGAAGAAGTTTTGCTATTTCTAGCATCGCTGCAGCAAACTAGAAAAGACTATTTAGATGGTGCTTATAAAACTGTGGAAGAACAGTATGGCACGATGACGAATTACTTAAAAGAAGTACTAGGGATAGACAGTGATCACTTAGAAATACTTAGAAATAAATATTTATATTAGTATTGTGTATGGAGGGAAATAACAAGGTAGACAAATAAAAGCTACCTTGTTATTTGTTTGCTATACGTTTCGTAACAATAATAGTTTAGTATTATTATTACCTGGTCTAAAAAAAAGCGTTCTTTTTTCCTTTGTTGACAACGCTTTACTTTCATGTTTTAATAACAAGAGAAATCAAGATTGTTACTGAATGTTCAGGCTATACTTAATTTCTTTTATAGACATTTTATTAGCTAGCTGATCTAATCTCATTGAGGAGATATTATGGAAGTAAAAAAAGTAATCAATAATAATATTGTAAAGTCTCTTGATGCTGAGGGTCACGAAGTATTAGTGATGGGTAAAGGTATTGGTTTTAAAAAAAATATCGGTGATATCATTGAAGATACTCTTATTGAAAAAGTGTATACTAGTAATGCTGATTCGAATACAAATAAGCTTACGCAGTTACTTTCCAATGTTCGCTTGGAACATTTACAAGTAGCAAATGACATAATTGGTTTCGCCAAAGTTTCTCTAGGCAAAAAGCTAAATGAGAATATTTATCTTACATTAACTGATCATATTGATTATGCGATTGATCGACATAATAACGGTCTGCCTGTTAGGAATGCACTACTTTGGGAAATCAAGCGATTCTATAATCATGAATATTTGATTGGTAAAGAAGCATTAAACATAATCTCCAATCGTCTAGATATTTCATTACCAGAAGATGAAGCTGGTTTTATTGCATTGCATATTGTGAATGCAGAACTAGATTTGTCACAAGTTAGTCAGGTTTCTGAAATGACAAAAGTCATTCAAACAATTATCAATATTGTTAAATATCATTATAAAACTGATTTAGACGAGTACACATTGAATTATGAACGATTTATTACGCACTTAAAGTTTTTTGTTCAACGCTTATTTAGCGGAATTGAGTTGGATAAAGACAAAGATGAAGGTTTCTTATTTATGTTAAAAGAGAAATATCAAGAAGAATATCTTTGTGCACTGAAAATTCGTGAGTATATCGGCAAAGAATTTGGTCGTGATCTACAAGAAGATGAGATGATCTATCTCACTATCCACATAAGAAGAATAACCAATAATTAGAGGATTGTTACTGCACAAGAGCAGGCTATACCTAAGAAAAATCTCTTTGACATAAGAGGTTTCTTAGGTATTTTTTCATGTTGTTTTATGCACTTTATGAGCTGTTTTTTTTTTAAAATAAAAATTTTATTACGACAAAAAAGGATCCCTCTGATTTCAAGGTCAAATGTTTTTATTACACGTTTAATTTAGGAGGAAAGAAATGAACTATCAAGAATTAGCTAAAAAAATTATTGAAACTATTGGTGGAGAAAAAAATATCAGTGGCTTGACTCACTGCGCAACAAGATTACGTTTTAATTTAAAAGATGAAGGAAAAGCGCAAACTGATGTGCTAAAGAATACAGAAGGGGTCATGGGTGTAGTCTCAAAAGGTGGACAATACCAGGTCATTATCGGTAGTGATGTCGGTAGTGTGTATAAAGAGATCTTGAAAGAAAGTCCATCGTTAGATGAGCAACAAATTGAATCAACAGAAAAAGACGATCGTAGGGCAGCATCGAAAATTATTGATACGATTACTGGTATTTTCACGCCTATTTTACCTGCGATCACAGCAGCCGGAATGTTAAAAGCTGTTCTTTCGTTATTAGTTGTTTTTAATGCAATTGATAAAACTGGGCAAACTTATATCATAATTGATTTTATGGCTGACTCAGCGTTTTACTTTTTACCGATTTTATTAGCAGCCTCTTCTGCTCAAAAGTTTAAAACTAATATGTATTTAGCGATGATGGTCGGTGGTATTTTGCTTCATCCTAACTTTGTGGGAATGGTCAATGCAATTAAAGAAGCTGGTGAAGGCGGAATACATCTTTTTGGAATGCCGATTTCGGCTGTAACATATGGCTCATCAGTTATTCCAATTATTTTGTCAGTTTGGTTTATGTCCTATGTTGAACCAATTGCAGATAGAGTATCACCAAAAGTAATCAAGTTCTTCAGTAAACCATTGATTACGATTGCAATTGTCGGAACCGTGTCATTAGTAATCATTGGTCCAATCGGGTATTTGATTAGTGATGGGATCTCAAATGGCATCAAAGCATTAGAAAGTTTTAGTCCCTGGTTAGTACCAACAATCATTGGTGCTTTTACTCCGTTGTTTGTAGCAACAGGGACCCACTATGGACTTGTTCCAATCGGGATTAACAATCGGATGACCACAGGTTACGATACTGTGATTTATCCAGGTATGTTAGCCTCAAATTTAGGTCAAGGTGCTGCATCACTGGCAGTCGGTCTTAAAAGTAAAGATTCAGCAATCAAACAAATGGCGGCCTCAGCTGGTTTGACTGGTTTGTTTGGAATTACTGAACCTGCATTGTACGGAGTTAATTTACGATTTAAAACACCACTTTATGCAGCGATGATCGGCGGCGGATTAGGTGGATTATTTATGGGAATTGGCCGAGTAAAAAACTTTACAGGTGGTTCACCAGGTTTGTTAACACTTCCGAGTTATATTGGAGACGATACGTTAAGACATCTATATTTAGCCTGCATTGGTGCTGCAATTAGTATTACAGTCTCTTTTGTAATCTCTTATATCTTATATAAAGAACCAACTGTCAAAGCAACACAAAATGTTGTGAATGATTCAGCAGTAAATGAAGCCACAGTAGAAAATATCTTAGACGTCGCAAACCCAGTTAAAGGCGAGATCGTTCCTTTAGCATTAGTTGAAGATGGTATGTTTTCAGAAGAAATTTTGGGAAAAGGTTTTGCAGTTAAGCCTATTGAGGGAACTGTTTATGCTCCTTTCTCAGGAATGGTTACTGCTATTTTCGATTCTAAACATGCGATTGGTTTAACAAGTGATTCAGGTGTTGAGTTGTTAATCCATATTGGAATTGACACGGTTCAATTAAATGGAGTCGGTTATGAATATTTTGTTGAAAAAGGAAGAAAAATTCGAACAGGTGATAAATTAATTGAATTTGACTTAGATAAAATTGCTGAAAAAGGCTATAATATAATTACACCCGTTGTTGTAACAAATTCAGCAGATTTTGGTGATATTATTACATTGACCAAAGCATTGTCTGAACCAGGTGAGCAAGTAATGAAGGTTATTCGATAATAAGAATTCCTTTATTCTAATAAATTGGAGGATGATTTGACATGGCATTTAGAAAAGATTTTTTATGGGGTGGCGCAACTGCAGCCAATCAATGTGAAGGCGGCTATAACGAAGGCGGCCGAGGATTAGCGA
>NZ_MIKC01000023.1 GCF_001730315.1 Enterococcus ureilyticus
TCTCAGTCCTTTTCTTGATGGTTTTAATGGAGAAATCATTGCCTATCAATTTCAGCAAAAACCAACGTTGGATTGCGTATTGATTCCTTTAAAAACAGCCATTAAAGAAAGTAAAAAGACCAACTTTCGAACAACAATCCATTCCGATCAAGGGTGGCATTACCAAAATAAACAGTATGTTAGACAATTGAAGCAAGCAAAGTTATACCAGAGTATGTCACGAAAAGGAAATTGTCTGGACAATGCATTAATGGAAAATTTCTTTGGTCTAATGAAACAAGAAATGTATTATGGCCGTAGTTTTTCTAGCTTTGAGGAATTAAAACGAGTAGTTACAAATTATATTGATTATTACAATCATCATCGGATAAAAGCAAAATTGACAGGTTAATCTACGTACAACTTTTAGGGCGCACATCATTACAACTCAATCACTTAGAATCCAAATAAACAGTGGACGCAGAAGCAACCACTACGCTTCGCTTCGATCACATCAAATTCTAAGTGCTAAAGCACTAAGATTTGAAGGCTTCGGAAATAAGCTGAAATTGCTGTAAAACACAGCAAGGAATGAGTTGATGTTGCACAGTACCTACGTGGTTCTCGGGGTTAAACACTTCTATCCCATCCTCATTTTTAAACGTGTCCTACTACTTTGTGAGGGATATAAGGTTCTTCTAAATAAAGAACATCATCTGGGCTTAATTTAAAATCTACGGCACCCACCGCTGTTTCAATATGATTCATTTTAGTTGCCCCAATGACGGGTGCAACTACTGGATTTTTTTGTAGTAACCATCCTAAGGCAATATTCACTTTATTTGTCTCATATTTAGCAGCCAATTCAGCAACACGCTCTATAATTATCTGATCTTTAGCAGCTGTTTCATCATATTTAGCTTTTTGTGCATCATCAGTGGTACTTCGTTTGGTTGCTTCTGTAGCACTTCTAATTAATCGCCCTGATGCCATTGGACTATAGGGTGTAAGCGCAATTTTCTCAGAAAGACAATAGGGAATCATTTCACGTTCTTCTTCACGATAAATCAAATTCAAATGGTTTTGCATAGAGACAAATTTTGCCCAACCATTTTTTTCTGCTACATGATTTGCTTTTTGAAATTGATAAGCGTACATCGCAGAAGCTCCAATATATCTTGCCTTTCCAGCTTTGATAACATCATTTAATGCTTCCATTGTTTCTTCAATAGGCGTAAATGGATCCCAACGATGGATGATATACAAATCGACATACTCTGTTTGCAAACGTTTCAAACTCTGATCTATTTGAGACATAATGGCTTTTCTTGATAATCCTTGACCATTTGGGCCATCAAACATTTTTTGGTGAACTTTTGTTGCTAGCACAATTTCATCTCGATTTGCGTAGTCCTTTAGCGCTTTACCTAAAATTTCTTCACTTCTACCTAAAGAATAAACATTTGCAGTATCAAAAAAGTTGATGCCCAGTTCTAGCGCTCTTTGAATCAGCGGTCTACTTTCTTCCTCTTCAAGTACCCATTTATGAATCCAGTTTTTAGGGTCTCCAAAGCTCATTGCACCTAAACAGATTCTTGAAACGTCTAGTCCCGTATTCCCTAATTTTGCATACTCCATCTTTATCATCCTCTCACTTTTATACTCGTTCTATATTTTATTATACAACTTAAAGTACACTTTAACACAAGGTTTATATGAACTTAGTGTTTAAAGAAAGTTAAACTAAAGGATGTGCGAACAACTATGCACTAAAGCAATGCGAACTCGTTTTAACTTTCGTTACGCACCTCTATCCTCTTCATAAACTGTTGTCCCGAATTCTAAAGATATTTTTCCAATTTTTTTAAACACCATTAACTCTAAATTGCCCCACTTAAACTAACTTCCTTTTGAAGGTTATTATTTTCCAAAAGATACATTCGTTTCGTCTGGAGCAATAAAGACCTATTCCCCGTTTTTTATAAGCTCCCTTAACT
Source organism: Enterococcus ureilyticus (assembly GCF_001730315.1). GTDB lineage: Bacteria > Bacillota > Bacilli > Lactobacillales > Enterococcaceae > Enterococcus_L > Enterococcus_L ureilyticus. Next base: position 1,977 of record NZ_MIKC01000023.1, read on the forward strand.
CCTGATGCTGGCTTGTTAACCATCTTGGTACTCGCTCTTCATAAATTTTTGGTAAATTGAGCTGCTTTCTCTATATACTGCTCAATAGAAGCTGCTCCAACTTATATTCCATGTACCTGAAATGATATTCCAAAAAAATCTGCTACACTTTTAAAAAGCTGACTTTGAACCTAAAATGTTCAAAATCAGCTTTATTTACTCATAAAACTAGTAGCTCAGCTGAACTTTTTAAATCAGTATGTTTTTTTAAACATAAATAACTCGGCTTTTCGATAATCATAACAAATTTTTGAAAATGCTAATAGCTTTCCTGAACTTAAAAATGTGTCATCTCTGACCACCAATGTTGGAGCACCTATAGGTAATTTAAAAAAACTTGCACCAGGCTCAGAAAGTGCCTCACTACTAATGACTTTGTCAATAAAGCCTATTTTTATGTTTTTATCCTGTTCAAAATAGTTAAAAACTGAATCATACAAATATTCTTCTGGAATTTCTTGAATAATTGACTGTAAAAAGTAAGATTTTTCGGCTAAGTATGGCTTATCATCCAGTGTCCTCAAGCGGTTAACCTCAATCAATTGAACATCCGGAGACAATGTACTATTTTTAGGTAAGAAATCTGCTGCTGTCATATTCACAATCCTACGACTAGCTTCTATAGTCTTGATCGTCCGCCCAGGTCGTGCCATTTCTTCCGTTATTCCAATGTTATTTTGTAAGTTCAGTACTTTTTCATGGCGTTCTGGACGTATAAAAGAACCAATACCTTGAGCTTGATAAATAACCCCCATATCACCAAGCTGCGCCAAAGCTTGTCGGAGCGTATAACGCGAAACACCATAATAAGTCATCAATTTTTGTTCACTTGGTAACTTTCTATTTTCATCTGCCAATTTACCCTCTTGTATTTCATCAATCATCTCTTTGACTAATGATTTAATATCAAATGAATTCTTGCTTTGCATCTTTAGACACTCCTTTTTTATTATGCCTAACGAATAGTAGCTTATTATTTATCTTATACCAACTTATTAAAACAATACCTCTTACTTATATTCTTTCAGCAACTTCTTTGTTTACTTCGGTGCTATACATTTTCTACAGTAGCGTTTGCTTGTTCATCTTGGTACAATTTTCTATCATAAAATTTAATAAATGGAAACCAAATTATAAATGCCACGGCCGCACAGACGATCGCTAATACAAAAGCTCTCCAATCGCCACCTGAACCAATAAATCCTGACAAGCCAAGTGGTGTTGGCCACGCAACTTGAGCTATAGGTGGATTGACCATACCGAATTTTATTGCAAAATAGGCTACTGACATTGAACTCATTGGTGCTAAGAAAAACGGAATCGCTGTATATGGATTGTAGACAACTGGCATCCCAAATAAAATTGGCTCATTAATATTAAACAATGATGGTACAACCGCTGCTTTACCTAAAGCACCTAATTGAGCTGATTTTGCAAAAAACGTGATGAAGATAACCATTCCAAGGGTTGCCCCTGAACCGCCAATCGTTACAAAACTATTGTTAAATTCACCCGCAAAAGGAAGATTCGCTCCATTTTGATTTTGAACCATATTTGATAAAACAATCGGTGTTAAAAATGACGTAACGATTGTTGCACCATGAATTCCGACTATCCAAAGTGCATGCATCAAGAAATATATAACCAATAATCCAACCCAGGTATTGGTCAAATTTGTTACAAAACCAAATGGAATAGCAATCATTTTAAATATATCTGTTCCAAGAGCAACTAGGATGCCATTAATAATAATAACAGTCAATGCAACCATCACAGTTGGAATAAGAGCTGTAAAAGAATTTGAAACACCTGTTGGTACAGTTTCAGGCATTTTGATCACCCATTTACGCTTCACACATAAAGCATAAATTTTAACAGCAATGATCGACATAATAATTGCAGTAAAAATTCCTGTTGTCCCTAGTCGTGTCACACCACCTGACATTTCCCAACCATCAATAATTTTTTTATCATCAGTCACAACATTCACCAATGTAGCAACGCCACCATCAAAAATCAATTCCGGTAAACACATGAAGTAAGCCATCATAGATAACAATGCCCCATTCATAGGATTTAGATTGAGTTTTTCTTCTTGTGCTTGAATTTTTGTATACTCGTAGCCGAAAACGATACAAAAATAAAGTGCCAAAATCCCCATAGTTGCCATATTAGCAAGCATATACAAGCTCTCAACTCGCTCAAACGAAACTTCCCATATTCCTTTTAACACCGGAAAGCTCTGCGGTAAAACAGCAATAATCAGAAACATTGATCCTACGATTGTAAATGGAATCGAGGCCATCCCAGCAGCCATAACGCCACGAACAATTCTAAACTGTGAGATTTTACCCATAGGTCCCATTAAATAGTTATTCAAAAATTTAAATAGTTTGTTTTCTGAATCCATGTTTATCACCTTTCTTTTTTTACATTATTTTCAAAAATTTCCATATGTCTTAAATAAGCATCTTTATTGTGTTCAATTTGCCAAGCACGCCATTCGACAACAATACCAACCAGACACCCCACAAAAAGACTTGCAAGTAACAATCCGCGTCCTTCATTATTGATAAAAGGAAAGAGTAACTGTTGCTGCCCTATTAGGATTATTATAATTCCTAACAAATTACTAAATATCTGTACAGCATATCCAGTTTTAGTAATGAACAAACGATTAGACGGATGCCAATATTTAGTGGTCTGTTCAATTATGATCGCGATATCAATTACAATTAGCAACAAGGGTAGAATAATCCAGATACTCAAAGCTGAAAAAAACAATATACTCCAATATAAATTGATAAAGAAAAAAATTGCAGTAATGTAGCGAAATAGTAGAAAGCGATTGAAATGGATACTTTTTGACTTAGATTGTTTAGTTAATTCTGTTTCAGCTGATATATTTTTCATTTTCCTTTCCTTCCTTTTACGTTTAATGAAGTCCTCACGCCTCCTCTAATAATAAAGCATTTTTGTATCATTACTTCTTTTAGAGTTACTAGCAACCTTACTTGTTCGAACAAGTAAAGAGTAACACATTATCGCAATTATGTAAACGCATTCTTTTTTAAAAATTTGGATACAGAATGCTATTTTAAAAATAAAAATGACAACTTTAGATGATTAGGATAAATAATACTTTAGTTAGAAATTAAAATTAGTAAGTAATCCTACGTCCTTTCTTTTTTGAGCAATCAGATACTAACAATCCCGTTGAAATGTTCATTCACTCCCTTCATGATGTAACGATTTTCTTTGTTATCAAACATTTTATTTCCCTCCTTGAAACACAAAAATAGACCAACCACCATTTAAGATGATTGATCTTCGTAGATATAATATATAGTTGTTTTTGATAAAATACAATTAGTCACTTGAGTAAATATTTTTGGTTAAGAAAACATGTTGACGTAAAAAACTTCCTCATAATATCATCGAAAAACAGCTAAGTAAATTTTGTAGACCCCTGCGTTCTTCAAAATGATTATTAGTTTCTTAGGTAAAATTTTCTTGAATACTCCCTATAATGTATGATGTTTGGTTCAACACATATGCCATACCGTATGACAGAATTTTGGTTACTTGAAAAAAACAACTCTTCTATAGAACTTATCTAATGATTCAAATAGATATTACTTCACATATTTTTCATCATATTTGGAATAATCAGGTTGTTTCTCTCTGTTCATTGCATAGCGTAAATAAGGTTCTTTAGTATTAGGAATAATCATAATAGCAATGGTATCATCTTTTTTTTCTGGGAAAATAATATGCACTCTCCCTACTCTCCCTATTTCCATTTCAAAATATTTTTCCCCTCAGTCGTACCTGAAGTGATTTGATTGACTTCTAGCTTCACATCATTTACGGTCATTGTCGTATCCGTGATTATCATTTCTGAAATTTCACCAGAGTCATTTTGTACGTGCCAAGTTCCTTTAATGCTCTCAGAATTTTTACATGAAACGAGTAAGAAAAAAGTGATTACGTTTAATACTATCACGTAAAACATTTGTTTATTATTCATCATTTTCTTCCTCTTCTACTTTTCTCCCTCTGTTTCTTGTTTTACTTCTTCATACCATGACATAAAGATGTCAGAACTATGAAGGCCATCAGTATTAGAATACATAGGATCATACTTGTATTTAGCTTTCAAACTATTTTCATGCACATCATAATACAATTTGAATTGTGTCGGTACTGGTTGTTCATATTTCTTGCAAACTTCTTCTATTTTTTGTAAGTCTTCAGTCCCTATTCGCAGAACAGCCCATTTTCTATCGGAAGATATATCATATTCTTTTTCCCCTTCAATTATTGCAGAATTGACTTTATTCATGGTTACAATTCGACCATGGATTTGAAAGAATAAATTAAAGGAATACCCCCCATTTTCAATAGAACCATATAAGTAAATTTTTTCTGCTCGATCTTCAATAAATTCTTTAGCGATATCAACCATATCTGCTTGCCATTCCATAAATTCATCTTCAAATGTTTTTGTCATTACATTACTCCTATGCCCAATTTACGTTTTCTTCTTGATAATATTTCCGATATTTTATTATGTTAATTATAGTATTTCTGTTTTAGATGTTCTACCTTCTTGATATCAGTCCCGTACACCATTGTTCTGTAAAACATTCTTCCATCATTGGAATATGGTAGCTCTTCCTGATCAAATTTAATGTTCATTTTATTCAGTTCTTTAGCTAATACTTCTGAGGTATTCTTGTTCTCTGTAGCAGAAATACAATGGGTTCTAGCCCAATTACTTTTCTCTAATTTTGCAGCTAAGTAGCCAACTAGTTCTTTCTCAGTATTAAACTGTTTTTCTGGATATACCTGACCTCTTTCAGAATAAAATAGTTCAAGTTGTGAACCAACTCTTCTTACTCCATATCCTTCTGGATTTGTATTTTCACTCAGATGAATTCCAAACTGATTAAACCCACCATCATCTAACCATTGAAAAAACTCTTTTATTGTTACTGGATAATCTGTACTCAACCATACCACACTCCTTTACATCTATAGTAACAAAAAATTGAACGATTTTACCCTTCTAAATTAAATAAAAAATAGCAACTACCCATAATCTCAAGATAATTGCTGTAATTATTTTATTCAGTTTTGATGCCATATGATTTCATTAATCGATTTCTTTCGGTGCTTGTTCGTTCACTCCCTTCGTGATGTAACGACTCTTTTTTGTTTTAAACATTTGCTCACTCCTTTAGATATAAAAATAGACCAACCACTGATTAAGATGATTGATCTTCATGAATATAATATATAATTATTTTTGAGATGAATTCGCTAGTTTAACCTCATCGTATTAATAAGTAAATCGGCCCTAGAAAGTATCAACTGCTGTTATGCTAAGAAGAAAACACGTATCTATAATCCATCTTTATCTAGACTATTTTTAATTTCACAAATCTAGCTCACCAATCGTAAAATTGATAAAATGCTTTAGTTATCTGAATCGACAGGTTAAATAACTAGCTAAGTGTTTTCTACAGATACATATACTTTTCCAGAATAGTTTGATACATTTTCTATTTTTATAGTGTAATTCTTATTGTTAGTGACATCAAACGTTTTTTCCCCTTTAAACTCAATTACAAAGTGATTATTGTCGAAACTCACACCATCGTTTTTGTTTATGGGAGCTTTTTTTTCAACAACCTCACCGTCAACAGTAACAAATTCTGTTTTTTGTTTTGTTACTGTATCATAAAATATATCTGTTGTTAAATCATGCCAGAGTTCTTTATCGTATTCTGTACTAAACTTTAACTTAATACCATCTTTATTCTCAATTCTAAGTACGGAATCGTAATCCACTTGCTTTACTTTCGGTTCAACTTTTAGCACTATCTCTTGTCCTGGATTGAGTGTTTTATAGCCCAATCCTGCGAATATTTTGGTGTAGTTTATAAAAACTAAAAAACTAAAAAGTAAAGCTACTATCGCAAATACTATGAGTAAGTATGTATATAGCCTCTTTCTATAGGGGTACATTAATTACTCCCCTTTCGGTTTTTATAGTCTTTTATCCCATCTTCAATGTATTATGCATCGTTTGGATTGTCCCCAAAATTACCTTTTTTCATGTTTTCTAACCATTTAGCTATATCTTTATCAGACCAAGCTTGTGCGGCACCTGCACTTAATTTCAGTACAGGATCATCAAACCCTTGTCCAATATAGCCACAAGTTCCCGCAATTGATCAGAGACAAACTTCTCTGCATAGATATAATATAAAGTGGTTTTTGTGTTGGATACACTAATTCACCTTCATCGTATTAATAGGTGAATCTGTCCTAGCAAGTGTCTACTGCTTTTATTAGGGAAGAACAAGCACCTACGCTCTCTCTATCTAGACCATTTTAACTTCACAAAGATACTCCACCAATTCTAAAACTACTATGCTGTTTGGATCAATTGGGATTATGTTTACTATAAGGTTGAATAATGGCTCAAGTATTCTCTACAAATATCTCGATTTTTCCTGAATGCTTTGATACATTTTCTATTTTTATAGTGTAATTCTTATTGTTAGTGACATCAAACGTTTTTTCCCCTTTGAATTCCATTATAAAATTGTTATCATCAAAACTAACACCATCAGTTTTATCTACTGGTGAATTTTTTTTTATCATTTCATTATCAACGATTACCCTTGTTGTTTTCAGTTTAGTAACAGTATTATAAAAAGTATCTGTTGATAAGTCGTGCCAGAGTTCTCCATCACTCCCTGTACTAAACTTCAGCTTAAGACCATCTTTATTTATAATTCTGAGTGTTGAATTGTAATCTACTTGTTCAACTTTTGGTTTAACCTCTACTGTTATTTCCTGTTTAGGATTGAGTGTTTTATATCCCAACCCTGCAAATATTTTAGTATAGTTTATAAAAACTAAGAAACTAAAAAGTACGACTAACATCGCAAATACTATGAATACATATTTATACAGTCTCTTTCGATAGAGGTACATTAATTAATCCCCTTTTGATTTTTATAGTCTTTTATCCCATCTTCAATATATTGTGCATCATTCGGATTATCTCCAAAATTACCTGCTTTCATGTTTTTTAGCCATTTAGCTATATCTTTATCAGACCAAGCTTGTGCGGCACCAGCACTTAATTTCAGTACAGAACCATCAAACATTAAAAAGCCTTGACCAAAATAGCCAAAAAGATAATTACCTAGATAATCTCCTGACATGTCACCTGTCCAGTTTCGTGACCATATAGAAAAATCATAATCTTCACTATAAGCTCTTGTTTTCAAGTCAAGTGGTGCTCCTGTATCAACAATACTTGCAAAATAAAGATAATCTAACGGTGACATACCATCTTTTGTCCCGTTTGCTTTTAGTATATCGTTTCCCATGTTCCTAACTACAGCTTTGATATCAACTCCTGATTGTATAAGATAGTTTGATAATCGTTGTTCAATATCATCAATAATATCTTTCATTTTCGGGTCTTTAGAGAACCATTCATCCCCATATTTTTTTCTAGTATTATTGTATTCATTCAGTGCAACTTTATTCAATTCATACAAATAATCTTCATATGCTTTAACTATTTTTGCTGTTTTAACAGCATCTGAATCAGAACTATTTAGAATAGCTTCAATTTGTTTATCTAGATAAATTGGACTTCGTTTCCAACGTTCATTGATTGGTTTCGCCCAGCTCATATCCAATTTCTTGAGGTCAAAAGTCCCTGTAGAGGCATTCCATGCCTTACAATCCTTCACTTGCGCAATACCATTGTTCAATTCTTGTTGAGAAGAAGTGTATTCACTAAAGAAGCTTGCTGACTGAGCACTGTATGTCCGTAATTTCTCCAGTTTTTCTTTTCGCTTTTGCATGGCCTCATAAGCGTTCATAGAACGTCTTTCTAAGTCTGGTCGCGGCCTTTTCGCATCGCGAATCAAGTCGTCAATCGTGTGTAATAATTCTTGATATTGATCAATCTCTGCTTGAATTTTGTCCTCATCTATATCTTCTCCACCAACAGTAGCCTGATATTCACTTACAAATTTCTTATGCGCACTGGTAAAAGCTTCCGCAGTCATGATAATGGACTGACAAATAGGCGTATACGCCACCATAAAATAATTTTTAGCCGAATCATAGGCTTTACTGGATAAAGGCGCAGACAAGAACAGTTGGATGCTTTGTTGTAAGGAAGACACAGCTTGTTGTGCCTGACTACTAACCTGTGTTGCTTGTAAACTTCTAGCTTGTGCTTCTGACACAATAAATTTAAGTCCCATTCGACATCTCCTTCTCTTCTGTTTTTAAGAAGTTTCGATGTGCTGAATGGACCGAGTCTTCTTTTTCTAACAAGGTTTTACGGTCTTGCGCTAACTGTTCTTGTTCCTCTTCAAATTCTTGTAATGCTTGTCGTGATAAGTGAAAACTATCATCCTGTCGTTCCTCAAAAAAAGCTCTCTCTTCTGATTCTACTTCATTTAGAGATTCCTGATAGATTCGTTGTTCTTATTGTTGTAACGCATAGAATCGTTCTTGTAGTTGTTCAATAAACTGTTGGTCTTTCTTATTATCTCGTTGTGCTTCTTGAAGTTCTTCCAGTTGATTTCGAAACTGGTAGTTTTGATCGTCAAAACGTTGTTGCGAAGTTAACGTCATTACCTTATCCCTCCAATTGAAAGAGTAGGTAACTGCGCAATTTTTTGGTCAATGCGTTCAAACTCTTTCGCAACAGAATTTATATTGTCCCCTGCTTTTACAATACTGTTAGAGACACCTTTTAGACTAGATTGAAAGGTTGAAAAACTTTCAATCGCAGTGCTGTTACCAGCCACGTTGATTTGTCCAGAGCTGACAGAAACAGATATTCTATTTAATGTACTAGCTGATTGACTAAATGAGGCTGAAACCCCACTGGCAATACTAGAATTACTATTAATCGACATGCTTCACTCTCCTTTTTTTAACAAGTCATTAACTTTGTGTCTATTTAATTTTACCAAAGAGCATATCTATTTTCTATACTTTTTGTTAATAAGTAAAAAATATCACTACTTGTGATACGGTTCTGCGTATCGGAAGTGAATGATATTCCTAAAATCCTATAACAGCCTTGGTTTTTTCAATCTCCCAACACTCAAAAAAAACCACATTACTTATGATACGCATGTCCGTATTATAAGTTAACGAGGTTAATTTAATATTTATATTTCAAACTATTTTTAAATGAAGTTTCTAAAAAAATATATATTAAATATCCAATTCACTACCACAACTAGGACATTTTTTTTGCTTCCACATATACTCATTATCATTCTTATTGACTTCTTTATCACAATGTTTACACTTGGCAATTTCATTACGCCTAGATTCAATTGTAGAAAAAATGATTGCTGGTGAATATATATATCGTCTAATCTTATTATGGATTATATCTGAGTCTAAGACAAATTCAATTTTTTTATTTCTTCCAGCAACTCTATCATAAATCATACTGTAATTAATTGCATATATATCTACATCATCATAAGATGCCTCTTTTTGTGACATTCCCCGTCTTCTTCTATGGATAATTCTTTGATAGATTAATTCTTCAAACCACTCATGTCTAACTAAAATATTATTTTCATAATTTGTTTTAATAGCAAAATGACTATACTCTTTCTCTAAACAAAATTTCTTTATATCATTCCAAATATCCATCACTTCAGGTTTATTAACAATATTCTCAATTTTCTGGGTACTAATATTCTCAATAGATGATATAACCATATCTTTACTAATTTTCTTATGTGTATTTCCTCTAGATGCTTTATTAGCTGAGTAATAGCCATCCCAGGAATTCGACAACATATTTAAGAAATCTCTAGAATTCCCCATAGATGCATGTATCAGTAAAAAAAAATTTTGTGTAGTTAATAAATCTGTCACTTTAAGATTCTTATCTGGAACAAAATAATTTAGTCTTTTTTCCACCAGCTCTTTAAAATATTTTTGACATTTTTTTGATTCTGTACTAGATTTCTCAAATATCAAACTATCATCTAAATCAATTCTATGAGGAAGGTCTGATCCCTGAACCAAGCTATGTAAATCCCCTCTTCCAGGAACTATTCCAATCCATATAAAAATTGGATTGACATTGATGGTATCTATAAATTTTGATAAATTTTCTTGTAAACTTTTATCTTTATTTCTCAATTTTTCCCAGTCATCAAAGTAGAATGTAAATCTATCTTTCCCTAATATATCTAATAATTCTTTCATATTATCTTTAAAAGTTGAAATATCAAGATACCTTCTCATATCTGAATGAGTCATAAGTCTGTCCAAGTCCTTTGAAATTTCTTTTTCATTAAGCTCAGCATCAATACTCATTCCATTCTTAGAAGATAATTTCATATTCATTTTTTCTATTGATTCGTTAATATTTTCAAGTGTCCTTTCTTTTTCTACTCTCATTTTTTGATCATCATTTATTGTTAAATTACCTATAGATGCTGTAAATAGACACTGTTCTAAGAAATTTATAGCCTCCAATATTTTATACTTACCTTTTCTTTTAACCAAAAATTCAAAAAAGGTGTACTCTATTTGTTCAAAATGATATAACAACTGCTTTGATATTTCTTCATAAATTTTTATACTAAAAATTTTGTTAGTTGCATCTAAATCTAAATTTTCTGGAAAATTAAGTTGTTTCAAATTAATGTAAAAACAAAAGTTTTTTTCACTAGTGTGATTTATTCTTTCCCTTGCTAGTAAAAGTAAATGTGTTTTTCCTGTTCCACGTAAACCAGATACAACACCACTGGATCTCATACTTTTTTTTACTAAACTTTCTAAGTGACCGTTTATATCTACATATAACTCATCTAATTTTTTTAAATTTTCCATTGTCCCTGTATCAATAATATCAGTATCACTATTAGTCATTACAAAAGATTCATGCATTTTATCAATGAAATCGGATTCTTTTATTAAATTATTTAGTTTTTTTTCCACATCAAAACCTCAATCTTTCTTAAAATTAATTAAAAATTTTATTTTCTATATCAATAATCTATAACTTCATTTCTCAACACTTTATACAAATCCTTAGCAACAAATGTATACACCAAATTAAAGTATTTATCATCTTCTTTACTAAATTATCAATATTTTTAGCAAAAGAATTTCCCCTTAGGCTAAACATGATTCTTCGAGCAGTTGTATTAATATAACTTTTCTTACTCTTTTTTTCATCTATTAAGATTGCTGTATCTTTAAAAATCGTATCAATTTTCTTAACAACTAGCTTTTCTAAGTTCTTATTGATTTCCTCAGTATATTCTTCGGTTTCATTGTTACTAATATCGTTGTCTATACTCTTAAAGAAGTGATATAACCTAGATAATAGTGTTTCTCCCGTTTCAGAATAGTTCTCTAGTTTCAAAAAATCTAACAAATTACAATATTCATCTAATCCTATTTTTAATTTATCCAGCCAAATTTTTGTGTCTTCTTCATAATGACCTTCTGTTACTATTTTTTTTAATAATACACTTTTATTTTCCTCATTTACGTATTGACTTAGAAAGTAATTGAAGCCATTGCCCACTATAAATACAACTTTTTTATTCATTTTCTACTTCTTCGCATTTTTTAATTATCTTAATTCATCTTCCAATGGTATCACTGCATCATCCAACACCTCTCACCACGCTCGTTTCATCGCTTGTGGGTACTTAAACGGTTTCATTTCTGGATGGATTGACCTGTATTCTTCATAGTTTTTACTTTCTATGACTGCTCCCATATTCGGAATCGGGTCCATCCCGATCATATATTGCATTGCTGAGGATTGAAGCTCTTCTTCTGATGCGAACCATTCGTTGGCAAATGCCTGTATCAGTTGATTTCTTTCTTGAGTAAAGAAATGTCGCTTCAATCTAAAAATATCCTCATTTTCTGGTAATTGATGTTGGTCAATTACCGTTAGGATAGAACGATAGACGTCCTTGACTTGTTCTGTTCTGTTTTGTTTAATTTTTGCAAGGCTTTTTCTAGTTCTTCTCTGACATCCGAACTATTGCATATGTTCCTAATAGTTGGTTAATGTAGGCTGAATCGATGTCGTACAATTTCACTGAAGCATCACTGTAAAATGTAATACCTGAAAAATCTTCCTCCGTTACGTCTGACTCTTCTTCGATTTCGATTAATGAACTCTTCACGGTTTCATAGGTCCCTACTTGCTCCTCTAAAATGGACACTTGTTCTTTCAATGTAGGAGATGCTTCCATCTCATCATATGTAACCTAGATATTAGCAACTTGATTAGTGAGTTTGCACTCACTAGCCAAGACTTTACTATCCGACTTCAATTAGGTAGTAAAGTGCCTTTTTTACTTAATTTTTAAATGATCTTAGATAGTACTTAATCTGATTAATATTGTAACTTGAGGACATCTCATGATCAAAAATTATTATTTACCTAATAAAAAATTTAACTCTTCGTTTGTCCATTTTTGATGTATCAATTCCTTTATCTCATCAGATAATTGTAAAACTTCTTTCCATTCTGATGTCGTTTTTACTGCTTTTACATTCCAAAAAACTTCTCCCCTTTCGAGTTCTAAAAGCTTTGTTTGGAGCTGTTTACTTAGAAGAGAAATATTTCTATCAATTATGTCATTATCTTCTAGTACTTCCCGTGTATATTGACTAAAAGAAGCTGGATAATCAATCGCTAACTCTTCAAATATTTCATGTTTTATTTCCTTGTCTTCTAAATTAAGTGTATTCATACCTAGTCTATTTAAAGAAGAAAGGTAGTATTCAAAAGACTGTTCTGTTGTTAATTTTTCCATTTATCTCACCTCATTTATCTCTTGGTATGATAGTCGCCTTGTCATCAAATGTACGTATATACATATCGTCAACTATCTTAACTCTTCCCGTAGGACCTGTTGCATATCCATAATATGAACCTCCATGTATGCCTCCACCTGCATGATAAAAAATTCTTCCTTCTGAACTATAAAATTCCCAACCCAAACCATTTGAACCATAAGATTTAAATGACCAACCATCTCCTAACATTGATTTAATTTCATTAGGCGTACAACCATATAATCTCTGTGGATTAGTTATTATATCTTCAAAAGAGTTAGGTTTCCATTGGACATTTCCAGCACCATATTTATCTTTAAAGTAATTATTCCAGTCTTTTCCAGATACTGGATTTTCTGCACCAAAATCAGTTTTAGGAGGTTTAGTCCCACTAGATTTCTTTGGAGTTGAAACCTTCGCTTTAGAACCTGCATAAGAAAGCCCCGCCATCATAGCAAGATCATATAGTCCACTATCTTGTGCGAATGCATATCCTGTAGAAATATAGCCACTCAACTGTATAGAACCTTTTGATAGTCCTTCATATTTTTGACCTGTTATATAGGTTTCTCCTCGTCTTAAGGCATCATTCTCTAAATCTCTGATTTTTTTCCAATCGACAATTTGATAATAACTGGGATCTAATTCCGTTCCATGTTGTTCTAAGAAGTTTTGTAATTCACTATTATCAAGTCTGCGGCCATCTTTATCTATAAACCAATTAACTGAAACCTTCCCAGTTACAGGGTCTTCATATGGCCATGCATAAATAGTATAGCCTTCTAGTTTCTTTAAGTTGTTATTAAACGCTTCTTCTTTTTGCTTTGCTTTAGCTACTTCTCTATTTTTCCAACGAGTAGTAATAGCTTTTGCCCAGTTCATATCTAACTTACTGATATCAAAAGTCCCTGTAGAGGCATTCCACGCTTTACAATCCTTTACTTGATTAATCGCTGTATTCAATTCTTGTTGAGAAGAAGTATATTCACTAAAAAAGCTTGTTGACTGAGCGCTGTATGTCCGTAATTTCTCCAGTTTTTCTTTTCGCTTTTGCATGGCCTCATAAGCGTTCATCGAACGTCTTTCTAAGTCTGGTCGCGGCCTTTTCGCATCGCGAATCAAGTCGTCAATCGTGTGTAATAATTCTTGATATTGATCAATCTCTGCTTGAATTTTGTCCTCATCTATATCTTCTCCACCAACAGTAGCCTGATATTCACTTACAAATTTCTTATGCGCACTGGTAAAAGCTTCCGCAGTCATGATAATGGACTGACAAATAGGCGTATACGCCACCATAAAATAATTTTTAGCCGAATCATAGGCTTTACTGGATAAAGGCGCAGACAAGAACAGTTGGATGCTTTGTTGTAAGGAAGACACAGCTTGTTGTGCCTGACTACTAACCTGTGTTGCTTGTAAACTTCTAGCTTGTGCTTCTGACACAATAAATTTAAGTCCCATTCGACATCTCCTTCTCTTCTGTTTTTAAGAAGTTTCGATGTGCTGAATGGACCGAGTCTTCTTTTTCTAACAAGGTTTTACGGTCTTGCGCTAACTGTTCTTGTTCCTCTTCAAATTCTTGTAATGCTTGTCGTGATAAGTGAAAACTATCATCCTGTCGTTCCTCAAAAAAAGCTCTCTCTTCTGATTCTACTTCATTTAGAGATTCCTGATAGATTCGTTGTTCTTATTGTTGTAACGCATAGAATCGTTCTTGTAGTTGTTCAATAAACTGTTGGTCTTTCTTATTATCTCGTTGTGCTTCTTGAAGTTCTTCCAGTTGATTTCGAAACTGGTAGTTTTGATCGTCAAAACGTTGTTGCGAAGTTAACGTCATTACCTTATCCCTCCAATTGAAAGAGTAGGTAACTGCGCAATTTTTTGGTCAATGCGTTCAAACTCTTTCGCAACAGAATTTATATTGTCCCCTGCTTTTACAATACTGTTAGACACACCTTTTAGACTAGATTGAAAGGTTGAAAAACTTTCAATTGCAGTGCTATTACCAGCCACGTTGATTTGTCCAGAGCTGACAGAAACGGATATTCTATTTAATGCACTAGCTGATTGACTAAATGAGGCTGAAACCCCACTGGCAATACTAGAATTACTATTAATCGACATGCTTCACTCTCCTTTTTAACAAGTCATTAACTTTGTGTCTATTTAATTTTACCAAAGAGCATATCTATTTTCTATACTTTTTGTTAATAAGCAAAAAAATATCCCTACTTATGATACGGTTCCCCCCGCATAATCCGAAACCCACGATAAATCTGTTCCACCAAAACTAATCGCATCAACTGATGTGGATACGTCAACTTTCCAAATGACATCTGCTGCTGACTTCTTTTCATTACTGCCTCACTCAATCCAAGTGAACCGCCAATCACAAAAGCCAATTGGCTCTTTCCATTAATGCCAAGTTGATCGATCTCTTTGGAAAATTCCTCACTGCTAAACTGCTTGCCGTTGATTGCTAAAACAAAGACATGATCTTGATCACTGATTTTTGCTAGAATTCGTTCGCCTTCTTTTCCCTTGACTAGCAGCATCTCTGCATCACTTAGATTCTCTGGTGCTTTTTCATCTGCCACCTCGATCATTTCGACCTTTGCATAACTTTGCAGACGTTTTAAATATTCATTGATCCCTTGAACTAAATATTTCTCTTTCAGCTTACCCACAGTAATGATTTTTATTTTCATAGATTTCACGTCTCTTCCTACTTGATTCTTTTACTTGTTAACAATTTTATCATGAATGTTTTGAGTCTTCCACATACTTTCCCACAAAGTTATACACATATGCACAGACTTATCCACAGCTTTATGCTGAATCAGCCTTTATTTCATCGTATTTTGAGATACAAACACATATTCCCATTTGTTTATCCACATTATCCACATTTTGTGGATAACTTTTTCACAGGGGTTTTCCTCTGTTTTTCAAGAGTTCTTCACACTTTATTGTGTATAAGTATTCCAGTAATAATCTTTTTTCATTATTTATATCTGTTTTTCTCCCTAACTTGTTCATAAAAAATTCAAAGCTCTTGGGTAGACTAAAGGTGTCTTGAAAGACTATACTAAATATAACAAATAATGATAATTAAATAGGAGGTTGCTTGTATGCAAAAAAAAGATGTTACACCTAGTTCAGATAAAAAACAAAATGGATTATTCAAAAAATTTGGCATTGGTTTGATTGGTGGGTTACTCGGAGGTGCGTTAGCCTTTGGTGGTGCTTATGCGATCATGGGGCAAAATTCTTCTTCGTCTAATTCCTCTACAACAACTAGTACAGTAAAAGATAATAAAGGCGACACCAAAGTAACCAATGTTAGTTTGGATGTTAATAGTGATGTGACTAAAGCCGTTGACAAAGTCAAAGACTCTGTTGTTTCGGTCATCAACTTACAAAGCCCTAGTCAAAGTAGTGACACTAGCGGTTTCGGTAGTATCTTTGGCGGAAATGACGGCAGCGACTCTAACAGCGCTGAATCCGATGGCAGTGATTTACAAGCGGCCAGTGAAGGAAGTGGCGTGATTTATAAAAAAGATGGTAAAACAGCTTATGTCGTTACCAACAATCACGTAGTAGATCAGGCAAAAGGATTAGAGGTTGTTTTACATGACGGAACAAAAGTGGAAGGCGAATTAGTCGGTACTGATTCTTATACTGACCTTGCCGTAATCAAAATTTCTTCTGATAAAGTGGATTCAATTGCTGAATTCGGCAATTCTGATAACTTGAAAATCGGTGAACCAGCTTTAGCGATTGGTTCTCCATTAGGTTCAGCATATGCGAACTCCGTAACGCAAGGGATCATTTCTTCATTAAACAGAAATATCCAAAATGAAAACAATGGGCAAGCGATCAATATTAATGCCATCCAAACAGATGCAGCGATCAACCCAGGAAATTCCGGTGGTCCTTTAGTAAATATTGAAGGGCAAGTGATTGGGATCAACTCAGTTAAAATCGTTCAATCTGAAAGCCAAGTCAGTGTTGAAGGTATGGGCTTTGCGATTCCAAGTAATGATGTAGTAAGCATCATCAATCAATTGGAAAAAGAAGGCAAAGTGACTCGTCCAGCATTGGGAATCACAATGGAAGAATTAACAAATGTTTCAACACAACAAAGAAAAGAAATCTTGAAGCTTCCTGATACTGTTCAAATGGGCGTACTTGTTCGTTCTGTTCAGACAGCAACACCTGCCGACAAAGCAGGACTTGAACGATACGACGTTATCACTAAAATCGATGACAAGGATATTGATTCTGTCACTGACTTACAAAGCGCACTTTACAAGAAAAAAGTCGGCGACAAGATGAAAGTTACCTTCTATCGTGATGGAAAAGAACAAAGCGTAGATGTTGATTTAACTATCGATCAATCCGCACTTAAACAAAACTCATCCAACTCAGATAATTCTCAAAATCCATAATTTCAGTTAAATAAAACTAGGTTGTATTCTTTTCAATGACATGAAAAAGTACAGCCTAGTTTTTTGCTTTATTCATAAAGCTTTATAGGAGGAATAAATCAAAGAATATTGTAGAATAAAGATACAGTAAAAATATTGAAAGAGGGATGCACTATGGCTCACAAATTGCGCGAAAAATGGGATAAATTATTTGGTAAAAAATACGATTTAGATACAGTAAAAAATGCGAAGCATGATGAAAATGGACATTTCATTACAGGTGATGGTTTGAATACTGAGGTTTTGGGTCACCGTTCTATAGAAGATTTAAATGCCATGATGGATGCAGATTGGAATACCTTTTTAAATGATAGTACTTTGTTTACCTCTTTAGAAGAAGGAGAACAAGATAAAGTTCGTTCAAATGGGCCTAGTTTTGCTGAATATAACGGCGACTAGCAAATGTAAGTAAAGTCTATATATCGAATCTACACGTTCTGATGTCGCTGAATAATCACCGACATCTTTTTTTATGAAACTAATTACAGATAAAACTCCTCATCAGTACAGCTAAGATAGCTCTAAAAAGAGTCTGGGACATAACTCTACGAGTTATATCTCAGACTCAAAGAATCCGTATAGACGGTGGGAGCAGAAGCAACCACTTCAAGCTATTTTATTCACGTTTAAATTTAACATATATCGGGATCATCTCAAAATAAGTAGATTACTAGTCGTATTCTTTATAACATGTTTTGCGACAGATTCTAGTTCTCTTTTAGACAATAATTCATCATAGCTACCTAGGACGATTAAATCCATACTATTTTTTTCGATATATTTATTGATAAAAGATTTTGTACTGCCACTATAAATTGTAGTCACCAATTTGTCTACGCCTTCGGCTTTGACTTTCGAAATAACCTTATCCACATCTTTTTGATAATTTTCGTCATTCTCTTTAATCATATCATATTCATAAGGCATATACATTCCACTATCATATGGTAGATAATTCAGTTGTTCAAGCGCTTCTATTTCAGGTTTGTTAATTAATAAATGAAGTTCAGAATTTTCTCTTTGCGACATAGTAATGACTTCAGCTAATACTCCATTTGGTTCTCCAAATACATCAACTACTGTTACTATTTTTTTATACATAAAATTCACCTCAAATTTTTTCTTAAGTATACCATTCATTTGAAATTTATACCTTTAATACAACTTTATATTGCTTTTATTATCTCTTATTTAAGGATTAATTTTTGCGATCCGTATTTTTTTCTAATCAATTCACTTATGGTATTTTACCTTTTTTAAGCCTACATACCCCACAATTACTATCAATAGTATTCCTATTGCATAGAAAATCCAACTAATTTTTTCTCCTGTTGCTGGATAATCTTTATTAAGGCTATTTTTACTTGGCGTTTCAGGATCACTACCCTTTACTCCATTTTTGGGTATATGCGTATTTGTAATAATAATGTTGCCGACATTTCCGGCGTTGATTGTTACGTCGTATCCCTTAATATTTCCTACTTCTTTTACACTGTAGACGATTGGTTGTCCCTTGTTTTTCTCTGCCAAATCAGTCCAAGTCGTTGTCCAGTTATTGCCTTCATTTAAGGTAACTTCTTCTCCTGACTTTTCACCATCCGCGTATAATTGGACCTTGATACTGTCGGGACGTATGCCATCTTGATTGTTTCCATCATTCCACGATTTCGTTACTGTTACACTGGTTTTGCCTGGTGTATAATGATTCGTAATAGTTGTTCCTTCTATACTTGTCGAATACTCTGGTACATCATTTTCTGTTACAGTATAAACGATCTCTTGCCCATCTTTATATTTAGGTAAGTTATCAAAATGGTATGTCCAGTTATCTTTTTCCGTTACTTCTTTTGAGTCAACTGGTGCTCCGTTGGCTAACAGGTTTACTGTTATCGTTGTTGGACGTTTACCGTCTTGATCGTTTTTATCATCCCATATTTTTGTTCCACTGATCTCTGTTACCTCTGGGATATGGGTATTTGTAATAATAATGTTGCCGCTATTTTCGGCATTGACTGTTTTATTGTATCCTTCGATACTTCCTACTTCTTTTACACTGTAGACGATCGGTTGTCCATTTTTTTTCTCTGCCAAATCAGTCCAAGTCGTTGTCCAGTTATTACCTTCATTTAAGGTAACTTCTTCTCCTGACTTTTCACCATCCGCGTATAATTGGACCTTGATACTGTCGGGACGTATGCCATCTTGATTGTTTCCATCATTCCACGATTTCGTTACTGTTACACTGGTTTTGCCTGGTGTATAATGATTCGTAATAGTTGTTCCTTCTATACTTGTCGAATACTCTGGTACATCATTTTCTGTTACAGTATAAACGATCTCTTGCCCATCTTTATATTTAGGTAAGTTATCAAAATGGTATGTCCAGTTATCTTTTTCCGTTACTTCTTTTGAGTCAACTGGTGCTCCGTTGGCTAACAGGTTTACTGTTATCGTTGTTGGACGTTTACCGTCTTGATCGTTTTTATCATCCCATATTTTTGTTCCACTGATCTCTGTTGCCTCTGGGATATGGGTATTTGTAATAATAATGTTGCCGCTATTTTCGGCATTGACTGTTTTATTGTATCCTTCGATACTTCCTACTTCTTTTACAGTATAGACAATCGGTTGTCCATTTTTTTTCTCTGCCAAATCAGTCCAAGTCGTTGTCCAGTTGTTGGCTTCATTTAAGGCAACTTCTTCTCCTGATTTTTCACCATCCGCATATAATTGGACCTTGATGCTGTTGGGACGTATGCCGTCTTGATTGTTTCCATCATTCCACGATTTTGTTACTGTTACACTGGTTTTGCCTGGTGTATAATGATTCGTAATAGTTGTTCCTTCTATACTTGTTGAATACTCTGGCACATCATTTTCTGTTACAGTATAAACGATCTCTTGCCCATCTTTATATTTAGGTAAGTTATCAAAATGGTACGTCCAGTTATCTTTTTCCGTTACTTCTTTTGAGTCAACTGGTGCTCCGTTGGCTAACAGGTTTACTGTTATCGTTGTTGGACGTTTACCGTCTTGGTCATTCTTGTCATCCCATGTTTTTGTTCCACTGATTTCTGTTACCTCTGGGATATGGGTATTTGTAATATTCATCCCATCACTAATTGCTGTATAATTAGGAACGGAATTTTCTGTCACTGTATAGTCAATCTCTTTTCCCTCTTTATATTTAGGTAAATCAGAAAATTCATATGCCCATCCTTCATTTTCTGTAACATTCTTTGTTTGAATTATTTCTCCATCTGCTAATAAATTGACCACAATAGATGAGGGGCGTATCCCATCTTGATTATTTCCATCTTCCCATGATTTGACTCCTTTTAGGTCAACTGTTTCAGGTTTATACGTATTGGTTAAAAGGATAGCTTTTCCTTCATCAGTCGAATTTATACTCAAATCATATTTTGAATCAAGTTCTTCTCTAGCCGTATAATATAGAGGATTTCCATTATTATCTTTTATTGGTAAGTTCCCCCAGATATACTCCCAGCCATTTTCTTCATTTAGCTCTTGTACCTCACCAAATTTAGTTTCATTGCCTTGTGTCAGGCTTTCGTTACTTGTATGCGTGTATGGTTTATCGCTCTGATATAATTGTACAGGTAAATTCAATGGACGTATGCCATCTTGATTATTTGAATCATCCCAATTTTTCAATACTGAAAAAGATGTTTCGGATAAATCTAAATCAATACTGGTTCTGGTAGTTAATGTCCTTTCAATTGGTTGGTATCCACCGAGTGGTTGAACTCCACTTGAAATAAATACCAAATAGTAGGGATGTCTAGTCGTGAGCAGTGTATCTATATTAAAATAAATGACCGTATCATCGGCTTTATCTTTATCAATTAGGTCTTTCGGTATATCTATAGAGATTGTTCGCTTATCGTAGTCTTTATTAATTGTAGTATCTTTCGTAATATCGGTTATTTTAGAATTCTTATAGAGTTGTACCCCTATATTTATCTCTTCATCTTTTACTTGAAGTAATTTTTCTGTTTCTTGATCGATATTGTCTTCAAATTGCAATAAGTAATTATAATTTGTCCCATCGTCACCGTTTGGAATAATCTCTTTTGCGTTGATTTCAACGTTATTTATTTTGTTGATTACTTCTTGATACGAGGTATCATCGTTGGTCTTTGTTTGCGCTTCTGTGTATAGATCTTTTATTAAAGGATTTGATTCAATTAACTTATTATCAAATTTTCCTCCAGTTAATTTCCAAATAACAACTTGTATTGCAGCATATCTAGTTAACTCGTTTGCATCACGATATCCTTCAACATTTGGTACAGAATTCTGTGTATCTTGATTTTCGTAGAAAGTTTGCATCAACCATAGTACTGAGCCAGATATTTTTTTGTTCATATCTACTTTATAATCTTGACCTGATGGATAGTATTTACTTTCGTCCAAACAAAAATATAAATTTTTATCATTATCGACAATCGTATATAATCTAGAATTCAATAAATTCAAATTAACTAGCTTAACATCAGGATTACCTTTTAAATTCGTATCTAAACGAACATTTTTAATTGGTTCTGGCGGCAAAATAGTCGCCTCCGCCTTGGCAACTTTAGGCAAACAAATAAAACTAAAGAAAATCAACAATAAATATATGCATTTCTTCATCTTTTCATCTTCTTTCTTTTTATAATTACATATAAATGGAATAGCATCTGATTTTCAATAACATTTCCAAAGTAATTTTTAAATTAAACATTTTTATAATTCACTAGACTATTCATGTTCTTTTATTAAAATCTACTCGCTATTAAAACGTTATTGAAAATCTTACTTCGCATCAAACATTTCAGATTATACATTATCTTTAAAAATTATAAAAACCGGACACTCGTTATTTAATTATCACATCATGAAATGAAGTTTTCTCTTTCCTAGATTTTTAGAGTATCATCTGATTAACTAACTATTCAATATTAATATTTAATTTTATAATATTTTTAATTTAATTTCAAAATAACTGTTTTTATCATAAAAACGACTGATACCAAAGGAGTTTCATCACCAATCAACATTTGTTTTTTTAAATATATTTTAAAAAATTAAAATTAACACTCATCTTACTTCTATAAAAATAAAATATTAATTTTTTATAAAGAGTCTCTGCTATTAACTATTTCATCTGTCTATTTATTTTACATCCACAAATATCGAGAGTATTATTACATATACAAATTATGTAGAAAGGTGTTTACTATGATAACAAATTTAAGAGATATAGGTGGCATTACCGTACCTACAGGAACTTTAAAAGAAGGATATTTCTATCGAAGTGGTCAGTTAGTTGGATTAGAGAAAAAAGATATTCTATTTTTAGAGGACGATTGTAGAATCAAAAAGGTCTATGATTTTAGAAACAAAACAGAAATTTCAGAGCAGCCAGATATGGATATGAACAACATTGCAATAGAGAATATTGATATATTAGCATCTGAGGATTCATCTAGCATCGCTTCTTTACAAGGAATGTTAAATATTGACCAAAGTGACGTCGAAAAAGCGATGTTTGAAACCTATGAGGAACTTGTAGTCAGTGCTTCTGCACTGTCTGGTTATAGTAAGTTTCTTACGGAAATTTTAGAAGACAATCAACCTATTTTATTTCATTGTTTTGCCGGGAAGGATCGTACTGGATTTGCAGCTGCTCTTATTTTAAAAATAGCTGGTGCCTCTGATCAAAGTATCATGGACGATTATCTAAAAACAAATGAATCTAGAAAATCAGCAAATAAACAAATCATTGACTCACTGAAAAGCAAACTTACTGAACAACAACTAAACGCTTTGGAACTTGCTTTAAATGTTGATAAAACGTATTTATGTCACGCAAAAAAAGTTTTAGAAGAGCATTTTGGTTCTTTTGACAATTATTTACTTAAGGGATTAAAACTAGATACTGATTATGTAGATCAATTCAGAAAAAAATTTATTGTTTAGCTAGTTGTTGAACATAATCTATCTCATAAAACGAGGTTGAGATAGTTGTTTCTGTCTCCACCACTTATTCGAGTTGCTTAAGTCATAGGAAAATGTCTCATCCTCGTTTTAATTAATGTACTCCCCATAAAAAAGATCTGCTAGCGAACGGATGGTTATAAAGTGAAGGAAGAATTAAAAGACATCATTTCATATATTCCAATTATTTTTGTTCTTGCATATATCTTATTGTTAGCAGATAAAACAGCTAAAATAGGTGTCTTTGGTACGATGATTACATTGTTGATAAACACTGATAATTATGAACTAAAGTATAAAAAAAAAATAAGTGAATCTACTAAATTGAAAATTTTAAAGTTTAAAAATATTGCACTAACCTTTTATTGCAGTTGCTACATAACTGGGATTATAAATATTTTCATTACAAACGCTACTCTCCATACAGTAGTAAATTTAGTATTTCCTAGTATATTTTTTTTGATTATCTGGTTATATGTTCAGAAAATAATCCCTACAACGATTGACTATATGGAAAAAAACAGAAAAAAATAACAATGTTATGATTTTTAATTTTTTCGTCGTAATCGTAACAAAGCAATTCCTGTTAATAAGTTTTTCTATGAATACCAACTATTGTCAAGGCTGATATAGATAGTCGTAAATCTTGATAATAAAAAAAGGTACCTGCATAGTGCATTCTTACTACAGCACAATCAACCTGATCTCCTTAGATACACGTACACGCTAGCATTCATCTTGTTATTCTCCTCACTGAAAAGTGAAGGAAATCCAAAGATTATCGTACTTACTTCAATCTTTGAATTTCCTTCACTCGCATCTATTTTTCCATATTATTTTAATGATACGCTCTTAACACATCATTCGCTAATGATGGGTAAGCAAAAATAATTTTTTTCAGCTCTGCTTTAGTCCATCCCGCATGCAATGCCATCGTAAAATAATTAATAAACAAATCCGCTTGATTACTTAAGCTAGTTGCACCAACTATTCTATTATCACTTTTCTGATATATAACTTTTACTAACGCAATAGCGTCATTATTTTTTTTATATTCTAGCCAATCAGTCATATCGATCGTTTCAACGCTATATAGCTCTTGATTTTCTTTGGCGTGGGAAATTGAGATGCCTACTTGGGCTAATTTAGGTTGACTAAAGGTGGACATCACTGATAATGGATAGTCTATGTTTTTCAGCCCATCTCCGGTCAAATGTTCGACTAAATAGTCTGCCTCCCAAACTGCATATGTAGCTAGTTTTGGTACAGGAGTGTTACTACAATCTCCACATGCATATATAGTTGATATGTTGGTTGTTAGATACTCATCGACGACAATACCGTGTTGATCTGTTTCAATCCCGATCGTTTCAATTCCTAAATCAGATATATTTGGTATTCTACCAGCAACACAATAAATAGCATCCGCTTGATACTCGATACCTTTAGCCGTTATGGCACTATAATTGTCTTGATTTTTTTTTACTGCAATAAGCTGTTCATCAAAATGATAGTTTATTCCACGACTTTTATTCAACTCAATCAGTTTATAAACAAGTTCTTGGTCAAAGGCAGCTAAGGCTCGCTCATCATGCTGAAGTACAGTTACTTCTGTATCGAAAGCTTCAGCAATGGTCATAAAGGCGAATGCGATAATCCCAGCCCCGATAAAAATTACTTTCTTCGGCAATTCTTTTTGCGTCAAAAAATCAGTACTGTCTTTTAAATAATCGCTACCTTCAATTTGTAATGTTCTACTTTTTGCACCTGTTGCTATCACAAATTTTTCCCCTTCATATTGAGAGCCAGCTACTTCAATATGATGCTCATCCACAAATATTGCTTCTCCATAAATTGTATCGATTCCAACCTTTCGCAATGCTGTTTCATGCTCTAATGATTCAGTATTCTCGAGTGAATCTATATAGGCCATAGCTGACTGCCAGTTGGGCGTTAGTTCATTTACCGCACCTGTTTTGGCTAGTTGCTGTGCAGTGAGTTTTAGCTCTGCAAAAGCAACCAACTCTTTTTTTCGAGTACTACCGTAGTTTGCAACCGCACCACCAAACTTGTTAGCTTCGACAATAGCAACACTCAACCCTTTTTTATTTAGTCCGTAAGCAATCGTCAAACCACTTAACCCACTTCCAATAACAATCACATCATACGATTTTGTCATATGCTCACTTTCCCATCTAGTTAATTTTAGCTCTTTACTGATAAACATTCTCTTTTAGTGATTTTATTATTCTTGAAGCAATTTTTTGGTATCAATCCTTAAAACTCGATCAACCCACACTTTTTCGTTTTCTCGATAAGGTTTAGCAGCAGACTCAAAAATCGCATATATTTGTCCTTCACTTGCTGATACTTGTTCTGCATGAGCTGGTAGATCAACCACCTTCTCTATATCATTATCTAAAAAACTTTTTTTGTTTGTATCATAATTAAATAGTAGTAACTTAGAGTTTTTGAACGCACCATAAGATTGAGTAACAACTAGTTTATCTTCAACAAACGTAATTCCTTGTAACTCTTTAACGATTGTTTTATTTGTTTTGCTTTTATCTGTATCCATAGTTGTGTGGATTACTTGCTCCGAAGCCAATTGCCCTGTCATTTTCCCTCTTTCATCTACAGGGTACTGTTCTAACTTGCCATCTGATTGACTATCAAAATAGCCGACATATATATTTTTATTTGAATACGTAATGACTGACGCCCTTTTTACTTGTGGTAATTCTACTCGTTGTGTGTACTTAATTGGTTGAAGCGTATTTTTTAATACATAGTTTTCTATACTGTCCATCGGAATTGCAACAATTTCTGCTCGATCTTTATGGCGAGCACAAACCCAGACATTTTTTGCAATCGGATCATATGTGATCCCTCCGACATGGGGGTAACCTTCAAGAACCACTGTTTTTATATACTGATGAGTATTCTTATCCAACACATAAAAAACTGAATTATGTTTATGTTCATGACAATAAGAAGAAATAAGTATGTAATCGCCTGCCATGGTGACTCCTTGTGGTGTCATAGAATCGCATTCAACGATTGTTTTTGCCTGATCATTTTCAAGTGTTGTTGTACTAAGTAACCCTGGTATCACATACATACCATCCTCTTTTTTTCCCTTTTGGGATTCGACAGCTAAATCATACAATTCTGAATATTCGATGATCGCTTCAGCCTGTTGTTCGTAAGTTTTATAAATAGCAGGTGTTACATTGGTCATCACTTTTCCTTGTTTATCTATTTTTGTTGATCCTGTCGAGTCATGTTCTTTATTGATTTTAGAACAACCAGAAAAAATAGTTATGCATAAAAGAAACAATATCATTTCCTTAAATCGAGTCTGAATAAAATCTCCTCCATTTCCAAATGCTCTACAATTCTTTCATTTCTTTCATTCTATGTAAAAAAATGATAAGTTGCAAATCAAATGTCATCACTTTTTAGAAAGACTCGTCTTCATCTGTACCATAAAACATTTCTTTATTTATTGTTCAAGTATTTTTTTACTTAAATATATTGATTAGGGACAATACATACACATTATTAGAAATTGAAACAATAGATCCAGCATGATTAAATCAAAACGTACAATCAGCATAAATAAACAGGGACTGGAAGAAAACAAAATGTGTTTTCTTCCAGTTCCTAAAAAAATAATAACTATAATTAGGCACGTTTATTTCCTACTGGAAATGCTTCGCCAACTACTGCATCAAAAGGTAATTCTAAAATCCCTTTTTTCGTAGGTGCATCCGGTAAACGTAATTCTCCAGCTGAGCAGATCATGCCAAAACTTTCCACACCGCGTAATACGCCAGGCCAGATCATCAAGCCATCTGGCATCATTGCACCAGGTTTAGCTACTACGACTTTTTGCCCTGCTTTGATATTCGGCGCTCCACAAACGATTTGTAAGACTGTACCATTATCTACTTCTGTTTGAGTGATTGATAAATGATCAGAATCAGGATGCTTTTTGCATGATTTTACAAAACCGATCACGATTTTAGGCTCATTTTCAGTAGCTACTGTTTCAGAAAAACCTGTTTTAGCAAGTTCCTCGTTTAATTTAGTCACTTGTTCTTCGGTCAATTCTATTTGACCGCTGCCTTCAATTTCACCTAATATGGTGGATACTTCAAATATGTTCCAAGCAACGACTTGCCCGTCTTCAAGCAAGCTAACCCTTGCCACATTTCCTTTTCGTTCCACACGATTTTCTTGTCCTTTATCATCTGCTACGATGACCATCAAGACATCGCCGACATGTTCCTTGTTATAAGCAAAAATCATTTTTCAAATTCACTCCATTTTTATCATTTTTCAAGATACTCTCTTATAATATATCTTCTGTTCTGTCTTAACAAAAAAATGAAACAAAACGGTTACGCTTTGCTTCACCAATTTTATCTTCGATAGTTATTTTTTATTTGCTTCAGGATGAACAATCAACACATCACATGGTGCATGGCGGATGATATAACTACTGACACTTCCCATCATTAAACGCTCTACGGCATTTAACCCTGACTGACCAACCATGATCAAATCAACAGCATATTTTTCAGGTAAGTCTTGGCACATCACTTCTTTTGCTGAACCATACGTTACAACAGGTTCAATCTGAGAAAAATCAATGCTTTTAGCATATGCTTTACAGTCATCCAGTAGTTCTTTAGCATTTTCTGTTTCTTGATCTAACAAACTATCATTCAAAGAAGAATAACCCATCATTGTATAGACTTTATTTTCTATAACATGAGCGACAATCACACGACCACTGTTTCGTTTAGCGACTTCAATTGCTTGTTGATAGGCTAACTTCCCTTGCTCACTGCCATCTACACCAACTAAAATAGTTTTATATGTTTGTGTTAACATCGTATCCATCTCCCGATTGTTTTATTTTATCTCTTGAATCGGCTCGTTATTGTTGAGTCTAAACTTAACTGACACTTTTTAAAAAGGTTACGATTTCTTCTTTCGTTTTACGGTCTTTATTGACTAAACGGCCTAACTCTTTCCCTTGGTCTGTCACAACAAAACTTGGGATCCCAAAAATAGTCCACTCAGAAGCAAGCTCCATAAACTTATCACGGTCTACCTCAATAAAACGAAACGCGGAAAATTCAGCTTCGATTTCTGGCATTACCGGCTTGATATAGCGGCAATCCCCGCACCAATCTGCCGTAAAGAAAAAGACGCTTTTTCCTTCTGATACATAGCCCGCAAGCTCTTCATAAGATGTTGGAATAATCATAAACCATCCCTACTTTCCGTAAATGATCGTATTAACGGTTGTTTTATCTAGACCTTTTAGCACTTGGATCAGCATTTCACGTGCTGCCTCAAAGTCTTTGATATTGAACATCGTTTGATGAGTATGGATATAACGTCCACAAACGCCAATCACGGTACTTGGTACACCATTGTTTGTTGTATGAGCCGCACCTGCATCCGTTCCACCTTTAGACACAAAATATTGGTACGGGATGTTATGTGTTGCTGCTGTGTCTAATAAATATTCACGTACACGAGGTAATGTGATCATTCCTGGATCGTAAATACGTAATAATGTTCCTTCACCTAAATGACCGTAAGTGCCTTTTTTTGTTTGGATATCATCTGCGGCAGAACAATCTACCGCGAAGAATAAATCTGGATTAAATTTATGAACAGAAGGTTTCGAACCACGTAAACCAACTTCTTCTTGAACGTTAGCACCAGCAATCAACGTATGGCCTAATTGTTCATTTTGCAACGCTTCTAATGCTTCTAATACTAAGGTACAACCATAGCGGTTATCCCAAGATTTACTGATAATATTTTTACCGTTAGCTGTTTTGATTGTTTCGGTTTGCGGCACGATTGAATCACCAGGGCGCACACCAAAGCTTTCCGCTTCTTCTTTTGATTCAAAACCAGCATCAAATAACACATCAGCTACCTCTAGCTGTTTTTGACCGCTTGTGCCACGTAATAAATGCGGCGGTACTGAAGAAGAAATACATGGATAATTGCCTTTGCTTGTTTTTAAAGTAAAGCGCTGTGCGGATACCACATAAGGGTTCCAACCGCCTAAGGGAACAACCTGAAATAAGCCATTGTCTTTGATTTGTGTCAACATAAAGCCAACTTCGTCCATGTGAGCGGCAACCATGACGCGTGGTGCATCTTGTTCTTTCGCTCTTTTTAGACCAAAAATCCCACCTAAACCATCATATTGAAGCTCGTCTACTAATGGGGCCATATTTTTTTTCATATAGGCACGAATATCATCTTCAAATCCGCTTGTTCCTTGTAGTTCTGTTAACTCTTTGATGCGTTGAAAAGTTTTTTCTTCCATCGTTGTATTATCTGCCCATTCTCCTGCTTCGGAGCAACTATTCTTTTTTGCTGAAAATAACATGAGATTCAAACAAAAACGGCAGATACTCCTTTCATATGATTTCACATTCATTATAACGCAAAAATTTTCAATTGCCCACGTTTTTTGTTTTTCGATATTTTCATACAATGTGTTAGAATAGAGATAAAGCTAATGAAATTTGGCAACCATTTGAAATACTCGGAGGTTATTCCCCATGAATGAAGAAAATGAATTAAGCTATTTTAAAGGCGGCTTAGCGCTTGGTGTCAGTCTTGGCATCATAAGCGGAATCGCTTCAACTTTATGGTATCAGAAAAAGAAAACATTAGATGCGGATTTAGTTTTAGAAAACGTCAAGGAGGCTTTTTTGCAAGAAGGTCCAATTGAAGGTTCATGGATCGAATTCGAGAAAAAACCATTACGTAAATTTGCCGTTCATTCAAAAACCTATAATGGTGGCATTTCACGTTTAGAAGATGGCGTTATGGTTCAATATGAGTTTATTGCGGATGCCTTTACAGGAACTGTGATCGACGTCAAGCGAATCAAGGATTAAACGCAAAAGAATGATTGAAACCAGCACATTGCTCGACATGTGGTTTCAATCGTTCTTTTTTAGTCTTTATAGTTAATTGCTTATATTTGGGAAAAATAAAAAAGGACCACATAGCACGACATATCTGTCAGACTATATACCCTTTTTTTAAAATTATTTAGATTGAAACCTTGCCTCAACTCGATAAATCGGCTGACCTTTAGCAGAAAATTTTTCTTCATACTCTGTCATAATATTGCCTTCATAGTCGCTTGCATGTAAATCCAGCCAAACTTGTTCCAAAATCATGCCATATTTTGAAAAACTACTCAATGAATATTCAAACAATCCGCGATTATCCGTTTTAAAATGAATTTCACCATTTGGTTTTAAAATTTCTTCATCTGTCGCCAAAAAAGTTTTAAATGTTAAACGACGCTTTTCATGGCGAGTTTTCGGCCATGGATCTGAGAAGTTCAAGTAAATTTGATCCACTTCATTTTCAGCAAAATATTGCGTCAATTCTTCTCCATTGACATGAAGTAATTGTAAGTTAGGCAATTCCTCTTCTAAGGCCTTTTCCAAAGCAATTGAAAGCACACTCAGTTGCATGTCAATCCCAATATAATTGATTTCTGGGTGTGCTTTTGCCATACCTACTACAAATTGTCCCTTGCCAGAACCAATTTCAATATGGATTGGGTGAGTATTCCCAAAACGTTCTGCCCAACGTCCCTGCCACTTTTCAGGCTCATCAACAACTAATTCAGGATGACTAGCCAACAGTTCTGCGGCTCCAGGCCTTTTTCTCATTCGCATATTTTATGTTTCCTTTCTTCATAACAAATTTTAAGAGGGTAGAACAAAACCAAGATCGTTCTGCGCTGCCCTCTATTATTCAAGTAACGAATAGACCGACACTCTATGCGCTCTCTTTAATACCCAAAAGCTCGTTTCAACTTCAAAATTTCTGCATTCATTTCCCGTCTTTCTCCTAATTGATGATGCCGGAGAATTTCTTGTAGAAAATTAAATAACGCATACCATTTGATTCGTGTCAAAGCTTCCTCGCTTGGGCGCATACCGTAAGACAACAGCCATTTATTCCAGCTCCCCTGCGGAACGTAATGTCCTAGCAACATCCCCAAATCTAAAGCTGGATCAGCAATCATTACTGAATCCCAATCAACTAAATACAAATAATTATTAGAGACGATCCAATTGCGATGGTTTACATCACCATGAACGACCATATAATTATGAATAGAATAATTTGGTATATTTTCTTGTAGGTAGTGATACACCCTAGCAAGATATGAATTATTTTGAAGTTCTTTAGGCAATTTCTCATCATACCCTTGAAGCATCATCGCAGGTGTTTGAATCTGACCGCCGATTTTTTCCAGCATGCTTTTCAGCATATGCGAATGGTGTAAATGATAAAGGACATCCACAACGTCATTTCTTTGACCGATTTCTTGGGCTTTCAGTACTTGACCATCCAGCCATTCTTGTGCTGTTAAAATATCGCCTGTCACTGTTCGTTTTGTCCAAACTAGCTTAGGGGCAATTCCTTCTTTAGACAATGCAGCCAAAAGAGGAGAAGTATTTCGTTTAATAAATACTCTTTCAGTCGCACGTATACCCATGAAAGTTTGGCCAGTTGCGCCTTTTATTGGCTGCAAGCGCCATTCCTTATCCAACTGAAATGCCATGGAAATTATCTCCTATCCTAACAACTTCTAATAAATTATTACAGTAAGTATCATTTTAGCTTCCATAGCGTTTAACGTCAAGCATCTCTCTTGTTCTTTTAACATTAATCGTTACTTTTTGAAGTACCACACACTGCCTCAACACCTGCAATATAAGCATTTAATAGTTGTTTCGTGATTTTGCCAGGTTTTCCTGTTCCTACGATATGATCGTTCACTTTTACGACAGGCACGATTTCTGTTAATGAACCAGACACGAAACATTCATCCGCGTTAAATAACTCTTCTTCATAAACAGCTTCTTCTTTAACTGGAATTTCTAATTCTCTAGCCAGTTCTAGAATTTTCTTTTTCGTGATACCAGGCAAAATCAAATTTCCGTCTGGATGTGTATAGATAGTTCCGTCTTTCACTACCCAAAAATTCGCCGCTGAAGCTTCTGTTACTTTACCATCACGAACCAGTACTGCATCATCAAATCCTTTTTGGCGAGCCTCATCCAAGGATAATATATTGCCCATTAAACTTAATGACTTGATATCGCAATGTAGCCACCGTGTATCAGGAACAACCGCAACTGTGATGCCTGTTTCCATTTTTCCCAGCGGACGTTCATATGATCTGATATTCGCTGTTAAGACCCCTCTGACTTTTTTGGGATCAGGTAGAGCATGATTTCTTGGTGAGTCGACGCCGCGTGTTACTTGGAAATAAAGTTTCCCTTCACGGATTCCTTCAATGTCGACCAGTTTCTTTAAATTAGTTGCTAATTTCTCTTTTGAAAAGGGCAATTGCATTCTGATTTTTTCTGCACCACTCCATAATCGATCTAAATGTTCTTCCATCATGTACAGGTGACCATTATAAACACGAACTACTTCATATAGCCCATCACCATATTGATAACCACGGTCTTCTATATCGATTTTTACTTCTCCACGCTCAACAATTTGATCATTCCATAAAATATGCATCATTAAACCTCCATTTTCTTCAAACGATAAGGAACATAGAATTTAGCAAATAAGAGAACTTCAATAATCAAAGCTCCGACCACTAATAAGCCTTCTTTCAAATCCGGTAGGGCAATCAAAACAAAAATACTAAACAACGCAGCAGCTACAAATAACAAGACTGTCATAAGTTTACTCACCGCTTGTTTCTTTTGTTCATTTGGGACAGGATATAAATGAGTCATCACCATATAATCAAACTGTGTATAGATTGGAATCAACTGAAAGCCAATCAAATAAACAAACAGGACTGATACTCCCAATGAGATCCAAAACTCTTTCAAGAAAAATAAAATCACCCCAGCAACCAACACTAAGCGAATAAATAGTCCGCTGTACTCTGATCCTCTTAAAAAACTACGGGCATACAGATATAAATACGTATTTTGGCTATTTTTCTTAATTTTATGCACGAGTGGATCAAGAAACTTCCGACGTTTCACACTGCTAGAAATTTCCGGTACATCTGTAAATAAATGGATAAACTGATAAATCCGATGCATTCGATTTTTTTCAGTTTGCACCATCGACTCCCAATCTAACGCGACTGATTGTTCTTTTTTCTTCAATACTAAATAAAAGAACGCGGCCTGCACCAAGGCGGCAACTGGTCCTGCTAGAGGCAATACATACAAGCTAAGCGCAATTGTAATGAAGCTTGTGACCAACCATAGTACTGACCATTGTTGATATACTCTTGCGGAAACTTGATACAACCCATACTTTTGCAAACGCAAATGACTTGCCTTCAAAATCCCTAACATCACAATAAAGTAGAAAAATGTAGCGAATGCCCAACCAGTTGAGACAACCACGAGCGGCATCGACATCCCGCCCATCAAGATTAACGTCACTAATGGTAGCCAGAAAGAATAACGCATGGCACGATTCAAGTAGCTGTTCATCTCGGGCTCTTTCGGTAAAATAAATACTTTATCAGCCTCTTGAGCTAAGGTAGCGATTCGCCCAATTTGTAACAATGCCAACCATAGAACCACAATAATTGGTCTGCCCCAGACAAAATTTTCTGGTAAGGTTTTTAACACTTGAGAATAATAAAAACCCAAGCCACCTAGTAAAAAGACACACACCAAAATAAAATGGTCATTAAAAACATAACGCATATACTTCATCATTTTCTTCAAATGGCGTGCTAAACGAATGCCAAAAAATCCAGACATATCAACCCACCTTTTCTTCTTTTGTTAATGCAATATAGATATCATCCAAAGAAGAACCAGGTAAACTAAACTCTTCACGCAACTCTTCCATGGAACCAACCGCTCGCACCTGACCATCATGTAAAACAACGAAACGATCGCAATAGCGTTCAGCAGTAGCTAAAATATGCGTAGACATCAAAATAGCAGCACCTTGATTTCGCATTTCATCCATTAATTCCAACAATGCGTGAATCGCTAACGGATCTAATCCTAAAAATGGTTCATCAATAATATACAAGCTAGGTTCAATCAAAAAAGCACATAAGACCATTACTTTTTGCTTCATTCCTTTTGAAAAATTAGCAGGAAACCAATCTAATTTATTCTCCAAACGGAATGTTTTTAATAAGGTATCTGCCCGTTTGAATGCTTCTTCGATTGGAATATCATAAGCCATTGCAGTAATTTCGATATGCTCTCTCAAGGTTAATTCTTCATATAATGAAGGTGTTTCAGGAATATAACCGATTTTTTTGCGATAACTTTCTGGCTGTTGTCGTAATGTTTCGCCATCAATAGAAATTTTCCCTTTTTGCGGTGTCAATAATCCGATCACATTCTTGATCGTGGTACTCTTTCCAGCACCATTCAAGCCGATCAAGCCGACCATCTCACCAGATTTCACTTCAAAATTAATATCTTTTAAAACAGGGATATGGCCATAGCCGCCTGTTAAGTGTTCAATTACTAAACTCATCTCATTGCCTCCAACTCATTTTTATCGTGAATCTATTATACCACGAACTTTTTGAAGGTTTCATGAACTTTTTCTCCCAAATAAAATTCAAGGTATGGTAAAGTAAAAGAAACAGTTAAAAGAAAGAAGGGAAACCATGAAAGAGTGTATTTTTTGTCAGATCATCGATCAGGCCATTCCTAGTTATAAAGTTTACGAAGATGAGCAGGTTTATGCGTTTTTAGACATCACTCAAGTAACGAAAGGTCATACTTTACTTGTTCCTAAAAAACATGTTACAGATATCTTTGATTATGAGCCAGCACTTGCTGGTGAAGTCTTTGCACGAGTTCCTAAAGTTGCCCGAGCTCTTGAAAAAGCTTTTCCAGAGATGCAAGGACTAAATATTATTAACAATAATAAGGAATTAGCGTATCAATCTGTTTTCCACTCTCATATTCATCTGATCCCACGTTTCGGGAAATCTGATGATTTCTCTATCCATTTTGGAAACAATCAAGATAGCTACTCTCGTGAAGAAATGCAAGCAATAGCTGAAAAAATTATGAAGCAGGTGGAACAATAATGGGAAAATTTTCTAAAGGAATTTTATTTGGCGCACTTGTTGGCGGTGTTGGCGGTTTACTTTTTGCTCCTAGAAGTGGTAAAGATACTCGTCAAAAATTTGTCGACGAACTAGAGGAGTGGTCTGATTTAAAAGAAGATTTTACCGAAAAATTAGACCATTTCAAAGAATCAGCACAGGCTTTACAGGCCACAGCAGACATGTACATTGAACCTTTTATTGACGGCATCAACCGTGATGTTGAAAACTTTATGTTTCAAGCCGAGCCTAGACTAGATCAAATCCAAGAGCAAGTAGAAAAAATCCAATCGGAATTACCAGAAATGCCATTAGAAGATTAAAAAAGCTGAGGATAAAATGATTATCCCTAAAATTTTATCCTCGTTTTTTTATTTTAATTCAAAAAACCATCTTTTTTAAATAAAATCAAGTGGCTTATTTCATCAATTAAAGAGGTATTTTAGACTAACTTTCTTAAAACCCACCGTTTTTATAGATGAAATTGTGTCCTAAATTCGAAAATTGTTTGAAACTATCGTTTACGTATTTCTTTTATGAAACATAGTGTGGTATAGTAATAACCGTGAGAATTAATTTCTACATAATAAAAAATAAAACAAACTTAGGAGTGCTAAAAAGAATGAAGAAAAAACTAATCTTAGCTGCAGCAGGTGTACTTAGTATTTTTACATTAGCTGCTTGTACAGGCGGTTCACAAGATATCGCAACAATGAAAGGCGGAACAATCACTGTTGATGATTTCTTTAACCAAACTAAATCAAGTCAACAAAGTCAACAAATCGTTCAACAAATGATCATCTATAAAGTATTTGATCAAAAATATGGTAAAGATGTTTCAGAAAAAGATATCCAAGCTCAATTTGATGAGACTAAGAAAAACATCGAAGCGCAAGGCGGAGTGTTTGCAGATCAACTAAAACAAGCTGGTCTTACAGAGAAAAGCTACAAAGAACAAATCAAACAAAGTCTTGCTTACAAAGCTGGAATCAAAGCACATATCAAAATCACTGATGAAGATTTAAAAGCTGCTTGGGAAACATTCCACCCAGAAGTAGAAGCACAAATCATCCAAGTCGCAACTGAAGACGAAGCAAAAGAAATCAAAAAACAATTAGATAACGGCGACGACTTCGCAAAAATCGCTAAGGATAAATCAACAGATACAACAACAGCAAAAGATGGCGGTAAAGTGAAATTTGATTCTCAAACAGAAACTATTCCTGAAGCTGTTAAAACAGCTGCTTTTAAATTAAAAGACGGCGAAATTTCTGAACCGATCCAAGCAACTGATTCAACTGGTTACCAATCAACATTCACTATCGTAAAAATGGTGAAAAATAAAGATAAAGGCAATGACATGGCTCCATTCAAAAAAGAGCTAACAAAAATTGCTGAAACTGCTAAACAAAACGATCAAGAATTTGTTCAAAAAGTGACTTCTGAAGTGTTAACTGCAGCAAATGTTAAAATCAAAGATGACGCATTTAAAGATGTCTTAGCTGGTTTAGTTGAAACAAAAGATTCTGCTAAATCAAGTGATTCTTCTAAGAAAGAAGAAAAAGAATCATCTTCTAAAGAAAAAGAATCTAAATCAAGCGACTCTGAAAAATCTAAAGATTCTTCAAGCAAAACTGAAGAATCATCAAGTAAAACTGAAGAGTCTTCTAAATAGTAGAACAAAAAAAAGAGATGGATTTCATCTCTTTTTTTGTTCTACTATTTTAAAAAACTAACTCAAAAAGTTCATAAACAATTAATAGCTCCTCTGAAAAAGTTAGATCATATTTCTCTAATGCTTGCTCAAAAAAAGGTTGGTGAACACTGTGCCAATAGCGCAATGTTCGATCCCCTTCTCCTTCAAGATAACCATGTACTTCTGATAGTTGAGAATATGGCAAGATATCCACTACTTTCGTACGAATAATAGCTTGTGCTTGGTTATTTCCATCTAACAGCACACTATAATCACCAACTTCGGGTAATTTTTCGTCTTCAAAGTTTCGTCCATATAAAAGGTGTAGGGAAGAGGTCCCTGTCTTTTCGCCTTTAAGAACATGGGCTAACAATTCATCTGCCATTTCAGGTGAGTTGCCAAAGGCCCAAGCTTCATAATGATCCGCTGTGATTTCAGATTGATTTTTAAATTGTGTCCATAAATCTACCACTGATTGATTCATCATTGTCTCCTAATCCATTTAAATATTCTTGGGTACATAAAAGCTACGATTGTCTAGCCCAAAGATTCGATCTGTATATTGTCCTGGCTCAGTTTGACGAACTGAGCCTAACATCATTTGAATCGAAGCATCGATATTATCGATTTGATGTAATACTTCGGCTTCCATGATTCGTGGTCTAACTGGTGATCCGTATTCTAATAAGCCATGATGAGCTAAAACCATATGACGTAGCACAATCACATCTTCATCATTTTCATCTATTTTTAAAGCAATGCACGCCTTTGTTATTTCTTCATCTACAAGTACCAAGTGACCAATCAAATTTCCTGATAACGTATATTCAGTCGTCATCGCACCAGAAAGTTCTTTTACTTTGCCTAGATCATGTAAAATGATGCCAGAATAAAGTAATGCAGCATTTAATTCATTGTACTCCTTGCAGATTGCTTTGCCTAAACGTAGCATCGATACAGTGTGATAGGCTAAACCATTAGCAAAAGCATGATGGTTCCTTTTCGCAGCTGGATAATCAAAAAATTCCTTTTGATATTGTGTGAGTAAATAGCGAACGATTCGCTGCCAATGAGCATTAGTGATTTCAAACACTGTTTGATTGATTTCTTCCACCATATCTTCACGTTTTAGTGGCGCCCGTTCCATGTACAAAGTTGGTTGACTAGGTTCATCCGGTCGTGCCACGCGCATATGGATGATCTTCACTTGAGGATTGCCCTGATAGACTTCTCTTTTCCCATTTAAAAGAATAACATTTCCCGCTGCGAAACGACTGATTTCTTCTTCAGAAGCATCCCAGTATTTCCCGTCGATCGTGCCTGACGTATCTTGGAAAGTAAAGGCGATAAATTTTTTGCCATTTTTTGCGATACGCACATCCGCATTTTTGATCAAAAGAAATAATTCAAATGTTTCATCGACAGTTAATTCACGAATTTTTTTCATACTTCTGCTCCTTCTAATTCCATAATTGGTTGTTTCAACTCTTTATAATAGCTTACCATTTCTTTGTCAGAAGAAAAACAGATGACTTGCTGATGTTCAGAAAATACTGCAAATAATTGAGCTAATTGTTCTTTTCTTTGACTATCATAATGTAGCCAGCCATCATCAATCATGATCGGACATAAGTTACGTTGCTCTTGAAGATAAAGAAAGGCAAAACGAACGGCCATCACAACTTGGTCTCTTGTACCTGTAGACAATTCATGCAACATAAAACGTTCATGATCCTTACGAATGACAATCAGCTGTTCTTCTTGTAGTTGAATTGCACGATACGAATTTCGGGTCAATATTTTAAAATAATCGGTTGCCTTTTTTAATAGATTAGGTAATTGTTTTTCTGATAACTCCGTTAGTAAATCCATCAGTAACTGACCTGCTAATTGATTACCTGACCATTCCAACGCTAGTTCTTCGATTTCAGTTTTTAACATTGCTTGTTCTTGATACAATTCATCCAGCGTTCCATCTGACAGCATTTGTTGTTTTTGATAAAGAAGTTCTTGTTCTTTTTCTTGTAGATGCTGGATGGTCGTTTCTATTGCTTTTATTTCTTGTGAAAGTTCAAGCTGTCTTACGGTTAATTGTTGCGGCTCAATAGCTTCAGGATACACCCCTAGCAACATGGTTTCTAGTTCCTGTTTTCGTTTGTGGTTCGCTGAAGCTGTTTGGTAACGTTGAACTTTTTTGGGAATCTCATTGATTGAAGCAATCTGGAAACGTTGTAACAACGGTTTACTTTGATCCAGTACTTGCTGTTGTTTTTCCTTTACTTCTCGAATCGTCTGACGTGTATAAGCATCTGCTTGATACTCTTGTGCAAAACGGATTTTTTCCATTCTATTAGCAAAATTACCGATCACACGGATTCTTTCTGCTAAAGAAGTGCCCGCAATAGGTAAATGTGCTGTATAACGTTCTGTTTGCTCCGCTAATTTGGTTACCTGTCTCTGATCTTCTTTCAACTGAAGCTCAAGTTCT
Source organism: Enterococcus ureilyticus (assembly GCF_001730315.1). Taxonomy (GTDB): domain Bacteria; phylum Bacillota; class Bacilli; order Lactobacillales; family Enterococcaceae; genus Enterococcus_L; species Enterococcus_L ureilyticus. Next base: position 41,750 of record NZ_MIKC01000023.1, read on the forward strand.
TGATTGGTATTGAGCAAAATCAAATAGCGAGTAATGTCTGAACGATGAGTCAACCAAAACTCAACTTGATCCATTCGGCCTAAATGGTTTTCTTTTACTTTTTCTGCAACAAATTGAGCCATTTCTTTCTCTTCTTTACGTATCTGTTTGATATCTGCTCTTATTTTTAGTAACTGATCATTTAAATAATCCAACTGAGATAATTTTTCTTGCCACTGTTTTTTTTCATTTTCGTAAGTATCCTTAGGCTGATAAAACAATGGCCAGACGCCTGCAATCATACAGCCCGCACTTAAGATAAACGTTCCGTAACGAAATGGAGTAGGTAAAAAGAAGCTCAACAATAAAATAAGTGCGCCAGCTCCACAAAAAAGTGGATTAATGTTTTTATTGGTTTGTCGGTAATTTTTGCGAAACATTTCTTTATTGATCGTTTCAAATGTACTTAAATTTTCTTCACGTGTCGCAATTTCTTTTTCTAATAATCGCAAGTCTGTTTGTGCGGTCTGTAGCTTAACTGTTCGTGCAATAATGTCTTCTCTCATCTCATTTATAACCTGTTCTTCAAAAGACAACTGCGGCGGATTCTCTCGACTCCACCCCCATTGTTTTTCTAAAGGAAGCATTTCTTGCTGATTTTGCTGTAAGGATTGGCTCATCCAACTGATTTCAGAAAGTAATTTATCGATATCATAACGTTGATTCAGTAGTTGTTGAATATGTTCTTCTTCGTTTAAATAAAACTGATAATCCTCTGTCTGATCTTGCGTCTCGCTTTGTGTAGCAATACTTTGATTTAAGCGCGTCAATTCTTCACTTAAAAAACGATATTGTTGAAAAAAAGAAAGCAATTGTTCTTCTTCTTCACGAGTTAGCACTGCCGTTGTTTTTGACTGTTCAATTGCTTGTAATTCTTCATACAACGGTAAATTCATGACTTGTTTTTCTAGTCGTGCCAACTGATCCTTCATTTCTTGTGACGCTTGGCGTTGCTCCGCTATTTTTTGCCCTGTAGTGTCTAATTCTACAAGCAGTTGTTGAAACGGACGCTCTTGTTGTTCTTTTTCATTGATCCGTTGCTGTAAGCGTTGATACTCACTTAATTTTTGATTTAACGGCGGTTGACTCCCTTTACCTTTATAAATCATCTGAGCCTGTTTAAAATAGGCTTCTCTACTTAGCAACAATTGCTGACTTCCTGATAGTCCTAAAGAAAGCAACGAAGTTTGCAATTCTTCTTCGTTTAATTTTTCTAAATGGCTAAGTTGTTCTTGCTGAAAGGTAAAAACCGATTGAAACAGCTCCTTGGTCAAAGGATAGAGCATCTTTTCCAATAAGGTTTCATCACCGATTTGATCATTAAAATAGACTTTTGCTTGTCCTTTATTTTGCCCTTTGAAGCGTTCAATTTGGACTTTCCCATAAACTGGATGCTCAAACCATAAGCGACCGCCATAAGCGCCGCCATTTTTTGGTTGATAGTCTTTTCTTTTTTTTCCTTTTGCAGGAAAACCAAAAAACATGGCTTGAACAAACTGATAAATCGTTGATTTCCCTGCTTCATTTGTTCCAAATAGTAATTGATTTTTCGGTTGAAATTCAATCTTATGTTGCTGCCATTTACCAAATCCAACAAGTTCTATTGCAATGAGTTTCATAGGCGATCCTCCTCAATAACGAAATCTGCTTTAATTTTCTGATCTGCTTGTACTACACTACGTTCACGCCACTCTTCATTTGGCTGTACTACAGATGAAAATAACGGATTTTGGACTAATTCTTGCAATGTATTTGAGAAGATTTCTGATTGTAGATAATTTTTTTCTAGTTGCTTCAACAGCTCTGGATCCGCTGTGATCCTTACTTTTTCATCCAGCTCTTCAGTCAATAATCCAATTTGGAATAAAAATAAGAAATGATTGGATCGCTGAAGCAACGTAGTTTGTAAATAATGAAGTAACTCTCCATTCCCATAAGATATCCGGAATTCTTCACCGAGCTGCTCAGTATCTGTCAATTGGATTTCTTTTAAAACAACAGATTTTTGATCAAGACTTTCTGTCACAAGAAGCTCCTCCAATAAACTCAAGGCTGCTTGTAAATTGCTAGTCTGGCTCAGTGAATACTTAGTCTTTTGCCAATTAACCTTGGCTACAGCTTCAAAATGAACAGTTGCATGGCCTGATTCAATAGACACAATCGCCACACCTTGAACAGTTCGTTCTTTTTTAGTATGACCTTGCGGTGTTCCTGGGTAGACAATCAGTGGGTCTGCACTCATCACCTGAGGTTGATGGATATGGCCTAACGCCCAATAGTCATAGCCCTTTCTCTTCATTTCACTGAATGAAAATGGCGCATAATTTTGCACTCCATTATTCACGGTATCACCATGATAAATCCCAATATGTAGATTTGCTGTGGCATCTTTATTTGGAAATTCAGAAAGTTTATTCTCATTGATCCACGGATGTTCATAGCTAAAGCTTGAAACGGCTATCTTTTCTTGATTTTTCGTCATAAAATAATGTGTTTCCACCTGCTCCTTTTGAAAAAGAAACATATTCTTGGGAAAATCAAACCAATAACGCTCTGCAACATAGTAATCATGATTTCCAAATGCCATGATCACAGGAATCTTCTCTTGTTCCAAACGCTTCATTTCAGCGATAAAATAGGCTTGTGTTCGGATCGATGTCCGACTTTGGTGAAAAGTATCCCCCGCAAAAATCACTACATCAACCTGTTTTTTAATCGCTATATCAACAATCGCTGTGACTACTTGATGGTTTGCCTGCTGTAATTTTTCAGCGATTTGTTTGGGTATATTTTTTAGGCCTTCAAAAGACCGATCCAGATGTAAATCTGCCGTATGCAATACTTTCATTAGATCCTCCTATTCGCCTTGATTCTTTTCTCTAATCATATCATTTTATTAAGTATCGGTCAGTAAAAACATACGAAAATTTGTTCGTTTTTCATTTTTTAAAGACTATAAAAAGAAAGAAACTGAAATCAAACTCTACGAGCTACGATTCCAGTCCTACTATTTCCAGCTATTCTATTATAATATCGATTTGAACGATTTCACTTTGTGTTCCAATCCGCATTGGCGGTCCCCATGTCCCAACACCAGAAGAGACTATCACCTGTGGGCTATTTTCATTTTTACGATAGTAACCATAGTCCACAATAAAATACGCTTTTGTTACTAAGCTGAATGGAAATATTTGCCCTTGATGGGTATGGCCTGAAAGAATCAACTCATTTGATTGCTCATATTCTTCTAGGTTAGAGGGTTGATGATCTAAGATAATTTTTGGTAGTTGGTTTCCGACTTTTTCAAATTGATCTTGCAGACTTTCTCTAGTGCCATCTTGTGAACCGATCGGTCGGCTATCTTTGCGACCGACAACCAATAGTTCTTCACCAACAACTGTCATTTCATCTTCTAACAAAGTAATTTTTGCTGATTGAACTAACTCTTTCATCTTTTCAAAGCTTGCTCCAGCATCATGATTGCCCCAACACATGTAGGTACCATAAACAGAAGACAGTCGACTAAGCTGTTTTTCCATGCTCTTTGCATCTTGTAATGCTTGATAATTACCATCAAACAAATCACCGGAAATAAAAATAATATCTGGCTGCAGTTGATTGATTTTTGTGACAATTTTTTCTAATTTCTTAACGTCATTAACATAGCCTAGGTGCACATCGCTAATCAAAACGGCCTTTATTTTTTGGGACTTACCGTCTGTTGGTTTATCGATTGTTACTTGATAATTCACTGTCTTGATTTGTTGCGCTTGCCATGAACCATACCAAAATAAAACAACTGTTACAGCTAGTGCAATTATCCAAATAAGCAACTCATTTTTTGATTGAATCATTGTGTTTTTTTTAGTTATTTTAAGGATCAAATCAGTTATCCCAAAACTAACTAACGATAAAAACCAGTACGACAACCAGTAACTGCCGATTTTCCCAACCACACCGCCAACATTTCCATTAAACACTAATAATGTCACTAAGGCTGCAATAGCCAATAAACCAATGATTCCCCATAAGATCCCTGGATATTTAAACCATACAAAATACTCTAAAATAGTCAGAAATTTTCTACCAATATAGTAGTTCCCTAAAAGGAATAATCCAGTAATGCCTAGAAAGGCTAATTTATTCATTATTCCCCTCTCTCTTTTCACCTATCACCTGACCAAAATCGACGATCGTTTCACGATTATTTTCGGTGTTAAGCCAAATTTCAGGATCGATTCGCACTTGATGTTCTTGAAATAATAGAATCACTGTTGATCCGCCAAATTCAAACCACCCTTTTTTCTCAAAACGATGACACTTTCCTGATTTTTTTAAGTTTTTGATCTTGCCGACCATTAAAGCACCTACTTCGATCTGTATGATTTTCCCAAAGTTTTTGGTTTCAATCACCGTAACTTCTCTGGCGTTTCTAGAAAAAACGGGCTCATTATGGATTGCTACTGGTTGAACTGTGTGGAATACACCCGAAATTTTCTGTTGTTCGAGAATCGTTCCTTCATCAATAAAATAATAATGATGATAGTCATCCGGTGTTAAACGAAAAATGACAGCACTACCGCCTTGCCATTCATCAGCAAGGCTTGTGTTATCAAGTAACTCTGAAAGAGCATATTCAGAATGTTTCACATTAAACGTTCGTTTTTTACTGATTGGATAAACGGTGACTTTAGCATCACACGGCGCACATAAAAATGCTTCCTCTTCAGTCAGTAGACGTGCTTCAGGTCTGATCTCCCGCATAAAGAAATGGTTGAACGAAGTGTACTCTTCAGCTATGTAGTCTTCAACTTGGAGTTTGTTTTTCTTGATGAAGCGGGGAATCATTCCTTTTGAGAGCGGGCTATTTAAATAAGCCCCAGCCACTTTGGTCAGCGGAGGCTGGATGCATCCCTTTAATAGAAGACGTCCTACTGGATTTTTATATAGAAAAGTCAATAAATGACTTCCGCTTTCTGAAATAGACACTGTTTTAAAGCGTTTTTCCATGTCTTTACTCCTTTGAAAAGTTTAGCGAATAATAAAGGCGACAATTGCACCTACGAATGCCCCAAAAGCTAGCTTTCTAGGATCGACTTTTTTGATTTTCACTTTTGAAATAAATAAAAAACCAATGACGAGTAAGGCTGCTGGATAAACTAAGGCGATCGCAATATGCAATCTACCCGCAATAAAGAATAACAAAGGTATCAGTGCAGCACTGCTTGTCACGGGTAAGCCTTCATAATATTCACGACGATCACACGTCTGTTCTTTTCGTTCCATTTCAGTCACATTATAATGTGCCAAACGAATCAACGCAGCTAAAATATAAAATACAAATAATGGCAAATAAATCCCTTGCGTCAAACCAGATGCATACCCTAAAACAGTCGGAAAAACCCCGAAACTGATCAAATCAGCTAATGAATCGATTTGAATACCGTAGCACATTTCACTTTTTGTCCGCTCTTTCATATTCGCAACAAAGCCATCAAACATATCACAAATACCTGACAAGACTAAACAAAAAATTGCTTCAACGATATGCTGGGTTAATGCTAAATACATACCAACTATAGAAAAAACTGCATTTCCATAGGTTAGAATAACTGTGTAATCATAAATACCAATCATACTTTTTGTTCCCCAATCCTTTTTTCATTTAGTATTACTATATCATTAAAAGAGCAGAAATTGGGAAATTTTTTCAGATTTCATGTGATTTTTAGTGTCTCATATGTTTTATTCTTCCTTTATTCTCTACTCCTTTTCGCAAATCAAATGTGCCATAAAAAAACAAAAAGCCTCTTTAATATAGCAGTGAAAAATACATTCTATCTGCTATGTTTAAAGAGACTTTTTACAATTTAATCAATTAATCGTTATACAAATCACGAATCGGTGTCATGATAATACGGTTCAAATCATTCACAATCAAGCTAAATGCTTGTTCTTTTTGCATCAATTGGTTGATGACCTCTGCTTTTTGAACCTCTGTTGCTAACGCTTGCGCTTTTTCAGCATCTTCTTCTGAAAATTCTTCGCCACGCATTTGTTTTTCTTGTAAACCTTGTTGGAACGTTTGGAATTCTTTGAATAAAGTGTATGCTTCTTCGTCTGCTTTCACTTCAGCGTAAGCTTGTTCCAAGGCTTTAAACTCTTCCATCTCACGGATTTCGCGTTCTACTTGATTAGCTGTATCATAAATATTACTCATTCAATCTCCCTCGTTTCTATAAATTCTTCTCTTTGATTGTACCATTCTTTGATTCGTTTTCAAACCGATTATTCTCCTGTTAAACCACCAAAGAAGTCTTTCAAGCCATTTTTCGCATTGTCCCAACCTTCTTTGATTTTGCCGCCGATATCTTTGGCACCTTCTTTAACTTGACCACCGATATCTTTCACACTATCTTGCCAATCATTAGTATTTCCTGCTGGAACTGCTCCAGCTTCTTGTACGATCCCACCTGTCGCATAAGCATCTGCTACAGTGAATGGTGTTTGCGCTGTATACGGCATGATCCCTTGTGCTTGACTACTAAAGACAGTTGAAGCATGCGTGGCACTACTTCCTTGTAAATAGTGACTTTCACTTGTTTGTTCAAAACCAAGCCATGTTGCAATCACTACATCCGGTGTATAGCCGACAACCCATTGGTCATTCGTTTTATCTGTATCAAAATTGGTCTCTGTCGTTCCAGTCTTACCAGCCATGACATAACCAGCCGGATCAGCATTGATCCCTGTTCCCGAACTAAAGACACCTAGAAGCATACTCGTCATTTGATCCGCTGTATCTTTTGTGATGATTTGTTTTGTTTTAGCATTTGTATTATCTTCGATCACAGCACCTGTTGAGTCAACGATTTTAGTAATCAAGTGAGCCTCTGACTGAGCGCCACCAGTTGCAAATGGACTGTAAGCATTCGCCATCGTCAACGGTGAAACACCCGTTTTCAATCCACCTAAAGCTAATCCATAATATTTATCTTCGCTCGCTAATGGGATCCCAAATTTTTGTGTCTTTTCAAAGCCTTTATCCAACCCTATTTTATGCAACGTCCAAACAGCAGGTAGATTCAAACTTTCTCCTAATGCTTGATACATTGGGACTTCACCACTATTTGTGCGGCTATAGTTTTCTGCTGGGTAATAATCTTGCGGTTGATCTTCTAAAATACTATCTGGTTTCATTCCAGTTTCCAATGCCGGTGTGTACACCGAAATTGGTTTCAAGGATGAACCAGGAGAACGTTTTGTTTGAGTGGCAAAGTTAAAACCACGATACACATGCTCGCCTCGTCCGCCAACTACTCCTTGTACGCCACCCGTTTTAGGATCAAGGGCAACTGATCCACTTTGAACCACTGCACCATCTTCTGCATTCGGTGGGAATAGGGCATCATTGTCATATGTCTGCTGCATCGCTGTTTGATAATTTTGATCTAATGCTGTATAGATTTTATAGCCTTTATTTAATAAGTCTTCCTCTTTCATCCCATACTTATTCACTGCTTCATCAATCACTGCATCAAAGTAATAAGGATAGCGATAATCGGAGTTTTTATCTGAATAATTATCAGCTAGCATACTATTCATATCCACCCCTGCTTGAGCATCGGCTTCACCTTGAGATAATTTGCCATTATCAACCATTAATTGTAACACTGTATTACGACGATTTACCGCATTCTCCAAGTAATCAAGTGGATTGTAAATACCTGGTCCTTTCAACATACCAACTAAAGTTGCTGCTTGACCTACTGTTAATTCACTGGCGCTGACAGCAAAATAGCGATGTGAAGCATCTTCAATTCCCCAAACCCCATTACCAAAGTAGGAATTATTCAGATACATTTCTAAAATCTGCTGTTTATCATATTTTTTCTCGATTTCGATCGCTAAAAATAGTTCTCTTGCTTTACGTGTCATTGTTTGTTCTTGTGTGAGGTAGGCATTTTTGGCTAGCTGCTGAGTGATCGTACTTCCTCCGCCGCCTCCACCAATTTTACCAAAACTAAGTTTTCCGACTACCGCCCGAAAAAGTCCTTTGATATCATACCCATGGTGGGTCTCAAAATTTCGATCCTCAGTTGAAATTAACGCGTCTTTCACATAGGGAGAAATTTGATCGATCGTGACGAAGGTTCCTTTTTGCCCAAATAATTTCCCTGCTTCATCGCCATTTTTATCATAAATAACGGTAGATTCCTCTAATCCTTTTTTCAAAGCACCGACATTTGCAGATTTAGCCAACGTAAATAAATAAATGCTGGCAATGAGAACAACAAGCATCCCTAATAGCAAAATAATTTTATTAATTTGATATTTTTTCCAAATCCGCTTACGCCAGTGATGAAAACGGACAAGATACGGTTTGATCCACGTCCAAAAACGTTGGAAACCAGATTTTATTTTTTCCATAATTGTTTTAAAGTCCATAGTGCTCCCTCTTTATATAAAAGTTTCTAAGCTATTTTAACATAATTTAGCATTTAGATTCATCCAGCTTTAGCATGAATTATGCACAGAGATCATGTTTTGCCTATTTTAGCATGCTTTTCTTTTAATTTTATGTAGAAAAGCTTAAGAATCTGTCAAGAAAATAAAAATTCTTAAGAATATACTACGGATCGAGCTTATTAGTTAGAATATAAAAAAAAGTTTCTCCTCTTAATGATTTCTTTAGAAAAAAGTTACAATTTCAAATAAATTAGGGCAAAGAAAATTCATATTTAGTTTGTATTATATATATATACCAACAAACAACCCTAACAAAACACTTTTTCATTTTTTAACTCCTTTCCCACTCTTCCCCAAAGAGTGGGTCTTTTTTTATTTCGAGAAAATTTTCAAATAAGTGAGTAAAAAAGTGAAACTGATACCTAGATAGCTATCTCTAGCCACTCTCACTGTGACTTTTGATTTTTTTATGCTACACTTTTCCCGAAATGTAAACGTTTCAAAAAAAATCGAAGAGGAGTGTTTTTATGTCTAAGAAGTTAACATTTTTGCTGATCCCAATTTTTATTTTACTAAGTTTTAGTCTGTTGCCTAACCAATCAAATGCTATAGAGGCTAATCCAGAAGATCCGATTATGATGGCCTATTATCGTACCTGGCGCGATATTACCATGCCTCATGATGCAAACTCCACTTTACCTGATCAAAATGTAACTGCGATGACAGATATTCCAGAAGGAGTAGATATTGTCTCTGTCTTCCATTATGTCAACCCAGGGACGAATCAACAGAAATTCTGGGACACCCTGAAAACTACTTATGTTCCACTATTGCACGCCAGAGGAACACGTGTCATTCGGACAATTGATATTAGAGAAGTTTGGAATGTTCCACATACAGGTGTTACCCCGACAACAGCTGAGTATGAACGCCATGCACAACAATTAATTGATACTTATCTAACACCCTGGAACTTAGATGGACTGGACGTCGATATGGAATCTAGCTTGACCGCCCAGCAAGAAGAAATGGCTGTGGGTACGTTCAAAGCATTATCGAAACAATTAGGTCCAAAGGCCAATACAGGGAAACTATTGATTTATGATACAAATAAAGACAATCATTCTTTATTTAAAAAAACTGCTTCTTATTTTGATTATTTATTTGTCCAAGCTTATGGCCGCTCTGCTGCATCTTTGGATAATACTTGGAATACGTATAAAACTTCGATCATCCCACAACAATTTCTCCCTGGAATCTCTTTCCCCGAAGAACAAGACCAGAATCGGTGGAATGATACTGTAGACCCTTATCAAACAAGTCGCGCTTATTCTTATGCAAAGTGGCATCCAAAAGATGGACAAAAAGGGGGCATGTTTGTTTACGCCATTGATCGAGATGGCAAACAATTTGGTGATGATACAATCACAAAAACTGATTTTAGCTGGACGAAACGTTTGATTAATACGATGAATGGTCAATAGTTAACCGTTTTGTGAAAAACTTAAACACTTCTTTAGAAAAAATTTACAGTTTTGAATCAATTAATACACAAAAAATTCATATTTTATTTGTATTATATATGTATACCAACAAACAACCCTAACAAAACACTTTTTCATTTTTTAACTCCTTTTCCCACTCTTCCCCAAAGAGTGGGTATTTTGTTGCGAATCACTGCGATTGGCAATGACAGAGCAGATGATGAGCAATACTTGGCGAACGCAGTGAGCGAAGTTTCATCACTTGTGAATCACCATAATTAACTATATTAAAGCAGATCAGACGCAATACCTGGCACGTTTCATTACTTGTGAATCACCAATCTTCTTAAACTAAATAACGATAGACAACTTTAAAAAGAACAGCAAACTTTAAAAATTGGTCAATTGCTGCGAATCGCAAAGAACAACCTGATCAATGGCCCATAGAAAAGTTACTCCTTTCCAGTAATCCGTTTCAAAAATTAACTTCTGCTTCCTCTACCGATTTAATTCCATCTAACCACTTGAACTTATCCCTTCATTTGTTAAACTATGAGAGAACGCTATTGAAAAGGTGGAAAACAAATGGAATTATCCATCCAGTTACCTAAGAATTTTAAAGAACAAACAGTCCGAGAACTGCTTGAACAAGAATGGTTAGTCCCTCGTAAAGTCCGACATTTTTTGCGCACTCGAAAAAATGTCTCGATTAACGGATCGTCTGCACTGTTTCATTTCCCTGTAAAAAATGGGGATATTGTTACTTTAAAGTTTGAATCAGAAGACTATCCAACACCTACGATTCTTCTAGGAAATACCGCGAATATTGATGTTTTATTTGAAGATGAACAGTTGATTATTTTGAATAAACCGATAGGAATGAAAACTCATCCTAACCAACCTGATGAAAATGATACACTACTCAATCATTTAGCTGCTTATTTGGCACCGAAAAAACAAATTCCATATGTGGTGCATCGTTTAGACAAAGAAACAAGTGGTGCGATTTTATTTGCTAAAAATCCTTTTGTACTTCCCATTTTAGGACGTCTATTAGAAAGTAAACAAATCTATCGACGTTACCAAGCGGTGATTTCGGGAAATTTAGCCAACTCTTTGACTATTCGTAAAAAAATTGGCCGTGATCGACATGATCGGCGCAAACGTGTGATTGATGAGCAACGTGGCGATCTGGCAATTACGCATGTTGAAGTTGATTCTTATGTAAAAAAGGTGAATCTGACAACACTCTATTGCATTTTAGAAACTGGCCGAACCCATCAAATCCGTGTACATTTGGCAAGTATAGGGCACCCAATCATTGGTGATCCTTTGTACCATCCAAAACCTACTGGGCGTTTGATGCTTCATGCTTATGAATTACACCTAACCCATCCATTTACTGGAGAAGTGATTGCAGCAATTGCTGAACCTAGTTTATGGTAAATGAAAAGCTAGGAAGAACACAAATGTTCTTTCCTAGCTTTTTATTACTTCTTCAATGATTCCTTTAATTTAGCTAAGTCCAATTGTTTATACTCTTCAAAGAAACTTGCTAATTCTTCTAAAACCTTTTGATTCATTCCATCTTGATCATTTTCGACTTGTAAAACTAGTAAGGGTTCATGCAAACTCATACGCAATAACAACCACCCGCTGCCATATTCATTAGAAACATTGATTCGTATCCCTTCATAGTTTTCAGGATCAATTTTTAGCCCTCGTTGACTCTCTACAAAATCATTTAAATCTCGAATCACTTGTTCACCGTACTCGCGAACATTTTCTGCTAGAATCTCAAAGCGTAATTCCTGAGTTTCTGCTGGTTGTTTTAATGAGCTGATCAAATCGCCAAGTGTTGAGCCCTCTTTTTTTAATTTAGGTAACAGCATCAGGATTTTAGCGATAACATAGGCACCATCATCTAAATAGTAATTTTCTTTAAAAGCTGCATGTCCACTGGTTTCGATTGCTAATTGAGTATCGATTCCTTCATCGTTCAGTTCAATCATTTTATTGATCACATTGCGATAACCAGAAACATAACGCACTTGTTTACCACCTTTTGACTCGATGAATACTTTCAAATGACTTGAAGTTGGTGAATTTGTTACAATGCTACTGCCTGGATATTCAGCTAAAACGATTGTCGCTAGAACAGCAATCAAATTATTTCGGTTGATTACTTCACCTGACGCATCCACTACCGCCGAGCGATCTACATCCGTATCAAAAATCACACCTAAATCTGCTTTGTTTCTCAAAACTGCTTGCTGAATACTTGCCATTGCTTCTTTATTGTCAGGATTAGGAATATGATTTGGGAACATACCGTCAGGTTCTAAAAATTGCGAACCTGTAATGTCTGCGCCAAGTTTGGCTAAGACTTGTTCTGCAAAGAAACCACCTGCTCCATTACCAGCATCTACTATGATATGAAAACCTTCTAATGGTTTTTCTTCTGTCGTTTTCATGCCTTTGCGAATTTTATCGGTTAAATCAGCAGAATAATCCTCTAAAATCGAGGTTTTGGTAACTGTTCCTTTCGCTACAAGTGCTGGTTTGTCAGTATGTTCTAAGAGATACGCAATATCCTTTTTCTCTGCGCCTCCAGATTTAGTGAACAACTTCAAGCCATTAAAATAATAAGGCAAATGACTCGCAGTGATCATAATTGCCGCATCACAATCATATTGTGGAAATTGCGTGGTCATAAACATAGCTGGCGTTGTCGCTAAACCAAAATCTAACACTTCGATATTTTGCTCTACAAAGCTGTCAATCAAAGCTTGTTTTAAGCTATCTGCCGAAATACGGCTATCATGACCGATACCGATTTTTAATTTTCCTGATTGATGTTTTTCAGCTAAGTGTTTCTCATCACGAAGCCAATGAACCATTCCGACTGCAATTTTCCCGACTTGCGCTGGTGTTAAGTTCGCTGTTTTTTCCTCATGCTCTATTGCTATTCCTCTTATATCTGACCCGTTTTGTAACGCTTTCAAATCCATGTAACCAAATCTCCCTTCATTTTTTGATTGGTTTTATTTTAATCTATCATTGCTTCAAAACGTTCAACAACAGCTACCGCGTCATCTTCTGAGCGAGCAATAATAATGATTGTATCAACTCCTGCGACCGTTCCTGCAATTTCTTCATAACTGACTTCATCTAAAAAATTAGTGACGACATCTGCTGCGCCCATATCTGTATGGACGATGACCATAAATTGGACACGTTCCATGCGAGTCACTGAATCTTTCACAGATTCTTTTAGTTTTTCCTCACTGCTAGATACTTGTTGTTGAGAAAATAAGGCATACTTTACTCTGCCATCTGAACCGTGCGTTTTAACGATGCTCATTTCACGTACATCTCTTGAAACAGTAGCTTGGGTTGCTTTGACACCAGATTGTTCAAGAAGTGCAATCAGGTCGTCTTGAGTTTCTATTTCATTTTCTGTGATCAGTTGCTTGATCAACCGTTGTCGGTCTACTTTTTTCATGTTTAGCTACACTTCCTGTTTTGGTTATTTTCTTTATTATAGCGAAAGTTTGAGAAATTTGCATTTCTTTTTGGTAAAAATTACTTTATTATGAGAAAAGTGGCGTATGAGATGAAAAAAGTTTCGCGTCCGTTTGGTATCATGGACACGAAGCTTTGGTTTTTATTAGATTCATTTTCTTGCAATAAAAAAAGCAAACTTTACTTTTCAAACAACTTTTTAAGGACATTTTCCCTCTCATTTATTACATAATCAAAGTTTGTTTTCTCATAAATCTTATTTCTGTTTTTTTGGCTTCGCTTTTTGGAAAATTGTTCCAAATCTATTTCTGTAATGAGCTCCTCAATAGAATATTTATAAAATGGATATGTTCTCAACTCCATAGTCTCAGACTTATAAAATGAGATTGATTTTATTGGATAGCTCGATAAAATTTCTTTTAGCCCTTTATCATAAGTAGCCAATAAATGCATTTCAAAATCTGCATCCATATTCTCACTACTTCCCATAGGCTTTTCTAAATTTCTGATATGGAACAAATCCCACGCCATTCCTGAGATCGTACCCAAAATATTTTCATTGTTTTTCTGGATTTTCCTGAAAAATTTTTCTACCTTTTTGTCATTTTTTAAATAGAGATAGCAAATAGCTATCTCTCTATACATAAAAATACCTATTTGATTAAACCAAAAATCAAATAAAAGTTCTACTTTCTTTTTAATCCCTTTTTTTGATGAGTTCTTAATGATTATTACCTGCAAAATTAAACAATGAATTATTTTCTGCATAAAACGAGGGTCTTTCGTACTCAGATTTTTCCCTAATGGTTTCATAGTTTTTTCTACAAAACTTTGCGTTTCATACTCTATTTCTCTATTAATCATTAGAGGTTCATTTGAAGAAAAAAATTTATCAAATTCTTTTAAGTTGTTCATTGATTTGAAAAAGAAAAAGGTTCTCAACGTTTTCCAAACACCAATCTTTGTTTTTTCATTGTATAGTTTAGAGCAATTTTCAATACTGTACGGAATGCAAGTGTAGTCCATCTTATACTTAAGGACATGTTTTAAAAATAGATACACATCTCTATGTTTTTCAATATTTTTATTTTCAAAAAGGTCAACCATATAACTAATAAGCTGTGTATCAAAATTGATACACGTCACAAAGCGAAAATCTGAATCTGATTTTTTCACCAAGTTTTCAGCTTGAATTTTATCATAATAATTAAATTTTGAAGTTCCACTGATACTCATTACTGAGATAGTTCCAAAGTCTGCCATTAAATTTTCAGGTAAATCGGCTCCTTTACTATCACTAAAAAAAACAAATTTCCAATTATCCAAAATAGTCGTTCCTATCATCAATGAAATTAATTCTAGTCTTCGATCATTTCTTTGTAAGTCAAGAATTTTTTCTAACATCTTCAACATTCCACCTCGCTTTATAATAACAGTATAATCATCTTTTTAATGTATATCTTTGGTAAATTTACTTATACCTATTTTAATAACATTACAATAGTCTCTTCCTTTGATCAGAGCTAAGTAGCATGTCGATAAATACTTTATCCGATCTATCTAAAAGTTCATATTGCTCTTTGTGCGCTTTTTTTACTAGACGTATAGAAACACATTTCCGAAAAGCTTGTTGCTCCATCTTGTTGAGTTTACTGTAAAAAAACCTCATTGTTTTTGCTTGATTAATTGTTAACTTACCTTTTTGTTTTATTGTTTCCGTAATTGATTTCTGAAAATCACTACTTATAAATAACTCGTCTAACTTACTAAAGAGTATTTTTTTCCAATACTCCTTCTTATCTGTTTCTAGTCTACTATGGTCAACAGCATATCCTTCATCATCTAACAACTTTTCTTTATTAGCTTCTAGATGATCAATAAATTTATTAATGCAGGAACTTCCAACAATCATTTCATTTCCATTTAACTTATTTTGAATAGTATATTCATATCTGATATCTTTATGGTCACACAGTTCACAATTAAAATCTGCATCTTCATTATCTTCGAGTCCTATATATATCCATTCTTCCCTCGCTTTAACAAAGTTAATTTTCTCTTGACTTTTATCCAGTAAATTTCTTGAAGCTTTATTTAACCAATCATTATTCACTACAAAAAACCTCCTTTTATATATTATATCAAAATAAACAAAAAGTTTCATATTACAGTCTAATAAAACTAATAAAAATACTTTAAAAACAAAATTTATCACATAAACTTACATTCCCCCATTGACTCTCCACCCCACTTAAATTAAAATGGAATGAGATAGAACGAAAAAAAATCTAGCCAAACGAACTTCGTTTAGTTAGACAAAATAAAAAGGCACTCTGCAGGACGATTGGTCGTCATCCCACAGAGCCTTATACATTCAGCCGACACTGATCGTACAAGTTGCCCTTAGTCAATTTTCATTGACTGTTTTTATTTTAATCAATATTTCATGCAATTACTAGTTTTTTCTGATGTTCTGAGTTTAACGACAAAAACAGGTCAATGCTTCTTAATTGTACTTAGCGCGGTTTCGGCAGGTGTCCGGAACTTTTTTTTTCGTTCTATTTTACGGTGAGGCAATGATCTTTTGAAATTTGAATAATCGTTTTGAGAAAGTTACCGCAAATCTGACTTCTCTCACCATAGTTTACTTTGCTATAATGATCTGCCGATTTTGTGCTAACTTTTGACGGAGCAAGCCTTTTTATAGACAGATTATTGTAGCCATGATAGTAACGAGGAAACAGCCGACACCTCAAGATGTTAAGTGGTCACTTGACATTTTGAAGCCAAAAATAATCAGCACGAACTGATAAATCAAGTTGCCTGATTCAATAATACGTACATTAAAATAGAATGCTATCTACCAAAATCCGTAGCATTCGATCAGATAAACATTCTTCTAGGCTGACTGTTTGCTCGTTATTATTTTGTAAAATATTTAATACACTATCGATACAATTTTTGATATACTATAACTAGTTGAATAACGGCTGAAGCTCTGAAAAAGGAGTTGATGCCATAAAGATATGTCTTTATCGCTTTTGTCCTGCTTTAGTGCTTAGGAAAAGCGGTCCTTGAAAGATTTGTTAAAAGATATCGCTTCTAAAATAGTAGTTACGCTTGTAGCTTACTATATTGTCGAAGGGATTAAACTTTTTATCACTTTGATTTTTGAGTAAAAAAAGACCACTATCTGCTCGACTAAAGTAAGATAGTGGCAACATTAAACAATCGGGCTTTAGTCAGAACTCAACTAAAGAGTCAGTGTATCAGCACTGGCTTTTTTGTAATCGTAATGATTATCGATTACCTTCTCAACAATTATACCTTATAAAGTCTCTGGAAAGCAACTTATCATACTGATTTTTGTAAAATACTTAATACACTATCAATACAATTTTTGATATACTATAACGAGTTGAATAACGGCTGAAGCTCTGAAAAAGGAGTTGATGCCATAAAGATATGTCTTTATCGCTTTCGTCCTGCTTTAATACATTGGAAAAGCGGTCCTTGAAAGATTTGTTAAAAGATATCGCTTCGAAAATAGTAGTTACGCTTGTAGCTTACTATATTGTCGAAGCGATTAAAGTCTTTATCACTTTGATTTTTAGGTAAAAGAAAGACCACTATCTGACCCGCTAAAGTAAGATAGTGGCATTGCAACAAACTATCGAGCTTTAGTCAAAACTCAACTAAAGAGTCAGTGTTAGTAGCACTGGCTTTTTGTAATCGTGATTGAACTCGATTACCTTCCTCTTTATTATACAATATATACAAGAAAAAAAAACAACTTATCCTAGTTATTCAGTAAAATAATTTAGATTAATTTCAACACTGTAAATAAAAATTTGGTCACACGATTTGAAAGCGCAATCACACACTGCTATACTATTCTTATAATAAAAAATTAAAGGAGGAAATTTCTATGGGGCTAAAATTATCCGAACAGGAAAAGCAAATAACAAATATTCTATCCACTGGTTCCGTTTATACAATTGTTGTAGCTTCTAATTTAAATTGCCAAGATCCTTTCAAGCAAAGTAAACTAAACAAACTCGGTGTCTGGAAATACTTTAATGGCAAGAAAAACAAAGGTTCCTTGACTACAACCCTTAGTGAAGGTCAACTACTGAATCAACTTGAATTGATTTTTGGAAAAAACACGATTTCACTAAAAAAAGTGAATCTAGTACCCTTTCAAGGACTACCAATATAATAAAAAAACAAAGTACAACAAGATGAGCATTTACCTTGTTGTACTTTGTTTTTTCTATACTTGAAATTCTTAGTCTTCCTTCAACATCCCATGCTCCACCAAATAATCATGCGCAACGGTCGCCGGATCTTTTTGCTCCACATTCACTTGGTAATTCATCTCACTCATTTCTTCTTCCGTGATTTTACCAACTAAAGGCTGCAATAATTCTTTTAATTCCGGATATTTCTCAAGCGTTTCAGCTTTCAGCAATGGCGCACCTTGATACGGTGGAAATAGTTGTTTATTATCTTTTAAAATCACCAAATCATATTGCTTTAGTTCACTATCGGTCGAATAGGCATCTACCACATTCACATCCCCATTATTGATTGCTTGGTAACGTAACGATGGCTCCATCGACTTCACATCTAAATTCAAGTTATATAATTTTTGCAAGCCTTTATACCCATCTTCACGATCGATAAACTCTAGTGTAAAACCAGCTTTTAACTGACTTTCGACTTTTTTCAGATCTTCGATAGTTTTCAGATCATTTTCTTCTGCAAATGATCGTTTGACTGCAACTGCATAGGTATTTTGATACTGCATTGGTTCCAGATAATCCATGTTTTCTTGTTCTTTAATTTGATCTCGCGCATACTCGTACACTTCTCTTGGATCATTGGATGTATTCTTATTGTCTTTCAAAAACGTTTCCAGTACGGTTCCTGTAAATTCAGGGTAGACATCGATTTCACCAGATTTTAGTGCGTTAAATAAGAAACTGGTTTTACCAAAGTTTGATTTTAAATTTACGTGGATATCACTATTTGCTTCGATCAATTCTTTATACATGTTGATCAAGATATCTGGTTCTGCACCTAACTTTCCAGCCACCGTAATTTCTTTTTGTTCTGCTTCTTGATGGGTGTAGACAAATGAACCTACTAATAGTGCAAGTAATACCATGAATGCAGCTATGATCCGTTTCACCGTGGCTTTTTCCAACAAATGGATCCCAAAGTTAAACAAGACCGCTAAAACAGCAGAGGAAATTGCGCCAATCAAAATCAAGTATACATTATTTCGGTCGATTCCGAGTAAAATGAATGTTCCGAGACCTCCTGCACCAATCAAAGCCGCTAGCGTTGCCGTTCCGATGATCATAACGGTTGCTGTACGAATCCCTGAAATGATATAGGGTAACGCCAACTGCAACTCAAACTTGATTAGTTTTTCCCGTTTGTTCATCCCAAAGGCTTCGGCTGCTTCTTCTAAAGAAGGATCGATTTCAGTCAAACCTGTATACGTATTTTGCAAAATCGGAAATAACGCATAAATCACTAACGCAACAATTGCTGGCGGACTGCCAATCCCAATAACCGGAATCAGTAATCCTAATAAAGCCAGTGACGGAATCGTTTGGAAAATCCCAGTAATTTGCAGAACAAATTCAGCGACTTTTTTGTAATTAGTCAGTAAAATCGCTAACGGGATCGCTATGAGAATCGCAATCAATAATGACAGTAACGATAGTTGGATATGTTCAACAACCGCTTGGATAAAGTCTTCTTTGCGGGCCACGAATGTTTCTATCAGTTTTCCCATATTATTGAACACCTTTTTCTATCTTTGTCTCTAAGAAGCGTAAAATCGTTCGATCTGTGATTTCACCGATAGATCCTTTCTCATTAACTAGTACAACTGTTTTCCCATCAACAAGTAAGCCAATCACAGTTGGTAAATCGGTGCCTAAATTCACTATCGTTTCGCCGGTTATTTGCCCAGCTTCAATAAATCCTGCTTCTAATAAATCTTCTGCACAATAATTTTCTAAATTAGCCTGTTCATGTTGGAAGAACTGCGCAACAAATTCATTGGCTGGATGATTTTTGATAGCTTCCGGTGTATCGGTTTGAACGATTTGCCCATCCTTCATCACACAAATCCGATCACCTAAAAGCAACGCTTCATTCATATCGTGGGTCACAAAAACAACAGTAGTCGCTAATTCTTTGTGTAGTTCTTTGATCAATAATTGTAATTGCCCTCTTGAAATTGGATCTAACGCACTGAACGGCTCATCCATCAAAATAATATCTGGTTTGGCTGCAATCGCACGTAAAATCCCAATACGTTGCTGTTCACCACCAGATAATTCAGCAGGTTTCCGATGGAGGTATTCCTCTGGTGGTAAGCTGACCTTTCTGAGTAATTCTTCCGTTCGTTCTCGTCTTTTTGCTTTACTCCAGTGCTTCATTTCGGGAATCAATTCGATGTTTTCAGCAACTGTCAAATTTGGGAAAAGAGCGATTTGTTGGAGAACGTAGCCGATCGTTAAGCGTAATTCTTTTAAATTGTAATCAATCAATCGTCTGTTATTAAAATAGATATCGCCATCTGTTGGCTCGATTAAACGATTAAGCATTTTTAAAGTGGTTGTTTTTCCACTTCCACTTGGACCAACTAAGACAAAAAATTCACCGTCTTCAATTGAAACATCGAAGTTTTCTAATACAAATTGATCGTTGTATTTTTTTGATACGTTTTGAAATTTAATCATCTATTCACCTCATTTTTTTCTTGTATGCATATGCTCTTTATTTTTAGGTAATCTTTCATTATTTTTAAATATGTTTATAAGTATACTTGAAAATGTCCGATGTTTCTAACGACTTGTTTCTATTGTACAGAAAAAAACCTGACAACTGTCTGTCAGGTTTTTGAATTTCTTTATAAATAAAGGTATTATTTAGCCAAGTTATATTTTAAAAAAACTATCATAATCAAAAATCCATACTAAGCTTTGTATCTAATCTCAAATCAATTATCCTTCTATTCTTGCACTCATTTGATTTCCCCAAAATAATCACGATACATTAGACTTTGTTCTTATAAATCTGGCAAAATTCGACGTGCAAAATTTGGTTTATATGAATTTATATTGACAATTTCTACAACTCCACCTGGTTGTGGTGCATGAATAAATTTATTATTACCTATATAAATAGCAACATGATCCGTTCTGCCTCTATTTCCCCAAAAAAGTAAATCCCCTTTTTGTAACGAAGATAGACTTACCTCTTTGCCTGAGCTTTCTTGCCCTGTCGTAACTCTTGGTACAGTAATATTTACTGCATTTTTATAAACATATTGAACTAAACCAGAACAATCAAAACCAGCTGGCGTATTCCCACCCCACAAATAAGGTACACCTAAATATTTTAAAGCCAGATTGACAACTGCATCATTTTTCGTAGCTCTAGGTCCAAATGCATCCGAATTTGTCCAATACGTATTTCCATCCATCTTATACTGATAGTATGTTTCTTTATTAGACAACATTTTGGCATACGTTACCTTTACTTCTCTATTTATATGATTTGTGGTATTTCCATAAGTAATTGTCCCTTTTAGCCCCTTTGGCTGATTAAAAATACCATGGCCTCCAACAGCAATCCTCATATCATAATTTGTTCCCCACTGGCTTACAACATAAGGATCTTTTGCACCAGCAAATGCATCTGAATTTGTCCAATACGTATTTCCATCCATCTTATACTGATAGTATGTTTCTTTATTAGACAACATTTTGGCATACGTTACCTTTACTTCTCTATTTATATGATTTGTGGTATTTCCATAAGTAATTGTCCCTTTTAGCCCCTTTGGCTGATTAAAAATACCATGGCCTCCAACAGCAATCCTCATATCATAATTTGTTCCCCACTGGCTTACAACATAAGGATCTTTTGCACCAGCAAATGCATCTGAATTTGTCCAATACGTATTTCCATCCATCTTATACTGATAGTATGTTTCTTTATTAGACAACATTTTGGCATACGTTACCTTTACTTCTCTATTTATATGATTTGTGGTATTTCCATAAGTAATTGTCCCTTTTAGCCCCTTTGGCTGATTAAAAATACCATGGCCTCCAACAGCAATCCTCATATCATAATTTGTTCCCCATTCACTAACGATACGAATTTCTTCTTGACTAGCGTATTCATAAGTCAAATTTTGTGAAGCATGTACTTCTGAAAGACTAGCATCAGATTTTTCAGTTGTTTCTACTCTAGTTAGCTCGTTAGTTTCTCTATCATTTTCTGCAAAAGCGTGAATGGGTATCAACAGGAATAATGATGTTGCTACAATAACAAAACTACACTTTTTTAATCTCATTATAAAACTCCTATCTTTTTAACTATAATTGATTACCCACTTATGATACCATATATAACTAACACTATAAATGCTTAAGCAGACAAAAAAAATAAAATACAAAACATCCAAATCGAGTGAATACATCGTATAATACCTCACTTTCAAAAAATATAAATTTCTTTTAAATATCTAAAAAAAGGCAACTACCTTACTCTGTAAAAAATCGAGTAAAGTAGCTGCCTTTCTATAATTCAGTACAATTCTTACCAGTTCTTTTATAATACAATTTATACTTTTCCAGCCAATCTATAAATCGCATCCGCATAAATAGCTGTCGCACGGAATAAATCATCCAACGCCATAAATTCATTGGCTTGATGCATGGTGTCTGTATAACCTGGGAACATTGCGCCATACGCCACGCCACGTTTTAGTAAACGTCCGTAAGTTCCGCCACCGATGATTTGTTCATGGCCTTTTTGACCAGTATGATCTTCGTAAACTTGTAATAAGGTTTCAACCAATGGATCATCCGCTGGCACGTAATGTGGTTCTTGGTTACGTCCACCTTGAACGATTTCAGCACCGATTGCACCTGCTGTAGCTTTCACACCCGCTTCTAATTCAGCAGCTGTTGTGCCTTTAGGGTAACGGAAATTCAAGCTCATAAAGTTGCCTTCTTCAGCATCTTTCTTGAAGACGAATAAACCAGCGTTCATTGTTAATTTACCCATCTTAGTATCTTCAAAGGCTACGCCTAATTTTTCACCATAGAAATCTTCATGAACAAGCGTTGCAGCAACCTGGATAAATTCTTTTGCTGCGCCAGCAAATGCATAGCTGTTTAAAAATATTGCTAAGTATGTTGCCGCATTGATCCCAGATTGAGGGCTAGCGCCGTGTGCGCCTTTTCCTACAACTTTGATTGTAACAGTTGCACCATTCGCTTCAAATTCGCCAGAAATTGGCTCCTCATCTACAAATACGCTAAATGCGCCTTGCATTTTTTCAGTTGCTTCGACAGTTGGAACTGTGATTACAGCCGTTGCCGTACCTGGAACCATATTTTCACGTAAGCCAGCATTAAAGCTTTCTAATTCATATTCGCCTTGGCTTGATCCGCCAAAACGAGCGTATAACGATACGTTTCCTTTTTCACCGTTGATGATTGGGAATTCTGCATCAGGAGAGAAACCAAAATCAGGTTTTTCTTCGTGTTTGAAGTAATAATCCATATCACCCCAGCCACTTTCTTCATCACTTCCAACAACAAAGCGAACTTTTTTAGATAATGGTACGCCTAAATCTTTGATGATTCTTAACGCATAATATGCCGCCATACTTGGGCCTTTATCATCACTTGAACCACGCGCGAAGATTTTACCATCTTTGATGACAGGTTCATAAGGATCTGTATCCCAACCGTCCCCAGCAGGTACAACGTCCATGTGACCGAAGATGCCTAAGGTTTCGTTGCCTTCACCATACTCGATATGTCCAGCGTAGTTATCAACATTTTTCACAACGAAACCATCACGCTCGCCATAAGCTAACATATGCTTCAAGCCAGCAACAGGTCCTGGTCCAAATGGTGCATCTGGTGTAACTTTTGAGTCATCACGCTCACTATTGATGCGTAATAGATTTTGTAAATCTTCTAATAGCGCATCTTTACGTGCGTCTACTTCTTTTTGCCAATCAATTGTCATTTTTTAGTCACTCCAATTCATTATTCTACCTTCCCATCATACCACTAACTTGTTTAAAAGAAAAAGGCGGAAATGGTTTTTTCATAATCTTTTGCTCTTGTTCCAAAACAGATTTATACTAAAAGAAAAGCAATTAAAGGAGACTATCGGGATGAAAGACTTAACCAGAGACGATTTAACCGCAGTGATCCAGCCACGTCCACAAGAATCTCACAAAGGAACATTTGGACGTGCAGTATTGGTTGGCGGCAATGCAACATATGGCGGCGCGATCATCATGAGTACCGAAGCTGCTGTCAGAACAGGGACTGGATTGGTTTCCGTTATTACAGCCAAACATAATCACAGCGCACTGCATGCTCGTTTACCAGAAGCAATGGTGCTTGACTGGACACTTACGCGAGCAGTCAGTGAGTTATTAGGTACAGCAACTGTTCTCTTGATTGGTCCTGGGCTAGGTTTAGATTCACACAGTCAACAGCTGTTGCAACTGGTTCTTCAACAGCAAACGTCTACTCAATGGCTTGTGATTGACGGATCTGCTATCTCCTTATTTGCTCAGAGCGACAGTCACTTAAATTATCCAGAACACATAGTTTTCACTCCGCACCAAATGGAATGGCAGCGTCTGAGCGGTCTTAAGCTGACGCATCAGACGATAGATAATAATCAAGCAGCTCAAAAAAAATTAGGTGCAACGATCGTGTTAAAAAGCCATCGAACTGAAATCTATACGACGAATGAACAATATCGAAATCCCTTAGGCACTCCAGCTATGGCTACTGGGGGAATGGGGGATACTTTAGCTGGCATGATCACTGGTTTTTTAGCTCAATTTCCTGATAAAGAAGCCGCAATTTGTGCAGCAGTGTATCTTCATAGCCAGATTGGTGAAGAATTGGGTAAAAAACGTTATGTTGTCTTACCAACTGAAATTAGTCAGCAGATTCCTCGCTTCATGAAACTGGCTGAAAACATAAATAAAAAGACAAAAGGAAAATGAGGCTCACTTTCCTTCTGTCTTTTTTCTAAAAAAATCAGTTTGTAAAATCCCCATATATACTTCCATCCACTCTGCTAGAAATTACATTCGTAAAACTTCACTAGCTTCAGGATGTTTCTTTCCAAACGGAAGGCTTTCCTCAATAATTTGATTAACTACGCCTACTATCAACTGAACGATATCCTGCTTAGAACTCTCCTTTTTAACAGGCAATTGTACGACAGTCTTTAATAACAGTTGAATCGTCAGTTTCCAATTACGATTCATGTAGTCTGTCGGTTTTATCAGAAAGGTGTCTAATAAAATTACCTTAGATTTTCAAATCTTTCCGTTGATAAACCAAATATGTTCCACCAAAAAATAACACAATCAAAACACTTAAGACACCAACACTTACTACCGACAATCCTTTATCCAGCAAATTACTTGGAATTCCTAGATGGGTCGGAGAAATGTTTTTGGCCCAATTAAATGATTCTTTCAAATCGGAAAAAATCCCGATCAAATAAAAGCCAAATACGATCCCTAAAGAAATACTCGTACTTTGTTTACTTGATTTTAAAAGTGTTGAAAGGAAGAAACCTAAAGACAAGAAAAACAATAAAATCAAACTTTCCTGCGTAAAAATCTTCCCAATTTCTCGGATGATCGTCGTTACTGAATCTGTTGATTGCCGATATGTTAACGTTGCTCCTAAGGAAACGGCAAATGATACTAGCCAAAAAATTGCTAAGATAAAGACGTTTCCTGCTATCTTACTTGTAACAATGCCGCTACGCGTTACTGGTTGTGCATATAAAAATTTAATCGTTCCGTCCGTTTCTTCTTTGATCAATGACTGACTTCCCAACATCATTGCATAAACAGAAGCTGCTAAGAACATATACTGAAAATAGTACGCAAAAAAACCTGTTGCTACTAAAAAACTTGCTTGTCCACTCACGCTGATATTGAAGGTTTTCAATAGTGAAGGAGACAACCCATTTAACTTTGCATCCAACAACTCTTTCATTTCTGAGCTGTGCATTTGTGGGTACACGGCACTAAATCCAACTATAATCACTGCAAATAGAATCGTCCAAATAATCAATCCTTTGACTAATGACTTACTTTCGATTTTGGCTGTGATCATTTTGCAGCTCCTCCTTCATACAATGCCATAAACTGATCCTCTAGTTCTGGATTGGTGACTGTAAAGTCTTCAATCGACTCATCTCCTAACAATGGTAAAACCTTATGAAGATCGCCTTCGTAAAATAATCGTGTTTCGTTTCCTTGATGTTTTAAAATTGCTGCCCCCATCTTTTCGAAAAGCGATAACGGAATATGATCACCGATCAATGTAATAACTTTTCCAAGTGATTTTTCTTTTGTAATATCTTGAACGGTGATGATTTTCCCCTGACGAATGAATGCTGCCCGGTGTGCATGCTGTTGCACTTCATTTAAATCATGACTGGATAAGAAAATCGTCATGCCTTTTTGGTTATATTTTTCCAGCTCTTCAAATAGTCGATGCTGCATCAGTGGATCTAACCCATTGGTCGGCTCATCTAAAATCAATAATTCTGGATTTGGTAAAATACCAGCCGTGATAGCGACTTTCTTTTTATTTCCTAAAGATAGTTCGGACATCTTTTTTTGTCTATCAATATCGAACAGCTCGATAAAGTAATCGATTTGTTGCTTGCTATTTTTTATTTGATGAAAATCAGCTACATACTGCAGTATTTCACCTGTGGTCATATGGGGATAAAATCGTACATCACTCGAAACATATCCTGTGCGTTTACGAATCTCTTTGGCATCTTTGATACTATCCAACCCAAGTAAAGTCGCAGTTCCTTGATCTGGATAAATAAAATTCAACATCGCTTTGATTGTTGTTGATTTTCCTGCACCATTTGGGCCGATAAAACCATAGATTTCACCGTTTTCTA
The DNA here is from genome assembly GCF_001730315.1 of Enterococcus ureilyticus. Taxonomy (GTDB): domain Bacteria; phylum Bacillota; class Bacilli; order Lactobacillales; family Enterococcaceae; genus Enterococcus_L; species Enterococcus_L ureilyticus. The sequence continues at coordinate 68,290 of NZ_MIKC01000023.1, forward strand.
CAGAAAGATTCACTTGATCGATCGCTGCTTGTTTTTTATACACTTTAGTCAAGCCTATAAGTTCAATGGCCTTCATTTTACGATTCCTCCTCATTGACCTCTTAGTCAATTGCAGTATATATCTAGGTTAACTTATTAGTCAAAAAAATCTGATTGAATGGAATGTTTGAATCTGCAACATTCTTTCGATCAGACTATACTTTTCCTTTTAATCCTTCAAGCTCTGCTGCAGTTAGTTCTCTATACTCACCTAATGCTAGATTTTCATCCAACCACAAACTGCCCATCCGCAGACGTTTTAAGTAAACGACTTTTTTATCAACTGCTTCAAACATTCGTTTTACTTGATGAAACTTGCCTTCTTGGATAATCAAGCGAATCTTTGACAGCTGATTTTGTTCATCTACAGCTTCGATCGTTAGGTGGCTTGGTTTTACCAGCTCTTTATTCGTTAAAGCGAATCCTGCAGCAAATAGATCAATGTCTTCTTCTGTCACAATTCCTGCAACTTCTGCAAAATATTCTTTATCTACATGTTTTTTAGGTGACAATAATTGATGAGCCAGCTGACCATCGTTTGTCAGTAGCAACAACCCCTCTGTGTCTTTATCCAAACGTCCAACAGGGAATAAATCTTCTCGGAAATCTTCATCGTGCAATAAATCGATCACGGTTTGATCCCATTTATCTTCTGTCGCTGAGATCACCTCTTGAGGTTTATGCAGCATATAGTAGTAATACTTTTGATAAGTCAATTTTTCCCCAGCAAATTTAACAACATCTTGTTTTTCATCAATTTGTGTTTTACCCTCTTTGATTACTTGGTCGTTTACAGTAACCATACTTTTTTTCAGCAACTGCTTGGCTTCTTTACGGCTGCCAACACCTGTTTCTGCAAGAAATTTATCTAAACGCATATGTTTCCCCTTACTATCAGAACTTATTTTTTCTAATAAAGAGGATGGAACATAACTCCATGAGTCACATCCCAACCTCTTATTGTTCTATTTTATTTTTAGCTTACGACGAATTTTACCTACGCCCGCTCCCAGCAACTTATCTGCTAAACGTAATTTTAACGTGATATAGCCATATACCGCACCACCAAATGCGGCAACGATCATAATGATCAAGAAAGACTGGAATTTACGTGACGGATCTAAGAATAAATACAAGAATTGGCGCATCACAATTGCGGCAATCATCATTACTAATGTGATCAAGAAAATCAATAATCCACGTCGCAATGTCAAGCCAAAATTAAAGTGACTGACTTTCTTGATTTTTCTCATGATCAAGAAACAAGACAAGGAAAAACCGATCATTGTCGCAATCAAAGGACCGTACACTTCAAACAAACGAATACTTGGGTATTGTACGATCAATTTCAACACTAAGCCTAAAGCAAAATATTTAATCGCTGCCTCATTTTCGTACATCCCCATCAACATCGTCGATGATAACATATAAAGACCCATAAATAGTCCTGCAAAACAAGCTTGGATCAATACGGAAACGCCTAGCGCATCTGGCGCATAAAACATCGTATAAAGAGGTTTAGCTAAAACGATCATACCAAAGGTTGCTGGCAGCATAACAAACATGAATAACTGTAAGTTATTACTGATCAACTTTGATAAGTCTCGATATTTTTTCAACGTAATCGCTTCAGTAATCAAGGGCAATCCTGTCGCTGAAATCGAGGTTGCTAAAGCAATCACGACCATCGTTAATTTGTCCGGATTTGCATTAAAAATCGCAAACAGCGTTCTTAACTGGCTTCCTGAATAAGTCGTAAATGTATTCATAAAATTAGAAAAAGTAAATTGATCGACTAATTTAAAGACTGTTACACCTGAACCTACAATGATGAATGGCAATGCTTCTTTTAGTGTTTCCGTCAATAAATCACGAGTTGAAGCTTTGTGTTCATTGGCACTATGTGCTGCCAAATAGTCAAACATCGGTTTTTGTTTGTGAAAATAGTAGATTAGAACAATGAGACTTGCTAACATCCCGATAAATGCTGCCAGTGTTGATTGGGTCACAGCATCAACATAATTCCCTTCAAAAACTCTCATGATGATAAATGCTGTCAATAACATATAAAAGACACGAGCAATCTGCTCAACGATTTGAGACAAAGCATAGGGCATCATATCTTGGTTTCCTTGGAAATAACCGCGAACAACACTCATACATGGAAAAATCAAAACAGCTAAACTGAGCGAACGCATCGTCGGAATCAATTCTTCTCCCCCACCAGACCATTTCGCTAACAAAGGAGAAGCTAAATACATGACGATGGCAAAAATACCTCCTAAAATAGCCATTAATTGAAGCGCTTTGTAAAAAAGCTGTCGGCTGATCTTATATTCATTCAACGAATTATAATAAGAGGTTTGTTTGGCGATTGCTGCAGGTATTCCTGCTGTAGATATTAATAAAAAGAGAGCGTATACGGTATACCCCATTGAAGATAAACTATTTGCTTCATTAGCGTGACTTCCCATCCATGCATACCATGGGATAATATATACCGCACCCAACAAACGAGAAATTATATTACTAGCTGTCATCCAAGCCGATCCTTTAACCATTTTTTCTTGGTTAGTCAAGATCGGTTGATCAGCAGGATTTGGTTGATTTATCATTTAACTCCTCCAACTTTCTTTGAACATGCTTTCTTTATTTTAATTGTTAAATCAAGTATATGCAACGACTTTCTTGAATAAATTAACTTATTTATCGTTTCCTCACAGATTTTGTAAAAAAACAGTCGTTTTCATTTTTGAAATATCTAAAAACCAAATAAACACTTCATTTATAACTATTTCTTTTTTTGTTTATATTCAAAGATAAAAGTACTAGATATCGCTTTTAATTCATAATTTTCTTTATATTTCACATAAATATGTCTAATATGTATTTGTTATTTTAATAGAAAAATTATATTGGAAATTCTTCACTTTAGGCGATGAACTCCTCCGTGTTTTTTTCGTCCTCTTCCAGCAAGCATCTTGAAGTTTTAACATTTAAATTGTATGATGAATTTCTAACAGATTTTTATTCCAAAAACCTTACATTCAGATTTTAAAAACCGCTTGGAGGCGTAATGATGACTATTTCTTTAGAAAAAATCCGCGAATGTTTACTTAAAGAACATCTCTTAAAAGAATTTGTTTCTACGCAAACTTGGTCTTTGACTCTGCCTAACTCGTTGGCTGACAAAACATTTGATGCTCTTTCTTATGATTCCCGGACTGTAAGTTCTAAGACACTTTTCTTTTGTAAAGGACTCAATTTCAAACCTGAATACTTAGAAAATGCAGTCGCAGCTGGTCTTGATAGTTATGTAGCAGAACAACCTTATGACGTGCCCGCAGCATTGGGAATCATTGTCACAGATATCAAAAAAGCAATGGCTGTTTTGAGTATGACTTTCTATGATTATCCACAACATAAATTGAAACTGATCGGCTTTACAGGGACCAAAGGAAAAACAACAGCTGCTTACTTCACTAAATTCATTTTAGATCAGACAACAAACAAAAAAACAGCGATGTTGTCTACTATGAATTCAACTTTAGATGGTCAAACATTTTTTAAATCCCATTTAACAACACCAGAATCCCTTGATCTTTATAAAATGATGAATGAAGCAGTGAGCCACGGCATGAGTCACTTCATTATGGAGGTCTCATCACAAGCCTACAAGACCAATCGCGTCTATGGTTTATTTTTTGATGTGGGTATTTTCTTAAATATTACACCTGATCACATCAGCCCGATCGAACATCCAACATATGATGATTACTTTTATTGCAAACGGCAACTAATCAAACAGTCGAAAACGATGATTTTGAACCATGAATCGGATCATTTTCACTTGTTGAAAGAAACTGCGCAGCTTTACAGTATTCCTTATCTTGTTTATGGCAATCAAGCAGCATTGGATACCGACTATTGCTACCAAACAGATCCAGTAGATTCCCTAGCTTTTTCTATTGAAGCAAAAGAGGATCAACTAATGGTCACCGGTGACTACCAACTTCGTTTGGGTGGCGATTTCAATAAAGGAAATGCCTTGAGCGCTATTCTTGCGAGTGCCTTAGTAGGCGCAGATCGAAATGACTGTCAGCAAGGAGTCAAAGAAACGACCGTCCCTGGACGAATGGAGTTATTGACGAATACAAATGGTGCGAAAGTTTATGTCGATTATGCGCATAATTATGACAGTCTAAAGAATCTTTTAACGTTTGTCAAAGAAGAACATCCAACTGGTCGTTTACTTGTTGTGATCGGTAGCACAGGAAACAAAGCGATTTCAAGACGCAAAGATTTTGGGGCTGTTTTATCTGAATTAGCGGATATTGCGATTTTAACCACCGATGATCCAGCCGATGAAGATCCAGTCACTATTTGTAAAGAAATCAAAGCCCACATCACAACAGACATCCCGACCAAAATAATTGCGGACCGCAGTGAAGCAATCAAAGAAGCTCTGGCAATCAGCCTAGCGGAAGATGCTGTCATTTTAGCTGGTAAAGGGGCAGACTTGTACCAAAAGGTCCATGGGAAAGATATGCCTTATGAAGGTGATTTCCAAATTGCGGAACGCTTGATCACTAAGTAAGATACAGACGTCAAACCGATAAACAGTTAAAGAGAGCAAGACGAATACCTTTGTGTGTTTTTCTTGCTCTCTTTTTTACTTGTATCATCCCATCAACATCATCACAATCGTCATCAAAACCAAACTAATCAAAATACTCGCAGAAGAAGTAAAGCCAACCGTTTCCTCAGGCATGCCTGCCTTAACACTATTGATCACCGAAAATGTCGGCATTGGCGCTAAGCACAAGACAACTAGAACAATTCGTAATAATGGCGACAATGGTACAACAAACGCAAACAACAACGCTAATACTGCGCCACATAGATACCGCCAAAACAAAACTTCCTTAACTAAGTGAAGCGCTTTTTTAGGCAGTCTTAATTCAAAATACAACCCGATCATAAACATTGATAAAAAACCATTGGCTTTTGCCATCATATCCAATATCCCTAATAGCTCCACAGGTAATCTAACTTGGCCGATCCTAAGCAATAACATGATCAGATAGGCTGTAAAAGGAGCAGATTTAAGCAACGATAAACTAATTTTTTTCAACGTAGTTTCCTCTTTAGAGCCAACCATTTTATCGATTAGTAGCGTACTCCCACCCGTCAGCATCACACTATTTCCGATATCAAACATCAACAGAAAAGGTACTGCCAAAGGATAAAAACCTTGAATAAATGGCAAACTAAAATTACCGATATTATAGCCAGACATGGTATACATTTGAAATTTCTGTTCTAAAACAGAACGCTTTTTACTGACTTGACTGCCAATCAAAATCACGAGAACATTCAATATGATCCCCATAATCAGCAAGAAAAATAGTGTTTCTGAAACGACTACATTCGCTAAACTCACGATCACTGTGGCAGGTAACGTGATATTTACAATGATCACAGACAACATGCTCCCGTCTGCTTTATTCAACAGTCCGATCCGCTTCATTAAATAGCCTAAAAATATCATAAAACAAAAACCTATCGCTTGTAGTAAAATTTCTTTCAACCAACTCGCCCCTCACTTGTTTATTCCTATCTCCAATTATAACAAAAAAAGAAACGCTCTATGTAAAAAAACATCTGCACAGCATTTTACGCAGATGCATTGTTGATTCATTATAGTAAATGTTCTTTAGGACGCTTGTATATCCTTTGAAAAAAGAAATGCTCGCATTAAAAGCAGCATCACACTTCCAATCACCAAAAAATACACTGGTATCATGTATAAGGTTCCCTTATCAAGTAGACTCATTCCAAAGGTGAACAAGCTTAATAACCCAGACTAAAGAGCGCACCAGCTGTGCCGATCACATCTTGAAAGTCAGTCAATGCTAAACTGAGGCAATTAAGCAACGCAGTTCCTGTTCCAGTCAGTGGAAGAAAATGAATAGAAGGACATGAGAAAATGAAAAAAAGAAAAATCCATAATTGTTTAGATGGTTGTTCTGTAGAATCAACCTTACAACTAATTTCAGGTAAATGGAAATGCGTGCTACTGTACCATTTAATTTTTGAAGTTGCTTATCGTTACAGTGAATTGCACCGCTTTCTCCCTTGTATCACTAAACGGATGTTGAGCTTACAATTAAAAGACTTAGAAGCAGATAAGCTCATTCAACGAACCGTCATACAGGAAAAGCCCATAGTTGTGAGTTATTCCGTAACAGAGTATGGGCGAACGTTGGCTCCAGTTGGTATAAAAAAATTCCCCGATTTACAATGATCCTTACTTCCATTACACTAAAGTCACTTATTGCTTAACGCGATAAACTTTTAAATAAATGGAGGAAATCAACTTGACTATAAATACACCAGAAAAAACGCCAAACAAAAGATGAAATTTTGACGATCGTCGTATAAAATTCCTTATTTTCGCTTTTACACTTCTATAAAAAAAAATCGACTAATTATCTTAGAATCAGTAATCTTTTTACTGTTTGCTAAGAAAATAGTCGGTTTTTCGTTTCTTTTCACTTAAATAGATAGTAGTAGCTCTTATTTCTTCAACGCTGAAGGCTTAAAGCCTTTCAATCTCAATGCATTCAACAATACAGACACTGAACTAAAACTCATGGCAGCTCCTGCAATCATTGGGTTTAACAATGGACCGCCGAATAAGTAAAGCACGCCCATCGCAACTGGAATACCTAGCGTGTTATAAGCAAATGCCCAGAATAAGTTTTCTTTGATATTCTTGATCGTCGCTTTACTCAACTCTACTGCTGTCGGTACATCCATCAAATCACTGCGCATCAAGACGATATCTGCTGATTCCATCGCAACATCGGTCCCAGAACCAATCGCAATCCCGATATCTGCTTGTGCCAACGCAGGGGCATCATTGATGCCATCACCAACCATGGCAACTTTTTTTCCTTCATTTTGAAGTTTCATTACTTCATTGGCTTTATCTTCTGGTAAGACTTCACTTAAGACACGGTCGATTCCAACTTGTTTCGCAATCGCTTGGGCTGTCCGTTTGTTGTCTCCTGTGATCATCGCAACTTCGATGCCCATTTGATGTAGTTTTTTGATTGCGGGAATGCTGTTTGGTTTGATCGTATCTGCAACAGCGATAATACCTGCGATCATACCGTCTTTTGCAATATACATCGGTGTTTTTCCTTGTTCCGCTAATTGATCTGAAGTCGTTCCTAAATCACCTAAAGAAATAGCACGATCATCCATCAATTTTTTGTTTCCTAATAATAAATGGCTGCCTTCGATCGTTACTTCGATTCCATGCCCTGGAATGGCATTAAATCCTTCAGTTGCAGCAAAAGCTAAGTTTTTTTCCTCAGCTCCATTAACAATTGCTTCACCTAATGGATGTTCTGAGCCCTTTTCAGCAGATGCCGCTAAACGTAGTAGCTCATCTTGTTCCAAGCCGTTTACGGTTAAAATATCCGTTACTTTGGGTTTCCCTTCTGTGATTGTTCCTGTTTTATCGAAAACGATCGTTTGGATTTTGTGCGTCGTTTCAAGTGCATCCCCACTTTTGATCAATACGCCATTTTCAGCACCTTTTCCTGTTCCTACCATGATTGCAGTTGGTGTGGCTAATCCTAAAGCACAAGGACAGGCGATAACTAAAACGGAAATCGTAATTGTTAGGGCGAAAACCCAAGATTCTTGTCCTAAGAAATACCATGCTAAACCAGCTAAAACAGCTAGCACCATCACGATCGGTACAAAGACACCAGAAATTTTATCCGCCATTTTAGCGATTGGTGCTTTCGAGCCTTGGGCATCTTCTACCAACTTGATAATTTGAGACAAAGCAGTATCTTTACCCACTTTAGTTGCTTTAAAACGGAAACTACCATTCTTATTGATGCTTGCGCCAATAACATTGTCGCCAACTTTTTTCTCAACAGGCATACTTTCACCTGTCAGCATGGATTCATCGATGGCAGATGAGCCTTCGATCACAACACCATCCACTGGGATTTTTTCACCTGGACGGACGACAATAATATCTTCTAATTGAACGCTGTCGACTGGGATTTCCATTTCTTGACCATTACGGAAAACACGAGCATTTTTCGGTGCTAAGCCCATTAATTTTTTGATGGCTTCAGAAGTTTTTCCTTTTGAAACAGCTTCAAAATATTTTCCCAATGTGATCAACGTTAAAATAACACCTGCTGATTCATAGTATAAGGCCATCGTAAATTGCGGATCTCCGGCAAAAATCATCACCGTACCATACAAACTATAGGCTACAGCAGCGCTGGTTCCTAGAGCGACCAAAGAATCCATATTCGGATGTCCTTTGAATAGCGCCTTGAAACCGACAATAAAGAAGCTTCTGCCCAAATATAAAACAGGCATCGTTAAAATCAACTGGACCAGAGCAAACGTTTCAGGATGCATCATTGGATCAATGAAAGCTGGCAATGGTAATCCAACCATATGTCCCATTGCAACATACAATAAAGGTACCGTGAACACTGCTGACAGCCAAAAACGTTGCCACATATCTTTGATGTGTTTTTGTTTTTTCTCGCGGTCTTTGTCTACCGTATCAACCGAATCTATTTGTTCGACTGCACCGTACCCTGCATCGGCTACGGCTTTTGTTATATCTGAGACATTTAAAATTGATGGGTCATAATCGACGACCATTTTTTCTGTGGCTAAATTGACAGATGCTTTTGTAACGCCGTTCAATTTTCCTGTTGTTTTTTCAATCGTTTGCGCACATGAAGCACACGTCATTCCTTCTATATCAAATGTTCGTTGTTGGAGATTGCTCAATGCTTCATACCCTGCATCGGCTACTGCTTTTTGAATGTCAGTTTCTGAAAGTTGGCTTTCATCATATTCAACATTTAGCTTTTCTGTCGCTAAGTTGACCGTTGCCTTTGACACACCCGTTAGTTTGGCTGTTTCTTTTTCGACTGTTTGTGCACATGAGGCACACGTCATCCCTTCTATATCGAATGTTTTTGCTTCCATTTTCCCAGCTCCCTTACTTACTTCATTTTTATAATCAAAATCACAATGACTATATTTGTAGTCGAATCATTTCTTCTTTATATTAAGGCAGAATAGTCCATTTGTCAACCAAATAATCCATTATTTTCTATTATCATTTAATTTCCAAATAGTAAAAAAGACTGAGATGTGACTCTACGAGTCATATCTCAGTCTCAAGGAATCCGATTTAACGGTAAGAACAAAAGCAATTTTTTTGTCCTATCCTTCCTTATTTCATCATTAAAATTAGCTAGTAAAATCATTCTATCGCTTTCAAAGAAAGGACTGTCTCTCTTTTGATGAGTTTATGAGGAATCACCATCCGAACGCCTGTCGCCGCTTTTTCCTGTAATGATTCGATCAACTTTTGCATCCCCATTTTGCCAAGTTCTGCAATATCGATATCGATACTGGTCAAATAAGGATGAACGAGTGTTGCATAAATCGAATTATTGAAACTGATCACCGAAAAATCATCTGGCACGCGATAGCCATACATTTGCGCTAATTGAATCATTCGCATCGCAAAAATATCGTCGATCACGACAGCCGCTGTTGCTTTTGTTTCTTTTAAAAGCTGTTCAAACGCTACATAATCTTCCGGTTTTTCCATATCTACTGAAGGAAATACCGTCAAATTTGCTAACATCATCGCCTTTTGGTAGCCAAAATAACGCTCATAATAAACATTTTCATGGGTCGTATTCGTAATAAACAAAATATCCTTATGCCCATTTTCAATTAAGTAATCTGTCGCATGTTTTCCGAGTAATTGATTATCATTATCCACATAAATGACCTTATCTTCATTTGTATACGGCTGACCGATCAATGAGAAGGGAACTTGATTTTCGAATAGATAATCGATGACTGGATCATCTTTATCTGAGTATAGTAAGATGAATCCATCGACTTGCTTTTGACGATGCATCAGTTGAACATTCTCTAACAACGTCTCAAAAGATTGCGCCGTAGCAATCGCTGTTGTCATACTGTGTTTGCGCGCTTCAGCATTGATCGACTCAATGATTTCCAAGTAAAAAGGATTTCCCATACGTTCACGAGAATCTAAAGGTGGTAAAATCACCCCAACTGCACCTGATGAGCGTTTCCCGAGATTTCTCGCAGCAATGTTGGGCACATAACCCATTTCTTCCATTACCTTATAGACTTTTTTCTTCGTCGCATCTGAAATACTTGAGTGGTCGTTGATCACTCTGGAAACAGTGGAAGTAGCCACACCAGCTTTTTTAGCAACATCTTTAACAGTAATTGTCATCTATTCTCCTCCTTTCATGATGAATCTTATAAAATCATTCTATCGTAGAAAATAATACCATAGATTGATACTCTGTTGTTATCGTCTTTTCATTCAGGAATGATTCCTTGGCATCAATCCTCTGCTTTCGCTGTGTTCCAGATAGATAGTAAGAACTCGAACGTTAATTCTTTCGTGGACGAAACAAGTGCGATATCCGTCCCAAGATCTTCTGAACGCCCCACACCGATCGGTAACGCCTGGCTTGCAATAATGGCTTGGATACCCGCTTTAGCGTCTTCGATTCCGATGCATTCTGCTGCTGTCAACCCAACGTTTTTGGCTGCTAATTGAAAAATTTCTGGATCAGGTTTTCCCTTTGCAACTTCGGCCGGATCAGCAATACCATCAAAATAGGACTTCAACGCCATTTTTTTTAATAGAAAAGGACCATTTTTACTAGCAGAAGCCAAAGAGAGTTTGATTCCTTGTCTTTTTAAGCTTTTTAACAACTCTAAAATCCCTGGATAAACATCCTTTGGACTGACTTGTTGGATCATTTCCACGTAATACTCATTTTTTCGCGCTGCTAACTCAGTAAATTGTTCTGAAGTGAAGGCATTTGTTTTTCCACCATGAGCTAGTAGTAACGTTAATGAATCTTCACGACTAACCCCTTTCAGTTCTTCATTAAAGGCACGATCAATCGTAATCCCAATCTCTTTTCCTAACCGTTGCCATGCTTGATAATGATACTCCGCTGTATCCGTTAGCACACCGTCTAAATCAAATAAAACACCTTTAAACATCCTCATTCACCTTTTCCATCTCACGCACTAATTCATCAGCCAAAACGACATTGTGTCCGTATAGTGTTAATGGCAATTCTGAGCCTGAAACAAGTTGTAAACGAACGTGATCTTTATCAACCGTTACATATAACAATCGCCCACGATAATTCACATGGAAGGCATAGCTTGTCCAAGTACTTGGTAAAAACGGTGCAAAGCTTAATTTTTCATCAGCCGTCTTCATTTGCGCAAAGCCTTGCACGATTGCAAGCCAGCTCCCTGTCATTGAGGTGATATGCAGGCCATCTTCTGTATCGTTGTTGTAATTATCTAAATCTAAACGAGCTGTCCGTTGGTACATTTCTACCGCTTTTTCTTCCATCCCGAGTTCTGCCGCTAAAATCGCATGAACACTTGGCGATAAAGAAGATTCATGCACCGTCATCGGCTCATAAAACAAGAAGTTCCGTTCTTTTTCTGTTCGTGAAAAACGTTCGCCAAAGAAATAAATACCTTGTAAAACATCTGCTTGCTTGATAAAGCAAGAACGTAGAATACGATCCCAAGACCAATGTTGGTTTAATGGTAAGTCCTCTGGTGATAATGCTGTTCTCGGCAGTAAATCTTTATCTAAAAATGTATCATGTTGGACAAAAACGCCTAACTCTTCATCAAATGGATAATACATATTTTCGATGATTTCCTGCCAATGTGCTTGCTCTTCTTCAGAAATATCAACAGGTGTTTCTGCTTGATATTTCGTGTAATTCTCTAATGTATAGCGTAATACCCAAGTTGCGAGCGTATTGGTGTACCAGTTGTTATTGATATTATTTTCATACTCATTTGGCCCTGTCACACCATGAATCATGTATTTTCCAGTGCGTTTAGAAAAATGGACACGATCTGCCCAGAAACGTGCAATTTCAGTTAGAACTTGCAGGCCTTCATTTTTTAAATATTCCTTATCTCCCGTGTAATTCACATAATTGTAGATAGCATAGGCAATTGCACCATTTCGATGGATTTCTTCAAAGGTGATTTCCCATTCATTGTGGCATTCAATTCCTGTGAAGGTCACCATTGGATACAAAGCACCTGCTAATCCTTGTTGGCGAGCGTTATGTTTTGCTTGTTCTAATTGGTTATAGCGGTATTTCAATAGATTTTTTGTTACTTCTGGTTTTGCTAAAGCTAAATATAAAGGAACCGCGTAAGCTTCTGTATCCCAATAAGTAGCACCACCATATTTTTCACCTGTAAAGCCTTTTGGTCCGATGTTCAAACGTTCATCTTCTCCATAGTAGGTCGTAAATAATTGAAATAAATTAAACCGAATCCCTTGTTGCGCTGCATCGTCTCCTTCGATCACAACATCAGCCAATTCCCAACGTTTTTTCCAAGCTTCGTTTTGCTCACTCAATAATTCATCGAAGGTTTTCGTCGTTTGTTTCAATAGTTGAATGGCCTTTTCTTGTTGTTGCGCTTCTGGAATATCACGACTAGTTAAGACGATGACTTGTTTCTCTAGCGTGATCGCTTCGTTTGTTTGTAGCTTCGCTTGAAATGATTGTTGTACTACTAAAGGCTCTGTTTCGGCAACACCTACTTTGGCCTCTGTTATATGTTTCATCGCGGCCGTTACACTAAACTGTTCAATACCAAACGGATTTGGAATTGTTTTAGTTGTTAAAAAGCCGATTGCTTCTTCAAAGCCAGATTGTTGTGCTTCCCAAAACATTTCATCATAGTTACTATCTTCATTACGAACATCGCCATCGATTTTTGAGATAATTTGAATCTCTGCACTTCCTTCAAGAACTTCTGCCGTTACTCGAATCACAGCCAGTTCTTGTTGCACAATACTCAAAAAACGCTCAAATCTGAATTTGACCCTTGTATTCCCGTTTTCAAGAATGAATGTGCGTGTCAACAGCCCGTTACGCATAGCTAATTCTAAGTAAAAATCTTTTGGTTCTTGTACACCTAAGTCTACCACTTCTCCATTCACAAAAATGTCCATCGCGATAAAATTGACTGCATTGATAACTTTTCCGAAGTATTCAGGATACCCATTTTTCCACCAACCGACTCTCGTCTTGTCTGGATACCAAACACCAGCTAAATAGGTTCCTTGATGATGATCCCCTGTATATTGTTCTTCAAAATTTCCTCTCATTCCCATATAACCGTTTCCCATTGACGTTAGTGACTCTTGAAGACGGCGTTCATTACGTTCTAATTGATGTGTAGTAATTTTCCATGGGTCTATTTCAACTAAATGCTTCATTTTCTCTCCTCCTGTAAATGAGTTGCTTCTTAGCATCATAATAAACGCAACCGATTGCATTGTCAAACATTTCTTTATGCTCTACTGCTTATTAGATAGAAATCCTTTTATTATAATAGAAATATCATTTTATCAATAATACAAAAGAGAGAATTTTGGTTAAGGGTTTACAAATATAAGAATCTGATTTATACTACATTCAACGAAATCGGTTGCACTATGATTGCAAAGGAGAGAAAAAGATGAAAAAGTTACTAAGTTTTGAGTTTTGGCAAAAGTTTGGGAAAGCATTAATGGTCGTAATTGCGGTTATGCCCGCCGCAGGGTTAATGATCAGTATCGGGAAAACGATTCCTCTAATCAACCCAGACTGGGCAGCACTAGCAACTACAGGTGGGGTTATTGAAAATATTGGCTGGGCTGTGATCAGCAACTTGCATATTCTGTTCGCACTTGCGATCGGCGGCAGCTGGGCAAAAGAACGTGCTGGCGGAGCATTTGCGGCTGGACTTTCTTTTATTTTGATCAACCGCATCACTGGTTCGATTTTTGGTGTCACTAGTGATATGTTAGCCGATGACAAAGCCTTTACGCACACCTTATTTGGCACAAAAATCATGGTCAAAGGCTTCTTTACTAGCGTTTTAGAAGCACCCGCCTTGAATATGGGAGTTTTCGTCGGGATCATTGCAGGTTTCGTCGGCGCGATGGCGTTCAACAAATACTACAATTACCGCAAACTACCAGATGCTCTTTCGTTTTTCAATGGGAAGCGCTTTGTTCCATTCGTTGTGATTCTTTGGTCAACGATCGTTGCGATTCTTTTAGCTATTGTTTGGCCTTACATCCAAGCTGGTATCAACAATTTTGGTCTTTGGATCGCTCAATCTCAAGATACTGCACCTGTTCTCGCACCATTTTTATACGGAACATTAGAGCGCTTGCTATTGCCATTTGGCTTGCATCATATGTTGACGATTCCGATCAACTATACCCAATTAGGCGGAACTTATGAAATCTTATCTGGTGCACAAGCTGGCACGCAAGTATTCGGGCAAGATCCATTATGGTTAGCTTGGGCAACTGATTTGGTCAATCTAAAAGGCGCTGGTGATACATCACAATACAACTACGTCTTGGAAAACTGGACGCCTGCTCGTTTCAAAGTAGGACAAATGATCGGCGCTTCTGGTATTTTGATGGGCATGACGCTAGCTATGTATCGTAATGTCGACCCTGATAAGCGTTCCAACTATAAATCAATGTACCTTTCAGCTGCTTTAGCCGTATTCCTAACAGGAGTCACAGAGCCTTTAGAATTTATGTTTATGTTTGCGGCAGTGCCGCTATATGTTGTTTATGCCATCATCCAAGGTGCAGCATTCGCGATGGCAGACATCGTTGCATTACGGGTTCATTCATTTGGAAATATTGAACTTTTGACCCGAACACCCTTAGCCATAAAAGCCGGTCTAGGTGGCGATTTGCTGAATTTCGTTCTTTGTACTATCGCATTTGGCGTTTTGACTTATTTCATCGCCAATTTCATGATCAAAAAATTCAACTTTGCTACACCTGGTAGAAATGGCAACTATGATAATAATGACAGTCAAACTGACTCAACTACAAACAGCGCTCAGAGTACAGCTGGAATCGACCCTCAAATCATCGATATCGTTCATCTGCTAGGCGGAAAAGAAAATATCGTGGATGTTGATGCGTGTATGACTCGATTACGGGTCAGTGTTACTGACAAGAGTAAAGTCGGAGCAGAAGATGCCTGGAAAAGAGCTGGCGCGATGGGACTGATTGTAAAAGATAATGGTGTCCAAGCTGTTTACGGACCCAAAGCAGATGTGTTAAAATCAGATATTCAAGACCTATTAGATTCAGGCGTTGCAATTCCCACACCGCAGCAAACTGAAACAAACGCTACGACCGAAAACAACTCAACGTATCTTGGTCTAACAAAAACAATCGTACCTGTTGCTAATGGTGAAGTGATCACTATGGATCAAGTAGATGATCCTGTCTTCTCACAAAAAATGATGGGCGACGGTTTTGCTGTCATTCCAGAAGACACAATGATTTACGCCCCAATTGATGGTGTAATCAGCAGTATTTTCCCATCTAAACACGCTTTAGGCATCCAAACAGCAGAAGGCCTCGAAGTCCTGATCCACATGGGACTAGATACGATTGAAATGAAAGAATCGGCCTTTACGATCCTAGTCAAAGAAGGACAAGAAGTAACCGCAGGTGAAGCAATCGCCACGGCTGATTTAGAAAAAATCAAAGCAGCCGGTAAACAAACAACCATGATCGTTGTCTTTACCAACGGTGAAAAGATCAAGACATTCCATTTGGATAAAGTCGGTAAACAAAATCCCGGAACAGCTATCGGACGCTTAGACATTTAATATACGGAAATTTCTAAACAGGTTCGGCGTAAAGCTCACAGAGTTTTATTCTGAGCCTGTTTTTATGGAGGAAATAAATATGAACATACTGACATTAAACACCCATAGTTGGTTAGAAAAACATCCCTTAGAAAAATTACAACAATTAGCTGCTCAAATCATTAGAGAAGACTATGCAATAATCGCCCTACAGGAAGTCAATCAGCGAATCGACAGCTCACTAGCAATTTCTCCACAAAATTTCCACCCAACCAAAGAGCAATTACCAATCCATGAGGATAATTTCGCGCACCTTTTAGTTCAACGACTAAAAGAACAAGGGCACGACTACCATTGGAGCTGGACCTATAATCATATCGGATATGACCTTTACCACGAAGGTGTTGCCTTACTGTCAAAACAACCAATCCAGCCAACTGCACTCGTTGTGTCTGCAGAAAAAGATCCTAATGATTACCGGACTAGAGTTGCATTAATCGGACAAACCAAAGTTGGTAAAAAATCAATCACTGCTGTAAGTTGCCACTATTCTTGGTGGACAGAAGTTGGTGGATTCGCTGATGAATGGTCAAAAACTGAAGCCGCATTGCAAAACCTCAGTTCTCCATTAATCATCATGGGAGATTTTAACAACCCTGCTTCAGCTAAATATACTGGCTACGAGCTTGTCCTTAACAGTCCTCTTTTGTTGCAAGATAGTTTTTTAGCTGCTAAAGAAAAAAGGGGCGAACACACTGTGGAAAAAGCAATCGATGGCTGGGGGGAAAATCAAGAGAAATTGAGGATCGACTTCATCTTCACTTCACAAGAAATGGCGATTTCCAGCTATCAGGTTGTGTTTGACGGAAAATACACGCCCATTGTCAGTGACCATTTTGGCGTAGCAGTAACGATTCAATAAAATACGAAACAGTACGTTTATGGAGAATTCAATTTTCGACGGACTGTTTCTTTTTTCTCATTTCAAAATCAATGATAAACTAACTGATAATAACCGTTTTACAAAAGGAGGAGACTCAGATGAATATCACGATTTTCGGTGGTAGCGGATTCGTTGGACAAAAACTAACAGAAGAATTAACGAGCCGCGGACATAATGTGACGAGCATTTCCAGAAGTGGGCGGCCGGTAGGCTTAACCGCTCCATGGTCAAAAAAAGCAACCTGGGTTCACTCCGATATTTTACAGGATACGCATTGGCATTCAGCTGTCAAACACGCCGATTGGGTCATCGATACGATTGGTATTCTCTGGGAGCATCCTAACAAAAAAATCACTTATGATCGCTTTATTCTACAACCTGTCCAACTAATTCTAGATTATCTACAAAAGCATAATCCAACTGCTGAATTCTTATTTATCTCAGCTAATAGCGCGCCGCTTCCTTTAAGAAAATATATGGATGCGAAACTACAAGCAGAGCAATTGATTAAAGATAGCAGTCAGCCCTATACTATTGTCTATCCTAGTTTTGTTGTCGGTAAAGCTCGCTTTCTTTCAATCACCGGAGGACGAGTTATTACCTTTATGCAAAAAATACCAGGTGTTAGAAAGCTTGTCCAAAATTATACTCCGATCTCCAGAGAAAAACTCGCAGTAGAACTGTCGAATGTGGTGGAGGGGAAAACGTCGCTTTACACGCAACGACAGACATAAAAAAACAGGACATGTTTTTTTCAATTGATAGAAGAAGTAGCTCGCTAGCTTATACAGTAATACAAAGCCAACGCCTTTTTCACTTCAAATCAATACAAATAATAGCTAAAAGGGAGCTAGCATGACGACTAACTCCTTTTTAGCGATATTCTGAGCATAAAAAGCTGCTCTTATGCCTCTCTTATAGGAATTATTTAACAGGATAGCGTAGTGTTGTTTTCATTTTTTCAGGCGCTACTTTCCTCCCATCAGAAAGGTAGATTTCTCTATGGGAAAATGTCTTTCTACTCAATCGATGTTCGCTACAATAACGCTCCATCACTTCAAATGTTTTGCCTTCCTCACTATATGGACCTACATGCAGCATTTGTACACATATCCCCTCTTCGATTGTTTCAAATTTTACCTTTTGGTTATTCGGATTTGGTTTCTTTTTAGTTACCTGCTCTAAATTAGCGAACGCAATCTCTTCCGTAATAAAATCAGGTTGTCGAATCATAATTTTATAGACCAAATCTGCCTTATCAAAGGCCCGCCCCTCTGCCACCGCTTCATCTGATAACGCCCAAAGTCCTTCTAAAGGATAAACGCTATATTCAAAGGGTTCCTTACCAATCAGCCCCTTTTTAGCCAACATTCTGATACCATAGGATAGCGCATACAAAGCACTGACCTCTTCTGAGAATTGTTGTCCATTAGGATCCCCCTGCCCCGATAGTGTGTAAAATTTTTGTTCTGGAACGTTAATCTTGATTGGTTTTTCTTTTGGTAAATATAGTTCCTTCTCTTGTTTTCTCCACTCAAATTTCATTGTTATTTCCTCCTTATTTTAAAGGCTAAACAGGTGCTTACAATTACGATAGGATGGATTATTGACCCGCAAAGCTAGATAAACGATTTGATAGGTAAAAAAATTTCCGTAACGTATTTCGCTTGGTTCCCCTTGAACTTCTTGCCACTTCCTTTAATAAATGTATTGATAAACGAAAAATCTGTCTCCAATCGATGTTGCTCTACATGATCGATCAATACTTTATACGCCTGACCAATCTCCTGATAATCCCCGTAATGAAGTGTTCGAATCCCTGTCATTTCAGGAAAAATCTCATTTTTCACCTGTTTACTTTCAATAAACTGCCGAACAGGCAAAGCTATTTCATATTGTATTTTCTCATCTAACAGCTCACGTTGACTCGTGAACAGCTCACCCACAACAGCCTCCTTAGCTGCTTGATATAAGTGATCCACTTCCGGTCCCATTTCATCAAATGGACAAGTACATCTCCTAGTAATGACTCTTTGCGCTGATTTGGTATGTGGTTCAATTCTATATTTTTGCTCACAAGCATCTATTTCACCTACCGTTATCATTTGATCGATTTTTTTCATCAATCGTTCTTTCTCTTGTATTTCTTCTAAAATAAAGGCCTTTTTTTCAAGCAAATAATAGGCTAAATCGCCCTCTTCTTCAATACCATTCAACACTTCTTTGATTTCTAAAATCGAAAAATCACTATTTCTTAATAACGTCAGTTGATTCGCTAATGTGAAATCTGCTTCGTCATAATAGCGATAGCCATTCTCTTGATCTCTTAAAGAAGGAATCAGCAACCCTTCTCGATCATAATAACGTAACGTTGATTTTGGAATAGCTGTCATTTTTGAAAATTCATTGATTTTGTACTTCATCTGCTCACCACCTTTTTTATAGTATAAACCTTACACTGCACTTGAAAGTCAAGTATCCCGTAAATTTTCCCTGCCACTCTTTTTTGGGCAGAGAAAGTGAGGCACACTTAGTTTAACTATTATACAATGAAATCAGGAGTTGATCATATCATGGAATGGGTTACTAGACTGGAAAATTCATTAGACTATATCGAAAAACACTTAACAGAAGAAATCGATTTTGCGCATTTAGCTACCCTCGCCTGCTGCTCTACTTATCATTACCAACGTATTTTCTCTTACATGGTTGGCGTCCCCTTAGCCGTTTACATTCGACGTAGAAAATTGTCTTTAGCAGGTGTTGAAGTAATTGATGTCGCCATTAAATACGGCTATGAATCACCGAATTCATTTGCCCGCGCTTTTAAAAACCAGCACGGAATCACGCCTTCTCAAGCACAAGAAGAAGGGAGTCTACTAACCTCATATCCTAGAATCAAGTTCCATATCACAATCAAAGGAGATGTAGAAATGGAATATCGCATTGAAACAAAAGAAGCGTTTCGGATTATCGGCGCAAAAAAAGCATTATCTGCAGACATTGAGGAAAACTTTAAGGAAACCCCATTATTTTGGCAGCAAGTCGGAATGGACGGCACATTGAACAATTTGATTCCGCTAATGACTCAGGAACCAAGAGGCGTAATGGGGATTAGTGTCGGTTTTGAAGCTGCCCCTACAGACAAAAATGATTTTTCAAGCAGTGAAGGAACATCATATTATATCGCCGTTGCAAGTGATCAACCAGCTCCGGATACATTAGAAGAATACACTATACCAGCATTCACATGGGCTGTTTTTTCTGGACATGGTGCAATGCCTCACGCTATCCAAGAGTTAGAAAAATAAATCGTCACAGATTGGCTGCCAAGTTCTGGATACGAATACGCGAATGGCCCTGATATCGAACTTTACCTTGATGCTAATCCAAGCAATGCCAGCTTTGAAGTTTGGCTGCCTGTTATAAAATCACAATGATCCCGAGTTACTCTCAAACCTGAGCTGTTGAGTATGATGTCAGCGGCTTTGGTTTGTTAGTCGTAACTGCAGATTTTCTGAATCCACTCTTGACCTTTGACTTATATCCAATGTTACACTAATTGTATAGGAGGGATATCCATGAAAATAACCGCATTTGCCCAGTGCTTCAACTTATCAACTGATGCTATTCGCTTTTATGAACGCTCTGGTCTGCTAAAGCCTGAACGTCAGCCAAACGGCTATCGTGAATTTACAGAAGCGGATCAGCAAGACCTTAAAATCATCTTAGCTTTAAAAGCATTGGATTTTTCGATAAAGGAAATCAGCTATGTACTTGAATTAAAAAGACGCCCGATTTCCATTCAATGCAACGACGACTCAACTAAATTTCTAATCAACAAAATCGACTTTATTAAGAAAAAAATTGATTTTTACGAAATGGCCTATCAACTGCTACTAAAAATAAATACTACGATTGAAAATAATAGCTATGTAGAACAGCACGCCGAATTATTCAGTTTGATCGATCAATTGGCTAGCTATGGATTGGAGGTGCATTAAACATGACCAATAAAACCATTTTACGTTTAGAAAATGGAACACTCTTTCTTTTAGCTCTCTCATTATTTATCTATCTAGGGTTCCCAATCTTTTATTTCTTCCTTTTTCTTTTACTACCTGATATCACCATGATCGGTTATTTAGGTGGTTCCTCACTCGGCGCTAAAATTTACAATTTAGGCCACACTTTAGTTTTCCCTGTATTACTACTTTTACTTTATCTTGTCATACCTATCATCCTCTTATTGCCGATTGCGATCATTTGGAGCGCTCATATTTTTATGGATCGAACCTTAGGTTATGGTCTGAAATATCCAGATGAATTTAAACATACACATATTCAAAATTTATGATAAATAAAGAGTCTAAGATATCACTCTACGAGTGATATCTTAGACTCAAGGAATCCTTATAAACGGTGGGAGCAGAAGCAATCCCTTCTTATTTCTCGGGATTAAACACTCCTGTCTCAATCTCTTTATTGCTCATACTATGTCGTAATGATTATTTGTTTATTACTGTGTCTACAAGTTGTATTGATTAATTTAGTACCCAAACATTTGAAGTTGCTGGTTCGTTGCCTTGTGTCCACCATTTTGCTTTGTAAATTTTTCCTTGGAAGATCACTTTGTCTCCGCCACTATAGGCTTTACTCGTTTCCCAATTCAGTACTTTATCTGAAAGAAGTTTCCACGCATCGGATTTATCTGGACGATCACCTTTCGTCCACCATTTTGCTTCATATTCTAAATCACCAAAGATTACTTTATCCCCACCATTATACACTTTGTCAGCATCCCACGTTGTCTGACCACTTGGTGCTTCTTTTGTTTTCACAGAAAATACTGCACTCGTTTCTGATACATTTCCACCAACACTAATTGCTTTTACTGTATAGTTGTACGTTGTGTTTGCCTTTAAACCAGTGTCTTTAAAGCTTGTTTTTTCAGTTGTTCCTACTTTTTTACCATCACGATAGATTTCGTAGTGTTTAACACCTAAGAAGTGAGTTGCTTTGGTCCACATTAAATCGACGGTATTTTCAGTCGTACCCATCGAGTGTACATTTGTTGGCGCTGTTGGTTTTTGATCATCTTCTACAGCAGATGATTGGGTCGTCACTTTCACTGCTGTACTTTTTTCAGAAACTTCCCCGGATGTTCCAACTGCTTCTACTTGATAAGTATATGTTGTATTTTCTGATAAATTTGCATCATTAAATTGGGCACCACCAACTGTTCCTACTTTTTTACCATCACGGTAGACATTGTATTCTTTTGTATTTGTAACAGGGCTCCACGTTAATTTAAGTGAAGACGTCGTTACCTCAGTTGCTTTTACATTTGTTGGCGTTTCTGGCACTACCTCAGTTGGAGGTGTGACCTCACCATTGCCTTTTACATTCACATCAATGACATTATAAAACGCATTTGTTGTATCTGCGACATCCCAGACTGCTAAAATCACATGATATCCTGAACGGTTTTCTGGGACAACAATTTGATGCGACTTATTGTTTGAAGCTGCTGAGCCATCGTGTTTGACTTCGCCAAGAAAATCAAAATCAGCTCTTGCTAATGGTTTTTCTGGGTTCCAACCAACTTTAGTCATATAATAATGCCATTTAGTCGTACTATGAGGTGCTGTATAATGCCACGTAAATATATTTAAACCAGTATTGATGTCTGATTTTGTCCAACGATTCATACCAGTACTATCCATTACTGAGTCAGTAATTTGTCCTTTGCCACCTTCTGCTGAAGCAATTTTGCCATCAGCGGGTCCTGCTTGCGGGAATCCTTTGTCAAACTCTAACGATTGCGGATTGGTAATTACCATTCCGTATTTCTCCATCGCCGCGCTCCACCCCATTGTATTTTTATCTAATGAACCTTGATAACCTCGAGCTGCTGGTTTTTCTACATAGCCATGAGCATTGGCTTCCTCTGCGTTCATCAAACCTACTCCACCTAAAATAATTGATGAGACCAATACAAACCCTACTAATTTTTTCTTTATAATTCTCCTCCGTTTACTATTTTGCCTTTAACTGGCTTAACAATAGTTTAAACGTTATGTAAGAAAAAAAAGGGTCATTTATGGTCAAAAAAAAGTAATAGTTGATCTTTTTTTCTATTATAAGAAAACAAAAACAAATTCCAAACAATACAAGGTGAATATCACAAATGTTATCTAAAAACCCCCCCTTAAAAGGTCATATTTTTCTATTTAAAAGAAAAAATTGAATGATATATTTCAAATCATTTTAAAAAGTATAAAGTAATAGTGATTGCTATATAGACAAAGCGGATTGTTTCACGTTAAAATAAGAAACACCTTGAGATTTATTTCATTAGAAGTTAAAGATAAATAAAAAAACAAAAAAAGAAAGTGTTGATACCATGAAAGACATTCTTTCCTCACGCTCCAAAAGGCAATTGGAGCTAGTAGAATTATTAGCCGACAATGATTGGGTTACTTTAGCCACCGCATCAGAGACTTTAAATGCCCCAGTAAAAACGTTAAAATCAGATATTATTGAACTAGAAGCATTGCTAGCACCTACTACGATCGAAGCTTCCAAAAAGTATGGGATTCGTCTCGCAGCAAATTATGACTTCTGCAAAACGAGTATCTATCAAAAATTCATAAAAAATAGCGTTGAGTTCCAACTTATCGAAAATATTTTTTTACATAGTTTTTCTACAATCATCGACTTAGCTGACAATCTGTACACCAGCGTCTCCACAATCAAACGAATCGTCCTACGAGTGAATCAACTGCTTCAATTAGAAGGCTTCACCATTAACTTGAAGAAAATGCAGCTCGTTGGTGACCCACACAGTATTTGCAATTTTATGCAGCACTATTTTTATGAGAAGTATGGCGTCGCAGAAAGTCTTCTGACTCCGCCTCAACTGATTATTTTAGACCAAGTTGGCCTTCAGATCGTGAAACAGGCGCTTCCAAATAAATCCTCACATGATTTAGATTTTTCTTTATTGAATCGCCTACGTTTTTATACGTACACCGTTATTAATCTCTTAAAACATAATAGTGAAAATCAACTGTCTGATATCGCAGAAAAACAATTTGCGATTCTCAATGATACATATGCTTGCGATGAGTTTTATAGTCAATTCCAATTGCCTTTATCCCAAGCAAACTTAAATACTTTTTTTTACTTGTTTTTCAGCGATGAATACATCGACTCTCTAGCACAAGCACAAAAAATGATTAAAAATGATCGAAACGCCTATTTAAAATATCAAAAAATTGAAACTCTTCTATTGGAAATAGAAAAAAAGATGGACAGTAAATGCCACAATTTCGAAAATATTTTTATACGTCTGTATAATTTAGACTATCAGATTCACGGACGGACTTATATTTTACATGATAAAAATAAAGAGTTTCTTTTAAGCATTAAGAATCTGTATGGCCATTTTCCGATGGAATTGATTCAGTCTTTACAAGCAATTTTTTACTCTAGCCCACATAAAGAGTACATGATCAACGAATCCATTTCTATTCTATTCACAAATTGGCCTGACTTGCTTGATCGTTTAGAGTATTCAACACCTACTATGAAAGCCTGCCTTTTATTTAACTCTAGTATAGAGTATATGGATATGCTTTCTGAGCGGATCACTTATTATTTGCGTGGCCGTTTTTCTTGCACACCTTTACATATTACATCTCTAGAAGAATTAGAAAAACAAGCAGTAGAATATGATTGTATTATCACCAATATCCCAGAAATCTATATCAATACGATTCCAACTATCGTTATTCCTTTGATTCCAGATGCGAAGAGTTTTGATAAATTAATGTTGGTTTATGAAGATTATTTTGATCAAAATTAACTGGTACTTGTATACAATAAAAGGAGCGTGGACAAAACTAAAGTTTAGTTTTGTCCACGCTCCTTCTTGATGATAACCATTCATAGTTTTTATAAAAAATACCTATTTATGTACAGTTTTTACTCAAAACTAGGTACTTTTGTTATTAACTTTTCAAAAATCAGTGTACTCATTACATGTAACATCAATCTTGAACGAATTTTTTTCTGATCTCCAGAACTGCTAGTCAATAAAGAATACGTACTGATCGCTCTTAGTTTATTCGCAGCTACATTCGTGAT
The DNA here is from genome assembly GCF_001730315.1 of Enterococcus ureilyticus. Classification (GTDB taxonomy): domain Bacteria; phylum Bacillota; class Bacilli; order Lactobacillales; family Enterococcaceae; genus Enterococcus_L; species Enterococcus_L ureilyticus. The sequence continues at coordinate 93,227 of NZ_MIKC01000023.1, forward strand.
TGAAATAATTTTTGTTCTATTACATTTTGCTTTGATCATGGTTTCATTGATCTCATCCACTTGGCCACTTAAAGAAAAAACAATGACTACATCCTGATCTGTACTCATTTGAGGAATACATTCGATTAAAAATTTATCAGAATAGTCATTTGTCCACAGTCCACTCAATTTTAGTTTACGATTAAATTCAGTGGCTACTTGAGAACTTGAACCCGTCCCTACACAAAAGATCCTTCTTGCATTAATCAAGCAATTACAAATTTGATCGACATTATTTTCATCGATCAATTCTAAAGTTGTCAAGGTGTCTTTTTTTATATCCTCTAAGACACGGACAAAGTTAGAAGCCACTGGGTAACTACGTTGTCTTTCTTCCCTTGATTGAACAAATGCAGCTTTCAATTCACTGAATGTCGCATAATTCAACTTTTTACATGCTCTGATGATTGTAGCATTTGATACATATAGCACTTCTTTAATATTTTTTAATTTTAGTTCTTCAATTTTTTCGAATTTTAAAATAAAATCGATGACTCCCCGCTCAGCTTCTGACAATCGCTCATAGTTTGAATTGATATCTTTATAAATATCGCTCACATAAATCAAATCCTCTCTATATCAGATCGTTGCTCTGCTCCAAAAATAAACGAACATGTTGCCTGTCCTTTTGATTTCCAACGATATATATAGGAACTTGCTGCTCAATTGGAGCAAAAAGCAACGATTGATTTTGCTTCTCCAGAAAGAAACGCTTGGGTAATATCGACCAACCTACTCCTTTTTTTATTAGGTCGATCATCAAGTAAATAGAGTCCACTTCGACAATTTTACATGTCTGCGGATTGATTAAAGATAGCATCATCTTTCTATATGGACATTCCTTGTCCCGACTGATCAGACACACATCTTGTATATCTGAGGCAGACAGCCGGCCAACCTCTTCATAAAATAAAACATTGCTATCAAGAGAAGTCCTTTTATTTGTGATCAATACATCAATTTCTTTGCTTGCATACATTTTTTCTAAGCGATCTGTCCCCTCAATGATTAGCTCTATCGCAGGCTGATAAGGGATGACCTTGGTTAATTCAAAGTAATTAAGTGCAATCGTTTGTGTACAACCGATCTTTAGCGGGATTTTTTTGTAATGACGTTGAATTTCATCGATTTGGATCAAAATTATTGTTGCGTACTCCAATAACTTTTCTCCTTCTGGAAGTAGTATAACCCCTCGATTTGTCCGCTCAAAAAGCCTCACTGTCAGTTCTTCTTCTAATAGTCGAATGCGTTCAGTTATATTGGATTGTGCATACCCCATTATTCTGGCGGCTTCTGACATCGAACCAGCGGTTGCTACGCATTGAAAGATCGTTAAATCGTTCAATTCCATCTTACCACCCATTTCTTGCTATCACAATTACTGATACCTTATATCATTTTTGCATATTATGCAACACTTTTTGAAAAGAATATAATGAATTTATCAAGAATAGGAGGCAACAGAAATGAATGCGATGCAATACAAAATAACTTTACCAGACGATTATGACATGTCAGTGATTAGAAATCGAGTAACGACCAATGGAACAAAAACAGATCATTTTGAGGGATTACTTTTTAAAGCTTATCTTATTTCAGAAAAAGTTCAAGGAGCAATTTCTAATTCATATGCGCCTTTATATGTATGGCGCGAGTCTGAAGGGATGAATCAATTTATTTTTGGAGGATTTTACGACCATATCATTCGTGACTTTGGCTGGCAGTCGGTCCAAATCGGTATACCTTTAACCTTAGTTTTACCAGAAAATTTTACGGATGCTATTTATTTAACGGAACAAATGATTCCAATCAATGAACAATTATCTTTGATTGATATAGGCAAAAAAATCGTACACAATCAAACACTCTCGAAAAATAGTCTAGGTTATCTAGCCATCTATAATCCTGATAAATGGCTAGCAGCCGTTTTTGAATTTTACGCTGAAAAACCTCTGCACAGTACCGTAGCTCTATATGAGATACTTCATATTTCTACCAGTTAAAAGAAAATGGAGGTTGGGACAGGAGTGTTTAATCCCGAGAAATAAGAAGGAATTCACGAAAATTGCTCTTCAAATTTTTGTGAATTTCAGCTTATTTCCGAAGCCTTCAAATCTTAGTGCTTTAGCACTTAGAATTTGATGTGATCGAAGCGTAGTGATTGCTTCTGCTCCCACCGTTTATACGGATTCCTTGAGTCTGAGATATAATGATGTGACCCCAAAAAATTGTATTTTTCACGTACAACTTTTAGGGTGCACATCATAACTCGTAGAGTTACGTCCCAGACTCTATTTTTTATCATTACTGGCATTTAAAACAATGAAGTAAATGATCATCTACCATGCCTGTTGCTTGCATAAACGCATAAACGGTCGTTGTCCCCAAGAATTTAAAGCCCTTTTTCTTCAGATCTTTACTGATTCTATCAGACAATTCTGTAGAAGCTGGGACTTCTTTGATATCTTGCCATCGATTTTTGATAGGCTTTCCATCTACGTAAGCCCAGATAAATCGATCAAAGCGACCATATTCCTCTCGAATTGCCATAAAGGCCTGTGCATTATTGATCGTGGCCTTGATTTTTAGTTTATTTCTAATAATGCCTGGATCTTCTAATAACAAATCGACTTTCTCTTGGTCATACTTTGCAATTTTTAAATAATCAAACTGATCATAGGCACTAGTCAAGGTCGCTCTTTTTTTCAGAATCGTTGACCAGCTCAAACCAGCTTGCATACTTTCTAAAATCAACATTTCAAAGAGTTTTTGATCATCGTGTTGCGCAGTGCCCCACTCTTCATCATGATACTTCTCTTCTAGTTCATTGCCATTTGCCCAATCACACCGAATTTTTTCCATATCCTACTCCATTCTTTTTTACTAAGCATAACACGAGAACATACGTTTGTAAAATGTGTAAAAAAATTAAGACATTTTATCGCCTTAATTTTTTTCATTCTTTTATTTGTCAAGCTCACTGGCTGCAGCTTCGTCTAAAATAACTGTAAGATTTGGATGTAACTGTAAGACGGATGCTGGAAGCTCTTCTGTTACTGGACCTCGCAGTACCTTTTTGACCATCTCAGCTTTTTTCTCACCATTTACGATCAAAATCAAATGCTTCACACGCATCACACTGACAGGACCCATCGTCACGAATTCTAGTCCTGCTTCCATCATATCTGGTACAAACCACGGCTCCTCTCCAGTGACTTTGATTTTATAAGTCAAATTTTCAAAACTTGTCGTTGTCGGCATATTCCCGCAGAAATGGCCATCTCCGCCTAATCCAATCAGCATTGCATCCAAACCGCCAGCCATCGCTAATCGTTTATCTTGTTCTGCATAGTTTTCTACTGTTAGAGGATGGATGTTTGCTTCATTGATATTTGCAGGTGTTAAATATAATTTACGTAAATCAGTAATCGTGATGCCTTCTGCTTGATCTGCTACAGGAATTTCATCGAAATTATAATAATGAACATTCGCATAATCTGGGGAGTCTTTGACAATGTCTACCATTCTTTTATAGACTCCAACAGGTGTATTGCCAGCTGTTATAGATAAATTAACGCGTTTATCTTGACTCATATGACCTAATAAAATATTTTTAGTTGTTTCACTCATCGCTTCAAAATCTTTTTCGATAATAATTTTCATTCCGTTCACTCCATTTCCTTCTTATACTCCAATTGTATAATGTGGGAACCATCCCATGTCAATGGCTTAATCAAAATAAATAGAACGTTTTCTTTTTTGATTGAAGGTGAACCCGCCCTCCTCACACAAAGGTTGGTCTGGTTCACCTTTTTTTTATTTATAGATCGCCCAAAAATTCAAAGCTTCATTCATTAATTCATCTGCTGTAAATTCCTTTTTCGAATGTCCTTTAATTTCAGAATCATTTGGGTCATTCAGCCAGAATTTCCCATTATTTGTCCCAGTAAGTACCATGATATGGCCAGTTTCTGTAAATAAACCTGGTTTCACGGAAATAATGACTGGATGATTTTGTTTTAGCTGTTCTTCAACAGCAGTAATATCTGTTTCAAGATCTTCAAATTGATAGCCCTTAGCCATTGCAAAATCAGAGAAAGCTGACCACGCTGTTCCTTCCCCTTCTAAATAGTAATCATTTTTGGACCAATTTAGAATATCTTGTGGTGTATATTGTTTGTTATCTAAAAAAGAAGAGACCATCGCTAATGAAAGAATCGCACAGCCATTGATTTCTAGAGTATTTCCATCAGGATTCCCCATACCATAAGGTGTGGCCTTCCATTTATCATCAGTTTGTAACAATAACTCGATCGGCATTCGATTGACAAATTTTCCTTGTCTTAAATCTTCATTGACTTGTTCTGTATAGGTGAGTTTTTTGACCTTCTCTGGTTCTTTTGAACTCTCACTTGTCTCCGTTACTTTTGGTTCATCTGCTTTTCCATCAGCAAATAATGCTGAAAAACCATGCCCTTCTTCCATCGGTGCTACTTTGGCTAAAATAGCCCCTGCAAATGCTGCTACTACTAGTAATGCAATAATAGGTAATGTTGATTTTTTTTCTATTTTTTGCTTCATTGATATCTCCCTCTTTTAAGTTGAAAGTTCCAGCTATTTCTCTCACTTTCAAACAAATTACTTAAACGTAATCAGTACTTCTAATATTACTGAATCTGCTGAAAAAAGCAAGTAAGAATAATCATTTATAAAGTTATTGCGAACATATTTTCTTGAATTATTTCTCTTTATTAGGTAGAATAGTAGTACCTGATTATTCAGAGTCTGATAGTAGCAGTAAATTCGCGAAGGAGGTAGAAGAATGGACAACAACCATAAATCAACAATGAAAAGCATTTCAAAATTGATCAGCCAATCTTCCCAAAGTTTCTTTTCGGCATTTTTAGACGACTCTAAAGATAAGCAGAGTAAAAATAAAGAGCGTGAAGAAATTCTTAAGAAATTACAAGTTGCTTCTGCGCAAAAAAGTTTAGTTGTTTTACAATTAAAAGAAGTGCCGACTTCTCAAAAATTCGAAACAGTTTCTGGATGGATCGTCTCCAAGAATATAAGTGATTCGATCATGTTACGCTTACAAGAAGATAGCCAACAAATCCGGATGATCACTGTTGACCATATAAAAAAAGTTAGTACCTTGTCTAAAAATGACAAACGTCTGATTAAATAAAAAACTGTTGGAGAGGAGCATAAGCGCTTTTCTCTAATTTTTTTATTTAAAGATCAATTCTCTCTACCATTTCGCTCATCCATTGGCTAGGAGAACAAGCATTTTCTCCAATCATGTGATTTGAATCGATCTTTTTGTGATAAAATGAACAAAAAGAAGCATTGGAGGATACTATGAACAACACAATCAAACCGCTCTTATCTACAAATGGAGCTCAGCTTAAAGAAGCACTCACACTTGTTCACTCAGTTTTCCAAGAATTTGAAGCACCTGATTACGCTAATGAAGGGATCGAACGTTTCAAACAATTTATCACTTTTGATGAAATCACTCAACAACTAGTTGCCAAAGAATTGATGATTTGGTCCCATTTCTCCGATGAATCAAAAATAACAGGAATGATTGCATTGCGTCTACCAAACCATATCTCCTTACTTTTTGTAGACAAAGCCTATCACAAACAAGGGATTGCACGCCGACTTGTGGAAACCGTTGCGACATACTGCCAAACATTTCACAATATTTCAGAACTGACACTCAACTCTTCCCCTTACGCAATTAAAGCTTACAAACATCTAAGCTTTAGCCCTACAGACATTCAGCAGGAAATTGATGGAATTATTTTTACCCCAATGAAAAAAATACTATAAATCAACTGCACAAGTGCCGTCAAAAAAGTTATACTAGCTATAGAGGAATCGTTATTTTCCTATCGGCTAAAAGAAACATTACGTAAGGCAGGAGGAACGATCATGTATCTAACCATGTATGAAGATACCCACGAAACACTTATTCATAATTACTGCTTATCAGAAAAAAAAATGCGCTACGTTCGTGAACCTAAAATAGCTACAGCTTTAATAAAAAAAGATCCACTGCGACACGCTATTCTTGCTTTTGAAGGCGACTATTTAGTAGCTTTTTTAACCCTTTATGAAGCCAACGGTGGCAGCTTTTACTCTACAAATAAAAACTGTTTATTAGTACAAGATCTCTCAACTGATTATCGTCATTTAAGGAATGGCTATGTCCAACAAGCGGTTCAATTATTACCAGCCTTCGTCCGACAACAGTTTCCGACTATTGATGAACTGATGATCATCGTCAATGAAGATCAGGCTTTCACCAAGGTATTATGCAAAGAAGCTGGGTTTCAAAATATTTATAGTGAGTTGCCTGATATTTATGGTTCTCAAGTTTTTCTACAGATTCTACTTTAAATAAATGGAGGTATCCTATGCAACTCAAGCTATTAGATTCTATCGATTATACAATTTTAAAATTACCTGCTCATGCTGAAATCCCCACTTTCTTTTATAAAATAGACACGTTCAAAAGCATTACCTACACCAAAGAAGAGTGTTCTCTTGTTGTACCGACAGCAACCATCGAAACAAAAGACGCTTTATCTATTGATAGTAACTGGTTCATTATCCAGGTCGTCGGCGAGTTGGATTTTTCTCTCGTTGGTATTTTGACTCAGTTAGCCAATCCATTAGCTGAAAATCTAATTTCAATTTTTGCTTTATCTACTTATAATACTGATTACCTTCTGATTAAAAATAGGGATAAAGAAAAAGCTATCCATGTACTTAGCCAGTACGGTCATACCTTTCAATAATATTTCATTGAATTCTCTTTTATGGGTATTATTTGAACAATCTGCTACAATAAAAGGGATAACATGAACGCTGGTTTAAAGGAGACATAATATGAAAAATGAATACGATAATCCTCATTTTTTTGATGCTTACAGTCAAATGACTCGTTCAAAAAAAGGTCTTGAAGGTGCTGGAGAATGGTATGAGTTAAAAAAACTATTACCTGACTTCACTGGAAGAACAGTCCTTGATCTTGGCTGCGGCTATGGTTGGCATTGTCGTTATGCAGTGGAACAGGGTGCGGAAAAAGTCATTGGCATTGATTTATCTGAGCGAATGATTGAAAGAGCCCAAGCCATGACTGATTCTTCAAAAATCAGCTACCTTTTAATGAGTATGGAAGAAATTGATACTTTAAATGAAACGTTTGATATCGTGATCAGTTCCTTATCACTTCATTATGTTTCTTCTTTTGATACAATTGCAAAAAAAGTCAATGACTGTTTAAAACCTAACGGCGATTTTATTTTTTCCACAGAGCATCCGATTTTCTCAGCACAAGGAACGCAAGAATGGATTTATGATCAAAACGGTCAGCCACTTTACTGGCCAGTTGATCGCTACTTCGACGAAAGCATTCGTGAAACCAGTTTCTTAGGCGAGCAGGTCTTAAAATACCATAAAACATTGACTACTTACATAAACGGGCTGTTAATCAATGGTTTTCAACTCACTCATTTGATTGAACCGATGCCAGCTCCTGAAATGTTAGCGGCCAATACTGAGATGCGTGATGAGTTGCGTAGACCAATGATGCTGATCGTTTCTGCAAAAAAAACAACGAACCAAACTAATTAGCCCAAAGGAGGTTTCTTCTATGCACGACCTAGCTCAAAACATTATGGACAACTTGATTCCTTTCTTTGACTTATTTATTTTAGCGTTGAATATTTTTTCGATTGTCGTCTTGATTTGGGGTGTTATTATGGCGGGTATCGATTTCCTGAAAAGTGAACGTACCGATCGAAACCGTGTTGTAATGGCTCGACAAAACAACTTTATTAAAAGTTTTCTAGGTAGTTATATCTTACTTAGTTTAGAAATTTTAATTGCTGCAGATATTATTGAGTCGATCATCAAACCGACTTTTCAAGATATTTTAAAACTAGCGATTTTAGTTGTGATCAGAACGGTTATTTCCTATTTCTTGCATAAAGAAATCGAAGATGCATTGAAAGATAAAGAAAGTAAAGATGACCAAAAAAAACGAGTTGATCTGTGATGACACGGCCTAGAAGGATAAATTCAATAAAAGAGGCTCTTTGCCAACTAATGTTGGTAAAGAGCCTCTTCTTTGTTATTTTAGTTAAGCCTGTCTCGGTAATTCGATAAAGCCAAATTCATCTTCTTGCATTAAACGCCAAGTCCGTTTAGCTGTATTATAAATCAATATAGCAATTACGGGTTCCTTTCGGTAAGCGAAATTCTTGGTTTTCCATAAAGAATCTTCTACCACATGAATTGGAATATGGTATTCTTTGCCTTTGATATCCATCTGATCAAAACAAAAAACAACGCCTTCTTGCAAAATCGGTTTCATTTCCTTCAATAATTCGCCATCGAGCTTCTCAACTGGAATCCCACGTTTGAAAAATGTCTTGCGATCATTGACCTTCTCTAAGATCACCCGAGTGATTTTATCAGCTAAAATACGATAAAATTCGTCAATATAGCGATAGTAAACTCTAGTCATATGGTCCACAAATTCAAAAAAAACGAAATCATTTTGTAATTTATAAAAAAAAGGCGAATGTAAGCTTGTTTTCATATGACCAAAGTAAAGCAACTCTGAAATTTCCATTGGCGTTAATTCCTTGAGCATTGTCACATCTGAAAAATCGATCCATTTGATTTCTTCGTTTATCTTGCGACGATGAGCAATAGAGAAATACTGTTCGACATTCTCTTGCCCACGAATGATCTTCAAGCCACTATGCATATCATACTCGCCTTCTTCAGCAGAAGGGTTCAGTAAAAGCAGGTTCTTAGGGTGATGAACAATAGAGCGCGTAAAATCTGTATGTGTGATTCCTTTTGATAATACTGCATTACTTGTCATATCAATATGTACATAAATCAATTCCAACATTTGTTCTATCACCCCTATCAATTGTCTTCTCTTTCATTTTACAATATTTTAGCAAAAAAAGCTTGTGTCTTTTATTTTAAGATTCAGTTACAAACAGTTAAAAAGGAGCAACAATCTATAGTAGATAGCGGATAAACGTCTAAAAATAGCATTCGCGTACCCTATTTTTAAGGATCCTTTTAAATAATAATATTTAGAAAAAAATAAAGATTTTAAACTAGGGTTTCAATTTGATTTATGATACACTTAAAAGAAAAAGGAGGAAGCATATGGCCTCAAGAAAAGAACGCCCTAAAAAGAAAAAATCTAAAAAGAGAAATTGGCTAATCAATATCTTTTTATTTTTATTATTGGTTGTTGGTTTAGCTTTAGTTTTTAATACACAAATCAGAAATTGGTTGATTCAACAAAACGGCAAAGAGTACGCAGTGGAGAAGTTAACACCTGAGATCGTTGCAAAAAATAATCAAACAGATACTTCTTTTGATTTTGAAGCAGTTGAATCGCTTAGTACCGAAGCTGTTCTTAAAGCGCAGCTAGCCAATAAAAATCTACCTGTTGTTGGTGCAGTTGCATTGCCTGATGTAAAAATCAACTTACCGATTTTTCGTGGTTTAGACAATGTTGTTTTACTAACTGGTGCAGGAACGATGAAACCTGATCAAGAAATGGGCAAAGGAAACTACGCTCTTGCCAGTCATCGGGTACAGGATATGATTTCATTATTTTCACCCCTAGAATACTCAAAACCTGGTGAATTGATTTATACAACTGACTTAAATAATGTTTATACATATAAGATTACTTATGTTGAAAAAATCGATCCTTCTAGAGTTGAGTTGATCGATGATGTTCCAGGCAAAAAAATGATCACCTTGATTACATGTGGCGATATGTACGCTACGACTCGAATCGCTGTACAAGGTGAATTAGAAACTGTTACACCGATGAAAGAAGCAACACAGGCGATGACAGATGCGTTTAACATGGAACAATTGACGTTATAATATTTCAAAATAAGCTAGGACGGAAGTGTTAACTTCTCTCCTAGCTTATTTTAATTCTATCTATAAGCGACTTGTCCTTCTCATTCGACCATAACTATAACGAATTGCAGATAATACAAGTACAATGGGGTACATGAACAGCGTTACTGCAAACCATTCTACGTTGAAAACAGATATAAAAGCTACATGATAGGTAACGGCGTAAATCAAAGGCAAAACAAGTGCCATCAACCCATAATACAAACTCATCTCAAATACAACTGTTTTAAATAAACGCTTCATGATTCATTTCCCCAATCTTTTTTAACTTTATCTCGTATTTTTCTCTTGGTTCGTTCTCTACTATTTTATTGTACTTGTTTCTCTTGAGAGATACATCCATCTAAAGACTGAGATTTTTCTAGTCCAATGACCCTATATAGTTTTGACTCTACTTTTCACGAAAAAAGAGGACGAGACAAAAGCTTATTTCCGAAGGATCTGCTTTTTTCTCGCCGTTTACTCGAATTAAGAGCGCGAAACAAAACTGAGTTTTCGTTTTGTCCCACGCTCTTAAGCAATTTAGTTTATCTAAGCATCGTTTGTGCAGCTTTTGCCAGCACTTTTGGATCACGATTATACGGTGTAACAGGAATGATTTCCTTATCAATATCAAACAGTGTATAAACCGCAATTCTTGCAGCTCGAACAGAGTACTCTTCTGTAAAGACCATATCTTTTGGAATTTCCACAAATTGACTGACCATTGCAAAGTTTGTGCTATTTTCAGGAACAACTTGCGGACGATCTGTCATTTTACGTGGTTGGAACTGTGCATCAATATATGGCATGTAGGCAGGAATCACATTCACCACATCTTTAATGATTTCATCCCAATCTGCTTGCCAGCCCATTTGACAGATCCATTCATATAAAATTTCTTCCCCAGTACAATCACGCATTGGTTTTTTCACATAATCACCAACTTTATCTGTGTAAATACCGTAGCCCCAGAAAATAGTCGTGTCAGGATCTTGATTTTTAAAATGAGGTTGAGCCGCAACAACGGTACTCATCAACCAACTAGAATCTTTCAACGTCATCAAAGCACCTGATCCAGGAATATTGCCGGAAAACTCTTCGATTCGTTTTAATAACTTATCCCCTCGACAAGTAACAGTAAAACTTTCCCAGTTCGTTTCAGCTTCATTACCAAAGAATGGTTCAGGATTACCTAATCCTGCTTTTTTCTTGGCAATATTGCGCCATAGACGTGCAGAACGTGATTCTTCCGTCACTTTTGGTGCTGGTGTGCTCCAATCACCTTCTGTTGAACTATCTGTCATCGTTCCGTTGGTCATGATCACAACATCTTCTTCATTTAGTTCGATGGTTTCACCATTTCCCAGTTTTAATGCAGTTACAGTGATTTCAGAACCTGGTTTAAATTCTAAATCTACCACGTCTTCATTTAAGGTAAAGTCTACCCCATGTTTTTCTAAAAATGCTTTTAATGGTAAAATCACGCTATCATATTGATTTAAAGGTGTACGAGTAACTCCTTCTAAGGTATCAATTCGAGAAAATTCTAAAATCATCCGATTCATATAACGGCGTAATTCAAAGGCACTGCTCCATTTTTGGAAAGCAAAAGTTGTTTGCCACATGTACCAGAAGTTGGTTTCAAAGAAATGAGGACCAAACCACTCTTCGATCGTTACACCATCTAAACTTTCTTCAGAAGCTGCTAATAATTTTGTCATCGCTAAACGATCTTCATTGTCAAAGCCCATTGTGTGAGCGTCAAGGATTTCTTGGTCTTTTGTCACTAAACGTGCTTGTGCGTGAGTAGGATGTAAATGATCAAAATTCAAAATTTCTTCTGTTACACTATGGTTTGGCCATTCAAGGGAAGGAATGCTAGCAAATAGTTCCCAGAAATTTTCATAAGTTTCTTCATTCAACATACGACCACCACGTGCGACAAACCCTTTTTCGTTTGTCCCTATTCCATCATTACTACCACCAAGTATTTTCATGCCTTCGATCACATGGATATTTTTTCCATTAAAGTTTGCATCACGAATCAAGTAAGCTGCTGCTGCCATTGTCGCAATCCCGCCGCCAATTAGATAAACTTGTTTGTCTCCATAATAACGGCTGTTGATCTCTTCTTCCACTTCAGCAACTTTTTCGTCTTTCTTTTCAGCGGCTACTTTTTTAGCAAGATAAGCCGCGCCTAATGCACCAGCTGCTGCTAATCCAATATGTCTTTTTTTCATGAAAATCCCTCCGATTCAATTTATGAATCTAGCGTACAATGATTTCATGTAAATGTCTTGTGATAGCCTTTCCATTTCGTCTTCTTTTTAGACACTATGGACAATTTGTCACAATAGTTCGTTTTCTTGGGCGTATAAACGATACGAGAAAAACTCTGTGTCTTTAGCTAGTCGGAATAATTGTGTAGCGATTTCTAGCGGTGACTCTTTATAACTACCTAATATCCAATCGATTAAGACACCACTGCATCCGTATGAAAAAAAACGAGCATAGAAGATTTTATCTTCTGGAAGCAATTGATTTTCTTTATCCATTTGATCGAATAAATTGATAAATAGTCTATTCGTGATCGCTGAAAAACACTTTCTTAAAATATCTGAATCAGAACTAACTGTATTATAGTAGAAATCACTTTTAGCTTGGATTGCTTTTAACATTTTTAAGGCTTGCTCTTCCCAATTGTCGATACTGATATCTGGTGAATCCAGATAAATCAATGCATCGTGAGTATATATCCAGCGCAAGAGATCCTGTTTGTCAGTAAAATGGTAATAAAAAGTTTGGCGATTCAAACCGACTTCTTTGGTGATATCTTGAACGCTGATTTTACTAAACAACTTTTTATCGCATAGTTCGATCAGTGCCGATGAGATAGCTTTTTTGGTTATTTGTGATTCACTCATAGTTTTTTCCTCACTTTTTTTAGATAGGTTTATCATACCAAAAAAGCGAAAGAAAATATAAGGTTTTGAGGGATTTTTAGGGATTGTTAATGGTTGGTCCTCTTGGAAAGGGGCTTTTAATAAATCATCTCTCGTTTTTTCTATGATTGCTGTTCAAAACTGATAACATAAATCTTGTTTACTTCCTTCCATTATACTTACCAAAATACGCTATCTATTCATTGATGAATGCTTAATATTTCATGAGGTAGTAGAAACAACCGTTACTATTTATTATCTAAACAAGATTTCATAAATACTTTAAAATTAAACTTTCTTTTAGTTATTTCAACAGCCTAAAGGATAATTCTCCCATTAATTCAAAAATAGCAGGTTGAAAATTGAGAAAAATTTTCAACTTGCTATTTTTATTAATGGAGCCTATATTCTGACCTCACTATAGTTTAAAATGCTTTGATTTCATTAAACGGAAACAACTGTGTGGTCACTTTACCAAGGAAACGCTTTTCCGCAACCAATCCGTAATGCCGGCTATCCGTCGCATAGGGTCGATTATCCCCTAGTACAAAATAATACCCCTCTGGAATCACAATCGGCTGTTGCTCAAAATCTTCTGTATAATCACGCCCATTTTTTTGACTTTCATTGATTTCGTCTACCAAAAATTTTTCATCCACTGGTTGCTCATTCACAAACAACGTATCCTGAGTATATCGGATTGTCTCTCCTGGTAATCCGATGATTCGTCGAATCTGCGGTTCTCCGTCTCCGACAGTGTATGCGACTATGTCAAATCGGCGAAACGTTGTTTTTTTTTGAATTAATACCTTGTCTCCTTCACGCAATGTCGGAACCATACTATAACCGCGAACTGTTAGGATGCTGATGAAGAAGACACTTACTCCAATAGCTACTATACTAACTAAAGTCACGGCTAGAAAGAATTCTTTTATCTGCCACCTGCGCCTGCGCCACTTTTGCTTAGAGACTCGCTTGTCTCTTGAAGGACTGCGTCTTTTCCCACTAGATGGTATACGGGTGTTACGACTAACTTTAGTCGTGTTCTTTTTTTTAGGTATCGGACGTTGTTTCATCGTTTCTCACTCCATTTATTTCTCTTGTGAGAAGGCAGACTCATCCACATTATAATAAGCGAATGCTGCTTTTTCATACGTCTGTACCTTTTTGATGTCTTCTAAAAAATCGTCCACAACAGCGTCATTACCATAAAAATTTTTGGTTTGAGTACTGGCATTCATCCCTAATTGTTTGACGGCATTATAATAGCGATTCAATGTCAACTGCCCTTCTTGCGAATTAGACGTACTTGCCGTTTTCGATCCGTAACTTGCCATTGCGGTAGCAAGATACCGAATATTTTTTTGCATTTTTTCTTCGTCATCGCCCTTTTCTTTAGCAATCGTGATCTGTTGTTCAAAATCACGCAATAGATAATACCCTTTAACCACAGAATCCGAATCATCTGTTGTCAAATTCATTGATTGATAGTAGGAAAGATAGCCAGATGCTCCACCAAATAGAACCGTCACTACCAATAGAATAAGGCAATATCTAAGGCTTCGTTTCCTCTTATTTATCAACTTTTGACGTTTGCGCGCTATAAAACGTCGTTTTTTCTTATTTTTTATTCGTCTGACTGGTAGCCGGCGAATCTGCTGCGATGTTCGTAAGATCTGTACCAAAAAATAGGCGGATCCTAGGAGTGCAACGATCGTTAGTGCGATACCTGTAACGAAAATCCAATCTACGATAGACACTCTCTTCAGCTCCTATACTCCATTAATTCTTTGGCTTCTTTCGTTTGTTGCTTGTCAGTTCAGTTACTTGTTTTTTCTTTTTTTTACGTGCTCTTTTGGCTATGTCCTCTTTGGTTTGTTTCTTTTTTCGAAGAAAACGTAGAAGAATAAAGAGCAGAATGATCAATATGAGAAAGGCTGCAACGATTAGTAGAATCAATTTCCAGTCTAATCCTTTTTCTTGAACCAGACCTACATCGCGTTCATTAAATTTGTTGGCATCCTCATCTGTAATCTTAAACTCCTTTTTCCATGTCCATTTTTTTTTCCCTGAAGTAACTAGGATATCCGCTTCATAATCGCCTGGAACCATTCGCTCTCCATTCATACTGACTGGAAAATCAATAAATGAGTTTGGTGCCATCCGCATCGCTGTTTGTTTGCGTTCGTATAATACCGTTTCCTTTCCTTTTTCTGTAATTTGTACTTCAACAGTCATATTATTTAAATACGCAGCCATCACATTAGAAAAATTGACGAAAATTGCATTACGATAATTGCTTTGCCCAGCTTTGACGTTGTTTAGAGTCAAATCAGGATCTATCTTGGTCTCAGTTTCTTGTAAAACCATCCCAATAACATAGGCATATTGATTGATGATTTTCGATCCTCCACCGTCTGTTGCGGCATTTGTTTGGCCAGCACGCATCAATTGAACACCCCCAGCTATAACGCCATCATAGCTGGTTTCTGGCATATCAATTGTCAACTCTAAGTTTTTGGTTTCTCCTGGCGCTAGATCGACAGATTCTGGTGCTTTTACCAACTCTGTAAAGTCAAATTTTAGAGACGGATCGTTTTTGATCGTAGACTCCCCATATTCAATGACCCCATTTTGATTGGTTTTTGCTCCATTGACTTTCACATCAATGGTCACTTTTTCATCACTGGGATTGCTTAAGGCAATTGCTAATTTTTGATGCTGGCCTGGTGTCATTTTTAATTGATAATAGCCTAATTCTTTATCTACTTGATTGTCGGGAAAAGTGATACTGTAGGTAAAACCTGTAGCACCTGCTGGATTCTCAGCAGCGGAATAACTAGGAACTGCTTGTAAAAAAAAGAGACCAATAACCATGACACTCAAGAAAATACTCACCCAATGTTTTGTAGATACTGTATGTGATTTCATAACTAACCTCGTCTATTCTAAAGTATATTTTCTATGTACACAGAGGAACAAGTTAAACTTGTTCCTCTGCAAAAATCGAAGATCATGCTTATCCTTCTGGCGTTACTTCTGGTGTTTCTTCTGCAGCTGGTGCAGCAGTAATTTTCCATGTGACTGTTGCAGTATAATTTGTTGCTGCCATGTTTGAAGCTGTAGCGGCTGGAACAGTTAATTTCACTGAATTCGCATCAGTACCTGCGACACCCACAGTTGAATCTTTACTTTGACCAAATTCCATTGCATAACGACCTTTACCTTCTTTTTTATCTTTGCTTGCCGTTACGATTGTTTTGGCATCATTCGCTGCTTCCGTTAGTTGAAAAGCAGTTTGTGCACTTGATGGTACTGTATTTGTATTGTCGCCTTGTGCAGCAATTATTCCATTACTGAAATCAATTGTTGACCCTGTCAATACGTTTGTTCCTGTACTATCTTTGAATTGGCTTGATAATTGAGCGGTCACTGTATAACCGTATGTTCCTCCCGCACGAACATCTGCCCATTGTACGTATGCGCCACGCGTTTTCGCACCACTTTCAAAACTCATTGGTTTCGCAAAACTTGTTACAGTATTCGCTGATGTTTTAATTGTTCCAAAGTCTAAATTTGTTGTTTTTTCAATCACTAGGGAACCAGTATCTGGGTTTGTATTTTCTCCTGGAGAGTCTGGATCTGGTGTTGGTAATGTTTGGTCAGGATTTTCTGGATCGACCGTTCCTTGGTTACCACCACCAGCTGTTCCTTCTTCTACAGTTACATTTCCTGTTGAACTTAATTCTGTTGGTGCTGCAAAAGCAGGGGATGCTGTTCCTACCACCGCTACTCCTAAGATTGCTGCTAATGTTGTTGTACAAAGACTTCTTGCTTTCATATTGTTTTTCCTCCTAAAATGTGTGTAATCTATTAAGGCAACTTGGCTAATATCCAAGTTAACTCCGTTTGATATTCGACCGGATAAATAACCGTCGACTCTGGTACAGTTAAAGTGATTGCTGAATTATGATAGACCGGTTTGTTGTAGGTGCGGTCTATTACTGGTTTGCCTGAAGCATCCACTACAGGGCTCAAGGTATGTGGTTGATTATTCGTATTGGTATCTGACGCTCCAAATGCGATGGTCCAAACCCCTTTTCCGCTGCCAGCTCGTGCTGTCGCTACTTCATAGGCTGAACCGATAGAATTCAACGCAATCGTTTCACGCGTCACCGTTGGTGCTTCGCTCGTGCCGCTAGAATTCGCCCATCCTTTATCTAAGGAAAGAACGGCTCCTTTGAGTTCTTGTTCCTTTTTATTTTGAATAATCTGATTGGTAAACTGTGTTTCTTGTTTAACTTGTAGTGTCCAACCAGAGGAATCCGCTTGTTGATCCGTAATTTGGATATAACTACCTCTAGGTCCAGTTTCTCCAAAAAACTGTTGTGCTAATGCATTGTACTTACGCGTACCTTTACTGATTTTGCTTTCGCCAAAATCCAGAGATGATGCATAGTCGATACGTAGTGGTCCTTCTGTGGACGGACCTGGTCCTGGATCAATAGGTACTCCTGGATTTTCAGGGTCGATTGGATTCGTCACTACGCTCCCTTCAACTGAAACAGTTCCAGATTGATTTAACGATGCAGGTGTTGCGTTAGCAGTCAAATTGAAAGTACTGCTGAAAAGCACGATAATTAGTACCATACTGAGTAAAAAAGTTTGTTTTGTTACGCTCATTCCCGCTCCTCCTTCCTACGCTTCCGTAAAAAGAGTAAGAGAAAGAATAAAAGGATCATACCGCCTAAAATCAAACTGTACGTTCGAATTTGTTCCCCAGTACTAGGAAAGTTCCCAATGGGTTTAGTCGGCTTCGCTGTGCTTGATTCCACTGGAGCAGAGCTGCTGGGTTCAGTCACTTCTTCATAAAAAGAAATCTTACCTGTCGTACTGACTTGACCGCCAGTCCCCTCTTTAGCTTGGACAATGGGTCCAGAAACTATTGTACCCACCCATAGAAGCAGAGAACAGCCGAACAAGATAATGCGTGAATAGTTCATTTCCCTCTCTCCTTTTATGGTTGTCCTGCCATCACTTTCCATGTAATGACGCCGACATAATCTCCCGTATATACCGTATCAGAGGAATTGATTTGGAGTTTTATCCCGTCTGTATCAGATGTTTTACCCCAACCATCGCTGATGGCATAACTACCAGCTGTACCTTTAGTATTAGTGTAAATCACCTGTGCATCCTGAGATAATATTGTTTCTTTGCCTTGATTCATATAGCGCAAGGCATTAACCAATTCTTGTCCTTCACTGTTGCGCATTGGTGTAGATAAAGATGCGGTCATACGCCAACCATTTTTAGCATCTGCTCGTGTATCCGTTACGACTAATTGCTCGTCGAAAGATGGATCTTCCACGCGTTTAGTCATTGCATCGTATGTCAAGGTTCCAAAATCAAGGGCATTGGGCACGGATGTCAGACTTAAGACTCCTTGCAGCTTGTACTGTACAGTAACTGCCGTATTATCGATTGTGATTGCGTTCTCGTTAGCTGGACGTTCCGCGATGTCATACCCTGCAGCGGTGACATTTTCTACTTGAGTTTGAACGGCATCATTTGTCGTTAAGTCTACGGTATTGCCTACTATTGTATTGATAGTTACTGTGTAACCTGAAAGCACTTGATTCGCTTCATTCACAAATTCAACACGTAATACAGCATCCATGTCAACAACCGTCACATTGATTGTTATTGAGATATCTGTTGCTAATCCTGAATCTGCTGCTTTTATCGTCAATGTTACTGGATATGCTTTAGGTCGAAGATTTTCAGTCTCATTCAATCCGCCAAAATCAGTTACTTTTATCAAAGAACTGATATCCGTTTTCTGCCCATCAACAATTTTATACGCCGTTGATTGACTCTGCTCAAGGATATAGCTCTTTAATTGATCATCGGATAAGTCACGAATGTCCTTATACGGTGCATTAAAATCAGAACCGTCTATCACTTTATTCACTGTAAGTTTTGATACGATGGTCGTCCTATTGCCTGCTTCATCGAATAAATCCACTTTCACTGTATGTTCGCCAATTTGACTCATAAAGCCCTCGACCGTTGATTGTGGCGTTTCAGCATTAAATGCATACGTGAAGTTTTGTGGCGTTGGATTGGAATCAGTCGGATTTTTTACGAATTTATCTGCAGTTGGTGTTGGGCCGTTCAACGCAACCTGATAGTTGACAGATTCTCCTTCGGGCGGTGTTTTATCTACGACCGTTTGGAGTGCATAACTGTCTTTACCATCTAACCAAGCGTATGCTTTGATTTTTTGGCCTGCTTTTAACGTTACACTACTTGGTAAATCAAATGTAAATTTCCCATTATTATCGGCGATCGTATTAAATTTACGTGTATCTCCTTCTATAGGAGAGGTAACAGTAGGTGCTGTCAATAGGACATCTGTACTTGGATCACTTTCATCCGTTACAAGATAAAAGAGCATCAATGCATTATTATTGACCGTTCCCGTTAGTTTTTGTCCACTTTCCAGTGTCTTATTGTCGCTTGGTTGGTCAAATCCTACAAGAACGTCCGGAATATAGTCGTATACAATTCTAGAAAAATTCTCTGTCCGATAATTATCTACAAAGCTTTTCTGAATAGCGTTAGTAATACTATTTCCTACTACACTTGTTGTAGTAGTACCATTGTACTTGATTGACATACCATACATTGGTGTCCAATGGAAAGTTGGCGTTGCTTGGCTAGCATCTGCTTTACTCCAAGCAGAAACCTCTTGGATATCCGCAGTAAACGTACCTGGATTCCTCATATTAATCAGATTTACGTTAGTATTGCCACGTGAGTCCAAATCGATTTTTTGTGCGTTTGAAAACTGGAACGTCGTGTTACTACCAAAATCCAACATATTCCTTACGCCTGTACCATCTTTTATCACAGACTCAAATGTTCCTTTATCACCAATGATAAAGGATGACCCACTTCCACCATAAATCATTGAACTAGTAGAGGCCCCTTCATTAGTAGAAGTGAATTTCGTCACACCTTGGTCTTTTACTTGGAATTTCGATCCCGTTGAAAGATCCAAAAGACGACCAGTTCCTCCGTTTTTGTTCAAGACGAGACTTCCTTTTTGGGCGACATCAAATTTGGCATTTTGTCCCATCGAAATAACTGGTGCTCCAGTGGTCATTTGATTGGCATTGATGACCATCTCTGCATTATCTCCCACATTGATTGCTGAATTTTGTTGAAGCATGAATCCCGCACGAGAATTGGTGTTACTGATTGGTCCATTGATCGTTACATTGAAATTACTACTGTCTTCAAGATTGATACTCGTTGTCCATTGCGATGTTGCTGCCTGATAACCCAAACGAACTGGTACACGTGTCGTACCATCAGCCGTTTCAACATTTAGATTAGCATTTTTCCCAACGTCGATTTTTCCATTTCTTTGTACACTGATGACGGACGGAATACTTCCTCCATTTGTTTGCCAAGAGTTGGTTTCCCCTGTATTACCTAATGTACGAATTGTAGCGGTGGCATTCTCTTCAAGTGTTAATGACGGTTGAATAGTAGCGACCGTATCCCAGTCAGAATACCAGCTACCTAAGATCACACCGTCTCCGTTTTCTGCTTCAATAGTCGTATCTGTATTGGATGCAAATACTAGTGTGTGTGACTCCAAACCAGATTGGTTTGTATCAGCCATATTTCGGACTGTCCCATTATAGGATGTATACTGAGTAGCTTTCGATTTAATCACATTTTTCCCTTCAAAGCGCAGAACAGCTTGGAAAGAAGCGGTCAATTGTGATCCAGTATAATTTACATTGCGGTACGTAATACTTGAACCATAGGCATTTCGATCCCACATTGTCACAGGTCCATAGTAGTGTCCGCCATATAGGTCAACGTTATCGACTACTGCTTTGTGCACGATGGATGTATTCGTGCCCCATCTATAGGAATAGCCTATGAAATCGAGCGAATAGCCATTCCCTAGTAATACATAATTGGGCCGATTGTCTGAAAGATTACGGTCTGCTCTACCAGTCGCCGTATTTGTCATAGAACTTTGTACATCAACGATTGTTACCGTATTGCTCATTAGAGCAGCATCTAATTGACTCCAATTACTTACCTTTGCGACATTTCCAATGTATACGATGACGTCACTACTCAACGCACTACCTGTTCCTGACTGAGTCGCCGGTACTGTTAGCGTTAAATGAAATTCTTGCAAATCATTCGATGAAACGGTCTCTAGTCCCTTTAAGTCAGATACTTGGATACTGTCTGTGACATCCACTACAGATCCCCCGGATAACCCATATGCTTTGGCACCTGTCTCTTTGAGAATCATTTGTTTGATTGCGGCAATATCGCCATTGTAACCTTGGATATCTGTCATCGTTTTTGCTATATTTTTAGCAACAATTCCCGTACCATTCGCAGTAAGTTCATAGGCTTCAATATTTTCCATTCTTGGTTGAATTGGTTCTTTCATACTCTGTTCGGAATCTATCGTTGTACCGTCTTCCTTAGACATACTCGTTTCAGATGATTTTATAGCTGCAGCCATTTCTGTAGTTGACTGAGTCATTTCATCTGCTTTAATCAGTGGCGCACCTAAATATAGATACACACATAATGATGCAATCAAACCCACTAGAAAAAAAATAGTTTTTTTTCTTTTCATTTTATTCCTCCTCTCTTATGTACGACATGGTTTCTTCTAAAAAATAGTATCACCCCCCTTACATAAAAAAACATGTCTCCTGAAATACTCTCTTTTTAATCAAATTCCCGGAACACATAGACGTTCAATATCTGTTTTATCAAGAGTTATTCAGGCGAAACATATACCCTTTTGATCGGATTGTCGCAATAGAACAGGTATCGTTCTTTCCTATTTTATTCCGTATATGGCATACAATATTGGCTATACGTGAAATGTTAAATTCCTTTCCCGGCCACAACGATTTTGCTAGGGTGCTGTATAATACAGTAGTATTTGGTTTTTCATAGAGTAATGACAATACCTTGTACTCGTTTCGAGTCAACTCTTTCTCTACTTCATTTACAACTACAGACTGATTTAGTTCATTCAGTTGAATTACTCGTGATGTCTCTTTCTCTTTTTTTGACTTCTCCTTATATTTATTTCCTAATCGAACGAACGTATTCTCTATACTCATTGATAGATACGTAAAGGTTTCTGGCATAGCTATCACGTTTGTCGCACCTATACTCATCATAATTTTTTTCTCTGTTTCAAGTGGTACTTCGGAGAACACCCAAATGAAAACCGCTGGATTGATTCGACAAGCAATTATCCAGTCAATAACTTGACTTAATTGCTCTGTCGTTCCCATTGGAATCACTACGCCATCTAAGTAAGCGAGCTGTTCTTTGTCTTTCACTTCAATAAGATCATAGAGGTTATTCTTACACTCATGTGTCCATTTATCAGTTAAATTTGTTTGGCCTACAATGCCTAAATGAAGCATGTCTTCCTCTTCCTTTCTATATGTCATCTTTTTAATTATTTGTTGGTAAACAAACAAGTCCTTTTAATTCCAATTTCAACTAAATTATAGTTATATAGAAGAGACGTTTGAAAAAGATTTCCTCGTTTTTTTTATACTACGTAAATAACCATTAAGCCCTCCAGATATACTACTTTGTGCCTACTTGTGACGCTGATTGACGGCGTATAAATAAAAGTGACGACAACTAACTAGACTCTATTCAAGTAGAGTCTAGTATCTTTCATTATCTATTTAAAAATTTTGCGTTTAAAGAGAACGTTTACATTTATTTGTTTTACTTATTTATAAATGATTGGTATTTTTTACTTTTTATTGCAATGCTTTACTCATATTTGTGATAACTTTTATTCGACTTTCGACCATAGAATCGGCGTAAATATCCAATGTCGTTTTTGTAGACGTATGACCCAATAAACGACTCAGCGACACAATATCTGAGTTTGTTTCTATACAACGGGTCGCAAACGTATGTCTTAACTGATGAAAATGAAGATGCTCAAATCCGCATTGTTTTCGTATTTTATGGAAATAGTAGGTCAGTAAGCGAGGTTCACTCGGCAGTTCACTATTGGAGCATACATAACTCCCTGGCGCCTTCTTTTTCCACTTTTTTAGGTATTTATATAACGTTGTGCTAATAGGGATCACTCGATTAGAACTTTCTGTTTTTGAACTATCCATGAGCAGTTGCGTTTTTTTTATTCCACCTTCTAACGATACGCGTTGAAAGGTTTGAGTTATATGAATCATTCGCTGCTTCAAATCTATATCAGTCCAACGTAATGCTGCAATTTCCCCTATTCTTAGTCCTGAATTCAGAGCCAATAAAACAGATAATCCTCTGTATAAGGGAAGCCCCTTCGCACAACTTTCTAGCACATGTTGTTCCTTTTTAGTCATAGCACGTACGCGTACTTGTCTTTTTTTTGGTAATCGAATTCTTGTACAGGGCGTTTGCTTTAAATAGCTTTGTTCTGTCGCATCTTTTAATGTTTTTTTTACTAGTTGGTACAAAACATGGATGGTTGAAGCTTTGAGACCGTACTGAAGCCAACTATTCACAAGATTTTGAACAGTTTCGTGCGTTAATTGATTCAATGGACAGTTTCCGATTGACGGGAGTATGTATTTCTTTAACTTATAGAGATAGGTTGTATAGGTAGATACTTTGACGGTAGATTGTTGTTGGGAAAGCCAGATAATAGTCCATTCTTCATAAGAAAAGCCACTTTCTCCTTGTTGCTGAATGAGCGCATGATAATGCAATTTGTAGGTATAGAGACGGTATTTAACATCTGCGTACGTTTGTCCATAAATATAGCCATACTTCAATTGACCATTCTTTTTTCGTCCTTTTTTATAACGCCCTTCCCAGCGTCCATCTTTTCGCTTATAAATATTTTCACCTTTACGTGCCATAAGATTCATCCTTTCTAAATTGACGGCTTATTTGACGTTCAATAAAAAGTGTAATTATCTAGTTAAAAACTCTTCTTTTTTGAAAAAAGTAAGAAGAAAATTAAAAAAAGGGTTGTTTTTAATCATTTAACAGATATAATAATAATAGAAAATAAATAGTTTCCTCTTACAAAAAGCATCCATTATCCTTTTTTTTTGATTTAAAACAAATAAAAACTCTTTTGTGGATTCCAATGCCTAGTATTTACACTTGTTTACGTAGTATAAAAAAAACGAGGAAAACTATTAATTGTACATAAACAACAAAAAAGAAATTGATTATCAGACTGGCTTCTCAGACTGTAGACAAAGTGGTCTTCCGTAAAAATACAATTTTCGAAAGAATAGCCTGAAAACCAACCACAAGTACTATTTGTGCTAACTTCTTTAATTGTCTGTTTCATAGAACGAATAACAAACAATTGTTTATTGGTTAATCAAGATTACTGGCTCAATACTGGGACAACTAGAGGTCTAATACATAGGTTCTACAATGGGGGAAATGAAATCAAACTGAGCTGAATTGCAGTGTCAATCTTTCGAACTAAGTGATTTTTTTGTAGAAGATCATCGATCGCTACCATAGCAAATTAATTGCTACCTTCAATAGATTGTTTTTTTTATCATTGGAATCAATCCTAAAATAGTTTATATAATTAGTATAAAACAAAAAAACTGTAAACAACTCTCCAAATTTAGGAGTTTGTTTACAGTCTGAAGGTATAGCGATGCTATGCCTTTTTTTACAGAGTACTGTTGTCGAATACTTTTATAATTTACTTTCAGTCACTGGGTCTTTCACTAAATTAGAACCCCATAAACCTGCTAGAGAAGTGATGATCATACCAAGAATCATCGCTACAAAGCCCCAGATCGATGCTTTAGATACTGTGTTTGAAGCATCCTCTGCTGTTTGTCTCGCTTCTTTGATATTTTTATCCAACTCTTCTTTGGCATCTTCAAGACTTGTTTTAGCATTTTCAATTTGTGTTTGTGTTTCTTTCGATGCTTTTTGTAATTCATTGTAAATATTATCAGTTGCTTGCTCTGCTTCTTCTTGTGATAAATCTGTATTTTTAGCTACTGCATTTGCAATTGCCGGACGATCGATTGAATCACCGATTTTTTTCGCTTTGGCTTCTAAAGAATCTGCAGTATCTTTAAAGATTTTATCAGAGTTATCGGGATTTTTGACAATTTCTTTCCCAGCATCTGTGATTTCGTCAGTTGCTTCTTTCATTTTATCTTGTAAGTAATCAGGTTGTAATTCTTTTACATCCGTATCAGACAAGACTTTTTTCACTTGACCTTGAAGGTCTGTCGTATCCACTGATTGAACGCTGTCTGTGACTTTATCAAAGCCTTTACTGATTGCATCGGATGTACCCGAAGCGACAGTTTCCACCGTGCTGCCTGTTGCTGAAGCGATATTCCCAAATAGAGAACCGATTGCTGAAAATGCGCCGATTGCGGTATAAGAAAGAATCGCAATCAATACTAAAACACTCGTTGCCCATGTTAAAAAACCATGAACTAAACCGACTCTACGTGCTGCTACACCAGCTATAAATCCACTACAAAATAATGAAAGGACAAATGTCACCACTGTCCAAATAATAAGTCCCATACCCACACCATCTAAAGGATTATCTGATGTTGGTTTAACGATCCCAAAACCAATTGCTGAACCAATCAAACTTAAGGTAAAGAAAATCGCAAAGAAGGAAACTAATCCCGCTATAATTGCCCCCCAAGAGATATTTACCCCTGCTTCATCTTGCGTTGTCAAGTACGACACAAAACCTTTTTTTCTCGTGTTCTTTTCCATAATTCCCATCCTTTCGCTTATTTTTTCTAATTGGTACACTATTAACTATAAGAGCATAAAATATTTTGTGCAAATGATACGATTATTTTTCTAATCAAACACTCACTTCTTCTATGATGAGATATATTATTTGCATGTAATCCAAAAAAATGTTATGGCTATACCACCTATTGGTATAGCCATAACAATTGTAAAAGAATGTTAATGTGCTAAGGTCCCCAACATGACTCCTATAAAAATCAGCCAGTCAAAAGCGATATGAATGATCGTGCCCGCCCAGATTGAATTCGTTTTTAATGTCGCCCATGTAAATGGAATTCGGGTCAAACCAATCACAACTAAACACTGGAACCAATTCCAATCATAAGTCGATAAATGTAGTGATCCGAACATAAGGCTTGTTAAAATAACAGAACCAATGATAGCGGTCTTTCGTTCAACTTTATAACGTAATGCTACATGGACCAATAAAATCAGCGGAATCGTTGTAATGATTTCCTCTCCTGCAAGCATGAATAACGTTTTCCCTAAGAGTGTAAGCGCGGGGCCTATTCCATGACTAAATTCATCTACGATTGGATTGGCAGCAGTTGGTTGTCCGATTGCCCCAGCTAAAACTTTTGCTAAGAGAGCAGTTATCCAACTTAGCACATAGGCAATCAATATAATTTTAACCGAACCTTTTCTTAGTGGAGAATATAATTGTTTAATGCCTTCCACACCATACATCAAATACATTCCTATTAATCCTGCAATGAGAATAATACAAAAATTCAAAATAAATGCCGTATTCAATAATGAGTAAAATGCACCTCCTAATAATACTAACGAAACAATTGCTGGAACTAGTTTTACTTTTCGATCAAATAATTCTTGCATTTTCTCCACGCCCTTGCGTTTATTTTCTTTTAGTATAGTTTCTATCTTTGTAGCAAACAACTAATTCGTCTTAATGAACAGTTGTTTTTTATTGCCGATAAAAAACGCTCAATTTGTTTATCCATGTTTGAATAAACAAATTGAGTGTTGAATAGATTATTCTTGATAATAAGACTCATACCCAAAATGTTCGTAGGCAAGTGCCGTTGCAATTCGTCCTCTTGGTGTCCGCTTGATAAATCCTTTTTGAATCAGATAAGGCTCGTACATATCTTCAACGGTCTCAGTCTCTTCACTGATATTCACAGCTAAGGTACTCAATCCAACAGGTCCGCCACCATATAATTCGATCATTGTTTTCAATAATTTTTGATCGACATAATCTAATCCTTGATGGTCAACTTGCAGCAAGGTCAATGCTTGATCCGCAATACTGCGGTCGATCGTACCATCTGACTGAACTTGAGCAAAATCACGAACACGTTTTAATAAACGATTGGCAATCCGCGGTGTCCCACGAGACCGGCGGGCAATTTCAAAGGCACCTTCTTCAACGATTTCTGTTTGAAAAATATCAGCAGAACGTAACACGATTTCTTTTAGGTCCTGAGTTTCATAGTACTCCATATGAGAAATGATACCAAAGCGATCTCGAAGTGGTGCAGACAGCATACCTGCACGGGTTGTTGCTCCAATCAAGGTAAACGGCGGCAATGGGAAATGGACTGGATGAGCCGTTGTTCCTTGCCCCACCATGATATCTACATAAAAATCCTCCATCGCTGAATAGAGCATCTCTTCAACGATTCGTGGCAAACGGTGGATTTCATCGATAAATAAAACATCCCCTGGCTCGAGTTCATTTAAAATAGCAACTAAATCACCGGCACGCTCAATCGCAGGTCCACTCGTTGTACGGATATTGACATGCATTTCATTGGCAATCACCATGGCCATCGTAGTTTTACCAAGTCCTGGTGGTCCATACAAAAGAGTATGATCGAGCGCTTCTTCACGATTACGGGCCGCTTCAATATAAATCGTAAGCTCTTGTTTTACTTTGTCTTGACCGATATATTGCTCGAGAAACTGCGGGCGTAGCGACTTTTCAAGAGACTCCTCCCCTTCGCTGGTTTCAGCGGAAAGTAGTCTTTCATCTTCTGTCATAGCCATTCCTCCTTAGCGTTTCATCATAAATTTCAGTGCATTGCGTAAGTATTCATCTGTTGGCTGTTTGCCTAGTTCTTCTAGTTTTGGTGTAATTCGCTTGATTTCTTTTTCACTATAGCCTAATGCGCTCAATGCCTCTAAGGCTTCAGTCAATGATTGATTAACTGATTGTGTATCTGGTCTTTTGGTCATGGCTTCTACAGCTGCATCTGATGTTTCTAGTTCCCCAAGTTTTCCTTTTAGGTCTAAAATCATTTGCTGTGCCGTTTTCTTACCTACACCCGGGAATCTAGTTAGATACGCAGCATCTTCACTTTCGATCGCATTGATCAAGCCGCCATGATCATCTGAAGCCATGATTGCTAGACCGCTTTTAGGTCCGATCCCTGACACACTGATCAGCTTTAAGAAGAGTTGTTTTTCATCTAGGTCACCAAAGCCATACAATAGATGGGCATCTTCACGAATAACATGATGAACGTAGATTTTAATTTTCTCGTTCGTCTTGCCAGAATAACGATAGGGGTTTCCTACAGAAATCTGATAGCCGATTCCATTTGTTTCGATTACAATATAATAAGGACTGATAAAGGTCACTTTACCAATGATATACTCGTACATAATTCACCTTTCTCGATATGGTTAAAGCAAAAACTGTTGTTGTTCACCACATCTTGCGTTTTACACGCACATACGTTTCTATTTTACCACAAATCAGAGGAAATCAGTAGCTTGAAAAATGTGTAGTTATTAAGATAAAAAAAGGATAGACTGTCACTCTGTGAGTGACAGTCTATCCTCAGTTTCTTCATCTATTCAGTAATATACGTCCATTTATAATCATATCTTGCGCCAGCTCCATGAGCGACAACACCTTGTACTTTTTTACTACGCATATGCGCTTCTGCTTTTTGATAAACTGGTGCAACACCCATCTCATCTATCAATAGTTTTTCAGCGTCAAGCATGTCTGTCCAACGTTTTTCTGGATCTGAGGCATTTGTCGTTCTAGAATCTTCTACTAGTTGATCATATTTTTCATTTGAGTAGCGTCCTCTGTTATAAGAACCGCCTGTTACAAATAAATCTGTGAAACTACTCGGATCTGCGTAATCAGCACCCCAACCACCCATGATCACTTCAAAATCGCCATTTTTACCACGATCTAAGCGAA
Organism: Enterococcus ureilyticus; assembly: GCF_001730315.1. Taxonomy (GTDB): domain Bacteria; phylum Bacillota; class Bacilli; order Lactobacillales; family Enterococcaceae; genus Enterococcus_L; species Enterococcus_L ureilyticus. The sequence continues at coordinate 122,222 of NZ_MIKC01000023.1, forward strand.
CTGTAAACGGTACGTTAGTTACTGTTACATCCACGCCATCTAAGGTTTCTTTCACTGCGCCTTGGATATACTCCAATACTTTCTTAGTAGAATCTGTATCGTCTCCAACGATATCAAACTTGAATGAATCAATTCCCAATTCTTTTTTCGCTTTTTCCCAGTATTCTTTGGCTTTTTCAGTATCGTGAGTCAAAATATTTTTATTTTCATCAGCAAAGTCTTTGTTGCCTTCTGGTGAAAATGACATTCCCGCTGGAACTAACCCTTTAGAAGCAACTGATCCATCTCCTAAAATACGATCAACCAATGCATCTCGATCGATTGAATAAGAGATTGCTTTTCTTAGATTAGCATTGTGATAAGGTGATTTCTCGTCTCTTTGATTAAATTCAAGATAAGAAGTCCGAGCATCTTTTTCAATGACAAGTTCTGGATCATCTGCCATTTGTTGGGCTAATTCTCCGCTTAAGATCACATCATCCGCTTGTCCATCTTGGAAAAGATTCAATGAAGTTGGTGCTTCTTTTACTACTTTTACTTCAATTTTATCTAATTGAACAGCCTCTTTATCCCAATATTGATCATTTTTTGTGTAAGACCAATCAGTATCTGTTCCTGGTCCATCAAAATCTGTTAATGTAAATGGTCCATTATAGACAGCTGCCTCACTTGTTGTTGCGTAGTCCTTGCCATTTTTTTCAACGATTTTTTGATTTTGAGGGAAAAATGAGGGGAATGCCAACAAGTAATCGAAATAGGGTGTTTGCTGTTCCAATGTTACTTCCAACTCATAATCCCCAGTTGCTTTTATTCCTAATTCATCAAGGCCTTTTTTACCAGCCGATACATCCGCTCCATTTTTCACTAGTTCAAACATATAAGCATATTCTGCTGCTGTTTTAGGATCAGCTGTCCGTTGCCAACCATAGACATAATCAGCTGCTACAACTGGATCACCATTTGACCATTTTGCATCTTCTCTCAATTTGAAGGTATATGTCAAACCATCGTCGCTTTTCTGTGCCATTTCTGTTGCTCCAGCTGGTTGTGGTCTGCTCTTGTCATCTAAACGGTATAACCCTTCGTACACATTATTCAATGCTGAAAAGCTGATCGTATTTGTTGCTACTGAAAGATCTGCACTTGGCATTTCTTGTTGAACGACCAATCTAAAAAGCTGTTCCCCACTCGCTTTTTTACTATCGGTGCTACTGTCTGTTGAGTCGGTCTTACCACCGCTGCCACAAGCTGCTAATACTAAAGTAGATAGCATCATAACACTAATTAATTTCTTTATATTCGTTTTTTTCATCTTTTTCTCCCCAATAAACAATTGTTTTCTTTCCTAATTTTAATTTTCGGAATATTTTTATAATACTCGATATAGCTGAAAATAGCAATCATTATTATATAATAAAGAAATAACATTTGTTTTTACTGCGAAATAGTAAAAAAAGCCTATCTAAGCAGTTTTCACCTGCCTAGATAAGCTTTCACTTTATTCAAATAAGGATCTATATTCGCCATATCCTTCTTTCTCTAATTCTTGAACAGGAATAAAGCGTAAGGCTGCCGCATTGATGCAATACCTCAACCCACCTCGCTCTTGAGGTCCGTCTGTGAAAACATGTCCTAAATGAGAATCTGCTTCTTTACTACGAACTTCAACACGCCGCATGCCTAACGAGACATCTTCGTTTTCTTTGATTCCTTGCTTTTCAATTGGTTTAGTAAACGCTGGCCAGCCACACCCTGCGTCGTATTTGTCTGTTGAACTAAAAAGGGGTTCACCACTAACTACATCAACATAAATACCTTCTTGGTAAAAGTCGTCATACTTCCCTGTGAATGGTCGTTCAGTCGCATTTTCTTGCGTCACAGCGTATTCAATAGCAGATAGCTTTTTTTTCAATTCTTCTTTTGATGGTTTTTCCATGACAAATCACACCCTTACTTTTTTATTAGTCTTATCATAGCATCATTGAGAAAAAAACACTCATTTCCTGTTTAGAAAATCAGTGTTTCATTCTTTCTTAGTTCCAAGGAATATCTAAATCGACATTACTGGCAAGAGCAAGACTCTCTTGTCGTTTTGCTTGCCTAACTTGCTTCCTTGCTTCGTAGCCCTGACAGATAAAGTGTTCTTCCTTCGTTTCAGGCTCGATTTTCTCCGGTAAACTAGCTCCTTTAGGTACAACAAATGTCATAAAACAAGTACCTGCCAAATAACGGTCACCCGTCAATAAATCTTCTCCAATTATTTTAGCAAATATCTCAATTGACCGTGTACCGACCCCTGATACATACGCTTCGATACATGCAGAGTGACTAGCTTTCAATGGCGCCAAAAAATCTAAATGATCTACTGATGCGGTCACGATTGCCGCTCTTGAAACTCTAACGGCTGAAATACCCGCTGTCTCATCTAACCAGGCCATTAATTGTCCCCCAAATAGGGTCTTATGGAAGTTTAAATAGGGATACGTGATGATATGTGTTTGGATCGCTCTTGTTTGTGAACATTTCATTGCTTGGTTGCCTTCTTTCATTTGTTTGTAACTAATCAAATGCTGCCAACATACGATTTAAAGTCGCAATTGGCAAACCCACGATCGAATAAAAATCGCCTTGGATACTTTTCACCAATAACGCACCTTGCTCTTGAATTCCGTAAGCACCCGCTTTGTCTTGGTATTCTTTTGTATCTAAATAGTGATTGATTTCTTCATCCGTCAGCTCATAAAATTCTACTGTAGCTGGAACCGTTGCTGAGGATTCTTGATCATCTTTCATCAAGACAACGCTAGTGTAGACCTTGTGCGTTCTACCACTCAACTGTCTAAGCATCCGAAAAGCATCTTCTCTAGAAGTCGGTTTTCCTAATATATCATTATCGATCGTTACGATTGTATCAGACCCAATCACTAAATCATTAGGGTATTGCTTTGCCACATGCATCGCTTTTTGGGCTGCCATCGTCAATACATAGTCCATTGGTGTGAAGTAGTCTTTGACCTCTTCATTGATGTCAGCTGGCACCACTTTAAAATCAGAAATAACTCGACTCAGCAGCTCACGTCTGCGAGGAGATTGAGAGGCAAGGATCACTGTCATTAGGATAAAACCTTCTTCCTTTTATTTTTAATGTGGATCTTGGATTCGTTTAAACATTTTTTCCATATCTGAATTCGTAAAATGAATCAAGACCGGACGACCATGAGGACAATTAAAGGGATTCTCACATGTTTGCAGATCCTTCAACAACACTCTCGCCTGTTGTTCATTTAAGTAGTGATTCGCTTTGATCGAGCGTTTACAGCTCATCATGATTGCAGTTGCTTCACGGAATTTTTTTACACTGACTGATCCTGTGGTCAAAAACATATCGATCATTTCTCGAATGATCGTTTCTTCTTCGCCTGCAGGATACCAAGTCGGATGGGAACGAACAATAAAGCTGTTTTGCCCAAAATCTTCTAAATGAATTCCTACTTCTTCTAGTGTTTCTTTTTGTTCTTTGATCTTTAAGGCGTCGCTATTTGGATAATCGATCACGATTGGCACCAGTAGTTCTTGCAGATCATTGGTTACTTCACCGATTTTTTCTCTAAAATATTCATATTTGATCCGCTCTTGCGCCGCATGTTGGTCGATGATATATAACCCATCTTTGCTTTGTGCAAATAGATAAGTACCATGCATTTGACCAAAATAGTCTAATTCTGGAAAACGCTCTTTAGGACGTTCATCAGACAACTTATTCAAGGCTTTGTTTAGTTCATTTTGCGCACCGGTTGCTGAAAAATCAAATTCAGGATGCAGAGTTAATTCTTCTTCATAAACTTGTGCATCAATAGCTGTCGCTTCTGCTTGTTTTTGGGCTTCTACTGTCACTTCTGGTTCTTGTTCTGTTGATTGGGTATCATCAGCGTCTTGTTTTTCAGCATAAGGTGAGCTGAAGGCATACGCCATCAACGCTTCTTTGTCTACTGGCTGTTCTGTCTGTGGTTCTGCTTTTTCAGCATGTGTTTCTTGGGTTGAAAATGCTGCTGGTGTTTCTTTGATGAAAAAATTCCCGCTCATCGCATCATAGCCTAAGCTCCCTGGTTTTCTGATAGGTTGGGCTGAGGCTTCTTGTTCCGTTAAAGGAATTTCCATCTGCTCGACTTTTGCTTGCAGTTCCACTTTCTTTTTAAAGCCAAGATTATCTGCCGCATTGGGAATCAATTGTTCATGGCTCAAAACCTCGCGAATTGCTTCACTGATCAAAGCCATTAATTCCTTTTCTTTGCTCAAACGAACTTCTTGTTTGGTGGGATGAACGTTTACATCCACTAACAAAGGATCCATTTCAATTTCTAATACTGCTAGCGGAAAACGGCCAACCATTAGCTTCGAGCCGTAGCCTTCCACGATCGCTTTGTTCAATGCAAAATTTTTGATATAACGACCATTGATGATCGTCGATAAATAATTTCGACTAGCGCGCGTGACTTCTGGCAACGAAACATACCCTGTCAGTTTAAAATCTAAATCTTCTGCTGTGATTTTCAGCATCTTCTTGGCTGTGCCGATTCCATAGATCCCCGCAATCGTTTGTTTTAACTCTCCATTACCGGCTGTGTTCATCATTTTATTGCCGTCGTGAACTAAGCGAAATGCAATAGTCGGATGACTTAATGCCAAGCGATTGACAATATCTCCAACATTGGCTAATTCTGTCTGGATCGTTTTGACGTATTTTAAGCGGGCAGGCGTGTTAAAAAATAAATTAGCGACTGTGATTTTAGTCCCTTTTCTTAAGGCAGAAGGACGATGTTCTTCGACTTTTCCGCCCTTCATTTGGACAAAACTACCTTCTTCTTCATCCGAAACGGCTGTTTCAAGCGTCACTTCTGATACAGAAGCAATACTGGGTAAGGCTTCTCCGCGGAACCCTAAACTACGAATGCGAAACAAATCATCTCTTGTGTGGATCTTACTGGTTGCATGTCGTTTAAACGCATTTAAGATATCTTCTTTCGCAATTCCTTCCCCATTATCGATGACTTGTATTGTCTTTAGCCCTGCTTCTTCAATAAAGATATCGATTTGGGTACTGCCGGCGTCGATCGCATTTTCTACAAGTTCTTTGACCACTGATGCAGGACGTTCTACTACTTCACCAGCAGCGATCTGATTGGCAAGCTGTTCGGATAGTTCTTGAATTTTCCCCATATTCGATCGTCTCCTTGCTCAGTTTTTAAATTTAAATTCTTTTTTGTAATTCATGCAGCTTATTTAAAGCATCCATTGGTGTCATTTCTAATAGGTTGATTTTTTTCAAGGTATCGATCACGCCTAATTCATCGGTGGATACTTCCTTGAATAATGAAAGTTGTTCGGTATCTTCATTGATTTCGTTTGAGTACTCAACCGTTTTGAGTGGCTGTTCTTCTGCTTCTAACGCTGATAAGATTGTTGCTGCGCGTTCTAATAATGCACTTGGTAAGCCAGCAATCTTAGCAACATGGATACCATAACTTTTATCCGCTGGTCCGTCCATCATTTTATGCAAGAAGACAACTTCCCCATTTTTTTCTACGGCACCGACATGAATATTTTTCAAGCCGGGCAAATTTTCATCTAACACCGTTAATTCATGATAATGCGTGGAGAACAGCGTTTTTGCTTTGACCTCTCGGTGGATATACTCAATGATTGCTTGCGCTAATGCCATACCATCATAAGTTGCGGTGCCTCGGCCTAATTCATCAAATAGAATCAGACTGTTTGGTGTGGCATGCCTTAACGCTTGGTTGGCTTCCATCATTTCAACCATAAAAGTACTTTGACCTGCAATTAAATCATCAGATGCACCGATTCGTGTAAATATTTGATCAAAAATTGGTAACTCAGCTGACTCAGCGGGAACAAAGCAGCCAATTTGAGCCATGACTACCGTTAAAGCTAATTGACGCATATACGTACTTTTACCCGACATATTCGGTCCTGTGATCAATAGAATGATGTTCTCTTTGCTCATTCGGACACTATTTGGGATATATTCTTGATGTCCTAAAACTTTTTCCACTACTGGGTGACGTCCTTCAATGATTTGCAGTTCTTTGCTATTGCTCTTCAGTATTGGGCGAACATATTGATATCTTTCGCTGACTGTGGCAAAAGCTTGTAAAACATCTACGGCACTGATTGTTTTCGCTAGTTTTTGCAAACGTTCGATATTCGCTTTGACTTGTTCACGCACTTCTAAAAATAATTGATACTCAAGATCAACTGATTTTTCTTCCGCTTCTAAAATCAAGGTTTCCATTTCTTTTAACTCTGGGGTTATGAAGCGTTCAGCGTTTGCCAAGGTTTGTTTTCGTTCATATTTGCCTTCTGCTAAATTGGCTAGATTCGATTTCGTCACTTCGATGTAATAACCAAATACTCGATTAAAACCAACTTTTAAGGTTTTGATTCCTGTTTCTTGGCGTTCTTTGGCTTCTAGTTCAGCTAACCATTGTTTGCCATGACGCATAGCATCACGATATTCGTCTAATTTTTCATTGTAGTTGTCTTTAATGATCTTTCCTTCTGTAATTGCAAGCGGTGCTTCTTCATTGATTGCTCGATTGATCAGCTCTACAATATCTTCTGCTGGATTCAAGTCAATTAATAAATCATTCCATTCGCCTTGATTGATCCCAACGATCAGCTCACGAACTAGCGGAACTTGTTCTAAGGATGTTTTCAATTGGATCAAATCTCGACCATTCACATTTCCAAAAGCAACGCGACCAGCTAAACGTTCTAAATCGTAGACTTTCGTTAAGGTCGACTGCAGATCAACTCGCTCAAAATAAGCATTTAGTAAGGATTGAACCATTTCTTGGCGCGTTTGGATCTGTTTTTCTTGGATCAAAGGACGATCTAGCCATTGCTTCAATAGACGGCCGCCCATTGCTGTTTTTGTTTCATCTAACAACCATAGCAAGGTGCCTTTTTTTAAGCCTGTTCGGATCGATTGTGTCAGCTCCAAGTTAAATTTTGAGTAGTGATCCATTTTTAAGAAATGATCTGGCTGATATTCGACTGCTTTTTGGATATGAGATAACCCTCGTTTTTGGGTCACCGTTAAATAGGTTAGGAGCTTTCCAGTTACTTCGACTTCTAATGGCTGAGTCAATTCACTTGTTAAGAAACTGAACTCTGCATTTTCTTCGGCATGATCTTGTTCAGAAAAAATAATATTCAAACGATCTTTTAGTGTTTGCTGCAATGTTTCAGATATAGCACTGCCTAAGACGATTTCTTTCGTTTGCAGTGCGGAAGCTTCGTTGATTACGCCATCTTCATCCGTTAGCACAGCTGTTTTTAACTCACCTGTACTCAAGTCCACGTAAGCTAATCCAAATGTTCCATTTTTTTCTACAATAGCAGTCAGATAGTTATTATCTTTGGCATCTAACCCTTTGCTGGTCATCACTGTTCCAGGCGTGATCAACTGGACGACTTCTCGTTTGACCATTCCCTTCGTCGTTTTAGGATCTTCCACTTGTTCACAGATTGCGACTTTGTAGCCTTTTTCGATCAATGTATCAATATAGCCTTGTGCCGCATGGTGAGGGATCCCACACATCGGGATTGGGTCATCTGCGTTACGATTACGACTAGTCAATGTTAGCTCCAACAATTGCGAGGCATTGACAGCATCTTCATAAAACATTTCATAGAAGTCCCCTAATCGATAAAATAGAAAGGCATCCTGATATTGGTCCTTGATCGCTAAGTATTGTTCCATCATGGGTGTATTTTTCGTTTTTTGAGGCATTGTTACCCTTCCTTCTCTAATTCTTCGTTGATTCTATATTGGATCATGTCTGTGACGTGTTGTAAGAGGTCATTGGCTTCCATTAGTTGCTCGCGATAGGCAACAACTAATGGATGCTCATCAAATTCTCTGGTCAATTCATCTGCGCGTTTGATTGCGGCCTTTTCTGCTTCGGGTTTATCATAGTGGGCAAATTGGACAGCATCTTTTTGAGCAGCTTTGATTTGCTCTACTAAGTCCGCGAGCTTCTCGTTATGTTGAACTTTTTCTTCTAATTCTTTGTAACGCTGAATCAATTCATCTTCACCGATCAAGGCTAATAATGTCGTTAATTCTTCGTTGATTTTTTTATCTGTAATGGATGGCTCCATGATTTCACACCTTTATTCTGGGTAAGATTTTGTTGTAAAACAGGTCTACTTATTTTAACATAATTCAAGCAGAATCAACAGTTTGCGTAAAAAGTAAAGCAGCTAGCTTTGTTATAGAGAACTAAGATACCATCCCACAAGACAGAAGATCAACGAGATCACTACCAGAATAAAATGAAGCAGCTCACGCTTCGTTCCTCCATCTATTTTTGAAGTGGGTGGTCGGTAAGTAGGATTGATGCTTTTCGCTTTGTAGTCTACACTACTATGAAAGAAATTGTCAGCCGGTACGAGAAATAACAACATGATTGCATAAATTGTAGCTGTGGGTATGTAAATTGATAGCTTGAGCCATAGACTAAGTATTGTTCCTAAAATCAGTGGTACGATAACATACAATAAGCTGATGATTATTTCTTTGAACTTTTTTTGATTTTGCGCCATCATTCTTTTCTCCTTTTTCCATTTCCTTTTAGAGTTCATTGTATAACATACGCAAAAAATTAGGAATAGCAAGAGAAAAACTAAAAAAAGTGTGGAACAAAACACTAAATCTGTTTTGCTCCACACTTTTTTCCAATGACGGGATCTGTTCCAGTGAATAAGCGATAGAGACTATACATTCCAGTCATTTCTCCAGCCATGTTGGTTAATGCAATCCCTAATTTCTTCATGCCTTCTTTCGATTGGGCATATATCAGGTTCGCTGAGGCTTGTTCACTATACTTTCCGTTTAGATAGACCTTCAAGCCATAGCCATATTTGTCGGTTTTTACTATTTCTATTCGTTGCGATGGGCTCGAGTTATTGTATTTTATTAAATTAGATTTTAACAGATTATCAGACCCACTGGATTTCTCGGGATTGTGACTTACGCCCTAAAACTAGAAAAAGAAGCGACAAAGTTCATTCGCTTCTTTAAATATAGCTAGCTTTTGTTAGCTATTGGCAACTTGATTAGTGAGTTTACCCTTACTAGTCAAGGCTTTACTATCCGACGCCAATCAGATAGTAAAGTGCCTTTTTTATTATTTTATATATTTTTAATTTCCTCTTTATTAACAGGAAATACTTTTCCAACAGGTCCAGTATACTCGTTTCCATCAATATCCTCTGTCCATCCACATCCTGCACACTCTAAAAGTATCTTATCAGAATTATCTTCATAAACTATTTTAATATATCTCAACTCATCATTTGGAGTTATTGGACAGTCTTTTCCTGAATACACAGTAACCATATCCCATAAAGTATCTCTAATAGCCATAGCTAACGTATCAATATTTTCATAATTTCTTACCAGTCGTTTCTTTTCCATATTTAAACAAATATCAGGCTTGTCAACTATATACTTCTTTTCTTCAATACTAAGAAGTTCATTTAATCCCCATTCGTCTCTAACTTCATCTGTAAATTCTAAAGGATACTTTTTAACAATTTGTACTAACGCTTTATAATAATTAGAAAAATCTTTCAATTTTTCGGAATCATTAAAAATTTCGTAATAATCTTTTAATAGTTTTTCATTAATCAATTCTTCGCTCATTTTTACCTCCATATAATACCTTTAAGGTTTTGGAACTGGATAAGTAGTAATTAGATTTCCTGCCCTATCCGTAATAACTTCAATCCAGCTAGTAGGATTACCACCGTGTTTTAATGCTGTATTTCCAATTATTTCACCGGTGTCTACAATTCTTTTGTATTGTCCTCCAGACATATCTATAACTGTTGACTTCACAACATTTGGAGATTGCAATACCTGTTTCAATTTATCTGCTGTTATAGAAAAAATAGAACGACTATTCGCAATAGGTCGGTTAAAATGTCCATCTAGCACATGTTCGAATCCCGCTGATACTGGTTTTCCTGTCGAGGGTCTAGTTGGAGTAAATCTCGTTCTTCCATTTGCTATATTAACTCTTGATTGAACGACCCCCAAATCTGGATTTGGAACACCAGCTCCACTAACTTTCTCAATCTTATTAATCTTAGCAACATCATCAAAATAGCCGGCTTTGCTTAGTATCATTAGATCCGCTTCCGTTTTTGCTTGTGGAAGTAATAATAATGCGACCCACAGTCCTGCTTCTAGTCGGCTTACTTTGCTTCCTGTGACGGGATCTGTTCCAGTGAATAAGCGATAGAGACTATACATTCCGGTCATTTCTCCAGCCATGTTGGTTAATGCAATCCCTAATTTCTTCATGCCTTCTTTCGATTGGGCATATATCAGGTTCGCTGAGGCTTGTTCACTATACTTTCCGTTTAGATAGACCTTCAAGCCATAGCCATATTTGTCGGTTTTTACTATTTCTATTCGTTGCGATGGGCTCGAGTTATTGTATTTTATTAAATTAGATTTTAACAGATTATCAGACCCACTGGATTTCTCGGGATTGTGACTTACGCCCTAAAACTAGAAAAAGAAGCGACAAAGTTCATTCGCTTCTTTAAATATAGCTAGCTTTTGTTAGCTATTGGCAACTTGATTAGTGAGTTTACCCTTACTAGTCAAGGCTTTACTATCCGACGCCAATCAGATAGTAAAGTGCCTTTTTTATTTTGATAACTATTAATTTAACTTCTCTTTTTCATCTTCCAACCATTTTTTATGGTCAGAAATAACTTTAGATAAGTGTTCCTCAGTATAAAATTCTTGTGGGGTTAATTCATTTTCCACACCTTGATATTGATAAGGCATATCGAAAGGGGATTTCAGATCAAGCCAGAATTCACTAATTTCTAACAAAGCATTTACATAGTCTTTATCTAAGATTTTCTTCAATAGATTATTGACTAAAATCCACCGCCATCTATAATAGGACACCAAATCTTTTTCATTAGAATCTTCAATTAAATCAAGAAGCTTATATATTTCGTTCTCGTCATATGGTGAAAATAGACTTCCAAGCTCCCACACATACGAATTTTCCTCATTTTCATTTTTAGATAGATAATCTAAGGTGTATTTCATTACAAATTCATCATCAAGTATACCCTGTAAATAAAATTCGTTTTCTGAATAACCAAATCTACCTATTTTAAGCTCATTCCAAGAAAAAGGAATATTATTTTTTTTAAATTCATCGATATAATTCATTATTTTATAGGCACTCCATTCAATTCTGGATTTCTGACAAACATTCTGTGCGTAACTTTTCCGTCTTGAATTATCCACTCAAAACGTCCCATAACACCATTTTGGCTTCCTTGAATTTGATATAATTTAGCATTACCTAAATCCGTGACTTCTGCTAAACCAGCATAATTATCAATAATATCAGAGAAACCATGTGCTTTTGGAACATTAGGAAATTCATCTATAATAATTTGAGTTTGTTTTGTAGGTGGTTTTCCTGTTAACGGGTCAATATCATAAACAGAACCTTTCCCTTTAACTGGTTTAATATCATCAACCTTCAGTCCGCTTCCAGATCTAGGAGCTTCTAAAACAGGATTGGTTATTTCCTCTACTACTTTTTGATTAGCCCCACTAACTTTCTCAATCTTATTAATCTTAGCAACATCATCAAAATAACCGGCTTTACTTAGTATCATTAGATCCGCTTCCGTTAAGGCAGCTCCTGCCAAGGCCCGATCTCCTGCTCGTAATGTTTTGACTGCTTCTACCATTTTTGCTTGTGGAAGTAATAATAATGCGACCCACAGTCCTGCTTCTAGTCGGCTTACTTTGCTTCCTGTGACGGGATCTGTCCCAGTGAATAAGCGATAGAGACTATACATTCCGATCATTTCTCCAGCCATGTTGGTTAATGCAATCCCTAATTTCTTCATGCCTTCTTTCGATTGGGCATACATCAGATTCGCTGAGGCTTGTTCACTATACTTTCCGTTTAGATAGACCTTCAAGCCATAGCCATATTTGTCGGTTTTTACTATTTCTATTCGTTGCGATGGACTCGAGTTATTGTATTTTAACAGATTATCAGACCCACTGGATTTCTCCGGATTGTGACTTACGCCCTAAAACTAAAAAAAGAAGCGACAAAGTTCATTCGCTTCTTTAAATACAGCTAGCTTTTGTTAGCTATTGGCAACTTGATTGGTGAGTTTAAAGCTTACTATTCAAGCTTTTACTCTTCAACTCCAATCAGATAGTAAAGCACCTTTTTATTTTTGTGTAAATACTTCTATAAATTCTGATGGAATACTATCTGCTAACCAAACTTTTTCATTTCCCAAATAGAACTTTGTTCCTTTCGCTCTAGCATTTTCTGTATTAATCACTAAAATAATCGGATTTTTCTCTTTTCTTTTCCCTACTAAAATAGCTGTCTCTATATCTTCGGATAAATGAACATATTGTCGAGACATAGGAGATAAACCATTCTTTTCAATTTCAGATAAAAGATTATGTGCAGTTCCATGATACAGAATTTTAGGAGGATTGGCTTCTTCTTTTACTATTTTCATTGGAACAGAGTGTCCATACAATGCTCGAATACTATCCTCTTTGATTTCATGCCTCTTTTTTTCTGATTTTTCAATCATTTCTTTTAAATCATCAAATTCTACATTTTGCCATTCGGTAGACTGATGTAACGCTTGTAATAATTGGTCAATTGGCACCCAACCATTTTTATCTAGTTCTAACTCATATTCCCATGGAGCATGACGCAATGCATAAGAAACTTCTTTACTCAATTTTGTATAGTTTATTTCATTAGACAATTTCTTCCTCCCGATTATATTCAACCATTGTTTTAACAGCAGATTCTACCCATTCCCATAAGTCCTCAAATTCACCTCTTTGTTCAAAACCTTCCGTAGTGAAATCATGAATTAATTGAATTTTACTTCCTTTACCAATTTCAAAACAAGCAGTATCATCATTATCAGCCCTCTTAGCAAACGGAATCAACTTCCGATTTGGATACCTATCTCGCATGCCATTATAAATACTTGAAGCTTGTTCTTTTTCCATCAAAAACCAAATGTCAAAATTTACTAATCCTAAATCTATTAGTTTTTCATATGATTCGGGATATTCAAAATTAATTTCTTCCATATAAAAATTGCACAAATTAACCACCTACACTTTCTATTTCATTTTTTCTAAATCAAATGATTCCATTGGATTATTATTTCTGAAACTAGCTTTTTGTTTTCCAATTCTCAAATCAGTAGCTTCTCCCCATGTCTTAGGGACTCCTTTAGGTGTTGTAAACCTTGCAACCATATCGGGAGGTAAAAGGTCATCATAATTTCTAACCGTGGCTTGAACGTCTATTCCAACCTCTCTAGCTGCTGCAACTCTTGTGTTATCAAGAGTCGTCAAACTACCATCAGGCATTCTCACAACATCAATTGGGTCTCCTTTCCAACCATTCGCTTTCATACTAGCAATAATTTCATCTGAACCATTTACAGAAGTTTGACTGAACCTAATTTCCGAAGGGTTAACATTTTCAATATTCTTTCCAAGTCCACTAACCTTCTCAATCTTATTAATCTTAGCAACATCATCAAAATAACCGGCTTTACTTAGTATCATTAGATCCGCTTCCGTTAAGGCGGCTCCTGCCAAGGCCCGATCTCCTGCTCGTAATGTTTTGACTGCTTCTACCATTTTTGCTTGTGGAAGTAATAATAATGCGACCCACAGTCCTGCTTCTAGTCGGCTTACTTTGCTTCCTGTGACGGGATCTGTTCCAGTGAATAAGCGATAGAGACTATACATTCCGGTCATTTCTCCAGCCATGTTGGTTAATGCAATCCCTAATTTCTTCATGCCTTCTTTCGATTGGGCATATATCAGGTTCGCTGAGGCTTGTTCACTATACTTCCCGTTTAGATGGACCTTCAAGCCATAGCCATATTTGTCGGTTTTTACTATTTCTATTCGTTGGGACGGGCTCGAGTTATTGTATTTTAACAGATTATCAGACCCACTGGCTTTCTCGGGATTGTGACTTACGCCCTAAAAATAGAAAAAGAAGCGACAAAGTTCATTCGCTTCTTTAAATATAGCTAGCTTTTGGTAGCTATTGGTAACTTGATCAGTGCGTTACAGATTACTAGTCAAGGCTTTACTATCCAACGCCAATCAGATAGTAAAGTGCTTTTTTTAATTATAATTGTTGAAATAATCAATAATTATATTTTGCATAGAATCATTATTAATTGTATCATCGCTAATAAAATTTAAAAATAAATCATAAACTTCTTGGTTTTGATACTTAGATAGAAGTTTACAAATAGGCAACAACATTGTTGGTTCTATATTGTGATTTTTTTGGAAATATTCAGCTAATATTTTGACTGATTTGTCATTCATTTTATCTTCTACTACTTCAATAAATATAATTTTTTCATCACTTGAATAATATTCTGATGTAATTAATTCAATGAGCTCATCTTCATTTAAATCCTCTTCAAAGATGTTTAATTGGCTCTTATCTACATCATTTCTAGCTTTTTTGTCATCATTGTAATAATTCTCTAAAAAAGTTGGATAATCAATTAGATCATAAACTAAAGAATTCATATCCTTAATATACGAACTACTATTTTCTTTGTAAACTTGAAAATCCTTAAGTTCATATATTGATAATCCGCCAAAATCATCAACTATTCTAATTTCATCCTCTTTTTTTATAAGAACTGGATAGAGTTTATTAATAATAATATCTCTATTTTCTTTATTAGAAATTGCTTTTACAATCATATTATCTGACCCCCTTCAGTATGAAATTATTATCTAAGTCTATAATCCAAAAATCATCAGTAAGCCCTTCCCTAATTTTAAGGTCTTTAGGAATTGGTACTTTCATTTTCACATCATAAAAACTAATTTCACCAGTTTTCAAATTATGATAATAGTGAATTTTCCCTTTCCCCATTGAAGTTTCATAACTATATGTTGACTCCATTTTCGCCCAGTCAGACATGGAGCTTCCATTCTTAGTAAGTTCAGAAATTACTTTAGGGTCTTTTAAATCAGAACCAGATATGATTGGTTTTGAGTTTTCGAGTATATCACCTTTCATTAACTCATTTTTATATTTTTGATATTGAGCACTATTTGTTGAGTTCTTTGGAACACCAGCCCCACTAGCCTTCTCAATCTTATTAATCTTAGCAACATCATCAAAATAGCCGGCTTTACTTAGTATCATTAGATCCGCTTCCGTTAAGGCGGCTCCTGCCAAGGCCCGATCTCCTGCTCGTAATGTTTTGACTGCTTCTACCATTTTTGCTTGTGGAAGTAATAATAATGCGACCCACAGTCCTGCTTCTAGTCGGCTTACTTTGCTTCCTGTGACGGGATCTGTCCCAGTGAATAAGCGATAGAGACTATACATTCCGGTCATTTCTCCAGCCATGTTGGTTAATGCAATCCCTAATTTCTTCATGCCTTCTTTCGATTGGGCATACATCAGGTTCGCTAAGGCTTGTTCCCTATACTTCCCGTTTAGATAGACCTTCAATCCATAGCCATATTTGTCGGTTTTTACTATTTCTATTCGTTGGGATCGGCTCGAGTTATTGTATTTTATTAAATTATATTTTAACAGATTATCAGACCCACTGGATTTCTCGGGACTGTGACTTACGCCCTAAAACTAAAAAAAGAAGCGACAAAGTTCATTCGCTTCTTTAAATATAGTTAGCTTTTGTTAGCTACTGGCAACTTGATTAGTGCGTTCGAGCTTACTAACAAAAGCTTTACTACCACTATCAAGTGCCAATCAGATAGTAAAGTACCTTTTTTATTATCATCCTACATATAGCTTTATATCTTCATTCTCAAATGCTTTTGGTAAAGTTTCTAAAATATAGTTGATTCTTTTCTGCAAGTCAATCTTTGTATCTACATTTTCAACATTTTTTTCGATCCATTCCTTAACAAGTTTTATTTCTTTTAGAACCACTGGCGTATCTTCCTTCTCAATAACTATTCCTGTTTCAAAAATAGGAACCCAGCTCAATTGCAGTTCGTTGGAAGCTTTTAACCAATAATTAGTAAAAGATTCTTCTGTTGCAACTGGAATAAAAAACAATTGTTCTTCCTCATTTTTTGGTTCATCAATTATAATACCGATTGACATATTCTATTTACCCCCAAATATAACTTCAAATGTATAATCTGGAAATTCAGATTGTAATTTTTTAATACTTTGATTTACAGCGCTTTGCAATTCTGCACTATTACCGTCGAGCCTAAACACAAATTTTTTAATTTCTTTTATTTCTTGCAAGGAAGGAATAGATTGACTACCATTTACTGTCGGTCTAGTGGCATCTGCAATATCCAAGTTTTTAATTCTATTTACAGTTTTTTGATAAATTTGTTTATCTGCAAATTGCTGAGGTGTTTGAGTTGGTAATCCAGTTCTAGGATTGACTACATCCAAACCTTTTGCAGTTTTATCTTCATAAAAGATTCCTTTGTTTAAATCAATTTCATCAAATTCCCCAAGAGGGCTACCATTCTTATTAATTATTTCAACTTCTTTACTCGTTTTTCCAGCCCCACTAGCTTTCTCAATCTTATTAATCTTAGCAACATCATCAAAATAGCCGGCTTTACTTAGTATCATTAGATCCGCTTCCGTTAAGGCGGCTCCTGCCAAGGCCCGATCTCCTGCTCGTAATGTTTTGACTGCTTCTACCATTTTTGCTTGTGGAAGTAATAATAATGCGACCCACAGTCCTGCTTCTAGTCGGCTTACTTTGCTTCCTGTGACGGGATCTGTTCCAGTGAATAAGCGATAGAGACTATACATTCCGGTCATTTCTCCAGCCATGTTGGTTAATGCAATCCCTAATTTCTTCATGCCTTCTTTCGATTGGGCATATATCAGGTTCGCTGAGGCTTGTTCACTATACTTTCCGTTTAGATAGACCTTCAAGCCATAGCCATATTTGTCGGTTTTTACTATTTCTATTCGTTGCGATGGGCTATCCTCATTGTACTTCGTTAGCTTGGCATACCAATTCTTAGTTGTAAGATCGGAATACGTATATGTTCCTGTTTTTGCGTTAAACGATTTACTTTTTCCTAAATCATTTAATGCGGCTGCCACGTCTCCTCCGGTTGAGACGATCGCTGTAAAATCTCCTGCATGAGCATTTTCAAATGTTTCATATTTTTCAAGCAGTTCAATTTCTTTTTTTGTACTGTTTAGTTGGAAATCTTTTGCCATCACGCCATAGCCACCGAGAATTTCAAGTGCTATATTTCCTGCAATCTTTTCTAACAAATCCTGCTTCTCTTGCTGAATATGATTCAGCTTGTCTTGTAGCTGTCTTAGCTCTTCCGTGTTTAAAGTTTTTCCCGTTTCGCCTACTTCTCCTTCAAAATCCGCTAAGAAGGCCGTATAGGTTTCGCCAAAGTCACAATGATAATTATACAATGCCTT
Organism: Enterococcus ureilyticus; assembly: GCF_001730315.1. Classification (GTDB taxonomy): domain Bacteria; phylum Bacillota; class Bacilli; order Lactobacillales; family Enterococcaceae; genus Enterococcus_L; species Enterococcus_L ureilyticus. Next base: position 139,798 of record NZ_MIKC01000023.1, read on the forward strand.
GGTTACAATTGCATATGGGGCGAGTGCTTGTTTGGCTGAATCCCAACCTGGTCCCGTTAAGGCTCCTGTTGCACTAAATTCTGATACTGTTGCTTCCACCATCGAAAAATTAGCTAAACATGCGACGCGATCCGATTGAGAACTTGTAAAGACACCTTGGACTTCGGAATAGTTAAATTTCGTCATCGGTCGCCTCCTCCTGCTTCTTCGCGTCGTAATAAGCTTCCGTCAGCTGATCTTCTCGAACATAAAATTCTTTTTCCTTCTGCTCAAAGTGCTCATCGATAGAATCAAACGTTCGTGCAAAGGAGCGTTGTTCTTCTTCAAAATAAGTCAGTTGTTGTGTCGCATGATTTATCGCGACCGTTCCTTGACTTAAATACGCTACTTCTTCCAGTATTGCTTGTTCTTCTCGTTGTAGGTACGCCCAATGTTCTTGGTATTCTTCCCACAATTTTTTCTTTTTTTGACTAGTATATCTCTCGTCTTCTAGCGCCGATACTTGTTTTGAGACATCCGCCATCGTTCTTTTTTTATCCATGCGTCACCACATCTACTAAAGCCTGATTGGTTTGTTCATATGTTGCACTGATCGATAGAATATTATCGGCATCCGTTTTTAAGCTCTGTTCAAATGTGCTCATGATTGATTTTGTCTGTGTAAGAATGGTTGTAATATCTTTTGATGCAGGCCCATCTGAGATAGACAAAGACTCGCTACTTCCTGCATAGGGTGTAGCAAATGGCATGACGAAACCACTGGCAATGTTACTAGCTTGTTGCGGATCATTTTTAGTTTCTGACAAGCGATCAACTCCTCTCATAATACAGTATAAATACGTTCATTTTATAGTGTACCACAAGAAGACATCTATTTTTAGCCAAGAATAAAAAGAAGTAGATACAAAGAAAGAACAACAGTTGTCATTGCTCGTATATTCTGGATGGTAGGAATATTCAATCTGTAGATAGAGTGGATAAGCTAACCTTTTTGCTGGAGAGGATGGAGGTATAATTGTGAAAGAATTAGTCCATAAAATTAGAAGAGATTCGATGAAAATAGTCAAATGGATAAAAACAAGCAGTTGCTTACCATGTGATAGCAAAAAATGGTTGGTTGTGACAATACGATAAGCAACTGCTTGATATGCGCAAGTTCTGGTCGCTTGCGCATTTTTTACTCAATACTTGATTTTCCGCTAAATCAAGTATTGAGGGGATGGCTATCCTAAGAGTAGAACGGAGCATTTTTTCATTCAATCGGGTTGGAAATTATTTACTGGTTCTGTTTGTTCTGTCCTATTTTGTACGCATTGACTCAGCTGCCTTTTTTGATTGAATGACAAATGTCTGGTAGCGATCACTCCCAAGATACCCGATCGTAAACACCAGTTGGTAGAATGCAAATACGAAAGGAGTCGTATTTGAAAGGAGAGAAAGGTGCTTACGATATATAAAAAGAGCGAAAAAAGACGGCATTAGCTACCAACTAATACCGCGCAAAAGTGCAACAAATAACCATCAACTGCTTCAACCTACACAAGAATTGTAAAAAACACTAGTATTTCTTACAAAAATTGAGTAAAATAAAAGAGTTGATATGAAAATATTGACTTCGGCAACTTATATTATTAGTTTTGGCTGATAATATGAGGCTCTGTATTTGGGTTACCGCCCTTGTACAGAGTGCCTTTTTATTTTGTTTTTCGCTCTAATTACCTGATGTTAAACACAAAAAAATGATATTAGTCAGCTACTAATACCATGAAGCGTTCGTTAAATAACCATCCACTAACAGTACTAAGTAATTAAAAAAGATTGGAAATCTCTTCTTACTTTTAGTACAATAAGGTTAGTCAATGAAATCTATTGACGAGGCAACTTGTATTATTAGTTTTGGCTGATAATACAGGGCTCTGTTTTGAAGATTACCGTCTTCTGACAGGGCGCCTTTTTTATTTTATGTTGTAAATTTATTCTAACCTAAAGATATCGGAAGAGTCAATAGTATCGTGGGAAAGAATTTGAATTGTCGAATGAGTCCTGAAAAACGGACAAATTTGATAAAAGTATGGGATTTTTTGAATTTTACTTGCGTTGGTGAACAACGCTAAAATAAAGGTTCCTCTCTTTTCATCCCATTACTATCCACGTGACTTCAAGCCGTTTGCTTTTACTTATTTTTCTAAATTGTCTTGCTTGGCTTTTATACGATGATCCAATTCTTTCACCCGAACTTTCCTACGTTTATTGATTGGTATCTTCTCCTTCCAACTACAAACGAGTAAAAAAAGGCGCTTCATCCACTGGTAAAATCCAGTAAATGAAGCCCCAAATAGGGAGAACAACCTATTTATCCAAATTGCCTGATTACTAGTACCGCAGCACTAGCTTCTTTGTTGTTCCTGATTTTATATGAAATTTCTGTCATTTTTTTAGAAGCTTACGGTGGTTTGTTCATCCTTCCAACGATAGAGCCGCTACTCCTTATCGTTCGTTAAATATCTCCGGTTTATTCTTCAAACGGACGATCATCACTGATTTGGATCGGTTCGATCTTTTTGGCTTGACCTGTTTGATCATCAATATCAATCACACAAGCAGACAACAAGCTCCGACCTTCCTCAACGACTTCAAAACGTTTCGGCAACGCTGTTCTGAATTTCTCAATGATTGGTCCACGCTTCATGCCTAAAATACCGTCATACGGTCCAGTCATCCCAACATCACTTAAAAAAGCTGTCCCTGCTGGTAAAATTCGCGCATCATTGGTTTGCACATGCGTGTGGGTCCCCACAACAGCACTGACCTTCCCATCTAAAAACCATCCCATCGCTTGCTTTTCACTAGTGGTTTCTCCATGAAAATCAACAAAAATCAATGGTGTCCTTTTGCGAGCTTCTGTAATCAATTCTTCTGCTTTGCGAAATGGATCATCTATATCTGCCATGAAAACACGCGCTTGCATATTTATGACTGCTAACTCTAATTGATTGACTTTGACAAATACCATCCCTTGGCCAGGTGTTCCTTCTGGAAAATTCGCTGGACGGATCATTTTTTTGGCATCCTCGATAAAGTCAAAGATATCTTTATTATCCCAGGTATGATTTCCCAAAGTGACGACGTCTACACCGTCTTGTAGAAATTTCTTATAGATCTTACCTGTGATCCCTCGACCTGCGGCTGCATTCTCACCATTCAAAATCGTTACCTGCGGACGATATTTTTTCTTTAGTTTTGGTAAATACGTGCTGATCGTGTCACGTCCTAGTGAACCGACGACATCTCCTATAAATAATATACGCAAAAAACTTCCTCTTCTCTTTTAATTTCTATCGTTATTATAGAGGTTTTTGGCAAGGAAAGGAAGAGGCGGGCATTGATCCTAACGTGGAAAAGTTAAAAACAGTAAGAGCAAGTACTAATATTTTTTGCAAATATAACTAAAACAGTCTTTTTATTTAGCCGATTTTAACAGCTCCGGCGCTAGCTTTACACTTCATTTCATTTTTTTACTAAAATAGTACAAGAAATATCCTTCATTTTTAACAAATAGTCGAATAATATGTTTGTAAACATTGAAATATCTGATATTATATATTAAGTAGCATTTATTGTCCCCAACAAGTCTTTTCTATTAGACAATCTGTTAGAAGAAAACAGTTTTTGCAACCTTAGTATGAGCATATGTGACTTGAATGAAACGACTCCTAGCAATCATAAAATTTGGGGAAGTTATTCATGCTAGAAGTCGATTAGGAAAGAAAGCAATTTCTTTCGGTGCAGCTTAATGCTACGTACTAAATATAACACAAAAAGAGCGTTTTAGTATATATTTTATAATTAAATTTTACTGTTTTTATTTTACGCTCACTATTTATTACCAAAAATAACGATAAAAAAGAGAGGAGCATTCTATGAAAAAAACAATCAAAAACAAAAATAATTTACAAGAAACTAGAACCAGTCAAGAGCTAACTCAAGAGGAGCTTGCGAATAAAGTAAATGTTTCGATCCAAACGATTCAAAGTATAGAAAAGGGAAAATACAAACCTTCTGATTCTCTAGCGCTTAATATTGCTACTTCGTTGGGGAAGAAAGTGACAGATATTTTTAATGAGAATTAACCGGGAGATTCTCAGCTATAGAGTGACCTTGTCTATTAAAGAATACCCGCTAACTCAAAAAAACAGATCAGATTCTCCCCCAAATAGAATCTGATCTGTTTTTTTATTTATAGTTACAACACTTTTCCATTACTCCTAATAACTCCTTGATACCAATAAAAACTGTCTTTTCGATGTCTAGTCAATTCTCTAAGCGCAGTATCCGTCCGATCCACATAAACAAATCCATACCGTTTTCTAAAACCACTTGTGGTACTAACCAAGTCAATAAATGACCACGGACAGAAACCAAAAATCTCTATCCCATCTTGAACAATTGCGAAACAAACTTGTTCTACATGCTTTTTCAAATAATCACTGCGATAAGTATCATGGATTTTTTTCTCTTCAGTCAGTGTATCAATTGCGCCCACCCCATTTTCTGTAATCAGCAGTGGTAGTTGATACCGTTGATAAATACGATTCAAGGTAACGCGCAAGCCGATCGGATCAATTTCCCAATCCCAATCATTCCGCTCTAAATACGGATTACTACATCCTTTATAAACTCCCTCAACCACTTCTTTTTCAGTTGTTCCCGCCTGACCGTCTTTATTGATTACAAGCTCTTTTGTACGGTCTTGTTCCGTTACATGCTCAACCGTTTTACTATCATAATAATTGATCCCTAGAAAATCACATTTTCCTTCTTTGATCAGTGTTAGATCTCCTGCTTCAATAGTTGGCAAACAATCATTTCCCCGCATATATGCTTGCATAGTAGGTAAATAGCGGCCGTTGCAATACAACTCTAAAAAGAAGGTATTTCGTAATTCTTCGGCTTTTTCAGCAGCTAGTATATCTTTTGGATCACAGGTCTTAGGATAGATCGGTGAGATTCCCAGCGCCGGACCAATTTTGGCATTTGGTAAAAGCTCATGACATAGTTTAACCGCACTCGCATGCGCCAACGTCATGATGTGATTCATTTCATACTTTTGTTTCAGCTTGGATTGATCACTATTTTCAGTAAATGAAATCAAGTAAGGGAGTAAAAACATATTACTTTGCTCATTGATCGTCAACCAATAGTTGACCCGATCACCAAATAATTCAAATAATACACGACAATACTCAATAAAATCTGGAATAATTTTTCTTGAACTAAATCCACCATACTCCTTTTGTAAAACAACTGGTAAATCAAAGTGGTAAATTGTTACAATCGGTTCAATTTGATTGTTAACTAATTCATCGATCAATTCATTATAAAAATCGACCCCCGCTTGATTCACCTGTCCTCTCCCATTCGGTAAAATCCTAGTCCAAGCAATACTAAAGCGATAGGCTTTCAATCCCAGTTCTTTCATCAAACTGACATCTTCCTTAAAGCGATGATAGTGATCACTGGCAATACTCGTATCTGCATATTCAGGAGCGATACTTTCATCGACGACAGATAGGCTTTTCCCCTCTTCTAAATAAGCTCCTTCTACTTGATAAGCAGCCGTGGATGCTCCCCATAAAAATTTTTCTGGAAATGAAGGCATCTTCTTAACCTCCAATTTTACTGATTTTATAGTATAGTTTAAACAATTGTTTTGCGATGTTATATTCACTTAAAATGGTCATCAAGGTATCTTGTGCATGGGTAAAGAGTAAATTGATGTCGACAGGATTTTCCATACTGTATTGTACGACTTTCGTTTGAGCATTATGGGCTAGATTTAATTCTTTTTTTGCGTCTTTCAGCTGCGCTTCCCCTTCCACAAAGAAATCTTCATCCATTTTTTCTAATGCTTCTTTGATCAAATTACGCCCATTTCCGGCATGTAAGATCATTTGCATCGCTACTTCATTTATTTCATCTTGTGTCATCCTAAGATTCCTCCACTTTCAGCAATTCTTCTTTATAAATTTGATTGTCATATACTTTCAAAAATGGATAGTAAATAACTCCTGTTGCAGCCAAAGAAACCGTTAACAAAATTAATCCGTTCAGATCTCCATTGATCAACCAAGTTTGAATCCCTACTGGTAAATACCATAAGGCAAATGGTTTTGTCGGAATACTGACCCAACCAAATTGGAAAGACAGGTACGTGATTGCCGGCACGACAATTCCTGAAATCCACATTGGAACCATCAGCATAGGATTAAAAACGATTGGTGCACCGTAGACTAACGGCTCGTTAATATTACATAGTGACGGAATAATCGATGATCTTCCAATTGCCCGTAATCGCTTTGATTTTGTAAATAGCATGAATACCGAGAGCATCAAGGTAGAACCTGCCCCACCGATCCAAACCCAGCCTTGTAACGTTTCATTCGTTAAAATCAATGATGGATCAATTCCTCGTGCTAGATCCGCTGCATTTTGCCCAACTGCTTGTAGTCCGATCGGTACATACAAAGGCTCCAAGACCCAACTGCTAATACCAAATGAATACAGAAAGGCTTGAATAAACATGATCAACACAAATCCCCAGAAGCTTTGAGACATATTGACTAGCGGTGATAAAACCCAATAAATCCCTTCATATAGATTGATATTAAAAATGAACATTGCCACCCAACCGATTCCCAAAATCAAAAATGTTGGCGCAATACTATCAAATCCTTCAACCAAAAATGGCGGCATGATAGTATCTTCTTTAAATAAACTAAATTTAGAAAACTTATCCATCACAAATGCTACAAACAATCCCCCAACAATTGCTGCAAACATCCCCCCAGAACCTAATTTAGCAAATTCAATGATAATCTCACCCTCATCGTTAAATGTTGGAAACACCAGCATTAAGAAAAACGCGATCCCAATCATTCCGGCTTGTTTCTTTAACTTATGTTTCTTTTTTTTCTCCAAAAGTAGATAGGGAATAAAAAAAGCAACAAATATAGAAGCTAAGCCGAAACTAAAACTGCTAATTGGCCAAATATCTGGAAAACCTGGAATATATTCTTCAAAAATGGCAAAAATTGTTACTAATGAGCCGACTAAAATCATCGGCATCACCGTTGTCATTGCTTCTTGAATTGCACCAATCCAAGGATTTTTCGTAATCTTATTCGCTTTCGGTGCAAAGACATTCGTCATCCAATCAATAATCTTTTTCATTTTTCTCCCACCTAATAGTTTAGTCTATTTCGCTATCAAAGATAAGGCGAAATTCAGTGTTCCTTCGCCATCTAGCGCCCCATAATAAGCATCTGGAATAAAATCATACGGAATTGAATCAAATTCACTCATCGTTTCTTTTAACTCCGATTCCATATAACGCAAATGCGGTCCAAACAATACTACATCTTTTTCGTCGATATAATCTTCGATTTCAGAATCGCCCACGGCCTCTACTGTAACCAGCAGTCCCTGTGTCTTCGCACTTTTTTTCATACTTTGCGCTAAAAAGCCACTAGATGCTCCGCCACCACAGACTAATAAAATATTTTTCTTTGTCATCCTATTTTCCTCCTTCTGTACTTCACACCCAAATTATCGCGATTTTGTCACAGGAACACAAGCCAACTTTTTTCACTGGTAAACGCTTACGGTGAAAAAGGTTGATTTGTGGCTTTTAGTCTAAAACTATATAATGAAGCCAATCATTAACAAGATATATGTATCTTGAAATAGACAGTGGAGGGGCATGAAATGAAAAAATTATCCGAAGAACAATTAATAAAGTATCTTCAAATAAACGGTCTCACTTCCTCTAGCCAATTAGCTCAAATCTTTGCTGTTTCTACTAGAACAATCAAAAACTATATCAAAAAAATCAATGAACACGTTACTGAAAAGCTGATCCACGCAACATCAAAAGGGTATTATATTGCTAAGACTGAAACTCAAACCATTTCTACAAGAGAAACAAGCAGGGAAAAAATTCTAACTGAAAAATTGATTTATTTATTAACACCGATCAATAAATACGATCTAGCCGAAGAACTTTTTGTCAGCTTGTCCACTTTAGAACGGACGATCAGTAAAGCCAACAATGAACTGAGCAAATTTCACTTAAAAATTGTTAACCATGAAAACACGGTTCAATTAACTGGGCTAGAAGAACAAAAACGAGTCTGGATCAGAGAACAATTTTATCATGAAACGAGCGCTGAATTTCTGCACCTAGCAACCATTCAAGCATCCTTTTATGGATATGATCTAGATGCCTTGAAAACGATGATCACGCGAATTCTTAATGAAAATAACTTATATATCAATGGATACACGCTAAACAGCATTATCTTGCACATAGTAGTCGCAATGGAACGAATCTATGACAACAATCAAACTATCCATACCGTTGTCTCTGAAATCGATGAACGCCTTGCTGCAGAGCATCGCTCAGCTATCGCCATCGCCACTTACATCCAACATACTTATGATATCCAGTTGAAAGAAACTGAAATTTCTTATATGACGATCCTTTTAAAAAGTAAAACGACGTTACTGAATTACGCTGAAATCAAAGAAGATTTAAAAGACTATATTGCTGATGAAAGTATTCAATTAGCCCATCAAATTTTGCAGAAGATCAATGACGCTTTTTTACTGTCATTGGATGACGAGGACTTTTTTATCAAATTTTCTTTGCATCTGCAAAATTTATTAAGCCGTAATCGTGAAAAACAGGTAGCTTTAAATCCGATGACGAAAGAAATTAAAGAAAACTATCCTTTAGTCTATGACTTAGCCGTTTTTGTTTCAAATGAATTAGAAGAATACTTAGGGTCTAAAATTGCTGAAGATGAAATTACTTATTTAGCTTTTCATATTGGGGCTTATTTTGAGCATGCAAAAATCAATCAAAGCAAAATCTTTGCTACCTTGATTTGTCCTAGTTATTACGATATGCACGTTGACCTTTCCGAAAAGATTTTAGCGTCCTTTGATGATACTTTGACTTTGAAGAAAATCATTACAGAAGTGGATGCGCCTATCTCTAATTTAAATCAGGAGTTGATCATTTCAAGTATTCCGTTGCCTGATACGGTTGATTATGTAAAGATAACACCTTTTTTCAATGAACGAGACAAAAACATTCTTACTAAGTCCATCAAAAAAATCAATTTTGGGAAACAACAACTAAAAATGAAAAAAGTGATTGAACAGTATTTTTCTAAAGAGTTATTTGAAAAAAATCGGCACTATGAAAGCAAATATCAACTAATCCATCACATGACGAATCACTTGGTTGATTTAAAGCGGGTAAATCAGACTTTTGAGGAGGAAATTCTTCGACGTGAAGACATGTCCTCCACAAGTTTTGGCAATGGTTTGGCTATGCCTCATTCGATGGAGATGAATGCCTTAAAAACGTCGCTTTATTTTGTGATCAATGAAGAACCCATGCTTTGGGACGAAGAATATGTCCAAATCATCGTAATGATCGCCATGAATACGTCCGAGCGTAAGGAGTTTCGAAAGATTTTCAATTTGATTATTGAATCGTTGGATAATCCTGAAACGATTGATTCGCTATTAAAAGCCGATTCTTATGAGGAATTTGTGAGTTGTTTGGTGGATTCATTTCAATTTTGAGAAGGAGAAGTAAGTTTAGACTTCGGTCATCCAGTGAAAATCTGATGATCGAAGTGTTACAAACAATCATTAGAAATACTCTTCCATCTATGTGCTTTCTTTATCACTACAAGTTAAATCCAGCCTTTTTCCTTTGCAATACTTACCGCTTCGATTCGATTTTTTGCATCTAATTTACTCAAAATCTCAGACATATAATTCCTTACCGTTCCGGCAGTCAAAAATAATTTCTCTGCAATTTCTTTAGAAGACAATCCTTCTCCAACTGCCAGTAAAACTTCTTGTTCTCGTTCTGTCAAAGGATTTTCTTGTTGGGAAAACAAGCCTGTTACAAGTTCAGGCGAATAAAATTTTTTCCCTTGCATCACGGCTCGAATATTTCCAATCAGTTCATCTGTCGGGGTGTCCTTTAACAGATATCCTGATACCTCTGCTTTAACCGCACGCTCAAAATAGCCTTCTCTAGCAAACGTGGTCAAAATGATCACTTTTTGCTTCTGATACTGTAATTCTTCTGCTATATCCAATCCTGTTTTCAACGGCATTTCAATATCTGTCAAACAAATGTCTGGCTGATGCTTTTCAATCAATTCTAGTGCCTCCACACCATTTTTAGCAATTCCTACAACGTCCAAATCATCTTCCAAACCTAAAATCGTCGCCAAAGCAGACGAGAGTAAGCCTTGGTCTTCTGCGATAATTAATTTAATCATTGATTGTCTCCTCTTTTTTATCCATAGGAACTGTAAATTGAACCTTCGTCCCATTTTTTTGCGTAAATTCGAGTTCTCCACAGATACTTTCGATCCGTTCACGCAACCCTGTTAATCCATTGCCCTGTATAGAATGTTTCATTCCATTGCCATCATCTTCGACTATAAAAGTATAATCAGTTGCGTTTTTTTCTATAACAATCCTACAATGGCTTGCTTTACTATGCCGAATCACATTCGTAACACTTTCACGTAAACAATAACTTAGGGTATTTTGAATATCTGTAGAAATCTCGCTTGTTAATTCTTCACCCTCTGTGGATAAGATGATTTTGGCAGCCCGTAAGCTTTTTTCAATCGTGATCATTTCTTCAGCAATCAACACATGACGCATACTTGAAACGATTTCCCGCACAGTTTGTAGGGTTCCTCTTGAAGTTTCGGTGACTTCTGCGATTTCCTTTTTTGCCAACTCTAAATCTTTATCTAACAACTTCCCTGCTAACTCTGTTTTGATTGTCATGATCGATAAGGATTGTCCCAGTGTATCATGTAAATCTCTAGCGATTCGATAACGTTCTTCTTGTTTGATCACATATTCCATCCGTTGGGTAGACTGATACATTTGTTTACGTAATTCAGCTTGTTTACGGATTGAGCGACCCGCAAAAGGTGCTGCACAGATGAAAAAGCCATAAACAAACATCGTGATCTTTAAATCTTGAGCCATATATTCCGGTAAATTACTTAAATTAAACAGCACAGGTGTCAACGTACCTAATAACGCCATATAATAATACTTAAAGACATTTTTCTTCATCGGAATAAACCCGATCATCCACGCTGGATAAATAAACAAGTAGATATACCCAAAGTATAGTGTATAAAACAATGATATCCCATACATCAAAGCCATCCAAATTGGAAACCATTTCCCGTTAAATAAACAATTTCGATAGGTTACAACAAAAATCCCTAAAGTAAAAAGTGCTAACTGCTTATCAAAATTATCGTATGGAAACATTGCGATAATCGGAATCAAAATAAAAATCAACCATATAAATGAAACAAAGCCATCTTCTTTCGGATACAACCTAAACTTACCAATCATAACTTTCCCCTAACGTTTTACTTCTTCTTTACGACCATTCAGATATATTGATAATACCATAATTCCTACAAAATAAATGAAGATGATCACTATTCCTTTGCCATCAGGTAACTGCCCTTCTGCTAATTGCTTTGCTCCTTGTGCTGCATAAAAAGTCGGTAACCCTGCCGCAATTTTTTGGATCACTTCTGGGAACATATTGATTGGCCACCATAATCCGCTCACGATTGCAAGCGGCATCAAGATCATATTGTTCAGTACACTAACCGTATTGGGGTCTTTCACAAGACTTACGATCGTAGCTAATGCGACGATTGGCAAACAACCATATAAAATCCATACAGCACTAGTGAGCCACGCAATGACAGGCATTTGAACACCATTCACAAAATGCCCGACTAGAAAAATAACGCTCAATAATAAGCTGTTGATCAAAAACTGAGTTACGACCTTACTCGCATAATAAATACTCTCCGGAATAGGTGAAAGACGTAAAAACTGCTTCACACCTTGTTTCCGATCTTCGATCAAGGTCATTGAAAAGGAAAATAATGAACTGATCATTACGCTATAGGTTGCCATTTGAATCATACTTTCTTTATAAAAAACAGCCATATATTCTGTTGAAACGCCCATATTAAATACTTTAGTAAATAGCAGATAAAAGCCCACTGGCATTCCTAATGAAAAGAAGATAAATGGTTTACTCCTAACTAAAGAGCGGTTTAAATCTGTTTTGGTCAGTACAATCAATGTGTTCATTTGTTTTCCCCCGCGACTAAGGTGTTGAAGACCCTCTCCAAATTCCCTGGAATAATCAATAAATTCTTAAACTTAATTTCTGTAGCGAACAACTCTATAAGGGTTTCATCACTGTTTGACGAGTATAGCGTTATGTTGTTTTCTACTTTTTCGACTGTTGATACATAAGGTAAATCTGCTAGTTTTACTTCGGCATGTTTGTCTAACAACTGAAAACTCAATTTATTTTGCAGCATTTCAGACTGAATACTTTCTAAAGTACCATCATGAACGATTTCACCTTGTTTCATCAATAAAATTCGAGTGGCTACTTTTTCAATTTCTTCTAGGTAATGCGTGGTTAGGATGATCGTTTTTCCTTGTTCTTTTAGCTGATTGATTTTTTCCCAGAACAGTTGACGGCTGGTCACATCCATTCCTGTTGTCGGTTCATCTAGAAAAAGCAGTTCTGGCTTTCCGATAATTGATAAACCAAACGTTAACCGACGTTTTTGCCCGCCCGATAGTTTCGTTGTATACGTATTTTGATGTTCATTTAATCCCGTTATCTCTAACAACGCTTCTAGAGAAAGTGGATCTGGATAAAAACTGCGGAAAAGAGTCAGTAATTCTTTGACTTTGACATTTTCTAAAGTTGTGCTTTCTTGCTGCATCACGCCTAATTTCATTTTATTTTTTTTATTCAATGGATTTGTACCAAAGAGACTTATTTCCCCAGCCGTTGGACGAATCAATCCTGTTAAGCAATTGATCAAAGTAGTTTTCCCTGCACCATTTGGACCTACTAAGGCAATGATTTCCCCTTTATTTACGGTTAGCGAAACTTTGTTTAAAATTGTTTTTTTGTTCATTATTTTTGTGAGTTTAGTGGCTGTGATCATTTTTTCTCTCCCCTTTGCTTATGTCCTTATCTTATCTGATTATGAGGGCGCGCGTTAGAGGATCTTGTCATGGATGTATATGACATTTGTCATGTGACTATTTATCGGCGAAAATACTACTCTTACAATTATAAAGACTTATCCAATAATCTAAAGTACAAAAAAGAGATGAGTAGACAACTGTATAAGTTGCTCTCATCTCTTTTAAGTAGAATACCATTCTAATTTTTAATTAATTAATCTTCGATATAGGTCCATTTAAAGTCATATTTTGCACCAGTTGAGTGGTAAACAACATCTTTGACTTTTTCAGAACGAAGATGTGCTTCCGCTTTTTGATACAACGGAATAACGCCCATATCATCCATAATAATTTTTTCTGCCTCAAGCATGTCTTTCCAACGTGCTTCTGGATCATTTGCATTGGTTGTTGCAGCAGCTTCTACTAATTTATTGTATTCAGGATTTGAATAATGTCCTCTATTGTATGAGTTCCCTGTTACAAATAGATCTAGGAAACTACTTGGGTCAGCATAATCTGCACCCCAAGCGCTAACAGCGATTTCGAAGTCACCTTTATTTGAACGATCTAAACGGACTGAAAACGGTACTGGACTAACCGATACTTTTAACCCATCCAATGTTTCAGACAGTGAACCTTGAAGATATTCAGCCATTTTCTTGGCATTATCGGTATCATCAATCAATAAATCTACAGATAATGTTGAAATACCTAGCTCGTCTTTTGCTTTTTTCCATGATTCTTTTGCTTTATCCACATCATAAACGACTTCGTTTCCTGATTCTTTGGCAAAGTCTTCATCTGTTTTTGGATTAACTGCTAAGCCTTCTGGAACTAGGCCTATTGGAACAGTTGAACCATTTGCTAAGATTTGGTCAACTAAAGCCGTACGATCGATTGCATAAGATAACGCTTTACGCAAGTTCACATTGCGGTAAGGTGAATTTTCTTCGATTTGATTTGGTTCAAGATAGAATGTTGACGCACCTTTTAAAATAATATAGTTTGGGTCATTTTTCATTTGTTGCGCTAATTCACCAGATAGCGGCACTTCATCTGCTTGACCATCTTGGAATAAGTTCAATGATGTTGGCGCTTCTTTTACAACATCGATTGCCACTTTGTCTAATTTAACCGTATCTTTATCCCAATATTTGTCATTTTTTGAATAAGACCAGCTTGTATCTGTTCCTGGTCCATCAAAGTCAGTTAATGTAAAAGGACCATTGTAGACAGATTTATCGCTGGCAGTTGTATAATCTTTGCCATATTTTTCAGCAATATCTTGTCTTTGTGGTAAGAATGAAGGGAAAGCTAATAGGTAATCAAAGTAAGGTGTTGCTTTTTCTAGAGTAATTTCTAATTCATAATCACTCACGGCTTTTATCCCTAGTTCTTCTTTTTTCATTTCACCTTTAGAGATTTTTTCAGCATTTTTTACAGAATTAAACATATAAGCATACTCTGATCCAGTAGCAGGATCAACTGTTCTTTGCCAGCCATACACGAAATCTGCTGCTGTTACAGGTTTATCATCTGTCCATTTTGCATCTTCTCTTAATTTAATTTTGTATGTTAAGCCATCTTCACTAACTTCGGCCATTTCAGCTGCTCCAGCTGGTTGAGGTTTACTCTCTTTATCTAGACGGTAAATTCCTTCATAAACATTATTCAGTGCAACAAAACTCACTTCATCTGTTGCTAATGAAGGATCCGCACTTGGCATTTCTTGTCTTTCAATAAATCTAAATACTTTTTCTTCGCTGCCTGATCCACTATCTGCACTTTTAGCGTTTCCGCCACATGCAGCTAGGGCAATGCTTGAAACAGCAATTAGTCCTAGTAAGGCACTTTTCTTCAATTTCATCTAAAAAACCCCCAATTTTAATAAAAGCTATAAAGAATATAACAAAATTCTAAGGTTATCGCAATTAAAATACTATAGTCAGTTTAGTAAAAATATTCTGAATTTTTTCTAATTTAACTGTTACAGAAAAAAGAAGCGAACACTTAAAGGGCTCGCTTCTTTTTTATTCATTTTAATTATTTTGCATAATCTACTGCACGTGTTTCTCGAATAACCGTCACTTTGATGTGACCTGGATAATCTAAGTCATCTTCGATTTTCTTACGAATATCTCGAACTAAACGAACAGCTTCTAAATCTGTAATTTCGTCTGGTTTAACCATTACACGGACTTCGCGTCCGGCTTGTACTGCAAAACTAGATTCCACACCTTCAAATCCATTAGAAATATTTTCTAAGTTTTCTAAGCGTCGGATGTAGTTTTCCATTGACTCGCTACGAGCACCTGGTCTAGCAGCTGATAATGCATCTGCTGCAGCAACTAAGACAGAAATAACAGAGGTTGCTTCTACATCGCCATGATGGGATGCAATCGCATTGATGACTGTTGAATTTTCTTTGTATTTAGCAGCTAATTCTGCACCAATCTCTACGTGAGAGCCTTCAATTTCATGATCTAGCGCTTTACCAATATCATGTAATAGTCCGGCACGTTTAGCTA
The DNA here is from genome assembly GCF_001730315.1 of Enterococcus ureilyticus. Taxonomy (GTDB): domain Bacteria; phylum Bacillota; class Bacilli; order Lactobacillales; family Enterococcaceae; genus Enterococcus_L; species Enterococcus_L ureilyticus. Next base: position 155,469 of record NZ_MIKC01000023.1, read on the forward strand.
ATTGAATGTCTTCACCGATTTCTGCAGCCAAGACACCTGTTAATTTTGCTACTTCGATTGAGTGATTCAATACATTTTGCCCATAACTTGTGCGGAAACGTAAACGTCCCAATATTTTGATCAAGTCTGGATGTAATGTGTGCGCACCAACCTCAAAGGCTGCTTGTTCACCGTATTCACGGATACGCTCATCCATTTCTTTACGAGATTTTTCAACCATTTCTTCAATGCGGGCTGGATGGATTCGACCATCTTGAATCAATTTCTCAAGTGTCATCCGAGCGATTTCTCTACGAATCGGATCAAATCCAGAAAGTACCACAGCTTCCGGCGTATCATCAATGATTAAATCAATTCCTGTTAAGGTCTCTAATGTACGAATATTACGTCCTTCACGACCAATGATTCTTCCTTTCATCTCATCGTTAGGTAAACTAACCACAGAGACTGTTGTTTCGGAAACTGAATCTGCTGCACAACGTTGAATTGCTAGAGAAAGTAAATTTTTGGCTTTCCGATCTGATTCTTCTTTAGCGCGTTGTTCAGATTCTTTGACCATGACCGTTAATTCATGACTTAATTCTTCTTCAGTTGATTTCATGATGATATCTTTTGCTTCGTCTTTTGATAGTGAAGCAATGCGTTCTATTTCTTGGTGTTGCTTTTCAACTAGTTCTTCTACATCTTTTTCTCGCTCATCAATTAATTGCCGTTTGGCACCAAGTTTCTCTTCTTTTTCTTCCAGTGAGTGTTCACGTTTTTCAAGAGAGTCATCTTTACGATCTAATGTTTGTTCTCTTTGTAATAAACGATTTTCTTGAGATTTAAGTTCTACTTTGCTTTCTTTCAACTCACTTTCAATTTCTAACCGATACTTTTGGCTTTCTTCCATAGCTTCTAATAAAGCTTCTTTTTTCAGAGTTTCTGCTTCTTTAGCGGCACTTTCAAGAATACCTTCCGCAGAAGACTTTGCACCATCTATAGCCTTTTCGTGACGTGATTTTGCAACGACTAACCCTAAACCAAGACCGACAACTAAACCGATGATAGCGAGGAGAATTTCTAAACCCATTGTTTCCACCTCCGTACTATCTTCAATTTTTCAATATTCATGTAGTTTTCTGATAAACTATAATCAATTATCAATATGCCTACTTGCATACGTGTTTTGCACACAACTTTATTCTAATGTTTGTCACCCAGTGTGTCAACTTAAAAAAGCCCTTTCCTATTGAAAGAGCTTCGATGTGGAACAGAATTTCCGCTACACGAAAAAACAAACCCACAAAATGCTTATACTAGCTTTGGTGGGTTTGTTTTATTATCTAGATTATTCTTCGTCAAGAGGAAGCTCTTCTTGTGCTTGTTCTTCCTCAACAATACCCGTTCCGTCACCGATGCCAAATGCATCACGGACACGTTTTGAAACTTCTTCGACCATTTCTGGATGCTCAGTCATGTAGACTTTAACATTTTCACGACCTTGACCGATTCTTTCTTCTTTGTAGCTATACCAAGCTCCGCTCTTATCAACAATGTCTTTTTCGACAGCCATATCAAGTAATTCTCCTTCTTGAGAAATTCCTTGACCGTACATGATATCAACTTCAGCCACTTTAAATGGTGGTGCTACTTTATTTTTAACGACTTTGATTTTTGTGCGGTTACCGATAATGTCAGTACCTTGCTTCAATTGCTCTGCACGTCTGACTTCTAGACGAACTGTTGCGTAGAACTTCAAGGCGCGACCACCCGGTGTTGTTTCTGGGTTACCAAACATAACGCCGACTTTTTCACGAATTTGGTTAATAAAGATCGCAATTGTCTTAGTCTTATTGATAGAACCTGAAAGCTTACGTAAAGCCTGTGACATCAAACGTGCTTGTAACCCCACATGACTAGCACCCATCTCGCCATCGATCTCAGCACGAGGAACTAAAGCCGCTACAGAGTCAATTACGACGATATCGATTGCCCCACTGGAAACTAATGCATCTGCGATTTCTAAGCCTTGTTCACCAGTATCAGGTTGTGAAAGAAGTAGCTCATCGATATTTACACCTAATGCTTGAGCATATTGAGGATCCAACGCATGCTCCGCATCGATAAATGCGGCTGTTCCGCCTTGTTGTTGGACAGACGCGATTGCGTGTAACGCTACAGTTGTTTTACCAGAACTTTCTGGTCCATAAACTTCAACGATACGTCCGCGGGGATAGCCGCCAACACCTAAGGCTACATCTAAAGCTAGAGAGCCACTAGGAATAGTTGAGATCTGTTGATCGATCTTCTCCCCTAATTTCATTACTGAACCTTTACCAAAGTTCTTTTCGATTTTTTTTAGTGCGGCATCTAAGGCCACTTTACGATCATCTGCCAATCGATAATCCTCCTTATATATAAACGATTTAAATTCCTTTTCAATAAATATATCATAACTGGTTTATTTAAAAAAAGCAAGAGAAAAACGAACAAACATTCGCCTTTTTATTTTTTCTTATTTACTGCTTGTAAAATTAGAGAAAGACCCTTCATTACAGCACTTTGACGAATCGAGCGACGATCACGATTAAAATGTTGTAAAAAAGCAATCGTTGGTTTGCCTTTTTCAGCTAAACCGATCCAAACAGTCCCAGCTGGCTGATTTTCTAATTCATCCGGACCTGCTACCCCTGTAAACGAAACACCAAAATCTGCGTCTGCTGCTATCCTTGACTGTTCAGCCATGGCAATGGCGCAAGCTTCACTGACTGTTCCTTCTTTTTCAAGCAGCGAGCGGTCAATACCTAGAAAAGCTGCTTTTGTTTCAGCAGAATACGTAACAAATCCCCCTTTAAAAACGTCTGAGACACCGGGAACATCACCTAGCGTACTTTGGAAGAGACCTGCTGTTAAACTTTCAGCAGCTGTTATCGTTTTTTTGTGTTTCTTCAATTCTTTTACTGTGACCTTGGCTAAACTATTTTCGTCTCCATAGCCGTAGAAATACTCGCCTACTAGAGCCATAACACTAGCTTCCAGACTATCTAATAGCTGTTGACCGACTTTTTCATCCCCACTCTTAGCCGTTAAGCGTAAGGTTACTTCATTGGGTTTAGCATATGGTGCGATCGTTGGATTGGTTTGTGTATCGATCAACTCTTTTAGCTCGGTAACGAGCTGAGATTCACCAATGCCATAAAAGCGTAGCACTCTGGATATCAGTTGTTCTTCTTGTGGGAAAAGCTCTTCTAATAATGGACGAGCATATTGTTGAAACATGGGCTTTAACTCATTCGGAGGTCCTGGCAATAGCAAATATGTCGTCCCCTGTTCGGTGATCAAGGTTCCAACTGCTAGGCCTGTAGGATTTTGCACTGCGAGCCCTCCCTCAATCATCAGCGTTTGTCTTAAATTATTTTCTGTCATTTTATTTTTTGAAAACGCAAAAAACTCATGAAGTCGAGCAAGTGCTTGTTCATCTTGGATCAAGGTATGGTGTATGTGTGCTGCAACAGTATCTTTGGTTAAATCATCGTCTGTGGGTCCTAATCCACCGCATAAAACGATTAAATCACTTCGCTCTTGTGCTTCCTCTAAAATACTTTCTAAACGCTGAGGATTGTCTCCTACAACCGTATGATAATACACCTCGATTCCTAGATCTGCTAATTCTTCTGATAAAAATGTTGCATTCGTATTGACGACTTGTCCTAATAGTAACTCTGTACCAACAGCTATGATTTCTGCTTTCATTTTTCTCCTCTTCTCTAATAAGATACGTAAACGATTCCTATTTTCATTTTATCACAGGATTTTTTTTTACAACGCTTAAATGACTTACTTTTTTCATTGAAGCAGGTAAATAATTACCATTTATATAATAATATGATACAATTTGTCTATTCGTATACCTGATCTTATGAACTAATTTATCGGCAAAAATGAGTCTATTGGGCTCTCAAATTAAGGAGGAACATGGAAAGATGTTAGCAATGATTGGTGTCTTAAGTTTTGTAGGGTTAATCGTCGGGGGCGTTTTATCCGTAAAAGCACTTATTAGGAAACAACCGAATAAAAAAGTTTTCATTTTAACAGGCGTTTGTTTTCTTTTGACTGCGGGAGCATTCGGATTAGATTCTTCTGTACCCGAAATAGAACTCGCTGAAAAATCGATTGAAACAAATGATCAAGGACTCGCAACAATCGTAGGATCAACCAATGACCAAAGTGAAATCACTGTTGATGGCGAAAAAATCAACACTAAAAATGGTGAATTTACTTATAAAGTAACGTTGAAGGATGATCAGCCAAAAAAGTTAACTTTCGTCGCGTCAATCGGTGATAGTGATCAAGCTGAAACCATCGAGGTCAAACCTTCAAAAGCTTTTATTGCCTTTTTAAATGAAGAGAAACAAGAGCAAGAAACGCTAAAAAAAGCTGAAACTGCTTTAGTTTTAGCTGAAAGTAAACCGACCCAAAAAAATTATGACGAAGCTTCAACTCGTATTACTTCTTTAACGCAGGAACAGACCGATTTCACTAAGCGTTTAGCCATCGTAAAAGAAAATGTGCCAATCTATGAAGCGGTTGAATTGGCCGAAACAAAACAAACAAAAGAACAGCTAGACTCTGCTACTGCTCTAGTTGCTAATGCTACTTTAAATAAAGATTCTTTGGTACAGCGTCTAACAACGGTTCAACAAAAAATCACGGCAAAAGAAAAAGCGGAGAAACAAATCGCTGCTGCCCGAGAAGCTGTAGAAAAAGCCGAACAGGAACCGACAGATGATCATTACAATCAAGCAATTGCAAGAATCAAAGAATTACCTAATGGCAATCCTGATTTAACGAACCGAGCAAATAACGTCAAACAAACTTTGACTGCTCAAAAAGAAGAAGACAAAAAAGTTGCTGAAGCTCAAAAAGCTACTGAACAACAAGCCCAAGCGGCCGCTGCACAAACTCCCGAATCACAGGTACCAAATACACAAGCTGTCGGAAACACCATTTTAGTAACACCTACTGGATCAAAATATCATAATCGTAAATGCGGTAATGGCACTTACACTGAAGCAACCTTAGAACAAGCACAGGCAAGAGGCTTAACCCCGTGTTCAAAATGTTTTGGTTAAGCAATAAAAAAGAAGACAGGTGTAACTCTAAGAGTCACATCCCATCCTCAAAGGAACTTGAATAAACGGTTGGTGCAGAAGTAATTCTTTCGGAAAAACTTCTGCACCAACCTTTTTTATTTACAACGATCAATGCATAAATACATATGCAGAAATTAAGTACAATAGCCAAATATGCAGTGGATAGAATACATAAAAAAAGTTTTTCATGCCTCGTCCTTTTTCTCCATTGAACAACATAATAGGCAGTACAGCAAAAATCATCATCCATTGTGTCGAGCCTTGAAAAAAGAAAAATACTGCAGTCAAGGCAATTAACATACATTGTAACCAACGGTGATTTTTAGCTAAATACAACAACGGAATCAACAAGACCATGAAACTATTTTCAGTAAATAGTAGTGCTGGAATAACATTCACACCCCAGACTGCTACCATGATCGCACTTGGATTTGACATAAGTAACATTAAAATGCCTGATGAAATGATTGGAAACAATATGATCACAATCCCCAATGCTATCTTGCTAAACGTTTTGCTTGAACGCCCCTCCGAAATTTTATCGATGCCATACATCATCAATGTTCCGACTAAAAGATCACGAAAAATATTATTCATTAACTGAACTTCTTCATAACCGACAATTTGCTGTAAAGTAAAACTTCCCAACGTCATGATGAGCATTCCTATATACAAACGCAACATATATTTCTCTTTACTTCTTGTATGACTAAATCCGACCACACTAACAAAAAAGAAAAGTGTTGCAACAGGTCTTCCGAACCAATCCAACCAATCAGGTGCTCCCATTGGAACAAACATCTGATGAATATGATCGATAAACATGAGAACAATTCCTATTATTTTTAAATCAAATGTTGTGAATCCTTTGAACTTACTTGTGGTTAAACTTTCCATTATGACATGCTCCTTCCTAGTTTACCCAAAGTATTATAAAATAAAGGAATCTTTTTTGCCTTGGATTCCTCTTACAAGAGCCTATCAATAGTGTTAGATAGAATAAGAGAAGTTAAGACAAAACACCAAACGTTTTGTCTTAACTTCTCTTCCTCATTTTTATTGATGAACACTAAAACGTTGATTTGGATGAGCATTTTTTTCAATCTCGTCGACCATTGCAATGGCATAGTCAGCATAAGAAATATAACTCTTACCATCTTTATCCGTTGCTAATTCTTCACCAGCTACAACATACTGACCGGTTGCTGGGCCCTCTGCATCAAATTCTGCTGCTGGGCTAAGATATGTCCAGTTCACATTTTTAGCTGCTTCTAATAGATTAAGCCCTTTCCCCATCGCCGTAGCTAACGGCTTAAACCCATCTGGAAAATCTGGTGTTTCACTCAAACGTACAGTATGCTCAGGATCAACATATAGACTTCCCGCGCCTCCTACTACTAATAATCGCGTTTTTTGATTGGTTAAGATATCGATCAAACGTTGTGTTGAGCCAGTAAATTCACTAACATCTCCCCAAAATCCTAGGGCGCTGACCAAAACGTCAAAGTCTGAGATATCCTCTGTCGTTAAACTATACACATCTTTTTCAAGAACAGGTGTACCATCAGTGATTTTTGCTGCATCACGAACGATAGCTGTTACGTCTAAGCCACGTTTTTTGGCCTCTTTCAAAATTGCTGAACCTGCTTTACCATTTGCTCCTAAAATTGCTACTTTCATGTTTATTCTTCCTTTCTTCTAATGAAACTTTTTTTGTTACATTTAAATTTAAAAAGAGAAGAGACACGTTCAGGTCTCTTGTAGCTTAATTTGATGAATCACCTCAGATAAAGCGATCTCTTTTAATTCGGCTTCCATGCTATGCTGTATTCTTGTATATTGCTCTTCTAAAGCCAGTTGAATATTTGCGCCTACTAGACAGTTTGGATTAGGGTTTTGATGGATATTGAATAGCTCATGTTCTAACTCAACTGCTTCATAGATATCATATAGGGATATGTCTTCTGGCTTTTTCAGTAAATAGGTCTGGGTTGCCCCTCTACTTGTATGAATGAGTCCAGCTTTTTTCAGCTTGCTCATCAATCGTCTAACAACGACTGGATTCGTATTGACACTAGATGCGATCAATTCAGAATTAACACGATTGGGTGGTCCGATTTCAATCAAACTGAGGATATGGATCGCAACACTTAATTTCGTCGACATGGCCATGTCTATCACTCCAACTCTTAGTAACATTCTAAGTTACATTTAAATCTTACTGCTATTAAGGAAAAATGTCAACAAAAAAATAGCCATCGTTTAACTTGTATAAGAAGTCAGCGATTGAACCCACGACTTATAGCCTAATTCAGTCATTAAATCGAGCAGTTCCGTATACGTTCGATTTCGATAAATGCTATCTTTCTCAAGCAAAATCTTTTCAATAAATAGATCACTCATTATTTCTTGATAGAGTTTATTTTTTTGATTCGCATATTGTTTGGCTTTTTCAAAGTAACTGACAGCTTTTTCAGGCTGTCTAGCCTCCATCATCCGTTGCCCCATGTTTAAAGATAAGTGGATTTTCACATTATTTTCTTTCGTAAAACCGTCATACTTCGAAAATTCTTTGATTGCTCGATCATAAAGAAACACAGCTTCTTCTATTTCGAATACGTTCAAAAAATTATTCAAGCAACGAAAATCAAAGAACAACCAATTCTCTAAATCAAATAATCTTGGACGTATATATAACGCAACATCCTCTACTGTTAGTCCTGCTGTCAAACCATTTTCAAGCAAAGCCAGTTGAGAGAGTAAAAATAATTCGTAAAATTCAGTGCTTTCCTGTTTATTCTCACTAATTTGTTTTGTTACTTCTAATAACATTGATTTATTTTTGTAATTTTCTGCTTGAATCAGTTTAAGGTAATAGTGCTCATAGCGGCTTGGCAAGAAATCTCTATTGATATACATAAATTCATCTAAGGTAACGGTCAATCTTTCCAATAACTTTAAAACCTTGTCAAAACTTGGAATAAAGCGCTGGTTTTCAAATCTGGATAAATTAGAACGACTCATGATTCCCTGACATAATTCTTCTTGGCTAAGACTTCTTGACAGGCGAATTTGTTTGATTGTTTGTCCAAAATGCATCATGGTCCTCCTCGAAATTGTTGCGTATACGCAACAAAAAACTGGTTTATTTTTCATCATGGTACCATACTTGAGAACGATTTAGGAGGGGATCATAATGAAAAAAATAAGTACAGAAGTAAAAGTATTGCTACTAGGAACATTGTTTACTCGGACAGTCCTATTTATGAGTACTCCTTTTTTGGCAATCTATCTTTCCAATAAATGCCATTTTTCAGCACTTCAAATTGGCTATATTCTAGGTGTTGGGCCTTTGATCAATGTTTTAGGTAGTCCTTTGGGTGGTTTTTTATCTGACAAATTCAATAGCCGTACGATCCTCACTTATATTCCAATTTTGTGGGGCGTCACTTTTTCCTGTTTTTACTTTGCTGAATCTTTTTATTTGTTCCTATTGTTAAATGCTCTTAATGGATTGTGCTATGTTATTTTTGAACCAACTTCAAAAAAAGCATTGTCATTTCATTCCAAACCCGAGCAACGAATCATCGTTTATAATTTTAGATATGCCGCAATCAACATTGGTGGTTTTTTAGGTCCGTTACTAAGCTTGTTGTTTCATGTCAAACATTCCCTTCGTTCTTACTTACTATTAGGGATTTTGTATATTCTTTATGGCATTGCCAATAGGTTTGTGATGCCCCTATCTCCAGCCAATACGAAAAAGGTTTCCTCTGAATCAATCGAGGAATCGAAACTGACTAAAACAACGTTTGTTCCTTATCTTTTACTGCTCGCAGGAATCACTTTTTCCTATTTTGCGTACGCTCAGTTCAATTCAACCGTTCCACAGTTTCTTGCGAGCAGTGCACTCTTTGATGATGGCGTTAGATTGTATAGTTTGATTTTGACTATGAATGCAGCGATGATCTTACTTTTACAATTCCCTGTTTTAAGAGTTACGAAATCTTTTTCTTCCTATTCGATTATCACGGCAAGCAATAGTTTTTTTTGTCTCAGTTTGTGGTTATTGCCTCAGGCCTCTCATTCTATTGCCGTATTTTTTATTGCGCTGACCAATAGTCTAGGAGAATTATTGTTAGGTGCACGCTTTGACTTTTTGATTGATTCCCTTGCCCCTAGCCACAACAAGGGATTTTATTTTGGATTAGCGGAATTGACAAAACTAGGTAATTCACTAGGACCTGTCGTCGGCGCTCTCTTTATTCACTATTTTTCTATTGATGGTTATCAACAATTATTTTTTATGCTCGGGCTAATCACGCTAGGAGGGATTCCATTTATTCGTTTGAGTGCCTATTACGCAAAAAAAAGACATCCATCTTAGGCTTCTCTAGAACACAAGAAGTCTAAGATGAACGCAATTGATATTCTATTACTCTACAATAATTTGCTTACTACTTCCACCTGAATTTTCAAAATGAATTGTGAAAGTTGCTGTTGCTTCATCATATGTGATTCCTTCACTCAACGTCAAAATTTTAGTGAAATCCTTTGGTAATTTGACCGTCATCACAGTATTTGACTGAGTAGGGTCTGATAATACGTAAGTTTTCTTGCCATCATTATTTTTGCGCATTAACGACACAGCTTTGTTAGAAGTGATGCCAGAAATGCTGCCGCCGGTGTCTTTCCAGATGTTTATACCTAAATAATGAGCTTTTTTTAATTCTACCGCTTGGATATCTGCTGAATTGGCTAAAATCGTTACTGGCTTTTCTGCTGCATATGTTTTCATTCCTGCTTCATCAATTCCCGGTAGTGTTACATATGCGTATTGCTCGTTCGTAGGATTTTTCCCGTGATTAAGAAGAAACTTCCGATAGTTTCCTATATAAACATCATTACTTGGAAAAGCTTCATTGATATCAGCATAGGTGCCTTTACGAACTTCACTGATCACATCCACTGTAGTATTCCCTGGGAAATAGTACCCGATATTCGCCTTTTGGTGGTCAGATTTTAAAAGTAACCATTCTTTAGCACTACTTTCTTTGGTCTCTTGTATCGGGCCGTTGTTTGATAAGACTTGATACGTATAGTCATCATTCAACAAACGATTATCTACGATCGTTTCGATTGAAGCTGTGGTATTCCCTGTAATACCCGCTCCAAGCGCCACAATTTGTCCATCTATTACAAACCATGATTTTTTCCCTTGAACATTCATCGGCAATACCGTACCATTATTTTTTGTACCGGTTTTGTTTAGTGCCATCCCTACAACAGCTTGATCATCCAGCGCTACCCCACCAACCCAATTTTCTTTTGACGTAACAGTAGTAAAAGATGAGATTTCGTCTTTTAAAGGAATAGTGTCAACTGTGGTGCCTGGTAAGCGATACGGATCGACAGTTGGCCAGTATGCTGAATTAAACTGAACCTGATCATCATTATATAAATAGATCATACCATCTGCTGTATGCCAACCACGTTTATTTTCTTTATTCCCTGCTTCAAAGGATGAAATCCGACTAGAATACAGACTCAATCCCAACTGGTAATTTGGTGTTCTTTGGACAAAGCGATCCATAGAAGCATACATTTTCGTACCAATAAACGGCAATGCAGCCCCAGTAATCAGTGAATCATCTAATAATGACATCGTCATCTGCAAATCATTATAATCTCTCGCATTGGTTAAGTAATACGTAGGATTTTCTTTCATCCAATATTTAGCTGCTTCTTTGAATTTTTGTTGATAGTCCGCTGGAGCAAATTTGGATACGATTAATAAATTATAAAGTGTAGTGGAACCATAGCCGGCTTTCGTTTTAGCAGGTGCTCTAGAAATTGAGCGACCATTGACGCCTGGCATCATTTCTCCTTGATAGATCAGAGGAATAAAGGCCCTGTCAATATTTTCAACGAATGACTGCACGATATCTGGTGCCATTTCAAATTTAGAATCTTTAGTGATCGCTAAAATCTGTCCAACACCTTTCATCAATACATTTCCGTATGAACCTGTATAGGGAATATTATTATGCTGAATAAATGAGCCGTCTTGATAAAAGCCATCGCCTTTATTCACAAGTTTGAACACCTCTACGATACTACTGGATGCTTGGCTGATTTTCCCTTCGTTTTCTTGTAAAATCCCCAATGCTAAAACGGTTTGAGCAAGATCTGTCCGGTTAGCTCCCGAGGTCACAAAATTTGGGATAAATGCTAAATCGACAAAATCCCCTTGGGTTTTTGTATACAATTGCTTAAATGGATCTGGCACATAGCCACTCATTGCTGCTGTATATTGCTGTTGCTTCGCTTGTGAGATGTTCTCTCCAAGGATCATTAAAATCCCAACAAATTTTTGCGGCACACCGATTTGCCAATCCCACCAATTGCCATGATATTTTTTTCCATCATAACCTTTTTTAGTGACCATAAAATCGAGACCACTTTCGATTGTTGCGGCAATTTGCTGATCTTTGTAATAAACACTCCCCTTGGTACCATAGGCTAACGCTAATTTCTGTAATTTAGTAAATTGGGTCGTCAAATCTGCGGAAGGGGTGTTTCCTTGTTCAACAGGCCACAGAAATGTTCGATTTGGCTCTTTATTTAACGCTTGATATAATTGCTCCGCTTCTTCAGAAAGTTTTTGAACATATTGAACAACGGTCGTGTTTGTTGCATCATATTGCTCAGAGACCAATTGATTTTTCCATTTTTCTTTTAAACTAGTATATTCATTTGTTCCCTCTTCAACAGGAATACTTCCTACCTCCCCACTACGCATTGACAATACATTCAATTTTGATAAGTTTCCAAACAAACGAATTCCTGAGTAGCCATTCCAATCGCCATCAATAGAAGCGGAGGTATTGGGATAAATCACTTCATTATTTTCATACAAGACTTGATCGTTCAAAAAGGCTTTAATACTTTTCCCTTCATAACGAATCATCAATTTATAGCGTTGTCCTGAAATCAATGTTGCTCCAGTGATATTAGTGAGCCATTTACCTCCTGGTTGCCCTAATTGCCACTGGCCATCGCGGGTATAAGCGAAAGACTGCCATTTTTTTGAGTCTTGTACATCACCACGGAAAACCAAACCAAAATTCGTTTGTCCTTCGTATAAAAAAGTATATTCTAAATCACCCGCACTTCTAGCTCCTGCATTTTTGTTTAGGGAAACCGATTCTAGACTTGTTCCCTGTTTAGTATTTCCAATAGTCAAACCATTGCTGCCAATCACTTTATCAGACTTTCCAACAACATCCTGCCAATCACCTATTTGCTTAGTAAAATCCGACTCATAAAAACTATTCGACGTTTGATTGTTTTCTATTCCCTCTTCTGCAAAGCTCTTACTATTCATTCCATACGAAAAACTCCCCACCAACAAGGAACAGCCTAACATGAACAATATATTTTTGTGTAAACGTATCATTTGATACCCTCCTTCTTTGACCTAACAACTATGCAATTTACGATAAAATATCCAGTAACAAAAAGCAAGCGTTTACATTATAACTATAATCATGAACCCATAATACAATTACACTGATTATGGGTCTCTTGTTACTATTATAAGTTCTTTACTTATGGTTGTTTGCCAATATACGCTAAAATGCCGCCATCCACATATAAAATATGCCCATTGACAAAGTCAGAAGCACTTGAAGCTAAAAAAACGGCAGGACCTGCTAAATCTACTGGCTCACCCCAACGCGCAGCAGGTGTCCGCCCCACGATGAATTGGTCAAAAGGATGGCGCTCACCGTCTGCCTGCACTTCTCTCAATGGTGCTGTTTGTGGCGTCGCAATATAACCTGGACCAATCCCGTTACATTGGATATTGTACTGCCCATATTCAGAAGCAATATTTTTTGTCAGCATTTTTAAGCCACCTTTAGCCGCAGCATAGGCACTGACTGTTTCTCGACCTAATTCACTCATCATTGAACAAATATTGATGATTTTGCCGCCACCTTTTTCGATCATATCTGGAATCACCGCTTTAGCCATAATAAATGGCGCGTTTAGATCCACATCGACTACTTCTCTAAATTCTGCAGCAGACATTTCGATCATCGGGATTCGTTTGATGATTCCCGCGTTATTGACTAAAATGTCGATTGAGCCCACGTCTGCTTTGATTTGTTTGATCGTGGTAGTAACTGCTTTTTCATCGGTTACATCGCATGCGTAACCTTTTGCTTCAATGCCAGCTGCTTGATAAAGGGCTAGTCCTTTGTCCACAGATTCTTGCGACAAATTATTAAATACGATTGTCGCACCAGCCGCTGCTAAAGATTTAGCAATTTCAAACCCAATTCCATGTACCGCTCCTGTCACTAAGGCTACTTTGCCATTTAAGTGAAACATGTCCATATTGAACTCCATTTTACTGCCTCTTTTCTATTTTAATTGATCCATAGGAACCATATCCATATCGGTATAGGTGATATTTTCTCCGCACATTGACCAAATAAAGGTGTAATCTCCTGTTCCCACACCAGAATGAATCGACCAACTTGGCGAAATGATTGCTTGTTCATTGGCTACAACTAAGTGCTTTGTTTCATCTGGTTTGCCCATCATATGGAACACACGAGTCTCTTCATTAGCATAATCAAAATACAGATACGCTTCCATGCGACGTTCATGCGTATGACAAGGCATCGTATTCCAAGAGCTTCCTGGTTCCAATACGGTATAACCCATTTGTAACTGACAGCTTTCACAGACATTTGGGTGAATATATTGGTAGATTCTACGTTTATTTAAAGACAATGCTTCTCCTGTTTCCATCGGTTTGATTTGATCAATGCTAATTTTCACATTTGGGTATTTGTGATGTGCTGGCACACTGTTTACGTAAAATTTAGCTGGGTTTTTGGGATCATCTGACCGAAAAACAACTTGTTTCGTTTCTTTTCCAATATAATACCCATCTTGTTTTTTCATCGGCTCTGTTTCACCATCAATCGTGATCGAACCTGCCCCACCAATATTGATCACACCTAATTCTCTACGTTCTAAGAAATAATCAACCCCTAGTTCTTTTGTCAAAATAATTTCTAAGGGCTCTTCTGTCGGTGTTACGCCTCCGAAAATCATCCGATCATTATGCGTATAAGTCAGACTAATTTCACCTGGTGCAAATACTTTTTCTACTAAAAATTCTCTACGTAATTCTTCCGTCGAATAATGACGGATATCTTCTGGACTATGTGTATATCTATTTTCCATATTTTGCATGATTATGCTCCTTTAACGACTTATTTTTCCTGAACCAACTTCTTTGAACCGTTCGACTTCTTCTTTACTAAATTGATTGCAATCTCCATGTATCGTATGTTTCAATGCCGAAGCAGCCGTAGCAAAGTCTACCATTGCTTGTGGCAGCATTTCCACTAGTAAACCATGTAAGATTCCGCCAGCAAACGCATCTCCTGCACCTACTCGGTCTACGATTGGATCGATGTCATGCATTTTTGATTCGTAATACTTATTTTCTAGCCAAATCGTCCCAATCAATTGATTGGCACTGGCTGAATGGACGGTTCGTTTTGTGCCGTAAAATAGTTGAATATTTGGAAACATTTGCTGCATTTTCCGATAATAAAAAGCTTTATCTACTTTTTGCTTGCTCGTTGCTTCGTCGATCCCCAATAAGTGAATAGCATCTAACTTTCCAGCTGAACAATAATCAACGTAAGGTAAAAGTTGTTGTAATGTTTGCCCCGCTTCCTGCTGACTCCATAATTTGCTGCGATAATTGATATCAAAACTGATATTACAACCCGCTTTCTTGGCTTGTTTCATCAGTTCCAAAGTCATTTTCTGCCATCGTTTTGACAACGCTGGCGTGATCCCAGAGACATGAAAAATGTCAACCTCTCGGAACAATTCAGCTAAATCCCATTCAAGTGTATCCATTTCGGCAAAGCTCGACCCCGCTCGATCGTATAAAACAGACGCTGCTCGTTCACCAATGCCCGTTTCTAAATAATAGGTTCCTAGCCGCTGACCGCCTGTCAGTAGAAAACGTGTATCTATTCTATAACGCCGTAAATGTTTAAAGACTGCATCACCTAGCGCTGTATCTGGAATTTTGCTTGCAAAAATAATATCATGGCCATAATTAGCCAAGGAAATCCCAACATTGGCTTCGCCACCACCATAATGAGCTTGTAAAAGATCACTTTGGACTAAGCGATTTCCTGCTTGAGTAGATAAACGCAACATAATTTCTCCTAAAGTCACGACTTTTCCCATTTACTCATCCCTTAATTTCTTTTAATTTTGCCGCATACTGACTAGCTTTTTCGGAAACTTTTTGAAAATCCCCCACAGCCGCTGGTGCTAGTAAATCTCCGCCAATTCCAACCGCTACAGCTCCTGCCTTAAACCAATCTGCCATATTTTCTAAATTGACACCGCCTGTCGGCATAATACTCGCTTGAGGCATCGGCGCCATAAATGCCGAAATAATAGTTGGTCCATAAGCGCTTCCTGGAAATAATTTCACGATATCCGCACCGCTTTTCAACGCTTCCTGAACTTCGGTGATTGTCATACAGCCTGGCAAGTACGGCACTTGATACAAATTACAGATTTCCGCTGTTTTTGCATTAAAACTTGGACTGACAATATATTCAGCACCCGCCATGATAGCGAAACGTGCAGTGACCTCATCTAAAACAGTACCGGCCCCGATCACAATATCTGATTGATTTTTATATTCCTTCGCTAATTCTCTGATTACTTCTTCTGCTTGTGGTACAGTGAAGGTCAATTCGATCCCAGTCATTCCGCCTTTGATAATTGCCTGACTGGCTTTTACAGCTTCCTCTTTTGTCGCACCACGGACAACCGCAATCACACCCGCTTTCTCTAAACGTGATAAAATATCGACCCGCTTCATCTAATCACCTATTCTCTCGTTTTATTATCCTAAAATCCCAAAAGCGCTTAATGCGATTGAAAGAATCAAAATGATCCAAATCACACGTGTTGAATTTAATTTCTTTTGTCCTAGCATCCAGTAAGTCAACAGAACTAAAAGAATCGGTACCAATGAAGGTAAAATTGCATCTAATGTATCTTGGATAACTAGTTCAACGCCATCTTTTTTGTACACAAACGGTACTGTCGCTTTGATCACAGACGGAATCAAGGCGCCAATTACTGTAACCCCCAAGACTGTTGCTGCATTGGTAAAAGCAGACAATTTATCTTTCAATGTTGTGACTAATTTCACCCCTTGTTTGTAACCTAACGGCAATAATGCTGCTCGACCAAATAACAAGGCAATATTGGCAATGATCCAAATCACACATCCGACAACTGAGCCATTTTGAGCAAGTGTTCCGGCAACTGAGCCGAAAATCGTTCCCCAAATAACATGAAATAGTGAATCCCCAACACCAGCAAGTGAACCCATCAATGCTGTTTTTAAGGCCACGATCGTGTCTTTTGCTTTGTAGCCATCTTGTTCCTCAATCGCAACATCGATTCCCATGATCAAATTCCCAAAGATAGCATTAGTATTGAAAAATTGGTTATGCGTCCGCATCATATCTTGAAATTGTTTTTCATCATGGCCGTAGAACTTTTTCAATACAGGTAAAACACCATATAGATAACCAGAGCTCATCATTCGTTCATAGTTCCAATTCAATTGACTTCCTAAAATATAGCGCCAACTGATCGCATTCAACTCTTGCTTTGTTAGTTTTTGATTACTCATCGCCATCAAACCCTCCTTCAAAATTACTTACACTAGCATTTGCCTGAGCTGTTGGTTTGTCACTATCACGTTTAAAGACAAGCATCGCAGCTACCATTCCAATAATCGACACACCTAACATAGGGACTTGTAAATATGCTGCTAAAAAGAAACCTAATAATAAATAAGGAATATATTGTTTCGTCGGTAAATAACGTAGTAAAATACCCACACCCACTACTGGCAATACCCCACCAGCTGTTTTCAATCCTGTCATCAACCATTCCGGCATGTTTTCAGTAATGGTTGTCACAGCGGCATCTCCAACTAATAACATTAATAAAATGGGAATAGCTCGCGATAATCCCCACAAAAATGAACCTGATAAAACCAATCGTGGAATCCGTTTGACCTGCATATTATCGATTGCTTTATCTACACGGTGTAAAAGGAACACATTGCAAAATCGTGCGACAACATCCAATTGGAGCATCAGCAATGATACAGGAACAGCCAACCCAATACCATACTCAGCACCTTTACCTGAAATAACAGCAAACGCTGTTCCTAACACAGCTCCAGTAAAATAATCCGGTACAGAAGCCCCTCCGAAAGCGGCTATCCCTAAGCGCATAAGCTGTAACGTTCCGCCAACCATCAACCCGGTTTTTAAATCCCCCATGATCATTCCAGAGATCATTCCAGCAATCGCTGGTTGTGTCAACGTATTGGAAATAAGTGAATCATTGATTGCAATAAAAGCATAAACTGTAATAAGAATAATTTGATACGCTGCTAAATGCATGAACATTCCTCCTAATTTTAAAAACGTGGTGAGCTCGTCTAGTTCTAACTGAAAAAGCCAATGCTAGCTTTTCTTACAGAACGAACTCACTTAACTTCTCAACTTTTTCATAAAATCGATTGTGGGATCATTGGGAACTAATTGAGCGGTTACATTTACTCCTTTTGAAAAAATCGTTTCAAAAATAGCTTCTTCTTCTTCTAATACTTGAATACTTTTCGTCACTTCACGAGCCCCTTCTTTATAGCTCATATTCCCTACATTTACTGTTTTGATCATGCCTCCTGCTTCAATAAATCGTAAAACATCTGTTGGATTTTTGAATAATAGAAACAGTCTTTGTTTTCCATATTTTCCTGAACGAATATTTTCAGCTGCTTCAGCGACAGGCAAAACAGATAACCGCATAGAGCTTGGTGCAGCCATTCTTAGGGAAGACTTTTGTAATGGATCAGACGAAGCCTCATCATTGGCAACAATGATCCTTTGGGTATCCAAACTAGTCGACCAAATACCTGCAACTTGTCCGTGGATCAATCGCTCATCGATACGTGCATTGACAATATTTGCTTTTCCAGCATACTCACTAAAATTGCTTAGCTCTGTTTCTAGATTGGCAGCTGTAATCTCTTTTTCAGCCTTATCCATTCCAACTTTCACATCTACAATATTTTCTTTAGCCAAACACACAAGCTCTGCTATAGAAACTTGTTGATTCACAACTGCTTCAATCACGATTGAAAGGGTCATACCTGCAATGATCTCAACATCTTCTGTCTCTAAATAATTTTTCACAGCTACATTGCAAGGCGTTCCTCCTAATAAATCTGCAATGATCAGCGTCGATCCATTAAGGGCTTTCATTTTTAGCTTCAACTCATTTTCAAACTGAATATTATCGCCATCAGGTCGTAAAGATACCGTATGAACATGTTCTTGCTGTCCAACGATCATTTCCAGACTGACTTTTACACCTTCCGCCATCCCGCCATGGCTTATCAATACAATGTTTTCCACTTGATTCCCTCCTATAATGCAGGTCCCCCTACTTAACATGTTATGTCTCTTACGAATATACTATAACACATGCTAACTAATCCGTAAACCTAATATCTTAATATATTATCTTTTTTACTTACTCTTTACTTATTGTTTGTATTTACTAACAAGTTACTCTACAAAGGAATTGCTAAAGTAAAATTAACATGTTATGCTTAACTCATTATCCTATGAGAACGGAGGTAATCTATCCTGATTCCAAAGTATGAACAGATCAAACAAGATCTCTTAAGTGAAATAAAAAACCATGCCTTCACGCCTGGAGACAAATTCTATTCTGAAGCTGATATCAAGCGCAGATACTCAGTCAGCTCTATTACTGCCGTCAAAGCATTAAATGAATTGACAAGTGCAGGCTATCTTTATCGGATTCAAGGAAAAGGCACGTTCGTCTCTAAATCAAAAGTCTCTCAAAATGTTAAGTTTTCTGATATTGAGCTTCACTCGCTCGACACTGAGAAAGTTCAAGTGATTTCAATAGAAGAAGCAAATGACCCACAAATTTTAAAAGAACTGGGTTTATCTGCCAATGCGACTTATTACAAAATCATACGAGTTCGCTCTTTTGACAAGATTCCTTTTTTGGTCCATATTACCCATTTACCTAAAAAATTAGTCAAAGAACCGATTGCAAAAGATCTCTCTACCTATGCGAGTGTGTATGAGAGAGTTCGCAAAGACTTCGATATCGACCTTTTCTCCTTAGCATCAGTGGAAACCAACGAAATCGTTTTCCCCGATGACCCTGAACTACTGCATTTGCTACAATTGAGTTTTCGCGAACCGGCAGTTAAGCAAATAAAACATTCGTATCTTCCAGATGGAAGCATAGCTGAATACATTGTCAGCTATAAGCACTGGAAATATTTTAAAACGAAAATAGAAGTAGAAGCTGAGTAATATTGACGCTTCTACTTCTATTTTTATTTGTTGTTATTGATAAATTGGTCGATCTGAAAAGACAATTTCTGTGATTTCTTTGCCCTCTGTTTCAAAAATAATAATCTCATTCGTCCCATTTTTTAAAAATTCCTTTGGACAATACAATGAATGGACTGGTCCCACATTCCAATAACGACCAAGATTCATACCGTTGACTACAATAACACCCTTGCCATAATTAGAACAATCGATAAACGTATCCCCTACGTATTCTAAGACCATCTCTATCTGGTAAAATGAGGGCTGTAACGGATTGCTTTGAGCTGTAAAGTCGATTGCCTGCAATTGCGTTTCAGATAGCGTCAGCGGATAGTGTTCATAGCCTTGATGAAAATGTATATCCTGCATGATGCCGCCGCGAATCCCTTTTGACTGGGTGGGACTGTTTAGCTTGAAGCCATAATTAACACGCCCTACATTTTCAACCAAAACGTCCAATTGAATTTGAGTTTGCTCCTTAGAGCCATTGACTACCAACTCTTCCCCAAGTGTTGCTTGATACTGGGTTGCTTGATGTTTTCCATCGATATAAATTTGAACTCGATCATTGGCTTCTACGATTTTTAATTTATTTTCATGGAAGTAATTGTTTAGCTTTGCTGAATAGAGCATATAGCCATAACCTTCGCCTGCTTCTTCCATACTTAATGGATACATGGTCTTTTGGGCTTTCATCATTGTATCTTTGATTGCCAATAAGGACACGCTGGCTGTCACAGGATGAATCCCTAAATTTGCGAGTTCTTTTTTACGCGGTTCGGCTTGCCAAACATCTGGGCAAACTTCCTTGATTGCCTTTTGAACGTGATAATATTTATCCGTCGGTTCGCCCCACTCCGTCAACAGTGCATCATAGTCATAGCTCGTAATCTGCGGCAGATCTAACGCACCGCGTGCTGAACAACCATTATAAAAGCCAAAATTGGTGCCGCCATGGAACATATATAAATTGAGCGAACCAACTTCTAACATTTCTTTGACTTCTGTCGCTAAATCCGCTCCGTCCCGTTTAATGATCGGCTCATTCCAGCGATTAAACCAGCCATCCCAGTATTCCATGCACATAATCGGCCATTTCTTTCCATGACGTGTCATAAATTTCTTCATCACTTCCGCATTTTCCTTAGAATGACTACCAAAGTTTCCAGCAACAAAAATACCTTCTTCAATCAACGTTCCTGCATCTAATACTTCTTCCCAAGCACCATCCGCTGTAAATAAGGGAACCTCCACACCTAACTCTTCCATCAGCTGTTTGGTTTGACGTAGGTACTCTTTTTCCATCCCATAAGAACCATATTCATTTTCGACTTGCATCATGATTACTGGACCACCATGTGTCAATTGCAGTGGGACTAATCTAGGAATCAACACCTTGAAATACTGACGGACTTTCTCCATAAAACGCGGGTCTGTCGAACGAAGACGTATGCCTTTTTCCTTTAATAACCAAGCTGGCAGCCCACCAAATTCCCATTCTGCACATATATAGACTGACGGACGCAAAATCACTAGCAAACCGATTTTTTGTGCTAATTTTACAAAAGCTTCGACATCTTTCAAGCCAGAAAAATCATATTCTCCTTCAATTGACTCGTGTAGATTCCAGGGAATGTATGTCTCAACAGTATTTGCACCTAAAGCTTTCAAATTATATAAACTATCTTCCCATTGATTCGGTGTCATACGAAAGTAATGGATCGCACCACTAATCAATTTGATCGGTTGACCATCTAGTAAAAACTCTTCTTTTATCTCAAACGTTTGCATTGTCATTCCCCTTTACCAATATCTTTGCCACGATGGTTTTGCCAATCGGATCAATGCTTCTAAGTAAAAATAATCGCCCCATAAATTTGGTTCATCGATGCCTTTTCCTTGTGAATGCGCGTAAACACCATGTAGCAACAACCCTTCATTGTCTGGTGTATTTTTCGTTGAATACTGTTCACCCAATTGATAGAGCATTCCCTTAGCCATTGCTTTAGCCTGTGGATATGCCTGTAACTTTTCCGCTTCCAACAAACCACAAGCTGCAATCGCTAATGATGAGCTATCCTTGTCAGATGGATGTTGATCATCAAAATCAAAATCCCAATACGGAACCAGATCTTCAGGTAAGTGTTCAATAAAAACATCGACAACAGCCTGATACTTCTCCGGAAAAGGGGTTGAATGAAGATAACTTTCGTTTAATGGAATCCCTAATACAGCCCAGCTTTGTCCTCTTGCCCAAATCGATTCATCGCTATTTCCTTGATGTGTCGCCCCATGACTAGGCATACCTGTTACTGGATCAAAATAGTAAGTATGAAACGTGGTAGCATTTTCCCTGATTACCGTATTCAGTAGCATCTGGTAATGTTTTGTCGCAACGATCGAATAGCGAGGATCACCTGAAAGTTCTGTTGCTTTGAATAAAAGTGGTAAATTGATCAAAGAATCAATGATCAAGCGGTATTCTTTCGGATCACCGTATTTTCCCCATGCTTGGATAAAGTTTCCATGTGCTTGAAAACGGGCCATCAAGACATCAGCGGCTTGTAAAAGTTCCTTTTTACACTGAACACTACCTGTGACCGTAAAACCAGCGCCAGCAGATAAACTATATAGAAAACCGATATCATGATGATCTAACACAAAATGATCATCTAGACGTTTTTGAAAACTTACGATATTTTCCATGGCGCGTTCCGAAAATTTTTCGTTTCCTGTCCATTCATAAGCTAGCCATAACATTCCTGTCCAAAAACCGTTTGTCCAATCATCATTGGGTTTAATGCGATATTTTCCATTTGTTCCACAAGCTGAAGGAAATTGAGTCCCATATCGTTCCATATTCCGTTCAATTTTAGTAACGCATTCATCGATTCGATCGGCCAACCACAAAGACGTCACATTTTTTCCCAGCTTAACTAACTTTTTTTTATTTTCTTGTAGGCTCATTATACACCGCTCCTTAACTTGTTAACATATTAACTAAAAACATTATAACTTAAAAAAAAATAAAAAGCGAATCTTCCTAAATATTTCTCCATCAAAAAACCATGATCCTTTATTTGGAGCGAGACCATGGTTAAACGATTATTTATTTTTTCCGAAAACTTCGACTTGTGTCAATGCTGGGAAGGGTGACCGATCATCAGCTTTTTTCATATTTTTGATCGTTAAACAGCTTGTTTCTTTAAAGGCAAATCTAATTTCCTGAAACGTGGTCGCATTTGTTGTTTTCATAACGATTTCTTCACCATCTGAAAAAGCTAATGTCACTTCTGTCCAATAACTATCATGAGGATAATCCGCTCGAAGCAATAATCTGATCCAGTCTACTTCTACCTGACGGCCAAATTCAATTGTTAATGCTGCATCTTTTTGTTGATTGATTCCCCACGACGCAAAAGGATACGAACCATGAGAGAGATTCCCATATTTTCCATCAATCGCATTTTTAGCAAAAAAGACTGCATCATCTCTTGTTTCTACATTGGCACTTGCATGAGGAAAGCCGCCAGACTGTTCTTTTTGGTCATGGGCATTACACGAAAGATTCTGATAATTTTCGATCTCAAAGGCATATGCTTTTCGTACCATCAAATAATGCCGCTTAGAATGAAATGCTGTTTCTACAGAGGCTTTTCTAGCTGCTTCAGTTAATGGAATCAAGTATTCCCATGTTCTTTCCGGCAAATAAATCAATGTGGGCGGCAATGTTTCATCAAGCTGGACGATAAAATACTGCTCTTTTCCCTCCGTTGTCACGACAATCCTATCTCCTGCTTTGTAAGGATACTCTTTGATCGCAAGTACAGCCATCTCTTCACCTGTCGCAGTATATGATTGTTGTTCTTTCTCATGATCGATTCGACCAACAATCAGTTGATTTTCTTTATTTTTCAATTCAATTTTTATCATCCTATTTTACTCCTTCTTCACTTTTGACGATTCCTCCGACTAAACAGAGCAAACGATGTTTTCCAGGTGGCAAGCTACTTTTCAAACATGGGAAACTTGATCTTGGGAAAAATAGCGAAGTGTTGGCCTCAGGTCGAATTATCAGCACTTCTTCATAACCTGCAACTGCAACAATTTGGGAAGTTAGATCACCTGCAGTCACTACTCCAAAATTTTCTCCCGATTTCGCTTGCGGTTTGTTACCTGATACAGGTACACTAAACCCTCCTTCCCGAATATATAAAGGAATTTTTGTATCAATTTCATGTACACGTAGGTGCCACTGACCAAAAGGATAAATCTCTGTCCCAATGGTCACTTGTTCAAAAGGAGACCATTGATAAGAAACATACGTCTCCGTTAACTGATAGCTGATCACTTCTTTTTTTGTGCGAAAATACTGGCCATCACAAGAAACAGCCAGCGTATTATCAAACGCTCCTGCTTCATAATAAACACCAGTTTTGGGTACACTAAAACCAAATTTCGTTGAGTAAACAAATTTACTATACTTCGCTTCTGCATGCGCTTGGCCTTCAACTAGCATTCCTGCTGGATAGCCTAACAAATGATGTCCTGAACACTCATTTAGTAAAAGCATATTTCCTTTTTCCATTAGTTTTTTAGATTCTTTTTTTACTGGTGACGGTTTAGCACTCCAAAAAGGATGATCTGATTTTACTGCTAGCAATAAAAATGTTTTCAATGCCCAATAAGGCGACCCAGGTGCATTATATCCTTCTGCCATTACAAGATTCTCATAATGATAACCAATTGAAAGACGACCATCGAAGGTAAAAATATCATGATTCAGCCAAGTAGCCAAATGTGTAGAGAGCATGGATTTCATCGCTCCCCACGGAATCGCTTCGACATCTGCAAAAACCAACGCCGAAAAAAACGCGCCTTGCGCAAAACGATAGGTCAAGCTGCGACCATATGGCAATGCTTCGCCATCATCATCAAAATAGTAAATAAAATCATGTGCGAATAATGTAGCTCGTTCAATAAACCGTTGCGACCATTCAGGATCTTCTTCTTTCATAAAGGTGGCGTAAATCAACCCATAATAATGAAATGCAAAAGGAATATAATAATCTCTTTGCGTTTGTTTCCCATCTACATACCAACCTGCGCCAATATACATCGAATCAATCAATTTTAGCTCTTCTTTGAGCGCTTTACGGTCCAATGCCTCACCACAATGAAGCAATGCAGTTCGAATCAGCACCTTAAAAAAAGTCCAATTATTTTTAGGAATTTTTCTTTCCAACGCTTGCTCCATCCAATGGATCACATTTTTCTGCGCTCTTTTCGATAGGTCATCCCAAAAATATTCTTTATGCAATAATAACGTCAGAGACAAAGCGGCAGTTTCAACAATATACTGATCATACTCTTCGATTATTCCCCAATATTGTGGGTCAGTTGGGTCAGTTCCTCTGATTAATTTCTTGATATAAGACTCTTTTAACACATCATCTTTTCGACTGGTCCAAGAAGGCGCAATCCCCCACAACGGTCGAACAAGCGCTTCCATATTTGCACGCTGTTGGTCGTACACTGCACCGCTACTGCCTAAATACAGCCCAGGTGTGTCAGAAGTAAGTAGCGGTTCTCTTAGCGGGGCAACGATTGTTTCCAGTGCAACTTGATAATCATTTTGGCTCAAAAAGTTGTTATCTATGAATTTTTTCACCATTGGAGCCTCCTTCGTCAATTTACAGAACAGAATAACAAGTTACCGAAACTTTTTCAAACCTATTTTTTTAATTTCTAACCCTAAAAATGAACGCATTCTCATAAACACATCATAACTTAATCTATTTTAATCCTAACCAATTCAAGGTTTACCTAACAAAATATGCACGTCATATTATTAACTTACCTTACACAAAATGAAAATACGGTAAGTTCACACGGAATTCCAGTGAGAATAACTCTCATAACAAAAATTTAGTTTTGTCAAACTTAACTCTTCCATCTTAAATTCAAGTGGCCTTTGGTTATAAGACTTATTTCTTTTTTCATGATAAAATCAGAATTGATCATTGCCATACGAAAACGACATCATTTTTCTAAAGGAGCATAACATGGAAATTAAATTAGACGTTCTTATCACTGAAAATAAAACAACCATCCACTTTTCCAATAACCAAGGCAGCCTTGAAATACTTGAGCTACCCGATATCCAATTAGAAACAGCTCATCCAGCGGTCTATTTTTTAATTAAGGACAAAACCGTTGTAGCCATCGGACGATTGGATTGTGCTATTGCTGATAGTAAATTAGATTATAATAAACAGATCATCATTACTCCACCTTGGGATATCGAACTTGACTATTTAGAGCAACTTTTCATCACTGAAGCAACTGAAAATGGTATCCAACTTACTGAAAATATACAACACCCAACAAAAATCCCAACAAATTCTAAAAAAACAGTGGCTAGTTACAAAGAAAATGTCTTATTAGTTTTAACAAAATTTGGCTATCCCTTCAATCAACAGGAAAAACCCAAAAAAGCCAAACCTGCTAAAGCTCGGCATAAATGGACGAAAGAAGTCAGCCAAATAGAATTTTTTATCGATACGAGAGACAGTAAGGCTACTGTACTTTGGCATAAAAGAAACGAAATGTTGCTAAAAGCTGGTGCAACCATGATGCCAACTCCCCCTCTTAACAAAGATGGTTCTTTGGGCTTCTCTGCCAAAATGGGCCAACGAATCAGAGAAGACCACAAAGATAAAGTAAAAAACTTCACTACAACTGAAGATATCCTCTTAAAAAGTGTCAACGAGGTTGGCTTATTTTTATACTTTGGCGGCACAAACAGCTGGTTAGAACTGATCGATGCCGATGGCAAGACACTTAATGAATGGACCGTTGTTTGATCACTATTTTATCCACTAAACGGAACAAGATACAGTGTTCATGACTGAATATTGAATGCGGTATTCCTGAAGTTTTGCTTCAGCTTACGATTTATAGATATTTGCAAATTCTGTTTAGTATTAAAAACTAACTGAACCTGAATAAAAATTGGCTACTTGTTTCTAGTATTTTAGAATAGGAGTAGCCTATTTTTAGATTTATAAGAAAATTTATAGTTTGTTTATAGTTTGTTTACTCTACGTTTACTTACTTGAAGTAAGATTAATTAGTATAAATATAGTTATACAATAAAAAATTGGAGGTTTTACAAATGGTTAACAAAGTAACGTTTAAGGGGAGTTATGTTTATGTAGTATTTACAGTATTGTTTACGTTACTCGCTGTAATGAACGGCTCAAAGGCCTTTGCGTCTGAGTTTGAACCAAATAAAGTATTAGGTTCAACGAATTGGGAAGGAACATTCGTTTACGATGCACAAGGAAATGACGTAACCAGTCAAAATAGTAATTTTATCGGACGAGCAAAATATGACGCAAGTACGAATCGCTATGAGTTTTTTGACAAGCAAACCAATGTTTCTAGAGGGGATAAAGGGGTATTCTTCGTTACACCAGACGGTAAAAAAAGAATCTTACTCTCAGAACTTGGTTATCGAGCAGTTGTTGATATGGTCAGATTAGACAAAGATATGTTTACTTATCGTAGAGAAGGTGTGCAAAAGGATGGCTCAAATGGCTTCGTTTTTGTAGAACATGTTCCTTATAGTGGGGAATTAACCTTTACATCCCAACCACCTGTCCGCTCTAAAGAAACCGGTACAATCATCAAAGATCAACCAGGGATAGATATTCTTAGTTCCACTTTTTGGCAAGGAACAAAAGCACTTGATGAGAATGGCAATGATGTTTCTGAATACAATAGAGGGTATCTAGGCTTAGCCCGTTACGATAACAAATCAGGAAGATACGAATTCTTTGATACAGAAGGTAAATCAAGAGGTGATTTCGGTTATTACGATGTTATTCTTGATAATAAAGAAAGAACACATATTTCTGTAGGCAGTAACTATGCCGCAACATTAGAATTAACAGAATTAAACAGCGGACGATTCACCTATGCTAGAAATGGAAAAGATGCAACAGGTCAAGATATTACGATTACGGTCGAGCATGAACCATACACAGGAGCACTACCTTTAGACTTTACTTTTAACCCAGCTAACGAGTTGATCGTGATGCCTCCAGTTAAAACAGAGGAAGATGCAGAAGGTTCTGCGAAAAGTAATGCGATTGTCGAAGTAGAAAACCTTACCACAGCAGGTACCGTTAAATTTAGTGAAAATGCGGCGACCGAAGCAAGTATTATTTTTGAAAAGCTAAACACAAAAGATAATCCATCTACTTTGAACGAACAAGAAGCTGGAAAAGCCTCAATCAGTGTCCTTGATACACGAAAAGGAACTGGCGAAAAAGATGATTGGACAGTTAAAACAAAGCTAACAGACGGTCCTTTTGGAAATAAAGGCTTTTTACTAAATAAACTAGGTGTTGTTTTAGAACCATCCACACAAGATAACACATTAACACCAAACGCTAAGGTAACAATGACTGATAGTGATGAGCATCAAGCGTTTACAATCGGGTATCAAGAAGGCAACACTGAAAGAAAAACACTAACACTAAATCCTCAATTAGTAATTGGACAAAGTAATCTATTACAATCAGGCGTATATGGTGCCAATATTACTTGGACATTGACACCTAAAGTGTAAGCTTAATAATGAGAGACTGAGGGATAACTCTTTGAGTTAGAACCTTAGTCTCTTATCAAATTTTTTTATAAAGGAGTCTAGAAAAAATGAAAGTAAAAAGTCTATCCTACTATCCACTATTTTTACTAGCCAGTTTATTGCTTCTACTTATGCTCCCAAATACAGCTTTTGCGCAGGAAACAGCTTACTACCTCAAGCCTTTGATTCCAGAAAACCAGATAGAAAACACGGAAGATTACTTTAATATCGCCACATCCTCCTCAATCGACCAAACACTTGAGTTATTGGTTGTGAACGAATCTACTGAGGAAAAAGTAATCACTGTCACTATTTTGGATGGGATGACAACAAAAGATGGCGCAATTAGCTATGCCATAGATCATAAATACGATGAGGACCAACAATATAAGCTCTCACAGATTGCTAAGGTAAAACAACAGGAAATCACAGTTGAAGCGAATAGCACACAACAAATGAGCATCGCTTTGAACGCTGAACTAAAGAATTTTGATGGGACAATCTTAGGTGCAGTGAATGTGAGCGAAAAAGCAACAGAACAGCCAAACGAGGGTTTAAATAATACCTTTGCTTACAATGTTCCCATTAAAATTCGAGTCAATAAAGAAAATGATAAAAGCCAAATGAACTATAAAGGCTTAACATTAGTCAATAAAAAACCTGAACGATTTCTAAATTTGTCCTTCCAAAACCCTATGCCGAATATCATACGAGACCTAACCCTCTCATTTGAAATCTATAAAAAAGGCCAACCCACGAAGGTTCTTTTTAAGAATAGTATGGCAAACATCGAAGTAGCACCAAATAGTCTATTTTCCCCTGAATTGTCTCTGACAAATTCCAAACTAAAAGCTGGAGATTATGTATTAAAAACTAGTGGGAAATCTGAGAAGATCAATGAAGTTTGGGAAAGTGATTTTACGATCTCACGCTCCGATTCACGTAGTCTTGATGAAGGTTTAGAAGTGTTGGCTGAAGACAATAAAATCTGGATCATTATTGCTGGCATTGCCGCTCTACTTATTTTGGGAGGATCAGGGTATGTTTTTTATAAAAGAAAAAAATAGAACCCTAGTAATCTTCTTTCTAGCCTTGACAAGTAGTTTGTTTTATTATCCTAGCATTGCAAATAGTGAAACGATTGTGAGTGAAGTGACTGTCGAAGTATACAGAGAACCTTCAATCTTCAAACAAGCTATACAAAACGTTTTTCCGAAAACAAATGAAGAGCTGAGCGTTTTTCTAACTTGGATCGGCCTATTTCTCATTATAGGATTTATTTTGTTAGTCTATCATTTCAAAAACCAAAAGAATTTAGGTAACTAATGTGGCGGCTGAAATATCATGCAAGTATCCCACAATTTGAGCCTTCTAAGGTTCATCCAAACACTTTTCCCCTAATTCATAAGTACAATCCTCTGCAGAAATGCAATGATGATGTGACCCCCAAAAGTTGTACGTGGAAAATACAATTTTTGGGGGTCACATCACGACTCACGGAGCGATGTCCCAATCCTCACAAACTTAATCCGTACCTTTTAAAAATCATAAGCCGTTTCTTTTTGTTGGATCATGGTTTGATAGGTATCCAATAACAAGAAGAAATCATCTACAAACCGATCCAAACGAAATTCAATATCAGGATTTTTGATCTCTTGGCGGATAATATCCTTGTCCGTGATAAACACATAGTTCGGCACTAAATTAGCCTTCATGTAACTAAGAACTGGGCGAATTTGTTGTTCAGGAATCAAAAAGTGTTTCTCTGATCCAGCCGTAACGATCATTCCCGCCACTTTATTGCGAAATGCATTCACTGGCAACATATCAAATAAATTCTTTAAGGTGCCCGGCATCGATGCTTGAAAAATAGGTGTGCCAATAATCAACCCGTCTGCTTCCATCATCTTTTTCAATGCTTGACCAACCTCACCTTCATATTGAAGATACTCTCGCCCATCAGCAAATGGAAACTGTAAATCAGAAAAATCAATGATTTCTACTTCAGCATCTGCTCGAACTTCTGTTATTTTATTGATCGTATAATTGACAGCCACTCTTGATTTACTACCAAAAGCTGAACCGATTATCGCTACGATTTTCATCTTATTTCCCCCTAGCCTTTCGTATGCTTTTTCACTTCTGGCATCACTTTTGTCGCAATCAATTCAATATTTTTCTTAACAAGATCAAGTGGCACGCCGCCAAAATCGATTTGCGCCATAAAGCGTTGATGGCCGTAAAGTTCATATTGATACAACATCTTCTCGATAATTTCATTGACGCCTCCTACCATTAGCGTATCTCTGGTATCTTGTGATTGAGCAAAATGTTGTTTTGGATAGGTTCCGCCACGAATCGCACCCCAACCAGCATTTAAGAATGGATACATTTCTTTCCGTGCTTGGCTACCAGTTTCAGCAACATAAAACAAACTCGTTGTAGCCAAAGGAAATTCTTTTTCATTATAGCCGGCTTCAGTTAACGACATCCGATAAGCATCCACCGCACGTTTGAAGATCGGTGCTGGTCCTGCGAGTGTTGTCAACATCATTGGAATGCCATCTAATCCAGCTTTGATCGCACTATCTGCCGGTCCTCCTACTGCTCGCCAAACAGGCAACTGTCCACGCAGTGGTTGCGGTAAAATTTCAGCATTTTGTAAAGGAGCGCGGAATGCCCCTTCCCAATTGATTCGTTCATCAGGTGCTGCTTCATTCAATCGTTTTAACAAATGCATTTTTTCTTCAAACAATTCCTCATAATCTTTTAAATCAAACCCTAAAAGTTCATAAACCCCAACACGAGAGCCACGACCTGCCACAATTTCAGCACGACCATTAGAAATCAAATCTAAGGTAGCGTATTCTTCATACACTCGGACTGGATCATTGGTACTTAAAACTGTCACTGAACTAGAAATTTTAATATCTTTTGTTTGTGCTGCGATTGCCGATAGAATCACTTGGTTCGCTTGCCCAATAAAATGACTTTGATGGCTTTCACCAACACCAAATACATCGATTCCTGCTTCATCGGCAAATTTTGCCGCTTCAATAATGTCATTGATTCGTTGCTGCTCGCTGATCAGCTGGCTTGTCATTGGGTTTTTAACGTGATCTCCTAGTGAATATAACCCGATTTCCATGCCTTTTGATGAATCAATACCAAATGTTTCATTCATTTTTTTGTTCATTTCCCTACACTCCTATTCCATCGTTTTATTCTGTTGACTGTTTCATTAATTTTTGACTGATTTTGGCTAACTGCAAGACTTCTTGTTTCGTTAAATTGTCAAAAGCCGCTGCTTGTTGCTTACTTTGGGCAATAAAGCAACTATCTAGCTGTTTTTGTCCTCTAGCTGTCAAGGATATATATTTTTCTTTCCATTCTTGTTGGCGTGTAATCCAGCCGTCTGCTTCAAACTGTTTGATCATTTGCGAAACACCACCCTTGGAGATAAGTAATTTCTCTCCTAGCTCCTTTTGTGTGATTGGTTGATTTTCTTGGATTTGATGAAGCATATCAAATTTTGAAGCATTTAGATCATATTGTTTTAAAAACTCATTAGACTGCACATTGCTCTTTTGAACGAACTGCAAGATGGACATCCAACAGCTTAATTTTACTTTTTCTGTAAATGATAGCTTTTCCATTGTCTGAACCTCCTTTTAGTTTAGAACTAAACTGATAACAATAGTATAATATACTTACTAAAAATAAGCAAAATATTTTTACTTTCTAGCTTTAACTTGTATTACGACTAACACTAACCTTAGCTGAAGTACAACTCTTCCCTTTGATTCTTTCTAGTATTATTAGTATAATGAGTATGTTTTTTAGAATATAACCGAAAGCAATAGAGTGGAGATTATAGAATGATGAATAATTTTTGGGCAGAACTACCAAAGCCTTTTTTTATTTTAGCACCAATGGAAGATGTGACTGATGTCGTCTTTCGCCATGTGGTCAAAGAAGCAGGTGCACCAGATGTCTTTTTTACTGAGTTTACAAATTCGGATAGCTATTGCCATCCAGATGGGAAAGAAAGCGTACGTGGACGTTTAGTGTTTACTGAGGATGAACAGCCAATGGTTGCTCATATTTGGGGTGATAAGCCTGAGTTTTTTAGAGAAATGAGTCTTGGACTAGCCGAAATGGGCTTTAAAGGAATCGACATCAATATGGGCTGTCCTGTCCCTAACGTAGCGGGACGTGGAAAAGGGAGCGGTCTGATTCTACGCCCTGAAGTTGCAGCTGAACTGATTGAAGCGGCCAAAGCAGGTGGGATACCCGTTAGTGTCAAAACACGAATCGGATACGCAGACATCGCTGAAATGGACGCTTGGCTCACACATTTATTGAAACAAGACATTGCCAATCTTTCTGTTCATTTACGGACACGGAATGAAATGAGTAAAGTCGACGCCCATTGGGACTTGATTCCTCAAATCATGAAAATCCGTGATCACATTGCACCGCAAACCTTGATTACGATCAATGGCGATATCCCTGATCGTCAAACAGGTCTAAAACTCGCAGAGCAATATGGTGTAGATGGAATCATGATCGGTCGCGGGATTTTTAAAAACCCTTATGCGTTTGAACAGGAACCGAAAGAACATTCGCCGAAAGAGTTGCTTGGATTATTAGAGATGCAGCTTGATTTACAAGATCATTATGCAACAATCGTGCCACGCTCAATTGTTGGTCTGCATCGTTTCTTTAAGATTTATGTAAAAGGCTTCCCTGGTGCCAGTGATTTACGTGTGAAATTGATGGGGACGAAATCGACGGATGAAGTGCGCGAGATTTTAGAGGCGTTTTATAAAGGTTCAGCAAATAGTTTATCTATTGATTAAGCAGATAAACTAGGTAGTGCAACATACTAAGCTTAGAGGATAAACTTATCCATGGATGAGTTTATCCTCTATTTCCCTATTTTTAGACTGCTCCTCCAAGCAATCTAAATCCACACTCTTCCTTCAACTTTTGCTTCGTTCCATTACAAGAATAATCATTGAATCCGTCAAAAGGCTTATTTTTTATCAGAAATATAGATCTTTTTAAAATATATTGATAAAAATAAACAACTTATTGTGCTAGACTGAAATTAGAACTTATTCAATAAATAAAAGAGATCACACATGGCTGGAGATCGCATTAAATTATCACCACAGGAACTACGCACATCTGCTACAAAATACACAGATGGTTCACAACAAGTTCAGGACATTCTACAAAAACTACAATCTGAACAAGACACCATTCAAGGAAATTGGGAAGGTTCAGGATTTGACAGCTTTAACGATCAATTCACTGCCTTAAAACCAAAAGTAAGTGAGTTTGCGGAGTTACTAGATCAAATCAATAAGCAGTTAAATGAAGTCGCAACCATTGTGGAAGAAACGGATCAAACTATTTCTTCTGCGATTGGTCGTGGACTATAAAAATTTCAGAGAGATCTGGAGCGATTGTCTCCAGATTTTTTGTTTAGTAAGCTAAAAAATTCGGTGGTGAAGAATTGAAAAAGAAACTTGGAATTATATTAGGAATTATTCTACTTATTAGTTTGTTTATAGGAGGGAAAAAATACATGGATAAAAAAGCAGTAGAAAAAAGCTATCAAGATGGGATTGAACTTATCCAAAACTATGTAACAGATTATTTGGTTAAAAATTATGAAGGTATTGAAAAAATTGAGTGGCAAGGCGTAGGTGTAGAATGGCGAAATTCAGATATTTTTGGGTCGTCTATACTTGGAAATTATGTAAATAGTAAAGCTAGAATATTTGTTTCTGAAAAGGACTTTTTTATTATAAGATTTACCCTAACTGAGGAGGCTGAGTATGATGATAATTCAAAAAAATATGTTTTAAAAGATTATATGAACCCTACTAACTTAGATTCAATCATAGAAATGGAGATAGGAAATACCACTAGACAGCTTAAAGAAAAAGATAAGCTAGTTTTTAAGAATATAATGAAAAATAGTTCAGGAAGTCCAAAAGCTCAAGTTATTTACAATACAAAAATTCATGAGTTGACTTACTAGTGGGGGTAGATATTTTATGAGTAACGAAATTACAACAGAAGTTTTAGCTAAAGCGATTGATACAACAAAAAAAACTGTTAAGCTAAAAAATTCGGTGGTGAAGAATTGAAAAAGAAACTTGGAATTATATTAGGAATTATTCTACTTATTAGTTTGTTTATAGGAGGAAAAAAATATATGGATAAAAAAGCAGTAGAAAAAAGCTATCAAGATGGGATTGAACTTATCCAAAACTATGTAACAGATTATTTGGTCAAAAATTATGAAGGAATTGAAAAAATTGAATGGCAAGGCGTAGGGGTAGAATGGCGGAATTCTCCTACTTTTGGTTCTTCTATTTTAGGAAATTATGTGAATAGTTATGTAAAAGTGTTTGTCTCTAATAAAACATTTGTCACGATTGAATACCGATTAAATGATGAAACTGAATACAATGATGACTTAAAAAAATATGTATTAACTGAGTATCTGAATCCGACTAATATAGATTCAGCATTAGAAATGGAACTACGTAGTACCATTGGAAAAGCGAACACAAAAGATAAGTTAGATTTTGAAAATATAAAAAAATCTTCTAAGGGTAGCTCAAAAGCTGACGTTGTTTACAACATTACAGTTCACGAACTAACTTATTAAGAGAGGTAAAAATTTATGAGTAATGAAATCACAACAGAAGTTTTAGCAAAAGCAATTGATACCACTAAAGAAACGGTTCAGTCTAAAAATATCGATGACCCAATTCGATTGAATGTTGGAAATGAACAACGAGAGTATCAAATCATAAATAAAGTAGCAAGTGATGAAGATAGCCAACTAAATGCAATGGCTATCGCCCCTAT
Source organism: Enterococcus ureilyticus (assembly GCF_001730315.1). Taxonomy (GTDB): domain Bacteria; phylum Bacillota; class Bacilli; order Lactobacillales; family Enterococcaceae; genus Enterococcus_L; species Enterococcus_L ureilyticus. The sequence goes on from NZ_MIKC01000023.1 coordinate 190,685, forward strand.
CGTCAATGGGAAACCTGACTATAACAATGTAGCTGTTGTGTACGCTGGAACCAATACGCATAAGGAAACAGGAGCCAACGGTTATGTTACTGCAAGTGGCGCTTTGGCAGGAGGGCTTTCAGGGGAATATGAGGGTGCACAAGCTTTTTTAAACGAAACACAAGTTAAAATAGCCAAACATAACGGCTCGATTACTGACGTTGCCGGTTTTAGTCAATCCGGTGGCTACATGATGAAAATGGCCGCGGAACATGGTAAAAAAATGGGTTTTCAAACAACAAGTTTTGATGACTGGGGACGTGATCAATTTGGAACGCTCACAGATGATCAATTGAAATGGCTGAAAAGTAATCCCGAAATGTTGCGACGATATCAAAACGATTCTTGGGCGAATCTTTCAGGACGTGATCATACTTATGGAACTGTGTCACGTATTGAAGGAATAGGATTCAATGGACATAATACCCTGGCTAAATACTTTGATGGGGACACACTAAATTTAGATCGTTTAGCAAAAGATGGTATCTTTGCCCCAGGTATGACAAAAGCGCAAGTAGAACTAGCTGCCAAAAATTGGGCGAAAAAAAATGGGGATAAAAAATTCTGGACGGGAGACGATGAGGAAGCAAAAGCTCGCGTAAAAGAGTATTTAAAACTATATGGAGCTTATAAGATACTTGATCTTTCAGAACTAAAAAAATTGAGAAAAAAACTAAAATCCAGTGGTGGTGGCTTATCAAAGAATGAAGAAATCTATTTAGATAACAGTGAAGCTTTATTGGCTGTAACGACCGCCTCGCAAACAATGAAAGACGGATTAATTGACGTGATCACAATCTATCAAGATGCGATTACAGAGGCAAAAGAAGTTTGGACAGAAGGACTCCAACATGCTCGTTCAATCGGAACAGAACTGAATGACTCTGAAATTATTGATGCGTTGGCTTCAGTTGGAGCAACAGAAGCCAGTATTGTTACAGAACCTACAACCTTTTATGAAGAACAAATAGCGAAAGCAAAACAGCTCGGTGAAAGTTTTGATAGCCTTGCTTCTGAAATTAAAGCGGGGATTGATAAACTTGTTCAAAGCGATAAGGAGTTGTCCAGTCAACTTTTTTAGAGGAAGGAGTATTCAGTTGGATCAACAAGAAGCAATAAAAATAGATTACCTAAAGAAAAAACGTCAATTTGAAGAAAAAGAAGATGATATTGTTTTTCAAAGAGACCAAGGAATACGCGATTTAGAAGAAATTGCAGATAGGACACACTACTATTTAAAAGACTACGTTCCAGATCAAGAATTTATTATACAAGCTGTACATAAGTTAGAGCGGCTGAAAGATGAGGTCTATGAAGCAGCACAACATGACCGAAAACAAATCGAGCAAGAAATAGAAGAATTAGATGAGACCTATTATCGTGAGATTCGGATATTATCTGATCAGGAATTAGCTAAGAAAGAGAGTGATTTTTGATGCTAGACGATGCAACAAAGGAACTTAAAAAAAAGGCACAGAAAGAAGCCATTGCTTCAGCAATTGGTCATTCCATGAATCAAAAAAAACACACTAATCAACAAACAGCGAAACAAAGTGGCGAAACGAAGCTCTCTTCAGTTAAAGAAAATATGGCAAGTGTTTCCGAAAGTATGGGAAATTCTATCAAAGGACAATTCGGAAAAAAAGTAAAAGAGACATTCAAAAAGCAAAGTGAAAATTTAGATAATTTTTAAGAACAAACTTCCTCAATAAAGATAAATGATATCCACGAAAACGAAAAAACAGAAATCTTGATTTAATAAGGTTTCTGTTTAAATTTTAAGGTAGACCAATTAGTTTTGCTATTTTCAGTCATTGAAAAGGTTGATATTGTTGGAGCTTGGTATAATTCTTTGTTATGCTAACTATGTGATTTAATAACTACTATGCTTTCCTTTTATCAATTTGTTTTTTTGTATTTAAATGCTCAAAAAAGTGCTGGCAGAAAATCTTTTTTGATTTCCACTAACATACTCCCCAAATTTAAATTCATCCTAAATCATGCTTCAATTCTAAATACGCTTCCCACAACCATGGATGAATCACCTTAATATTATGATTCAACAAATAATCTACATAATAATACGCAGCATTTTCTAAAGATTTATCTAAGGCCTCCATTAACCCTACAAGATAAGGCGGCTCGCCTACCTGATCCCATTTTATCTTATCCGCTATAAATAAAACTAAATCCAAATCCGTATATTGCCCCTTTAACGTAGTGTGACACTCAATAGCTGACAGAATTGCTTCATCCGTAATATTAAACTCGTTCAACGCAATTTCTTTCGAGATTTTTTGATGGATGATCAGTGGAAATTCTAGTTCTTCTTCATACAATGTTATACCCATTTTATTTGCTACAGCGATTCTCTGATCATTTGGATAAATCGCGGAAATATCATGGAGATATCCTGCAATCCTAGCCTGCTCAGGGTTTTCTAAATAGCGCTTTCCCAATTCAAAAGCATAGTCACCCACAGAAATACAATGATGATAGGTTTCTATACAATTTTGCTCAAACAGGAAATTTTTTATTAACTGTTGAAGTTCATCCTGTTGAAATTTTGTCATCGGTACGCCTCCTTTCGAAAATCGATTTTCATTTTTTCCAAAATGCATATTGGCGTCGCTTCAATCAAACCACTTAATATGCTATACAAAGCATACATCGTGATTATTTCCTGAATTGCTGTAATTCATTATGCTAGTAAAATGTTCATTTGAAAAAGTGAAAAAACATTTAATTAAGTTTTGCCCTCGTAAATACTCAAAAATGGATAGGTATTGCTCATTTCTCGCAAAAACATATCTATTTTTAATGAGTCCTATTTTCAATAGAAGGATACCATTTTTCTTCAATATATATTTAAAAGCAACACGATTGTTACCTCCATTAACACATCACTGCAAAGTGAGTGCTCATAATAACATGAATTAGCATCACACAGATGATCCATACACCAGAAATAAGGGATCCGAATGTCCCGAAGGAAAAGACACAAAGTCATCTTTCGTAGTAAATCCGTTTCAGAAACTCAGCTGCTGAGTTGATCAATCAGCGGGAACGTTGACATCCACACAACATAAAGGTATCAAACAAAAAATAGAGTTCCTAATAGAATGACCATTTCCCTTTGCTCGTTCTGATCATTCCAACTGTACTAAAACAACCAATCAACGCGATAATCACTTCTCCAAACGATTCAAAGAACCAGCCAAACGTACTCTTTGGATTGTAAAGCGTTTCAGAAATCTGTAAATCAGTAAAAGTAAAGATAAGTAGTAAACAAGCAATTAAACCAAAAACGATTTTTGTTTGTTTTTTTATTTTCTATCTCCTATTTTTCTTAATAAATTCACTTATATCTTGCATGCAATCTTCTGCCTGTGGATAATTTCCTACATGATCAATGTATGCATGCCCCATGCCTTTGTATAAAGTAAAGGTCGTATCCACCCCTAAATCAACCAATTTTTTAGCATAAGCTAAGCTTTCAAAGGTTAAGAAATCATGCTCTCCTGAGGAGATCATCGTTGTTGGCATTTTTTCACTGACTGACATGTAGGGTGTTAGGTATTTATTTAAAGTGTCTTTTGTTCCTAAAATATCAGATAAACTAGTCGTCATTTCACTAAAAATTTCAATTCCAGGACGAATAACGCTCGCTTGCTTTGCGTAAATCGCTACATCGTGATCGATATCAAATTCAGTATATTCATCCTTGATCCCACCCATATTAAGCGTCGGATAAAGTAAAATTTGACCACAAACATCGTCACGATTTTCTTCAATATTTCGATTACTACAATACGCTGTTAAGTTCCCACCCGCGCTATCTCCCGCGACGAAAATACTCCGCTTATCAGCTCCCCATTCTTCCACATGGTCAGCTAACCATCTTAAGCCAGTGTAACAATCCTTATGCCCGATCGGGAAAGGATTTTCAGGTGCTAAACGATAGTCAATACTGACCGCAATCATATTGGTTTGACTAACAAATAACCTCAAGGCTTCTCTCACAACATCCGTACTACCAGCAAAAAAGCCACCGCCATGAATAAAATAGAGCACAGGTGAATGAGCCATCGGTTTTTCCGATTGAAAACGAGTCATGGGAATATCAAAACCATCTTCCGCTTTAATCGTAAAAGTCATTTCTTTAATGTCCTCTTCAACCATGGGTGTTGAATCTACGCTATTAAACATTTTTCGCAAACGTTTGATTGATTTTGGGCTAGCATCCATTTTCAGCATACTTTTGGGGATAAATTTCATCAGTAGGCTCATTTTTTTAGCCCCTTTATACACCCGTGGATCCATGGCGCCGTCAATAGCACAATCTGGAATTGGTTTTACCATGACCGTCACATCACGACGTGTTTCTGTATATTGTTTATTTCTGATTGCTTCTACTAATTTTATATCGTATTCTCGTGCCATTAGTATTCCTCCTAAACGTTAAATGCTCAATTTCCTTCTAATTCTTCAAGTAAATGATATAAAGCCCCTAGCAATCCAGCTTCGTTTCTAAAATGACAGGGGACAATTTCTACTGGTGTTAGCATATTCTCTAACAATGGAACTGAAGCAAGTAATCGTTGATATTGCTGTTTTATTTCGTCTACAAGAATTGGTTGTGCGCTGATACCGCCGCCAATAGCGATTCGCTGTAAATCAACGACGGATTGAACATTCATGATCACAATCACCACATTACGACAGAATTCTTCAAATAATGGATAAATCAACTCATTTTTCTTTTCTAATTCCTCAAAAACTTTTTTACCATCTAACGGATTATCTAAATTCAACAGGCTTGATGCTTGTCGAATGAAATTTACTGCAGAACCTTTCGCTCCCGCCACAGTCTCCAAGCTGATTGGAACATTCGTTGAAAGGAGCATAAAACTTAACTCTCCTGCTTGGAAATGGCTACCCGAGTGAAGTGATTTATTTAAAACAAGACCGCCACCAATACCTGTACCAAGTGTCATCACACCGCCATTTTCGATGTCTTTTAATTGTCCTAACCACAGTTCAGCAAGTGCAGCTGATTTACCGTCGTTCATTAGGGCACATCGCAGGTTCATATAAGATTCAATAAATTCTTTCAAATGAAACTGATGTAAGTAAACCAACGCTCCACCATGATAGACAACTCCTTCTTTTGAATCGATTTTACCCGGACAACTGACAGCTACCGCTTTAACTTGTCCTTTGTATTGATCAAGAATACCAGTTAAACAGCTTTTGAACTCTTCAATATTCTCTGGTGTCTCTTCTTTTTTCACAAAAATAATTTGGCCACTACGATTAATTAAGGCGTGCTTCATGTAGGTGCCACCAATATCAATACTTAAAAAGTGAGTAGTTAATTCAGTCATACAGCTTTCCTCCTATTATCTCTTGACAAGATTTTAATAGCGCTTTCAATTGTATTCTACTCATTTTAGAAAGAAATAATAGTATAATTTTATGATTAATGGTATTTTTATATCAAAGGAGCTGAAAATAATGATAGCGCTTATAAAATTTTTGAACCATCTATCCGATATCGCTATTTTTTCTTATATTGTTGTGGATAAAACAAATGGACAGATCAGTCACCAGAAGAATCTTACCAATCATCAGTTGACAGATAAACAAATTCAACGAATAATCACGCAAACAAGTATCATTCATAATTACTATTTCAAAGAACAAAAATTGCTATTATTCGCTTATGATATCCATGAATTAAATCAATTGGTCTGTCTATTCATTGATGATGAAGTCGGCAATTTCATTTCTCATAACGACCGGTTATTGAAGATTTCTGAAACCATTCATCTATTTATGAAGGAAAAAGAATTCACAGCTAAAGAAGTTCAGTCTCTAAATCAAAATATTCTCTACCTAAGAGAAACGATTATTGAAAAAGTACTAAGTGAGCAAATTGAACAACAACTTTATCATCACGACTTCGAAAGTGAAGAGGCTATGTTTATCGAAGTCATGAACGGTAACGAAGAAGGATTAAAAAGAGACTATTACGCTTTTCAAAAAAATAGCCAAACAGGCCTACTTTCAACTGAATCAGAATTGAGGAATCAAAAAAACATCTTGATTGTAGCCGTAGCGATTTCCACAAGATATGCGATTAAAGGCGGCGTTCCGTATGAACGAGCGTATACTTTAAGCGACAACTTGATTCAAGATATTGAACGAAAAAATCACTTTCAGGGCGCGCAACCACCCGTCTTAGAAATACTCCTATTATTTTGTAAAGAGGTACGTAAATACAACTATATCAAGTACTCTACCACGGTCAAAAAAACGTGTGAATTCATTCATAAAAATATCTACTCGAATTTATCTATCCCGATAATCGCAGCTTACACCAATTACTCTGTGCCTCATTTATCTAAACTGTTTAAAAAAGAAGTAGGACTTTCCCTTAATCAATATGTGATGAAGCAAAGAATAGAAGAAAGTAAACGATTATTAGAATTTAAACAGTACGATTTAAACACGATCAGCTCATTACTTCACTTCAACGATACGAGTTATTTCATTAAAGTATTCAAAAAATATGAAAATATGACCCCAAAAAGTTACTGGCACGAAAAAAATTAAGGAGGCTCAACATGACTTTTGAACATGAATTTATTGAATATACACACGAATTGATTCCTATCAATTGGATTGTTCATGGTGCAGACCATTCCACAGGTCCTGTGCTGCCTCATTGGCACACGTCATTTGAAATTTCTTACACCTATTCTGGAAAAATTGAAAACTATACAATCAACAACGTTACCTATCAAACAGAGCCTGGCACAATTTTGTTCATTAATTCAGCTGAGGTACATGGCGCTGTTTCCAGTTATTGCGCCGATCTTGAAGCATTGACAATCCAGATACCTTATGACTTTTTAAGTAAGCTGATTCCTCACTTTGAGTTTATGCGTTTTGATAATCTCCCTTCTGGAAAACTTGCACAAGTCAATCAATTACGGGAAGCGCTAAGTCAGTTTTATCATCTAGTCAGACGGGAACCGGAAGAGTTTTTAGAGCTACAATTAATCCGTTTAACTTACGAAATAATCTACCTAATGGCAAAAGATTGGATGCATCGTGAAAAAATGCCGATCAATTCAAATGTCTACCATCGAAATTTAGGTCAGATGCAGCCGATCATTTCCTTTATCCAAGAAAATTATCAGCAAGAATTATCTGTTGGAATTTTAGCGAACAACTTTCATATGTCAACGAATTATTTAAGCAAACTTTTTAAAAAAAGTCTTGGATTAAGTGTCATGAAATATGTCCAGCTAGTTCGAATCAATCGAGGGCAAGAACTATTACTTCATAGTGAAAAACCAATTCATGTGATTTCTGATATCGTTGGTTTCCCCAACGAAAAATCATTCAGAAGAACCTTCGAAGACGTTTTCCAGCAAACACCCAAAAAATATCAATTAGACTATCGAAAAAAACAGAATGGCAGAAAATGACCTTTTTTCCGATAGCTTCTGCCCCTTTTAATGAGTGAATTCATGATATCCTTTGCTTGTAATCGATTACAATAACATATTGGAGGACCTATCATGAATAAAAACAGCTTTTTATTTAAAGCATCACTACTGTCTATCTCATTAGTTTTAGTAGCAGGGCCGGCCGTATCATCGCTAATCCCTTTGATGCAGCAGTCTTTTCCAGATCAAAGTACTTCGTCCATTGAACTCATTGCGACTGTTCCAAACTTTGGGATTTTAATTTTTGTTTTGTTAAGCAATATTTTTGTTAAATTTCTAGGCAAGAAAAAGACGGTTTTATTAGGGCTCAGCCTTGCGTTGATCTCTGGCCTTATTCCTGTTTTTATAGAAAATTATACAGTTATCTTAGCCTCACGCTTTATGTTTGGAGCAGGAGTCGGTTTATTTAATGCCCTTGCCGTAAGTTTAATTACTGAACTTTATTCTGGGGATGAGCAGGCCAGTTTAATGGGGCTTCAAGGAGCAATGGGGTCGATTGGCAGCACTGTGATGACCTTATTAGTTGGCTACTTTACTAAATTTGGTTGGCAGAATTCTTTTTTAGTTTACGCAATTACCGTTTTACCATTAGCATTATTCGCTCTTTTTGTGACCTTACCTGCAGCGGAAAAACTAGATGATCCAACCGCTAACACTAAAAAAGAAAAAGAAAGTGTCAACGGAGCGACCATCGGCTTAATGCTTTTCGCTTTAATTGTATACGCTTTATTTTTTGTCATCATGTTAAAAACAGCTACTTTACTGGTGGAAACTGGCATTGGCAAACCAGAAACTGCCGCAAGTATTTTAGGCTCCGTTACAATTGTTGGGATTGTTGTCGGCGTTTTCTATGGCCAGATTTTCAAGTGGTTAAAACAGCTAGTATTACCAATTGGACTATTAGGTATCGGTCTTGGCTTTATCATTATTTTATCCGCCAACTCAGTTGCGATTGTAACCCTTGGTGCTATCGTTTCAGGTTTAGCTTTTAGTTTAGCAGCGCCTTTCATGTTTATGTTAGTTGGGCAAATTGCACCGAAGAATTCCGCTAACTTAGCGACAGGTGTGTTATTAGTCGGGATCAACTTAGGCGTCTTTTTATCTCCCACAATCAATAGTTTCTTAAGTAAAACCTTTGGGATGACAACTGCTTCCGATAGCTTTTTAATGAGTGGAATAGGTCTCATTCTATTAAGTGCATGCTCTTTTATTCTGTTAAGTGTTCAAAAGAAAAAGAATGCACAAACTGCTATACAAGAAGATACGATAAAAATTAGAAAAGAGGATGCATAATGGCTTTAGTACAAGTAAACTTTATTTCAAAAATGTTATCACGCACGGTAACCTTTAACGCAATTATTCCTTTAGATCATATCTCATTTGGAAAAGAAGAAGTGCTCCAACAAAAACCACTAAAAACATTGTATTTATTACACGGCGCCTTTGGCAATTATACGGATTATTTATCTGGCACCCGAATCCAACGCTGGGCTGAAGAGCATAACCTAGCTGTTATCATGCCATCCGGTGAAAATCAATTTTATGTCGATAAACCAAATCGTGGTGAAAACTACGGTGCCTACGTGGCAGATGAACTGGTTGAATTTACGCGAAACATGTTTCCTTTGTCTCATAAAAAAGAAGATACTTTCATCGCTGGTCTTTCAATGGGTGGCTATGGCGCTATGATCAACGGATTGAAATACCATGAAACCTTTAGCCATATCGGTGCTTTTTCACCCGGTTTGATGATCGATCAAATTATTGCACGTTCTGAATTACTATCCGTCACAGGTTGGAGTTTAGATTTTTATGACAATGCCTTTGGAGGGATCGATACGATCAAGGCTAGTGATAAAGATTATTACTATTTAATCAATCAATTGATCGAAAACAAACAAGACATTCCTAAGATATATCTTCCAATCGGCACAGAAGATTTCTTACTTGAAAGTGTTCGAGGCTTTAAATCATTTGCGGATGATAAAGAAATTCCACTTACTTATATTGAAGATGAGGGTGGACATGAGTGGGACTTCTGGGATAAATATGTGAAAAATTTCTTGGATTGGTTACCTTTGGATGAAAAAGGAAATTATTTGAGTAGTGGGAATGTGGCGGAATAACGAGGAAGATGAAATAGTAGCATTCACTGCGAAAGAAAAGGCGGAAACAATTTTTAGCGAATTTCAGCTTACTTAGGTATCGTGATTACAGTTTTTCTCAATGGTTAGGTGAGAAAGGCAATAACTAAAAGCAAGTTTCCTCTATCCCCACTCATTCGTAGTTGCAACAGAAGTACAAGAAAACCACTCTATTCGCCGTAGAGTGGTTTTTGTGTTTTATTAAAAAAGCAAATGCATAACACTATTAATCTTTGATCGAGCATACTATTAAAATGATTTCAACATAGCTAAAATATTTTCTAACTGTTCGCTTTCTAACGATACTAATTTTTTATTAATTTCTTTTAAGTAATAATCTTTCGTCTTTGTTTCATTAAGAAACTCATTTACTGGGACATCTAAATATTCACAAATAATATACAGCATTTGGATAGAAGGAGTTACACGCTTGTTTTCAATCGAATTAATGTAGTTGTCACTTTGTCCTATTGCTAAACTCATCTCTCGTGCACTAACGTTCTTTTTCAGTCGAAAGTAATTTAATTTTTTTGATATAAAGATTCGTAAATCTGTTTCGTGCATATACCTCTCTCCCTTCGTACATAATTTTACAACATAAAACGTCAAAAATACGAGTTTAAAACATCTATTTCTCTTGTAATTGGTTTTTTAAAAGGTTATAATCGTATAAAGGAACATTATAAATGTGTATATCGATCTATAAAAACAACTATAGGAGGAAAACAAAATGAATGAAGCAACGAAAAAAGAAGTCATTACTACAAAAAATAAGCAACCAATTAAGGAAATTTCGTATCAAGATATGTATCGTTTAACTGATACTATTAATCAGATTGACTCATGGAAAGAAACTCTCTCTGTTCTAAACAATTTTTTTGGGAATAGGGATATTCCTTTAAATAAGAAAAAAATTATCAAAGAGTTCCATGCTAGTTCTTATATTTTCACAGCATTTTATGAAGATTTTTTAGTGCGTTCAACTACTTTGGAAAAACAGATTGAAGAGTTGAAAGCTAAAAGTAAAGTTAGGATTTAGAAATACTTTTGTATCATTATTTCTGAATTTAAGTCAATTTCTTTCCAAATATCTCTACTGATAATCATCTTGAATACAAAGGAAAAAGGCACTTTCTCGATATGAGAAAGTGCCTTTAAATCCAGTAATATCAAAGATATTAACGTTTTGAGAATTGTGAAGCTTTACGAGCTTTCTTAAGACCTGGTTGTGTGTCAGATATTTTGATAGAGTTGTAAAATTTCTTAGTACCAATGGATTGAATAATATTCTAATAGGTACGGTTTTAATGGATTTCAACATATTTTAATCTCTTCGTACCTCAAGACGTATCCAAAAATACACGTGAATCAGAACAAGACTACAGTAAATAATAAAGACTGCTAAATAGATTAAAAACTTATCCTTATCGTTAATTTTTAACATCCAAAACAGAGATTTAAAAAGTACCATGCTTACTTTCGCACCCTACTCTAAATAATCCGACAGCAATTCCTTTTCTTTTTGCTTTTTAAGAGAATCTATCCGTGTTGAAATGACTAAGGCAAGAGAAATATATTTTATACCATCAAATATATCAAGTAACTTATTCAAAAAATTGATTTCTTTATCTAATAATGGAACTAAACTTCCTGACCAACTATGAGTACGCATAGTTAAATATAATTTTTCAAAAAAAAGGGCATCAATGTCTTTATCTTTGAGCAATTCGAATAAATGCAGTAATATCTCATCATCAAATATTTCAAGAGACAGGTTGTATAAATTAACCAATCTATCCTCATCTTCAGTATCAAGTACTTCTACTTTTATAAACTCTGAAGCATATTCAATATTTGCTTTAAATATTTCTTCCAAGTATGGATCTACCCCAACATAAATCACACGATTTTCTCGAATTAAGAAGTCTAGATATTTTTTAATTCCTTCTTCTGCAACCCTTGATTTCCATATATACTTTAGTTGAATATCACGTTTCACAGAATTTAATTTCAGTCTTTCAGTATTCAACTTAATAAGAAATAAGTAAATAAAATTAGCATCACTTTTTTTTAGCAGGCTCTTAAAAATCGCCCCTGAATCATCAACGTGTTCAGTATCAAAACTATCTAAATATATTCTTTTTAATTCTTTGTAACCTACTATGTCTACAATTTTGTCAGCTTTTTCCTCAGGCACATAGTTAGGTATGAAGAATCTTTCTGAGATTTCACCTTCTCTATATTTACTCATTAAAATATCTAAGATGACAGCATCTTGTTTGATGTAGTTCTTAAAAGAAAAAATATTGAAAGAATTGACTTTTTCATAATTTTTGAGATTATTTAAAAACAATATAAGTTCTTCTACCATAACATTATTAATCTTTTTACATGTTAAAAGATTTGAAAGATACCATCTTTCGTCAACTTCCTTTTTAACACAATTTAAAATACCTTTACCTTCTTCGAATGATAACTTTTCCATATAATAATCAAAATGATAATTTGAGAGACTAAATTCACTACTCAATAAAGCCGTTAATATTTTTACTTTATCTACTATTTCTGACTGTGAATACAATAGGAGTATTGATTCTTCCAACTCATATTTATTTAACAATTCATCTGACTGATATTCTGATAGTATGTTGAATAGCTCTGGTAAGTTATAAAAATATTCTGCAAAACTCTCACGGAGTTTCTTTATTCTTAATTTTTGAGTCTGTTCATAGTCAAATTCTTCTGCCCTATAATCCAACATATTGGATGAAAATATTTTATAGATTTTTTGCCTACTTGTTGGTTCATATTCAAAAAAAAACTGAGATTTTAATTTCAGCTCCTGTATTTCTGAGTTCAATTTGAATACTATCGCTTCTTGTCTGACATCTAGCTTGTTCAAATCTTGAAAAAATAGATTTTCTATACATTTTAAATCTGAACTAACTGTTTCCAAAAAACCATTCTTCACTTCATAGGCTGGATAATTAAATAATAGTTTATCTATATGGTTATTCACTTCTACATATTCCAAATTGTAAACTTCAAAGAGCATGTAAAATATTTTTATATGAAGTTCAATTAGGTAATCTCCATCAACTAATTTGTAGCGACTAAAGATCCCTGCTCGACCATTAGAAATGAACTTTTCCCCAGAAAATTCTAAAAATTTTTCAGCGATATTAACAATTAACAAAGCTGTCAACTCATTAATATTGTCTTGTTTTGAGAAAATTTCAAAAATACAAAATCTTTTTTCTAGATAAGAATTTCGCCCCTCTTCAATATCAAAGTTCGATTCAATCGCTGAAAAAACTTCATAAACTTTATCCTGTCTTTTTTTTAAGTATTCCATAAGAAGTATACCAGCATCATTAAATCTTTCACTATTTGACAACGAACAAAGAATCTCAATAATTGGATCATCAATTTGACTACTTCTTTTTTTCTCTTCAAATTCTTTTTGAGATGTTTGATATTCACTACAGCTAATAGATTGTATCTTTTCATTAGTATAGGCAAGTGCTTCAATAGGTATCAATACTCCATATTGTGTTAAAAAAAGTTCTTTATCGATACCTGCAATAATTTCGTTATAGACATACTTTATCTCATCTGTTAAATAATCTATCCAATCATTTGATGATTTAAAATTATTAACAAGTACAAGCATCTCAACAATCTCTTTTGCATTTTTAGGGAACAAACTAATGAAAAAATCTCTTACTTTGAAAACTTTACTATCTGCAATACAGTCTATTATCACAAAATCAGACAAACTTTGATCGCTGACCTTAGCGGCTTTATCTTGAAATATGTCGCATAACTCTTTATCGTGTAGTTGATTTAATGAAAGTAAAAAATTATCAAAATCTAGCTTAAAAAATTTTAGTAACTCTTCCAAAGGTTCCTGATTGGTCAAATTCAATTTATGTTTAAAGCTCAAAATAAACAGACTGACTTTCTCACTTTCGGAAAGAGCATTCTCTTTGAGAATTTGATCATAATAACTACCCAATATCTCTTTTCCATTATCAATAAATTCATAATCTTGGTCTTTCGACATGATAGCTGCAATTACTGCAATTCTAGGGTTATTATGAGATAATTTCATTATTTTTCTAAGGTTACTAGAAGAAACTTTATTTAGACTATTAATGAGTAATTCAATCTGTTCATCATCCATTAAAGAAACTTTTTGTATTTTTGTTTTAAAAGGCTTTAACTGATTAATGATTCCTGAAAGTGCATAATCTCTAACAGTAATAATAATTTTCAGATTTTGTTCATACTCTTCTAACCTCAACAAGTTAACAATGGCATCGAAATTAGTAATTGTATTAGCATCATCTAAAAATAAGTAATTAACTCTATCGTTATCTAATGCATCCTTGATATCTTGGTAAACAGGCATACTATTGCTTTTAACACAAATTATATTGCTAGCAATAGGTAATTTCTTGCATAACTCAATGGCTAACCTAGTTTTGCCTGTTCCTGATACTCCAGATAATAAAAGAATCTGATGGTCACTTAGTTCTTCTGATAATTCCTCGATTGTATTTTTTTCATCAATGTATGATGTATTTAGAGGGGCATTTGTTTTACTTTTATCATGAATAGAAATAAATTGTTCTATATTCCAAACTTGCTCTGTTGATTCTGCTACTCCAAGGAAATCTTTTACAATGTCTTGATATTTAAACCGAAGAAGATCATGAGATAATGTGTCTATTCCTATAAGAGTTAGTTCTATTAAACTTGCCAAGCCTCTAAGTTCCTTATCTTTTTCTACTGTTAAATTGGAAGAGGTGTGGCAGCAGATTATTTCTTGAATATCTTTTTTGTCAGCCTTAGTTTTTTCAATAGCTTCTTTAATATCTACTTCTAGCTTAGCTGTGGAATCTTTTCTCGTACCATACATAACTAAAATGTATTTATTGGATTGATTGTCAAAGAAATATGTATCAGGTATTCCTTTCGTGGTTTTATCTGTTCCCTCCATAGACCCCAGGGATACAATACTCTCCCAGTTCCTTTTACGGTAAAGATAAATATCACATAATTTTTGAAATCGTCCTCCTTCTAATTGTTTGATTTCATTTTGAATTCTATTTAATCTTGACATCTTTCCCCTCCTATCTTATCTATCTCATCTATAAAAATATAATATGACTATATAACTTTCACAATAGCAATATTTTTTATACAAAAAATACTCTTATATCAAAATTTCCATTGAAAAAAATAGTAACACTTCATTTGGAGCAACTTTCTCTATTCTTATATTTCTTATATTTCTTATCTTGTACATTCCCTATAAATATAGTTTATCACACTTTCATTGAACAGAAACCTCATAACATCAACTAAAAAGCGATTCATTTTACAGTCTGCCTATTCAAGTTACATATTTCAAATTATCATTTCTTTTGATAAACTCATTTTGAGGTGATAAATATGTATAAAAATAGACTTAAGGAATTAATGCTAGAAAGAAATATTAGTAACCACAAACTAGCAAAAGAAACTACAATATCTCGGCAAGCTATTAGTAAGATTAAAAACAATGAATTTCATGATATATCAGTTAATGTATTGACTGAGCTATTAGAATATTTTGACGTGTCTTTTAATGAATTTGGAACAATATATACTCGTGAAGAATGTTTACGAGCATTATTACCAGATAAGGGTTTTAATCATAAAAATTTAGATTTATTAGAATCTTTATTCTCTGAAAATCTACGTATTTCATGTAAATATCATCCTTATTCATCAGAACAGTGCTTAAATATCTGGTCAAAAGGTTACTTTAAAAAATTTTCTTTTTCAGGAAATATGAGAATAAACACTAGTTTATATGGACTAACATTTGAAATAACAGATTTTGATCTATACAAGAAAAGTGAAAATTTTCATTTTGATGATTTCTATAATTTTTATAAAAAATTCATTATTCAATTAGAACATTATGCTTTAACCTTAGGATTCACCCAAATAGTTATAAACGTTAACTCCTATACTGATAAAGATTTAGATACACGATTAGAGCCAAGAAAAGTAAATTCAAAAGATTTAAACTTTCTGACAAATAATTACAAATATTCTAATAGAGAAAATGAGTTAATTAAAACATCAATCATTAAGAAACGAGGTTACATAGAACATAGCGATAATGATTCCTATCAAAAAATAAAATCTGAAAAAGAGAGGATAAACAATTACGTAGACTGCCTAAACCATTTAACCTTTTTTGAAAAAGAACAAAAACGTATTTCCATGTTTTCAGAGGGAAATATATATTCTGATCATGATACAAAAAAATTTATCAAACCATTAAATTCAGAATTTATCCCCAAAGAAAAACTTGAAAAAGATGTCAAAAGACGATGGGGGTGGTAATGATATCATTTTCTTTCATCTTTCTCTATGCTATACTAATCTCGGCAACTTGCCCCCAAAGGGGGTGTGCTTCATTGGAAAAAATTGTATCGTTGGTCATTGCGCCTATTTTTGTAGGTATTGTTATTAAACTTTTTTCTCACTGGTTAGATGAGAAAGACAATGACTAAAAGCAAGTTGCTTCTAGCCCACTCATTCGTAGTCGCAACGAATGCAAAAGAAAACCACTCTATTCGCCGTAGAGTGGTTTTTGTGCTTCATTGATAAAAATAGTATCGTTTCGCACCATCATAGTACCAAAAATAGAATGAAAAAGCAACTATCCTATTTCCAGAATCCAAGAAATAGAAATATTATATTTTCAATTTTTCTTTTCTAGTTAACTTATTAATTTGGTTTTCCACACTAGACACTAAATTAAAAAATTATTGATAAAAAGCTGTAAATATAACTGAATTCGCATGGAATTCTTTCATAATTTTTTCTTATTTCAAGGTATTTCACTATCTGAAAAAATTAATGTACACTACCTAACAGCTTAATTTATAAGATAGCACAGAATGATTGGCTTGAAAAAAACATACCCAAAAGCATAAAAAAAGACACTCTCCAAAAATTTGGAAAGTGTCTTGAAACATTGTAATTGAATGGTACTCAATTCCTTGCGAAATCTCCGTCCCATAGTGTATTCGTAAGCGAATAAATTCGCAACGATTCCAATAATTAACGTTTTGAGAATTGTGAAGCTTTACGGGCTTTCTTAAGACCTGGTTTTTTACGTTCTACCATACGGGCATCACGAGTAAGAAGTCCAGCGCGTTTTAAAGCAGCACGGAAATCAGGATCTACTTCTAACAATGCACGAGCGATTCCGTGACGGATCGCACCTGATTGACCAGAGTAGCCTCCACCGTTAACGTTTACCATTACATCATAAGCACCTTTAGTTTCAGTTACGCCAAATGGTTGGTTGATAACTTCACGCAAGTCAGCGTGTGGAATATATTCTTCAACATCTTTTTTGTTTACAGTAATTTTACCAGTACCAGGTACTAAACGTACGCGGGCAACTGCATTTTTACGACGGCCAGTGCCGATATATTGTACTTGAGCCAATGAATTTCCCTCCTTAAATTAGGTTAGTAATATCTAATACTTCTGGTTGTTGTGCAGCATGTGGATGCTCAGCTCCACCGTATACGTTTAACTTAGTAAATTGTTTACGGCCTAAAGTGTTTTTAGGAAGCATACCTTTTACAGAAGTTTCGATTAAACGACGAGAGTTTTTATCGCGTAATTCACCAGCAGTAACAGATTTCAACCCACCTGGGTATTGGCTGTGACGGTAGTAAATTTTATCACTTGCTTTGTTACCAGTTAATTTGATTTTATCAGCATTAATTACAATTACGAAATCTCCAGTATCCACATGTGGTGTGAATGTTGGTTTATTTTTTCCACGTAAGATAGAAGCAACTACAGTTGATAGACGTCCCATTGGGATATCTGTTGCATCTACTACATACCATTTACGTTCTACTTCGCCAGATTTGGCCATATATGTTGTACGCACGATTCTTTCCTCCAATTTTCTATTCGATGTTTGACATTCACTTGAGTTTCCGGGGCTCATTGTGGGGCAAACAATACCATTTAATATGATACCTTCTATCACTAGTAAAGTCAATGAATTTCTAAGGTTTTCCACTATTTTTCTTCTAATTTTTTACGATTAAAAAATTTTACTTCTAATTTCAAAATAGAAAACACCTAAATATGCGTAATGTATATTACGCGCCTTCCAAAAGTAAAAATGTATATTATTCCCAAAATATTTATTTTTATGTATATTTATTTATAAAAAGTGTTGATTTTTGCATTTTCAAGTGATATGATGAGAACAATCAAAAAAGACAATTAGAAAATAAGGAGTGTTACTCATGAAAGAAAAAGTTGTTTTAGCCTATTCTGGAGGACTAGATACCTCTGTTGCTGTTAAATGGTTAGTGGATGAAGGATACGATGTGATCGCTTGTTGTTTAGACGTCGGTGAAAAGAAAGATTTAGATTTTATCAAAAATAAGGCATTAGAAGTTGGCGCTTCTGCTTCTTATACGATTGATGCTAAGGAAGAATTTGCACAGGAATTTGCTTTGATTGCATTACAAGGTCATACCTTTTATGAACAATCTTATCCACTAGTATCCGCTTTATCCCGCCCGCTGATTGCTAAGAAATTAGTAGAATTAGCTCACGAAACTGGTGCCACCACAATCGCTCATGGCTGTACAGGAAAAGGGAATGATCAAGTCCGTTTTGAAGTCGCGATCAACGCCCTTGCACCTGAGTTAAATGTGATTGCACCAGTTCGTGAATGGAAATGGTCACGTGAAGAAGAAATCAATTATGCCAAAGAAAAAGGTGTACCCGTCCCTGCGGACTTGGACAATCCTTATTCTGTCGACCAAAATCTTTGGGGCCGTGCCAATGAATGTGGCATTTTAGAAGATCCTTGGGCAACACCTCCAGAAGGTGCTTATGAATTAACTGCTAGTTTAGAGAATGCACCAGATGAAGCGGATATTATCGAATTAACTTTTGTTGAAGGTGTTCCAACAGCAATTAACGGAAACGAAATGCTGTTATCCGATTTAATTTTGGACTTGAATGATTTAGCTGGTAAGCACGGCATTGGTCGGATCGATCATGTGGAAAATCGTTTGGTTGGGATCAAATCACGTGAAGTCTATGAGTGTCCAGCAGCGATCACACTAATGACTGCGCATAAAGAGTTGGAAGACTTGACCTTTGTTCGTGAAGTAGCTCATTTCAAACCAATCATTGAAAATCAATTATCACAAATCATTTATGACGGATTATGGTTCAACCCATTAACTGATGCCTTGATTGCTTTCTTAAAATCTACCCAAAAATACGTAAATGGCACTGTACGGGTCAAACTATTCAAAGGACATGCAATCGTTGAAGGTCGTAAGTCTGAAAACAGTTTATATAACGAAAACTTAGCGACTTATACTTCTGCCGATACCTTTGACCAAGACGCTGCTGTCGGATTTATCAAACTATGGGGGCTTCCAACCAAAGTCAACGCAGAAGTCCAAGCATCGCTACACAAAAAATAATCACTGATATGCTTATTTTTTCTAAGTTGAATCGATACGTGAGTTAACTTTTACATTGTTGTAAATAAGGTTATCCGATTCACCTATTTTAACTGACTTATCCAAGGAGAATTTCTTTTTGGTCTGCGGATCGAAATAAGGAGATCGATAAGTCTTCATTTTAGTCTCAAGAAATCAGAACAAACGGTTGGCACAGAAACCACTCCTTCTTATTTTCTCGGAGTAAAACGCTTCTGTCCAACCTTCTTTCTTATCATAATGAATAATAATACATAAATGAGGTGTACAGCATGAAAAAATTATGGGGCGGACGTTTTGAAGGAAAAAGCGAAGCATGGATCGATGCGTTCGGTGCATCGATTCCTTTTGATCAAAAATTAGCCAAACAAGATATTATCGGAAGTTTAGCCCATGTAAAAATGTTAGCTAAGACAGGGATTTTAACGGCAGATGAAGCCGAACAAATCACTTTAGGACTTACGACGATTCAAGAAAAACTGCTTGCCGATGAATTGACATTCAGTATAGAAAACGAAGATATTCATTTAAATATCGAAAAACTATTACATGATGAAATCGGTCCAGTTGCTGGGAAATTGCATACAGGCCGCAGTAGAAATGATCAAGTCGCTACAGACATGCATCTTTATTTAAAAGAAATCGTTCAAGAAGTCATTAGCAAGATCCACTTATTCCGTCAAGTTTTAGTCCACAAAGCCGAAGAGAACATTGGGACCATCATGCCTGGCTACACCCATTTACAACATGCGCAACCGATCTCGTTTGCTCACCATATGATGGCTTATTACGGTATGTTAACACGTGATCAAGAACGCTTTTCCGAAAGCTTAAAGCGAATCGATATTTCCCCCTTAGGCTGTGCAGCACTTGCCGGCACGACTTTTCCAATCGATCGTGCTTATTCAGCTGAATTGCTAGGTTTTTCTTCAATTTACGAAAATAGTCTAGACGGCGTGAGTGATCGGGACTTTATCTTAGAATTTCTTAGCAATAGTTCCATTCTAATGATGCATCTTTCCAGATTTTGTGAAGAAATCATTTTATGGTGCAGTCACGAGTTTCAATTTGTTGAATTAACAGATACTTTTTCTACAGGCAGCTCGATTATGCCACAGAAGAAGAATCCAGATATGGCAGAATTGATTCGGGGAAAGTCCGGTCGTGTATATGGTAATTTTTTCAGCCTTTTAACGGTTTTAAAAGGATTGCCGTTAGCTTATAACAAAGACCTGCAAGAAGACAAAGAGGGTATGTTTGATACGTCTCACACGATTTTAACTAGTTTAGAGATCATGGCTGGCATGGTAGAGACGATGAAACTGAATCAAGAGATCATGGAAAAGTCCACTGAAAAAGATTTTTCAAATGCAACAGAACTAGCAGACTATCTAGCAAGCAAAGGAATGCCCTTTAGACAAGCACATGAAGTGGTTGGAAAATTAGTTTTAGATTGTACAAAACAAGGTATTTATTTACAAGATGTTCCATTAGAACAATATCAAGCGATTACACCTTTGATCCAATCAGATATCTACCAAACACTGTCGTCAAAAACCGCCATTGAGCGTCGGCATTCGTATGGCGGAACTGGGTTCGATCAAGTCAAAGCCGCAATTGAACGTAGTAAGCTGAAACTAGAAAGCGAAGAAAACTAAAAAAGCTTCTGAAAGATAGCGTACCATCTTTCAGAAGTTTTTAACTTTTTGATTAACGAGTTTTCGCACGTGAATCTGCATCAATACCAGGCGCTTTGCCTAATTTTGCTTGTAGCATCCAAATGTTTTTCTCAATATCTGTTTTGTTTGCAATAAAGATATCTTGTGTAGAATCATCGCCTTCTTCACCAGACACTTCAATTCCTTTTTGATATAAATCAGCTAAATAACGGTAACCTTCAACTAATTTTTCCATACGTTCAGGAATTGTCCGTTCGTATGTGCCGATCTCATCTGAAATACCAGTATGATCAGCAAATTCTTGTAACGTTGAGTAAGGAGCGCCATCTAATGTAATCAAACGTTCAGATACAACATCCAATTGGTCATTGATTTGGTCCATATATTCGTCCATTTTAGGGTGCAATGTCAAGAATTCTGGGCCACGCATATACCAGTGAGTTTGGTGGATTACCACTGAAAACTGGCTTAGATCTGCAACTAGTTGGTTCAACACTTCTTTAGTTTGTTCAAATTTCATTATACATCATCCTCCTAAATTTTTATCTACATTTATAATTGTAGTACGAAATGGTAAAAAAGTACACTAAAATCTTTCATTTTTATATCATTTATCATTTAATAATAATTATAAACTAAAATTTTAGCTATTATTAGGAATCGGTAAGGTATCTAATGAATCAATAATTTCTTTGGCAACTTCATTTAATGCTTCTTCCAATTCTTTGTTCATGCTATCTAAGTCTTTAGAACCTGAAATAAATGCCAAAAATAGGTTGGATACAGCTTCCTTTTGATCTTCTGGAATGAACCACTTACCTTTTTCTTTTTCCAAATGTAATGCAAGCTCAACTGGATCAGTTTTTATCTTGATTGCTTTGACCCTTTCTTCTAAAATAGAAAAAGTCGCTTCTAGCGTTTTTTGATCATCCTTTGCTATCTCTGGATTTGCTAATGTTTCCTTTACTAATTGCCTAGTCATTTCTTGCATTGCACTCACTAGGTCTAATCCTGTCACATAATAAGAAATTGTTGCACCTGTTTTTGTTTCGTCTATCTTAATAATTTTATAAGTCGTTTTATCTTTTGCTTGTTTTAATAACTCTTTTGTCAGCTTACTCGCTTCCTCTTGTGGCACTTGCGCTCCTGTAGATGACAAGCCTTTCGCAAAATTTTCCTCAAAAGCTTCACTATTTTCATCTAATTCTTTCCCTAATTGCTCACCATCACGAAATTCTTTAGCAAATCTGCTTTCTTCTTTTTGATAAACAAGACGGTCAACAAACAATTCTCCTGCATCTTCTGCTGAGATTCCCTTAGCACCACAACTTGTCAGGAAAATTCCTACCAAAAGTAAAGAGGCAATCCATAACTTTTTCATTTCCTCTCCTCCGTTCTCTTATTACTAGTAAAACAAGTCCAGCTCTATTTGTCAAAAAAATTTATTCTAAATCTGCTCTTAGTTTTGCTAATTGATGGTAACTTGCGGATAGTTGCTGCTGGGTTGTTCTGAATAATGGATAAATTTGTTGATATACTTGGTGATTTTCTCCATTAGGTTGCACGATTTCGTAGATGTCCACTTGCTCACAAGCCGTTTCCAAGTCTAAAATTTCTCCTAAACTTTTCCATCCTAATAAGACAGCGCCCAAGGCTGACGCTTCCACACTTGCAGCTAATGAGAGCTTGGAACCAAAAACATCCGCCATGATACTTTTGAACATTGCCGAATCAGCAAAGCCACCAGTTGCCCGAATTTCCTTCACTGGTCCGCCAAGTTCTTCTAATTCTGTCAAAATATGTTTTAAGTTCAAACAGATTCCTTCAATAACAGCACGCATCATCAATTTGTCATCGTGGTTTCTTTTTAAGCCAACAAAGCTGCCTGTCGCTTCGGCATTCCATAGCGGTGCACGTTCTCCTAATAAATAAGGATAAAACAGCAATCCTTTAGCTCCTACTGGTGTTTCCTTCACTAGCTCCATCACGGCATCATAGGGATTCTTTCCTAACATTTGCGCTTCATTTTGAGTTTCTTTCAATAAGTTTTCACAAGCCCAGTCAAAAATACCAGCGCCGTTACTTGTCGCTCCTCCAATCACCCAATGTTGTTCATCTAATACACAACAAAAAGTCTCTGCATGAGGATGCGTCTGGGGCTGTTCAACAATATAACGTAGGGCACCACTCGTCCCGACTGTCAAAGTGGCAGTTCCTTTTGCCATAGCACCCAATCCTAGATTGGACAGCGGACCATCTGCTCCACCTAACACAAAAATCGTTTGCTCTGTTAGCCCTAGCCGCTCCAACCATTCCTCTTTTAAATCTGCTAATTGATGCGTTGGGTTCACTAAAATCGGTAACTGTTCCACTTTGATCTCCATCTCAGCTAAAGCCTGTTGATCCCACGTAAGATCATAAATATTTAAGAAACCTGTTCCAGAAGCTGTACTAATATCAGTCAGGTATCGATCAAATAAGCGATAAAATACATACTCTTTCATTCCAATAAATTTCGCTGCTTGCGCATAAATTTCTGGCTGTTCTTCTTTTAACCATCTAATTTTGTGAAAAGGTGTCATCGGGTGCATCGGCAAGCCTGTGTTTTGATAAATCGTTTGTCCCAACGCTGTATCCTTTAACTCTTCCGCATACTTTTCAGCTCGATTATCCGCCCAAGTGATAACACGCGTCAACGGTTGATTATGTTGATCCATTACAATCAAGCCGTGCATCGCCGTAGAAAATGATAGGACAGAAATTTCAAGCGGCTGTACTTTGCGTACGACTTGGTTGATACATGTGACCACAGCCTGAAAAATTTGTTCTACATCTTGCTCTGCCATACCTTCTGTTTCTTGAATAAGTGGATATCGTATATAACTTGATGCTTGAACCGTTCCATCCTTACTAAAAGCGACTGCCTTCGTTTGAGTTGTCCCAATATCCACACCAATTGCTATTTTTTCCATCTTTTCGCCTCATTTCTCACTTTCATTATTCCTAATAAAAAAATATTTGTCTAGTTAAAAAAATATTTTTTTGCGTATTTCATTATGAAAGGAGCTTTTTTATGTTGATTATGCATTTTATCTTCGGCTGTGTCCTTGGATCATTTCTTTGTTTGACAGCCGCTCGTGTCCCCGTCGGAAAATCCATTTTAGCGCCAGCTTCTCATTGTTCTTATTGTCAAACTAGATTGAAGCCTTTAGAATTGATTCCACTTATCTCAATAGTATTTTTACGTTTTCGTTGTCGTTATTGCAAGCATAAACTATCTGTCGTCTATTTTCTTAGTGAGTTGCTCTGCGGGCTAATAATGCTTCTATTCCCACATTCTTTTTACGTTAGGTTATTTTTATTGATGGCCATCATCTTATCCTTAACAGATATCTTTTATTTGGTCGTAGAACCTAAAATTTTTTTTCCATTGTCACTCATATTATGTCTTTGGCATTTCTATTTAGCATTGCCTTTTTATCCTTTAGTAAGCTGTGGTATTTTTTGGGGATTACACAGTTTAAATTATTTCTTTCCTGATTCTGTTGGTGGTGGTGATATTATTCTACTTACAGTCTGGGGAGCTCTTATAGGAGGTGAAGCGCTTATTTTATTGTTGTTTATCGCTAGTAGTAGTGGATTATTCTTTCTATTATTCTACAAATTCCACTTAAAAAAAGAGCTAGACTCTCTTCCTTTTGTACCTTTTTTAAGCTTAGGGCTACTTTTTATATTTTTATGTAACTAAATAACGAGACAAAAGCAAAAACAGCTTCTGTCTCGATTTCCTTCATTATTTGTCTTGCCAATTCTTGCGGATAAAACCAGCACGTCCAGAACCCTCTTTATATAAGTTGTAGTGAATACTATGTTTTTTATAATACTCTTGATGGTAATCCTCAGCCGGATAAAAGGGTTGTGCTGGCTCAATTTTTGTGACGATCGGTTGGGTAAAACGGCCACTGGCCTGCAATGCTGCTTTCGATTTTTCAGCACTCTCTTTTTGTCTTTCATTTGAATAAAAAATAACTGGACGATAAGAATCCCCACGATCAGCAAATTGACCTAAAGAATCTGTTGGGTCTGTTTGTTGCCAATAAGTTTCCACCAATTTTTCATATGGTATGATTTTAGGATCAAACGTGATCTCAACTGCTTCCGTGTGTCCAGTTGTTCCTGTTGTAACTTGTTCATAGGTTGGATTTTCAACATGTCCACCTGTATATCCTGCTACAACCGAAATAATCCCAGGTTGGCTATCGAATGGTTTGACCATGCACCAAAAACAGCCACCAGCGAAGATTGCTTTTTCATATTGATTTTCCATCGTTATTTCACCTCGTCTTTTTCTCTATCATAAACCTGATGAAACAATAATGGTACTTTTTTGTTTTACTTTCTTATAAACCAACTTGACCTGGGATGCTTCCCATATGTTAAAGTGAATTATATTATTGGAAATGGAGTGAATCAAATGAAAATCATTGTTGAAGAAAATTATGCACAAATGAGTCGAGTAGCTGCTAATCTCTTACTTGGTAAAATGTATCAAAACAAACGTGTGAATCTAGCTATTACCGCAGGGTCTACACCTGTAAAAATGTATGAATATCTGATTGAAGATGTAAAAAACAAAACCTATCTTGATAATGTTCATTACTATAACTTTGATGAGATTCCCTATAAAAAGAAATCAGGCTACGGCGTTACGATGAATAATCTTAACAAGCTCTTCTTTGAACCTGCTGCTATCAATCCCGATCAAATTCATCCGCTTGATGAGACAAACTATAAAACACAAGATCTTAGAATTGAGCAAGATGGGGGATTAGATTTAATTTTATTAGGTATTGGGGCGGATGGTCACTATTGCGGTAATCTTCCAGGAACAACAACCTTTGAAGATTTGACGTCTTATGTTGGTGAAGATGCTACAGAAGATATGCAGGAAATTTTACTTAGCGAAGTCGGTGGAGATGAGAATGAACGTCCTAATTTTTATGTCACGATGGGGCCAAAAAGCGTAATGCAAGCAAAAGAGATTGTCTTGTTTGCTACTGGCAAGAAAAAGGCTAAGATTATTAAGCAAGCCTTTTTTGGACCAGTGACAAACAATGTCCCTGCTTCTTTACTGCAAGTTCATCCCAATTTAACAATTATCTTGGACAAAGAAGCAGCTTCTGAGATCCTTTAATCAACAAAGCAAAAAAATGCTTGGAATCGACTATCGATTCCAAGCATTTTTTCTTATTATTTATTCAACTCATTCAAAGCATCTTCAGCAGCCATTTGTGCTTCAATATCAGAGATACTGTAGACATTTTCGCTTGCTACGCCAACTTCTTTTGGCTCCATGTTACGGTAACGAGCCATACCAGTACCAGCTGGAATGATCTTACCAATGATAACATTTTCTTTCAAACCAAGTAATGGGTCTTTTTTACCGCGAATTGCAGCATCGGTTAACACACGAGTTGTTTCTTGGAATGACGCAGCAGATAAGAAACTGTTTGTTTCTAATGATGCTTTTGTGATTCCTAGTAAGACTGGACGGCTTGTTGCAGGAACGCCACCAGCTACTAATGTGTCGTAGTTACGATCTTTAAATTCAGCGATATCAAGTAATGTACCTGGTAAGATTTCAGTGTCACCTGGATCCATGACACGAACTTTACGCAGCATTTGACGAACCATTACCTCGATATGTTTATCACCAATTTCCACCCCTTGCATACGGTAAACGCGTTGTACTTCACGCAATAGGTAGTTTTCAACTGATAAAACATCGCGAACTTGTAATAATTGCTTAGGATCGATTGATCCTTCTGTCAATGCTTCACCACGATGGATCGTATCGCCTTCAGCCACTTTCATACGAGCTGTATAAGGAACTGTATACGTACGAGTATCTGTTTTCCCTTTAATTGTTACTTCTTTTTGACGTGTTGCAGGATCTTCAGAGATATCGATCACTTCACCGGTAACTTCTGTGATAACTGCTTGTCCTTTCGGATTACGTGCTTCAAAGATTTCTTGGACACGAGGTAGACCTTGAGTAATATCGTCTCCGGCAACCCCACCTGTATGGAACGTACGCATTGTTAATTGAGTACCAGGTTCCCCGATTGATTGAGCGGCAATTGTACCAACTGCTTCCCCAACTTCAACACCAGAACCAGTTGCTAAGTTACGGCCGTAACAGTGTTTACATACACCATGTTTGGTGTTACATGTAAATACGGAACGGATCGTTACAGTTTCAACACCAGCATCCACGATTTCTCTAGCAAGATCTTCTGAAATCAGTTGATCTTCCCCAATAATTACTTTCCCAGTTTCAGGATGCATTACTGATTTGCGAGTGTAACGTCCA
Organism: Enterococcus ureilyticus; assembly: GCF_001730315.1. Taxonomy (GTDB): domain Bacteria; phylum Bacillota; class Bacilli; order Lactobacillales; family Enterococcaceae; genus Enterococcus_L; species Enterococcus_L ureilyticus. The sequence continues at coordinate 218,006 of NZ_MIKC01000023.1, forward strand.
AGTAAACGTTCTTCTAAAGGCTCAATGATTTCATTGCCTTCACGAATTGATTGAATCACTAGACCACGGTCAGTTCCACAATCGTCTTCACGGATAATAACATCTTGGGCAACGTCAACTAAACGACGAGTCAAGTAACCTGAATCGGCAGTCTTCAAGGCTGTATCGGTCATCCCTTTACGAGCACCATGGGTAGAGATAAACATTTCTAAGACAGAAAGTCCTTCTCGGAAGTTTGAGATGATTGGTAGTTCCATGATGCGTCCGTTTGGAGCGGCCATCAGTCCACGCATACCAGCAAGCTGAGTAAAGTTGGAGATGTTACCACGGGCTCCTGAATCTGACATCATGAAGATCGGATTTTTAGCGTCCATACTTTCGATCAGTTTTTGTTGAATTTCATCTTTAGCTTTGTTCCAAACAGCAATAACACGTTCATAACGTTCGTCATCTGTAATCAGACCACGACGGAATTGTTTCGTGATATTTTCTACTTGTTTGTGAGCATCATCAATGATTTCTTGTTTCTCATGCAATACCATGATATCAGCGATACCAACGGTCATCCCAGCATGAGTCGAATGTTTATAGCCTAAGTCTTTCATTCTATCAAGCATCTTAGAAGTTTCAGTGATATGGAATCTCTTGAACACTTCAGCGATGATATTCCCTAAGTTTTTCTTCTTGAATGGTAAAACTAATTCTTGCTCTTTAATGTGAGCAGGAATGTCTGTACCCGCTTCTACAAAATATTTATCAGGCGTTTGTACCGTTAAGTTGTAATCTGTTGGTTCATTCAAGTAAGGAAACTCTACAGGCATAATTTCATTAAAGATGATCTTACCTACTGTTGTGATCAAAATACGTTCTTTTTGCCAATCCGTAAACGGTTTGTCGCCAAGTAGCGTTGTTTGAACACCAATACGTGAGTGTAAATGCACGTATCCATTACGCCATGCTAAAACAGCTTCATTCATGTCGCGGAAGATCATGCCTTCCCCTTCACGTCCTTCTTCTTCCATTGTTAGGTAATAGTTCCCTAAGACCATATCTTGAGAAGGTGTTACAACTGGTTTACCATCTTTTGGATTCAAAATGTTTTGAGCAGCTAGCATTAGCATACGTGCTTCTGCTTGTGCTTCTTCGTTCAATGGAACGTGAACAGCCATTTGGTCTCCATCGAAATCGGCATTGTAGGCTTCACAAACTAATGGGTGAAGACGGATTGCACGACCTTCAACTAACACAGGTTCAAAGGCTTGGATACCAAGTCTGTGGAGTGTAGGTGCTCGGTTAAGCAATACTGGATGCTCTTGAATAACTTCTTCCAAGATATCCCAAACTTCATCTTCTCCGCGTTCGATTTTACGTTTTGCGTTTTTGATGTTTGTTGCAATTTCACGTTGCACTAGTTCACGCATCACAAATGGTTTGAATAATTCAATCGCCATTTCTTTTGGTAAACCACATTGGTACATTTTCAAGTTAGGTCCTACGACGATAACTGAACGGCCAGAGTAATCCACACGTTTACCTAGTAAGTTTTGACGGAAACGACCTTGTTTCCCTTTTAACATATGAGAAAGAGATTTCAATGGACGGTTACCTGGTCCTGTAACAGGACGACCACGACGACCATTATCAATCAATGCATCAACTGCTTCTTGTAGCATACGTTTTTCATTTTGAACAATGATGTTTGGTGCGTTTAAATCTAATAAACGTTTCAAACGATTGTTACGGTTGATTACACGACGGTATAAGTCGTTCAAATCAGAAGTTGCAAAACGACCACCTTCTAATTGAACCATCGGACGCAAATCTGGTGGAATTACAGGAATAACATCCATAACCATCCAGCTTGGCAAGTTTCCAGAAGCTCGGAACGCTTCTAAAATGTCCAAACGACGAATCGCACGAGTTCTTTTTTGGCCTGATGCTGTTTTCAAGTCTTCTTTTAAGCCAGCAACTTCGCCATCTAAATCAACATTATCCAGCAATTGCTTAACAGCTTCCGCACCCATTGCCGCTGAAAAACCTTGACCATACTGATCACGTTTATCGCGATATTCACGTTCTGTTAATAATTGTTTTTTCTCTAAAGAAGTATCTCCAGCATCAATTACCACATAAGATGCAAAGTAAATGATTTCTTCTAAGGCACGAGGACTCATGTCTAAAACAAGCCCCATACGAGATGGAATACCTTTGAAATACCAGATATGTGAAACAGGTGCTGCTAACTCGATATGTCCCATACGTTCACGACGAACTTTAGAACGAGTTACTTCTACACCACAACGGTCACAAACGATACCTTTATAACGAATACGTTTATATTTTCCACACGCACATTCCCAATCTTTAGTTGGACCGAAAATGCGTTCACAGAACAAACCTTCACGTTCAGGTTTTAACGTACGGTAGTTAATCGTTTCGGGTTTCTTTACTTCACCGTAAGACCAGCTTCTGATCTTTTCTGGAGAAGCTAAACCTATTTGCATACTTTCGAATTTATTTACATCGATCAAAAGGGATTCCCTCCATTCAATTAGTTAGAAAAGCTGAATGAGCTATTCACCGTAGTTTGGAACTAGAAACAATCATGTTGATCTTTCTAGCCCATAACTAACGGATTTCATTGGCACTTTATACAAAATGTAAAACAATTAGTCTTTTGTATCTTCAGCAGTTTCTATTTCTTGTTCAAGCACTGCATCAGCTGCTTCTTTTGCTTCCGCTGCTTCTTTTTCTAATTGTTTCGCTGATTGTTGTTCTGCGAATTTTGTTAGGGCATCAACGGTGATCAAGTCATCATCATCATCGTCCATATCACGCAATTCGATTTCTTGTTCTTCAATGTCCAATACGCGCATATCTAATCCAAGTGATTGTAATTCTTTCACCAATACGCGGAATGATTCTGGTACGCCTGGTTTTGGAATTGGTTCACCCTTAACGATCGCTTCGTATGTTTTCACACGACCAACTACGTCATCAGATTTGTATGTTAAGATTTCTTGTAATGTGTAAGCTGCACCGTATGCTTCCAGTGCCCATACTTCCATTTCCCCAAAACGTTGTCCACCAAATTGAGCTTTACCTCCAAGTGGTTGTTGGGTAACAAGTGAGTATGGTCCAATAGAACGAGCATGTAATTTATCATCGACCATGTGAGCCAATTTGATCATGTACATCACACCAACAGAGATACGGTTATCAAATGGTTCACCCGTACGTCCGTCATAAAGAACAGTTTTCGCATCACGAGCCATACCCGCTTCACGAACTGTTTCCCAAACGTCATCATCATTGGCGCCATCGAATACTGGTGTTGCAATGTGGATACCTAACTGACGAGCAGCCATACCCAAGTGCAATTCTAGTACTTGTCCGATATTCATACGTGATGGTACCCCTAATGGATTCAACATGACATCGATTGGTGTTCCGTCTGGTAAGAATGGCATATCTTCTTCCGGCATAATGCGGGATACAACCCCTTTATTACCGTGACGACCGGCCATTTTATCCCCTTCGTTGATTTTACGTTTTTGAACGATATATACACGAACTAACATGTTTACGCCTGGAGATAATTCGTCTCCTGCTTCACGAGTAAAGATCTTCACATCATGAACGATCCCGCCGCCACCGTGAGGCACACGTAGAGATGTATCACGAACTTCACGCGCTTTTTCACCAAAGATTGCATGTAGTAAACGTTCTTCAGCAGATAACTCTGTTACCCCTTTAGGCGTTACTTTCCCTACTAATAAGTCGCCATCTTTGACTTCAGCACCAATACGGATAATGCCCATTTCATCAAGATCTTTCAAAGCATCTTCCCCGACGTTTGGAATTTCACGTGTGATTTCTTCAGGGCCTAATTTTGTATCGCGAGCTTCTGATTCATATTCTTCAATATGGATAGAAGTGTAGACATCATCTTTCACCAAACGACGGCTCATGATGATCGCATCCTCGTAGTTATATCCTTCCCAAGTCATGAATCCAACAAGTACGTTTTGTCCTAAAGCCATTTCGCCTTCTTCCATAGAAGGTCCATCAGCTAATGTATCGCCTTTTTCAACTTTCTCGCCTAAAAGAACGATTGGACGTTGGTTGTAACTTGTTCCTGAATTTGAACGACGGAATTTTGTGACCATATATTTATCTAATGCGCCATTGTCACGGCGAACACGTACTTCAGATGCATCCACATATTCAACGACACCATCATGTTTACATAGTAAAGCGGCACCCGAGTCATGGGCTGATTTGTATTCCATACCAGTTCCCACAAGTGGAGAACGCGGTTGAATCAACGGTACGGCTTGACGTTGCATGTTGGCACCCATCAAGGCACGGTTGGAGTCATCGTTTTCCAAGAAAGGAATACATGCAGTCGCAACAGCAACTACCTGTTTAGGTGAAACATCCATATAATCGACTCTATCGATGGTTACTTCAAGGTTTTCACTTTGCAAGCGAGCCATTACTAATTCTTCAGCAAAAGAACCATCTTCATTTAAGCGTGAGTTTGCTTGCGCTACGATGTAGTGATCCTCTGTGTCAGCAGTTAAGTAATCAACTTGATCGGTTACTTTTCCTGTGGCACGATCAACACGACGGTAAGGCGTTTCGATAAAACCAAATTTATTGACTTTGGCATAACTTGACAAGCTATTGATCAACCCGATATTTGGTCCCTCAGGCGTTTCGATCGGACACATACGGCCATAATGGGAATAGTGAACGTCTCGAACTTCATAGCCGGCACGGTCACGAGTCAAACCACCAGGTCCTAAGGCAGATAGACGACGTTTGTGCGTCAACTCACCTAGAGGATTTGTTTGATCCATGAATTGTGAGAGCTGAGAAGAACCAAAGAATTCTTTGATACTTGCAACAACTGGACGAATATTGATCAATTGTTGTGGTGTCAATGTTTCAGTGTCTTGGATAGACATTCTTTCACGAACCACACGCTCCATACGCGCTAAACCAATACGGAATTGGTTTTGTAGTAATTCACCAACTGAACGAATACGACGATTACCTAAGTGATCGATATCATCTACATTACCGATGTCTTCTTGTAAGTTAAAGAAATAACTCATTGAAGCTACGATATCTGCTGGACGAACAGTCTTCACACTTGTATCAGGATAGCCATTACCGATGACATTAACAATGCGTTCAGGATCTTTTGGAGAAAGAACTTTAATTACTTGAACCGTCATTGGTTCAGTAACGACACCATCTTCACTTGGATAATAAGTCACGCTATTTAAGCCGTTATCGATATGCTCACCTAATGTTTCCATTACTTGGTGCGTCATTACAGTGCCTTTTTCAACAATGATTTCGCCAGTTTCAGCATCGATCAATGTTTCTCCTAAAGTTAGGTTCAATAGACGAGTTTTCAAATCTAATTTTTTGTTGACTTTGTAACGACCAACGTTCGCTAAGTCATAACGTTTTGGATCGAAGAAACGAGCGTTCAGTAAGTTACGAGAACTGTCAGCCGTTTTCGGCTCGCCAGGTCGAAGACGCTCATAGATGTCTTTTAACCCTTCTTCAGTACGAGAATCGCTTGCATTTTTGTGTAAATCTTTTTCGATTGTATTGCGTAAGCTTAGTGTTTCACCAAAAATTTCAAAAATTGTATCATCAGAGCCAAAACCTAAAGCACGAACTAATACAGTCAAAGGAATTTTACGTGTACGGTCGATACGTACGTAAGAAATGTCTTTTGCGTCAGTTTCCATTTCCAACCATGCGCCACGGTTAGGGATCACTGTTGAGCCAAAGCCTTCTTTACCATTTTTATCTACTTTTCCATGGAAATAAACACCTGGTGAACGAACTAATTGAGAAACGATAACACGTTCTGCACCATTGATGATAAATGTTCCCATTTCAGTCATTAGAGGGAAATCACCGAAGAATACCTCTTGTGATTTGATTTCTCCAGATTCACGGTTTGTCAATCGTAGCGTAACATGTAGTGGTGCAGAGTAGTTTGCGTCATGCGCGCGCGCTTCTTCCACCGTATACTTAGGTTCTTTTAATTCATAATCCACAAATTCCAAAGATAAATTCCCTTGAAAATCATCAATCGGTAAAATGTCCTCAAACATTTCTCTTAGTCCTTCATCTAAAAACCATTGGTAAGAGTCTGTTTGAATCTCGATCAAGTTGGGTAATTCCAACACTTCACTGATCCGGGCGAAACTTCTACGTTCGCGGTGTTTTCCGTATTTTACTACGTGTCCAGCCAAGCTCTTCACTCCTCTAATTAAAAGTCTATCAAAACACTAACCGAAAATATTTCTTTAATATTACAAATATTAAATATCTGTAATATTGAGCATTTTTTGCAGTTTTTAGGCAAAAAAAAACCAAAAATAGAATGTGCTCTTGAAAATTTCTCGTGCGTTTCTACTTTTGTTTCCCTATTAAAAACCGGAACGGACAATATTTCGTTCCTGCTTTGTCATTTTTCAGATAGTTTTTGCATCTATACATTGTACTTCCTTCTATAGTAAAAGTCAAGGATTTCTTAAACTTTTATCATTCTTCCAAAAACACTCTTAAAAATTAGAAACACTTGAACTTTTTTCAACATTTTCATTTACCTGTCTCTCCATTTTTTGCATCGAACTTTGTTGATACATAAAAATACCGACCTCCAAAAAGTTAGATTTTGGTCTAACTTTTTGGGGTCGGTTCATTGTTGAGCCTCTTTTTTATTGACCTAGAGAGTCTGTCTTATTGAACAGTGATCTCTCCAGTTACTTCGGCATCTTCTTCATCTAATGTTGCTGAAGTTTTGTATTCTTCTTTTTCAAACGTTACATTCCCTTCAACTTTTGTACCGTTTAAAACAAAACCGTTCGCTTTAACTAAGATATCGCCTTTAACCGTTCCATTCACGATGTTGAAATTCTCTGTTTCTACAACTAATTGAGGAACAGTCAATGTATATTCATCTGTTATTTTTTTATCTCCATCTTGCGCATACAAAGCCAATTTTCTATAGATATCGCCTGAAGTTTCTCCCTTATCGTGGAATTCACCAGCAACTGTTACATCTTTATCAAATGTAATATCTGCTGTTGCTGCAATGATCCAATTTCCGTCTTTGCCTAAAGCTTTCTCGATGACTTCTGGTTTATCACTGATTGAAGCACCACTTACCGTATCAACACTTGAACTCATTGATGTTTCTGTTTTGCTATCAGACGAACTATCTTTAGAATCTTTCTTGTCACCGTTACACGCACCTAATACTAATACTGTTGCTGCCAATGTTCCTAATGTAATTAATTTTTTTGAAATCATTTTTATTCTCCTTATCACTTCATTATTTTTCCACCTAAATAGTAGCATGAAAGCGCTGAAATTCCTAAGTATATACCTTCATAATTATAAAAATTCTTTTTTCTCGGCTCAATTTATCGTTTTACATACAGCTATTCTATCAATTATCAGAAAATTTAAAATAATCTGTTGACATCCTACTCTATTTTCATTTATACTAAACACAATTCAATTTGCGGAGGGATTTTTTATGATACACTCAATCAAACCACAACTGAATAAAGCTTACTTTAGCTACTTTAGATAGTTTTGTATTCATGCAATCGTGGGTACAAACAGCAAAAACCTGTTTTTGTATCTATGATGGCTAGAGCGCTTTGTACTGAACAAACAGCCACGTAGACAATCCTAAGTGGCGAAAGAAGAAGTGTTTAACCTACGACTTTTATCAATCCATTTAGGCATATTGTCTGAATGGATTTTTTGTTTTATCAACTATAAATTGGAGGAATCAAGATGAAAAAGAAATTAGTAGGACTAAGTATCGTATCAGCTGTAGCACTATTAACACTTGGCGCATGCGGCAATAACAAAAAAACAGAGGATGGATCAAACAGCGACAACAAGAAAATTGGTGTTTTACAACCTGTTCAACACGGTTCGTTAGATGCTGCTTTTGAAGGATTTAAAGAAGGCTTAGCAGAAAATGGCTTCAAAGATGGCGAAAACCTAACAATCGAATACAGCAATGCTCAAAACGACCAAGCTCAACTAAAAAGCATGAGTGAAAAATTAGTCAAAGAAAAACCAGACTTGCTATTAGGTATCGCGACACCTGCTGCTCAGTCACTATTGAATGAAACTACCGATATTCCAATTTTAGTCACAGCCGTTACTGACTTAGCGAGTGCTAAACTAGTGAAATCAGATGAAAAACCGGGCGGTAACGTTACTGGGACAACCGACATCGTACCAATCGATAAACAGATTGCCTTATTGTTGTCAATCGTACCCAATGCAAAAACAGTCGGAATCATGTATAACGCAGGTGAAGCCAATTCTAAAATCCAAGCGGATATGGCTGAAAAAGCGTTGAAAGATGCCGGAGTCAAAACAAAAGTCCTAACTGCTAATTCAACAAATGATGTGCAACAAGTTACTACAAGTCTGGCGAAAGATGTAGATGCAATTTATATCCCAACAGATAATACTTTTGCTTCTGCGGCCGCTGTTATCGGTGAAGTAGCCAAAGAACACAAAACACCTGTTATCGCAGGTTCAATCGAACAAGTAGAAGAAGGTGGTTTAGCAACCGTTGGTATCGATTATAAATCACTAGGAAAACAAACTGGCGCAATGGCAGCAAAAATTCTAAAAGGTGAAGCAAAACCCGCTGATATGCCTGTTGAAAAAGCGAAAGATTTGGAACTCTTCGTAAACAAAGAAATGGCACAAGCACTAGATATCGATCCGGATACCATCAAAGCACCTTAGCGTTTAACAAGTCTGGGACATAACTCTACGAGTTATATCTCAGACTCAAGGAATCCGTATAAACGGCGGGAGCAGAAGCAATCACTACGCTTCGCTTCGATCACATCAAATTCTAAGTGCTAAAGCACTAAGATTTGAGAGCTTCAGAAATAAGCTGGAATTCACAAAAATTTGAAGATCACCAATTAGGAATCATTCAACATCGAAATTGAAAATTCCGTGTTTCTTGTCATTTCCGTGAATTCCTTCTTATTGCTGTAAAACACAACGAAGTATAAGTTGATGTTGCACAGTACCTACGTGGTTCTCGGGAGTAAACACTCCTGTCCCAACCTCATACATAAAATTTATTGAAAGAAGCTGATTTAATTGATAGACATATTACTCTCTTCAACCTCACAAGGTCTTCTTTGGTCCTTATTAGCCATTGGAGTCTTTCTAACGTACCGAATTTTGGATATTGCAGATTTGACCACAGAAGGTAGTTTCCCTCTAGGGGGCGCTGTAGCTGCGGTCATTCTAGCCAAAGACCCAGCAACCTGGCCAGCACCATTCCAGTCATTATTCGACCTTCATTATATGATTGCACCAGTTATAGCATTGATTCTTGCTTTTATCGCTGGTATGCTAGCAGGACTTGTCTCAGGTCTTTTGCACACTAAACTAAAAATACCTGCATTATTAGCTGGCATCATCACAATGACAGGACTTTATAGTATCAATTCTCGCATCATGGGCGCACCAAATATCTCTTTGATCGGCACCGATTCGATTTTCTCTCATGCGCAATCATTAGGACTGACTAAAATTAACAGCGTGATTCTTGTTGGTTTGATCATCGTTCTTTTAGTCATTATCCTACTGGTCTTATTCTTTAAAACAGAAATTGGATTGGCTACACGGGCAACTGGTGATAACCTTGATATGAGTGAAGCCAATGGGATCAAAACTGACAATATGAAAATTATCGGCTATATGCTTTCTAATGGTTGTATTGCTTTAGCTGGCGCTTTACTTGTTCAAAATAACAACTTTGCTGATCTAAATTCTGGTATTGGAACAATCGTTATCGGCCTTGCTTCGATCATCATTGCAGAAGTTCTTTTCAAAAACAAATCACTTGGTTTACGCCTTATTACAATTGTCATCGGTGCTATTTTATACCGCTTTATTCTTGCCTGTGTCTTGGAACTCCGGGTCGATCCAGCTGATTTAAAACTATTTTCAGCAATCATTTTAGTTATTTGTCTGTCTTCACCACTAATTCAAAAAAAATTAGGCTTCTCTAAACTAGGAAAACGTAAAGGAGGTACAAATTGATGCAGCCTGTCTTAACGATCAAAAACTTACATCAATATTTCGAACGCGGTACAGTCAACGAAAATCATGTACTAAAAGGCATTGATTTGACAATCAACCAAGGGGAATTTATTACAATCATCGGTGGCAATGGCGCTGGAAAATCAACCTTACTTAATAGTATCGCCGGAACTTTGCCTATTGAAGAAGGTCACTTAACTTTAAATAACAAAGATATCACCAAGCAACGAGTGGTCGCTCGTTCCAAAAAAATCAGTCGCGTGTTTCAAGACCCTAAAATGGGTACAGCTGTCCGCCTAACCGTTGAAGAAAATATGGCCCTTGCGATGAAACGCGGAAAAAAACGTGGCTTAGGAAATGGGGTTCGTAAAAATGACCGTGATTTCTTTAAGGAACAGTTAGCTAGCTTGAATTTAGGCTTAGAAAATCGACTAACTACTGAAATTGGATTGTTATCTGGAGGTCAACGTCAAGCAATTACTTTATTAATGGCTACCTTAATTCGTCCAGAACTGATTTTACTAGATGAACATACCGCAGCACTGGATCCTAAAACATCGATCACTGTAATGGAGCTAACGGAAAAACTGATTAGAGAACAAGAGTTGACCGCCTTCATGGTTACACACGATATGGAAGATGCTATTCGCTACGGCAATCGATTAATCATGCTCCATCAAGGTCAAGTCGTTGTCGATGTTCCTGCTGAACAGAAAAAAGAATTAACTGTTAACGAATTGATGGATATGTTCCACAAAAATAGTGGCAGTGAATTAAAAGACGATCAGTTATTGTTGATTTAAACAAAAAGAGGTTGAGTATGATACCCCTCAACCTCTTTTTTTCATGTGTTTTAATGGTTATCAACCACCCATTAAAAAGTCTAAAATATTCCAACCATCAGATGTTTGTCCACGATATAATTCTGTAAAACCACATCTCGAACAGCTGACTGTGATAAATTTTTTATTTTGTACATCAAAAATTTTTGAAAAGTTACCGCCTGTTGCTTGAAACTGATCAGACACATAATGCGCATTACCACACTTATCACAAACATATTGTTGCTTTTCCATAGTTCCCCACTCCATCTCTATCATTTTAACTCTCGTTTTTCGTTCCTACCACATAAGTATAGCAAGTTCTTCAAGAGAAATCATACATCTTAAGAAGGATTTTCTCGTCCTCTTTCAGCCCTATTGTAGTTGACCCTTACTCTATCCATCAGCTACAATAAAATTACTATAAAGGAGCGAATTCTATGTCTACAAAAAGCCAGGTATTAACTTTATTAATGAAACAAGCCCCAGCGTTTATTTCAGGTGAAGAAATGGCCCAACAACTTTCTTTATCACGAACAGCAATTTGGAAATCAATCAATGAATTAAAAAAAGAAGGGCATGTTATTTCCAGCAGTCGTAACAAAGGATACCGCTATGATAAATCAGATGTTTTATCCGCAGAGGGGATCCGCTTAGCTTTAGATCCTGCAATTCCAGAACTATCAATTACGGTTCTAAACTCCTCAGAGTCTACAATGAAAGATGCTAAGTTAGCAGCAATTAATGGCGAACCAAATAACACATTGATCGTAGCGGATATCCAAGAAGCACCTAAAGGACGATTTGGCCGTCCGTTCTTTTCAAAAGCTGGCAGCGGTATCTACATGAGCATGCTATTAAGACCAAATCAAAATTTCGAGGAAATGGCACAGTATACTGTGATCATGGCTGTCGCAATTGCTCGTGCAATGGATAATTTGATCAACACCCACACAGAGATTAAATGGGTCAACGATATCTATATCAACGGAAAAAAAGTTTGTGGTATTTTATCAGAAGCCATGAGCGATGTTGAATCTGGACAAATCTCAAACGTTATTATTGGCATGGGGATTAATTTTTCTTTGAAGCAAAATGAATTTCCAACAGAATTAAGAGAAAAAGCAAGCTCCCTATTTCCTGAAACTGAACCGACTGTTACAAGAAACGAATTGATTGCAGAGATTTGGAATCAATTTTATACCATATTAAATCAATTACCTGAACAAGATTTCTTAGAAGAGTACCGTCAAAAATCATTTGTTCTTGGCAAAACTGTATCATTTACGCAAGCGGGAACTAATTATGAAGGGGTCGCCACAGCAATCAGCGATCAGGGGGAATTGGTCGTCCAACTTCATGATAAAACAGAAAAGGTGCTTTCTTCTGGGGAAATCAGTTTAAGCAGTATAAACCCATCATCTTAGTAAAAATATCTGGCGAATATATTAAGAATTCCTTAAGAAGCTAAAATGCTTTCTTACAACTATTTTCCTTACATTTCATTTATGTTACATTTATATTGCGAACAATACGAATGTTACAAAAGGAGAATACTTATGAAAAAAGCAGTTTTTTGGTTGGTTGCACTATCTTTTGCTCTACCTCTTACCAGTTTTGCAGACGATGAGCTTTCAACTTCTGGGGAAGTTGAAAGCTCATCGTCTGCCACAGTCACACAAAATTCTAAAAAAGAGCGCCTAAAAATTTCTACCACAGACTCGAGCTCCACAGAAACTTCCAGCAGTCCAGTTTTGAACGCTTATAGTGATCTTATTCAAACGACTTTAGTTGTATTTCAAGGAGAAACAATTACTCCAGAAATGCTTGTCCAAGACGGCGCCTATCATGGTGCCACATTCAGAGATCTTACGCTTTTGGAAGAAGCTTCAACAGAGAAAATAGGAACCTATTTAGTCAAGGTTAGCTTTATGCTCTATCCTTTAGAGGAAAGCCAAGAGGAAAAGCAAGAAGTTACTCTAAACATGGAGTACACAGTGATAAAACCTACATCAACTTATGATATCCAATTTATTTTCTATGACTCAGATAACAAGCAAGTAAAAGGTAGGGTCTTGTCTACAGATGGAAGTTCCATCAGCAACGTGACCATTTATGGTGAAAACACTGCTAACAATGAAGTAACACCTAAAAGTGTAAAAGAGTTTTATCCTTTTGCTAAATCAAACAATTTTGCTTTAACAGATAATGATGGGTACTTCACCCTTCCTTACCAAGATCATTTCAATTTTATGGCGTTTTCTCCACAAGCAGGTAACTACTCGCCCGTTTACACATTGACTGACCAAGCTTTTGCCAGTGCATCAGGAACAACTGATAGCTCTATACTAGCTAAAAACACTGAATCCTCTTCTGCTACTGCTAAAAAAGAAGAAAAGAAGAAAGCCTCATTCCCAAATACAGGAGAAAAGAGAACGGTTTATCTTTCAATTGGTGGCATTGCCATTATTTTATTTGCTATACTCTTCCTATTTATCAAAAGCAAAAAAAATAATCAGTAGTTTGTAAACAAGGGGTGTTAAAAATAAAACGTAAAAAAGAAGAAAGCAGCGTCGTTGTTGATTTCATACTGCTTTCTTCTTTTATTTATATTTTTTTCAAAATAATCGTCAACAACAAACCTAATAAATAACTACCATTGAAAACCATTAGATTTTTTATCGAATAACCAAAACTTTTGGGATGAGGTAGTTCTTCTTTGAACAATTGAAGATTTTTCCACACCACCGGCAATGATAGAAATACAGCCAAAATTGGCCAATGATACACGCCAAATGGTAAGCCAATCAAAATCACTGCATAACATGCCAGCATCAATAACTGGAATAAAATCACACCCTGTTTCCGTCCGATATAATAAACCAACGTATAACGATGATTCTCAATATCTGTATCTAAATCCCTCAAATTATTTGCTAGCATAATGTTGGCAATCGTAAAAACCATCGGTAACGAAGCCCAAATAATAGTTAAAACTGCCCAGATACTCCCATTCAAAGCAAATGTACCCTGACGCCAATCAAGCACTAAATAAAATGGTCGCGACTCCTGAACATTCAAATAAATCGTCATCGCAAAGATCCCCAGGCCCATAGTAAAACCACTAAATACTTCTCCTAAAGGCATGCGGGAAAGTGGTATTGGTCCAAATGTATAAAAAATACCAATAAAACAGCAGATACCACCCATTACTAAAAATAACCAACCGGTTTGAATCGTTAGAAAAATACCGATCACTGCAGAAAAAGCAAGCATGCCAAAGATCATGTTTCGAACAAGCTTCGGAGCAATTCCAGAACTGCCAATAATATTCTCTTCATATTTATACACTTCAGACTTAGCCTTTTTAAAATCCATATAATTATTGATAGCTGTCGTTGCCATATCAAAGACGACCATCCCAATAAAAAATAGTATCGTATATCCTAACTGAAATTGATTAAAATAAGCAATAGAAAATAATATACCAACAGCAAAAGGAAAGAGACTCGCCAATTTTGTCTGGATCTCCACTACTTGTAAAAATACCTTTAACGACATATCTATCCATTCTCCTTATTTCAGATCTTTACGATCTCCCATTGTATAACCTGAATCTTTGCCTAATTCAAACACAGATTCAATATCTTTACTCACATATACTTGGTCCTCTTTTGTAACGAAAATCACATCTACATCTTTCAATCCTTCAGCATATTCCAACCCTTTTTTAACACCCATTGAAAATACTGCTGTTGATAATCCATCACCATCAATTGATTTATTTGTAATGACTGTTACACCGGCAATATCATTATCAAAAGGATAACCTGTTTTAGGATCAAATAAATGATGATACTTCTTACCATCTACTTCCAAAAAGCGTTCATAAATTCCAGAAGTGACTAGCGTTTTATTACTTTCTTGAACGGTTCCGATCACTGTATTGCGCGCTTTATTAGGATCTTGAATTCCAACATTCCAATCCATATCCTTACCGCGTGGGCTATGTCCAAGTACATAAACATTGCCGCCTAAATCAACGATGGCTGTTGTTACGCCATTATCTTTTAAAACTTTCACCACTTCATCTGTAATAAATCCTTTAGCGATTGCACCTAAATCCAGTTGCATACCTTTTTCTTCAAGATAAACTGTTTTATCTTCATCGTTTAATTTTACTTTATGATAATCAACTAATTTTAATGCTTGGTCAATCTCTTCCTGCGAAGGTTTGCGGGCATCGTCAAAGCCGATACGCCATAATTGCGTGATTGGACCAATAGCCATATCAAAACCACCTGAAGAATCTTCACTATATTCATATGCTCGTTTCAACAATGGATAAATATCATCAGAAACTTTAACTGGTTTGATTCCAGCTTGTTCATTGATTTCATCTATTTCTGATCCTTTTTCGTTAACAGTGATTTTATCCCCTAATTCTTTGACACGGGCAAAAGCTTTTTCTAATACATCTTCTTTGCCATCATCATAGATTCTAACTTGCACATAGGTTCCAAGCAATGACTGCTGATCTGAATAGGGTTCTTTATTGATTTTCGCGTCTTCAGTTTTTCCTTTTGAATTGCAGCCTGCTAAGATGGCTAAAAATAATACTGCCATTAAAATGATCAGTGATTTTTTGTTTTTCATCATATCCCTCTTTCTACATAGAAAAATTGTCTTATTTATAGTAGCGCTTTTTGGTGATAATGGGAAGGATTTTCTATCTTTTGGTTGGGTAAATGGAGGCAACGCTCCTTGCAGTCGCCTTGTACCAATCATCATCTGCTCGGGCATAGCCAGTCATGGTGATTCATTGCGTCACTGATTACCTCTTGATGTTTTGGATCATAGCATTTGGTGATTCCTAGTAAGGTTACTTCGCTCCCTTTGGTCGCCAAGTACTGTTCATCATCTGCTCTGGCATAGCCAGTCGCAGTGATTCATTGCGTCACTGATTACCTCTTGATGTTTTGGATCATAGCATTTGGTGATTCCTAGTAAGGTTACTTCGCTCCCTTTGGTCGCCAAGTACTGTTCATCATCTGCTCTGGCATAGCCAGTCATGGTGATTCATTGCGTCACTGATTACCTCTTGATGTTTTGGATCATAGCATTTGGTGATTCCTAGTAAGGTTACTTCGCTCCCTTTGGTCGCCAAGTACTGTTCATCATCTGCTCTGGCATAGCCAGTCATGGTGATTCATTGCGTCACTGATTACCTCTTGATGTTTTGGATCATAGCATTTGGTGATTCCTAGTAAGGTTACTTCGCTCCC
>NZ_MIKC01000024.1 GCF_001730315.1 Enterococcus ureilyticus
TCGCTAATCCTCGGCCGCCTTCGTTATAGCCGCCTTCACATTGATTGGCTGCAGTTGCGCCACCCCATAAAAAATCTTTTCTAAATGCCATGTCAAAATTCCTTTCTATATAAGGCTTACGATAGCATCCGTTTGAGTCTACCGTAAGCACCATTCTCTTCTATTTATTTTTAAGTTAAACCAGTAATTAGTGTATCATCGGACGTTACTTCACGATCTTGCGTTTCTACAATATCTAGATAATCACCCGTATTTGTAACGATAATCGGTGTTTCAACACTATAACCTGCTTCTTTAATTGCTTCAATATCAAAGGTAACTAATAATTGTCCTTTTTTCACTTTGTCGCCTTGCGCTACTTTTGCTTCAAAACCATTTCCTTCTAGTTGGACGGTATCCATACCGATATGGATCAATAACTCCATTCCTTGATCAGAAATTAACCCTATCGCATGTAAGGTTGGGAACAAGGTCATAACAGTTCCGTCAAATGGTGCTCTTACAACTCCTTCAGTTGGTTCAATCAAAACACCTTTACCTAAAGCACCTTGTGCAAATGCTTGGTCACTAGCTTGGGTCAAAGGTAAAACACGACCTTTAACTGGACTTAATACTGCTTCTTTAATTGCTTTTTGAGCATTTTTATTTTCAGTTATTTCTTCCATAACTGTATCATCCTTCCAGAAGAAGAACGTTAAAGCAAAACCGATTGCCATTGCGATTAAAATGGCTACAAAAGAATGAATCATTCCACTCGCATCATCACCATTGATAAAGTTTAAAACACCAAAGATTCCTAAACCACCCATTGTATAAGAAGTAACACCATTAAACATTAAATACAAACCACCAACTGCCGCTCCAATCATTGAATAAATAAACGGAGTCTTTTTAGGTAATGTAATTCCATAAATTGCCGGTTCCGTTACTCCAAAGATACCTGAAATAATTGCTGGCGGGCATAAAGCTTTCACTTTTGTATCTTTTAGCTTGAAGAACATTGCCATAACTACTGCAGTTTGTGCAAAACTTGCTGCAAATGATCCTACTAATACTTGACTTGCACCTTCTTGAGTAATCTGCATAATTGCAAGCGGCACAACACTCCAGTGTAATCCAAAAATAACCAATACTTGCCAGAAGAAGCCAAGAATAACGCCATATAAAGCTGGTGAGAAGCCCATCAATGCTTGGAAGCCAGCACTTAGTAAATCTGTCAACATACTAATGATTGGACCGATTACTAAGAAACCAACTGGTAGTGCAATTAACAATACAAAAAATGGTACCAAGAATGTTTGGACAACTTCAGGAATCAGTTTCTTGAAGAGTTTTTGAATCTGAGCTGCAAATGCCACAATGAATATGATTGGTACGACACTACTAGTATAACCAGCACCAACCCAAGGAATGCCTAAAAATGTATTATAAGCTGGTAATCCTAATAAACTGTATGGTGCTGCTGCTCCTGCTCCAGCAGTTTCTTCAAATACAGCTTGTAATGCGCTGCCTTGTACTGTTGGGTAACAAAGTGCTGCCCCGATGACAATACCCACCATTGGGTTCAAATTGAATTTTCTAGCAGCTGTATAACCTAGAATAACTGGCATAAAATAGAATATCGCATCTCCGATACCGTTTAGCATCGTGTATGTTCCAGAAGTATCTGAATATAATTTCAAGAAAACAAGTAATGCATTTAATCCTTTTACCATCCCAGCTGCAGCTAGTGCTCCTAGAAAGGGTTGGAAACAACCGCTCAAGATATCAATCAAACGATTGAATAGATTTCCACCAGAAGATTCTTGTTCTGCATCAGCGGAAATTCCTGCAATACTTACAACATCTTCATAAACTGCGGGTACATGATTCCCAATTACAACTTGGTATTGGCCACCACTTTTCATAACAGTCACAACGCCATCCATATTTTTTAAAATTTCATCATTTGCTTTTGATTCATCTTTCAACTTAAATCGCAAGCGAGTAATACAGTGAGTCAAACTATTAATATTTTCTTTTCCGCCTACATTATCAACAATTTTCTGCGCTAAATCACGATATTTTCCCATTTTTTTGTTCCTCCAAAGTTTAGTTTGTTAGTTAACACATTTGAAGGTTTAGCCAACTTAATGTCACTATCCAAAGGGTTTTTCTTTATAACTATGCTATCCACCTTTCTTTTTATAAAAAATCTAAGCTAAGATTTAATAATCTTACTGACTATTTGTTTGTACCACTCGTGCAATGTGAATAATTAAATACATTTTTTCTTCTTTTGAAATTGTATAATGATAACTTTCGGTTAAAAAATCAGCAATCTTATTCACACAATTATAGGCATTACGATATTTTTTTTTGATTACTTCATATAATTCTCCGTCATCTTCATCCTGGAATTCTTTATGATTTAATAAACGATAAGCAAAAAATTTTAAATGAGTACTAAAGCGATAAAAATAAACAGAGTCTTTATTATAAGTAATTTTAAAATGATACTTAACAATATTCGTAATTTCCTGCATGATTTTTGTTAACTCGTAGACATTCCCAACTTCTTCATCCATTTCCGCATTCACTATATGCAGTGCTATAAATCCTGCTTCATCTTCTGGAAGTTGAACATCGAATTTTTGTTTAACCATTTCTAATGCTTTATTTCCAATGTCATATTCATCTGAAAAAAAACGTTTAATATCCCATAATAGGAAGTTTTTCACTTCAATCCCTTGACGTATTCGCTCTAAAGCAGTATGAAGATGATCGGTTAAAGAAATAAAGATTGTATCATTTAATTTTCTGCCGAGCTTTGTTTTAGCATACTTAATAATCTCATCTGACAATTGCATCACTTCTAAAGGCAAATCACCAAGTAATTCTTGAAACTTCAAAGAAGTATCCTTGTTTGCTAAACGAAATACTTGATCTATTTGACCTTCTGCAACAAAGTCTCCAATTTTTCTTTTAAAAGCAATACCACGCCCCATCACTATTTGTTCCTGCTCATTTACATCCAACGTAATCACAACATTATTATTCAAAATTTTTTGAATAATCATTTTTTCACTCCTTTATTCAGATTTACTCCTTCAATTGTAAAAAAAGAAAAACCCAACCTTTCCAAAAAAGAAGAATCTCCTCTTCATTGGAAAAATTAGGTTTAGCTTGTATTTAAACAATCACTATCCATTTATTCAGTTGTTGAGTACAAGCATAGAATACCTTATTATCAGTGGGATGTCAACGTTTTCATAATTATTTTATAAAAAAACATTCAGCATAAAGCTAAATGTTTTTTAACATGACCCGTACGGGAATCGAACCCGTGATACCGCCGTGAAAGGGCGGTGTCTTAACCGCTTGACCAACGGGCCATTTAAAAATTATGGGCCTAAATGGACTCGAACCATCGACCTCACGCTTATCAGGCGTGCGCTCTAACCAGCTGAGCTATAGGCCCTTAAAGAAAAAAGCGGGTGACGAGAATCGAACTCGCGACGGCAGCTTGGAAGGCTGTGGTTTTACCACTAAACTACACCCGCATGCTTCTTCTTTGAAATGGCGCAGGACAGAATCGAACTGCCGACACACGGAGCTTCAATCCGTTGCTCTACCAACTGAGCTACTGCGCCAAGAAACTAAAGTGATAACGGTCTGGACGGGACTCGAACCCGCGACCTCCTGCGTGACAGGCAGGCATTCTAACCAGCTGAACTACCAAACCATTCGTTATTGTGTTGCGTCACTAATAACTTTTTGCTTCTTTAAAAGCAATTGCGGGGGCAGGATTTGAACCTACGACCTTCGGGTTATGAGCCCGACGAGCTACCTGACTGCTCCACCCCGCGATAATTATAGTCTATCTTGACTATAGAAAGGTGATACTCTTGGTGATTTCTAGTAAGGTTTACTTCTCTCACTTTCTTCGCCAAGTATTGATAACCACAGTGCTTTAGCACTGATGTTTATCAACAAAGGAGGATAAGGGATTCGAACCCTTGCACGGTTTTACCCGCCTGACGGTTTTCAAGACCGTTCCCTTCAGCCGGACTTGGGTAATCCTCCGGAATAAATATAAAAAATGACCCGTACGGGAATCGAACCCGTGATACCGCCGTGAAAGGGCGGTGTCTTAACCGCTTGACCAACGGGCCGCTATGAAACGGAGAAGGAGGGATTTGAACCCTCGCGCCGGTTACCCGACCTACACCCTTAGCAGGGGCGCCTCTTCAGCCACTTGAGTACTTCCCCAAGAAAATAATTTAAAAATGGGCCTAAATGGACTCGAACCATCGACCTCACGCTTATCAGGCGTGCGCTCTAACCAGCTGAGCTATAGGCCCATAAAGCGGGTGACGAGAATCGAACTCGCGACGACAGCTTGGAAGGCTGTGGTTTTACCACTAAACTACACCCGCAAAAATTTAAAACGGTCTGGACGGGACTCGAACCCGCGACCTCCTGCGTGACAGGCAGGCATTCTAACCAGCTGAACTACCAAACCATTCGTTATTGTGTTGCGTCACTAATAACTTTTTGCTTCTTTAAAAGCAATTGCGGGGGCAGGATTTGAACCTACGACCTTCGGGTTATGAGCCCGACGAGCTACCTGACTGCTCCACCCCGCGATAATTATAGTCTATCTTGACTATAGAAAGGTGATACTCTTGGTGATTTCTAGTAAGGTTTACTTCTCTCACTTTCTTCGCCAAGTATTGATAACCACAGTGCTTTAGCACTGATGTTTATCAACAAAGGAGGATAAGGGATTCGAACCCTTGCACGGTTTTACCCGCCTGACGGTTTTCAAGACCGTTCCCTTCAGCCGGACTTGGGTAATCCTCCGGAATAAATATAAGTGTCACTACAATGGACCTTGTAGGACTCGAACCTACGACCGGACGGTTATGAGCCGTCTGCTCTAACCAACTGAGCTAAAGGTCCTTGGCTCTTAAAAAGGAATCGCGGCGAAGGGGATCGAACCCCCGACCTCCCGGGTATGAACCGGACGCTCTAGCCAGCTGAGCTACACCGCGAAAATAATAAATTGTTACTAATGGAGCCTAGCGGGATCGAACCGCTGACCTCCTGCGTGCAAAGCAGGCGCTCTCCCATCTGAGCTAAGGCCCCACAAAATGAATCGGGAAGACAGGATTCGAACCTGCGACCCCTTGGTCCCAAACCAAGTGCTCTACCAAGCTGAGCTACTTCCCGTATTTTAAAATGCACCCAAAGGGAGTCGAACCCCTAACCTCTTGATTCGTAGTCAAGCACTCTATCCAGTTGAGCTATGGGTGCTAAAACAAGGATCAAAGCCAGATGAATTCATCTACTTCGTACTTGCCAACATCTATTCTGTCAATTGTACAATTGACATTTATAGTGTTTCAAAGCAATGCCGAGGACCGGAATCGAACCGGTACGGTGATCACTCACCGCAGGATTTTAAGTCCTGTGCGTCTGCCAGTTCC
>NZ_MIKC01000025.1 GCF_001730315.1 Enterococcus ureilyticus
TTAGCGTGGCGACGTCCTACTCTCACAAAGGGAAACCCTTCACTACAATCGGCGCTAAGAAGCTTAACTTCTGTGTTCGGCATGGGAACAGGTGTATCCTTCTCGCTATCGCCACCACACTGGGTGTTGTTGCTATTTAGTTGAGTGATTATTCACTCAAAACTGGATTGAAGTAATAGAATCAAACATTCCGAAAAACTTTTTTATTTCGTTTCTTTGGTTAAGTCCTCGACCGATTAGTATTGGTCCGCTCCGTACATCACTGCACTTCCACTTCCAACCTATCTACCTCATCATCTCTGAGGGGTCTTACTTTCTTAAAGAAATGGGAAATCTCATCTTGAGGTGGGCTTCACACTTAGATGCTTTCAGCGTTTATCCCTTCCCTACATAGCTACCCAGCAATGCCCTTGGCAGAACAACTGGTACACCAGCGGTAAGTCCATCCCGGTCCTCTCGTACTAAGGACAGCTCCTCTCAAATTTCCAACGCCCGCGACGGATAGGGACCGAACTGTCTCACGACGTTCTGAACCCAGCTCGCGTGCCGCTTTAATGGGCGAACAGCCCAACCCTTGGGACCGACTACAGCCCCAGGATGCGACGAGCCGACATCGAGGTGCCAAACCTCCCCGTCGATGTGGACTCTTGGGGGAGATAAGCCTGTTATCCCCAGGGTAGCTTTTATCCGTTGAGCGATGGCCCTTCCATGCGGAACCACCGGATCACTAAGCCCGACTTTCGTCCCTGCTCGACTTGTAAGTCTCGCAGTCAAGCTCCCTTCTGCCTTTACACTCTGCGAATGATTTCCAACCATTCTGAGGGAACCTTTGGGCGCCTCCGTTACTCTTTAGGAGGCGACCGCCCCAGTCAAACTGCCCACCTGACACTGTCTCCCACCACGATAAGTGGTGCGGGTTAGAGGGTTCATAACACAAGGGTAGTATCCCACCAGCGCCTCCACCGAAACTAGCGTTCCGGGTTCATCGGCTCCTACCTATCCTGTACATGTGGTACAAACACTCAATATCAAGCTACAGTAAAGCTCCATGGGGTCTTTCCGTCCTGTCGCGGGTAACCTGCATCTTCACAGGTACTAAAATTTCACCGAGTCTCTCGTTGAGACAGTGCCCAAATCGTTACGCCTTTCGTGCGGGTCGGAACTTACCCGACAAGGAATTTCGCTACCTTAGGACCGTTATAGTTACGGCCGCCGTTTACTGGGGCTTCAATTCTGAGCTTCGCCGAAGCTAACCCATCCTCTTAACCTTCCAGCACCGGGCAGGCGTCAGCCCCTATACTTCATCTTTCGATTTTGCAGAGACCTGTGTTTTTGATAAACAGTCGCTTGGGCCTATTCACTGCGGCTGACCGAAGTCAGCACCCCTTCTCCCGAAGTTACGGGGTCATTTTGCCGAGTTCCTTAACGAGAGTTCGCTCGCTCACCTTAGGATACTCTCCTCGACTACCTGTGTCGGTTTACGGTACGGGCAGTTGTTTTCTCACTAGAAGCTTTTCTTGACAGTGTGACATCAGGAACTTCGGTACTATTATTTCCCTCCCCATCACAGCTTGTCCGTACAGAGTAAAGCATTTGACTCTACTCAAGACTTACTGCTTGGACATGCACTTCCAGTCGCATGCATTCCTTAGCCTCCTGCGTCCCTCCATTGCTCAAACAAAAACAACTGGTACAGGAATATCAACCTGTTGTCCATCGCCTACGCCTTTCGGCCTCGGCTTAGGTCCCGACTAACCCTGGGCGGACGAGCCTTCCCCAGGAAACCTTAGTCATACGGTGGACGGGATTCTCACCCGTCTTTCGCTACTCATACCGGCATTCTCACTTCTAAGCGCTCCACTAGTCCTCACGATCTAGCTTCGACGCCCTTAGAACGCTCTCCTACCATCACACCAGAGGTGTGATCCACAGCTTCGGTAATATGTTTAGCCCCGGTACATTTTCGGCGCAGGGTCACTCGACTAGTGAGCTATTACGCACTCTTTAAATGGTGGCTGCTTCTGAGCCAACATCCTAGTTGTCTGTGCAACCCCACATCCTTTTCCACTTAACATATATTTTGGGACCTTAGCTGGTGGTCTGGGCTGTTTCCCTTTCGACTACGGATCTTATCACTCGCAGTCTGACTGCCGAATATGAATGAATGGCATTCGGAGTTTATCTGAATTCGGTAACCCGAGATGGGCCCCTAGTCCAAACAGTGCTCTACCTCCATCATTCTTAACTTCGACGCTAGCCCTAAAGCTATTTCGGAGAGAACCAGCTATCTCCAAGTTCGTTTGGAATTTCTCCGCTACCCACAGCTCATCCCCGCACTTTTCAACGTACGTGGGTTCGGTCCTCCAGTGCGTTTTACCACACCTTCAACCTGGCCATGGGTAGATCACATGGTTTCGGGTCTACGACTACATACTCATTCGCCCTATTCAGACTCGCTTTCGCTGCGGCTCCGGCTCTTCACCTTAACCTCGCATGCAATCGTAACTCGCCGGTTCATTCTACAAAAGGCACGCCATTACCCATTAACGGGCTTTGACTTGTTGTAGGCACACGGTTTCAGGATCTATTTCACTCCCCTTCCGGGGTGCTTTTCACCTTTCCCTCACGGTACTGGTTCACTATCGGTCATTAGGGAGTATTTAGCCTTGCGGGATGGTCCCCGCGGATTCCGACGGAATTTCTCGTGTTCCGCCGTACTCAGGATCCTCCTAGGTGTTGCCAACATTTCGTCTACGGGGCTATTACCCACTTTGGCGAACCTTTCCAGGTTCTTCGACTATCTTGACAGACTACCACAACGGAGTCCTACAACCCCAACAAGCAAGCTTGTTGGTTTGGGCTCTTCCCGTTTCGCTCGCCGCTACTCAGGGAATCGAATTTTCTTTCTCTTCCTGCAGGTACTAAGATGTTTCAGTTCTCTGCGTCTACCTCTAACCAGCTATGTATTCACTGGAAAGTAACATCCTATAAAAGATGTTGGGTTTCCCCATTCGGAAATCTCTGGATCATAGCTCACTTACAGCTCCCCAAAGCATATCGGTGTTAGTCCCGTCCTTCATCGGCTCCTAATGCCAAGGCATCCACCGTGTGCCCTTATTCACTTAACCTTATGACCTTACGGTCAATTGTTTGGTTCGTTTCTCTAGCGATAGAGGCGTCACCAATAAAATAAGCTTCGAACAGTTAATTAACTCTTCAACGCGGTGTTCTCGGTTTGTTTTGATTACTTTTTTACTTCAATATCCAGTTTTCAATGAACAAT
>NZ_MIKC01000026.1 GCF_001730315.1 Enterococcus ureilyticus
AACTAATGATAGCAAACTGTATTTTACAAAAGGAAGGCTATAGTTGTTTATTAATAGCACAACCAGTGTAGCAGGGGCGTGTCAGCTTCATTCAGCCAATCTGCAAGCGCATTAAATAGAATTTCTGTCTCTGTTAGTTCAGGACAAACCAATGTTGCAGGAAAGAGTGCAGCAATACAGAGTTTTTCAACCTTTCAATCCAGTCTAAAAGGGATCTCTAACAGTGTTGTACAAGCAGGGGACAACATTCATTCTGTCGCCAAAGAGTTTGAACAGATTGATCAAAAAATTGCTCAGTTACCGACTCTTTCTTTTGGAGGGTTGAGATAATGAAATTAACAGCACAACAACTCTTTGACGATAAAAAATATCGTTTCAATAATCAATTGGAGGAACTTCAAGAAGCATAACGAGAGAATAAAAAAGCGCAAGGATTCAATGATGATATAAAATTGTTTAAATTTTACTTAGCTGATGAGTTTAAGAAATTACCGATTTACACAAATAGTATTTATCATCAAAAGAAGATAAATACTATTTGTGGATGCTGGAAATTAAGTGACAAATTTTTAAGTGATTATTTTCATCTAATTAATAATTACAAAAAGCATAAAATAGAGTATGGTAGTAACATTATGTAGCTGCAACGATATCACTTAAAAGTGTGGGTCTCAAAAACGTTGGAATCGATATTCCATTTACACATAATCCTTGACGCAACCAGTTTGAAAGGGATTTTTTTTTGAATATAGAAAATCTTTTAACATCAATAATCACCCTATCAATAAGTTTCTATTCTGGAGTATTAATCAGTAGAAAAACTTTAAAAAGTACGAATAAACACAATGTATTACAACTAACTGAATGGATTAGATGTCTAAAGACAGTTGCAACAGAATATAATGAGCATGAATTACCTGTCAGTAAAGCATTTATGTTACAAAGATGTCTCTCTCCATTTTCTCAGGAAGAATTAAATATGGAAACACCCGAAAAATATTGGAATAATTGTAGATATTTAATTGATAAGATGAAAGGTACTTAATAAATTAAATGGATAGAATATAGAAATTCAAACGATAGTAAGACACAAACAAATATTTTATATCAACAATATTTAGAATATGAAAAGTAGTACATATTTTATTGTAGAGGAGTTATAAATGGTACGACTACTGATAATGTGTTTACTCAAAAAAAAGCTAGCTTTAATTGCAAATGTTGAGTTGAAATTTAAATTTATGTGATTAAAAAGTAATCTTAAAAAACTAGATGAATTTTCTCTAGAGATAGAAAAATCAGTTATTTGGACTGCATGTTTAACTAAATTAAATGAACATTAACGAACAACTAACTTATTCATAAATGACAGTTATAATAGAAATACCGGCAAGTTATTCACTATAAGTTATAAAAAAGTCTTGCTTCAATTTTATAGGTGTAAACAATTAGTTTTTCATCATTATCTGTATTAACTTAAGTAGTCACAAAAACAATATTTTTTTGAACTGGAGGATATTATGGGACTAATTGTTCAACATGATGACATTATTGCACTATTAAAAAAATTAAATATTTATAATGGAGATGAGCTAATTATTTATGCTACTTTGAAAACTAGTAAGCCTTTTTACGTAAAGATGAATTATTTAAATCTGGATAAATATATTGTTCAAGGCGTATGGTTAGCTGTTAGTAAAGAAGATGTAAAATTTCTCACTGTTAGTCAACTAGGAAAATTACATAAAGAAGTCATTACAATTCCACATGAGGATATTAGTGATTTTAATGTTAAGAAGAATTTATTATTGTACACCATTTCAATTACTGATTGGCAGAAAAATATTGTTCAATTTAAAGTTGCAAGTAAAGTTTTTGGTAATAAAAAACATCATGCTGATTTTATTGAGCTTATAAATCAAACTAAAGAATAAGGCTCTTGCAATGTGGTAGTGTAAATGAATAAATTTAGATTGGAGTTAACTATTATGACTTATGAAGTAATTTTAGATAAATTTAAAAATGTTGTTAATTTAATGATGAAACGTGAAAATGCACGACGTAATTTTGTGTATTTTAATCGTGTTGCTCGTATTGTATTTATTGTTTCTGTTTCTATATATAGCGTTTATCTTTACATGAGTGATCCTTCTTTTTCGTTTAATTACGGATTAGCTTGGTGGATAATAATTTTTCTTTTAGTTGTTGGTTGGATCGGTGAATTCTTTTTTGTTTCGTTCACAACTAAGACTTATCATGAATACCTTAACATAAGAGATATATTTTCAGAGACCGTTTATCAGGAGTATAAGGTCTCTAGATTACATAAGGTTGCTCCATTTTTAGATGAGGAATAATCGTTTAGAAATCCTGAATATTTGTATTTCTTTGAATGTGGTTTTGGTGAGTATGCGAAAGAAATTCAAGAGACTTATTTGGAGTCTGTCAGTATTTATTTGTTTGATGTTACTAATATTCACGAGTTATCTGATTTTTTAGATACAGATGAAATCCCTAAATATATTGGAGAAAAAGTTGCTAAGGATTTTAACACTTCTTTTGTAGATTGTTTACTGATAAATA
>NZ_MIKC01000027.1 GCF_001730315.1 Enterococcus ureilyticus
TTGGGGATTGGCTCCCTGTGATTACATTCTATCTTGCAGGTAGTGTCTTCATTGTTTTATTTATTTTAATGTTGGGTACGATATTTTACCCAAAAAAATTGAGCCAATTTAAATTTAAAAAAACAGATGGCGTTTTACGAATTAGCAAAAAGGCGGTTGAAGGAGTTGTTACTGAGGCTTTGGTAGCAGAGAAGTTGATGGAAAATCCAAATGTGAAAGCAACAATGAGTCAAAGAAAGATAAAGATAAAAGTTAAAGGTGATTTTCAAATATTTTCAGATTTATATGGTAAAACTGATCAATGGAGTAAAAATTTAGAAACTCAACTACACGATTTGATTGGACCTGATGTAAAAATTTTAATCAAAATTAAATTCGAAAAACCTCGACCAGAAAATAATAATCGTGTGACATAGGAGGAAACGCATGAATGAGATATGGGAAACATACCGAGGACCTATTATTGGTGCACTAGCAGGTTTGCTTATTGCACTGTTGATGTTGACTTTAGGTTTTTTTAAAACAGTTCTAATTATCGTATTTATTCTTATAGGTGGTTTTATGGGATGGTATGCTACTGCGCATGGATTGATAGATATCTTTCTTTCTAAAAAAAGAAAGTAAAACTATAAATAATTAACTAAAAGAAGGGATTTGAAGATATGGACAACAAAAATGTACCTAAAAAAGAAGAAGAAAATGTAAATGGAATTAAGGGTGAACTTACTTATGATGATAAAGTGATTCAAAAGATAATCGGGATTGCGTTAGAATCAGTCGATGGATTATTAACAGTTGAAGGCGGTTTTTTCTCAAATGTTGCTAATAAGCTTGTTAATAGGGAAGATGTTACTACTGGAATCGATGTTGAAGTAGGGAAAAAACAAGTGGCTGTTGATTTAGATGTTGTCACCGAATACGGCAGAGACATTGCAGCGTTATATGAAAAAATCAAAGAGGTCATCTCTAGAGAAGTGGAAAAAATGACTTCTCTTAAAGTAGTGGAAGTTAATGTAACTGTAACAGATGTAAAATCAAAAGAACAATATGAAGAAGATTCAACAACTGTTCAAGACCGATTAAGTGATGCGACAGAATCAGTAGGCAATTTCACAAGTGAACAAACAGAAAAAGCAAAAAAAATGGCAAGTAATGGTATATCGAAAGCAAAAGATGCAACAGAGTCAAGAGTTCAATAAACTATTAAATTTAAACCTCTCAATAACAAATATTTAGTGGTTTTATTGTGTTCAGTATAGTTTCTCAAAATAAATATCCAGGATAGAGAATTTCTCTATCCTTTTTTCATTTAAGTAGCTGTACCAAAAACATTGGTTTTAGGTGAAGAAAAGGAAACTATAACAGAGAGTTTGAATTCGATAAAAGAACAAAAATGAGGATAAAAATATCAAAGAGTGACTTTTCCTTATTTTCAAATTTTACAGCAGTTCTCGGAGATAAAGTGAGAGATACCATTAACTGTTTAGTTAGAACAGTTTTAATTCACAAAGAGAGCCCATGTATCGGTTGATACATGGGGTACTTGGGGTAATCAGGATTATGTCAGCTAGGTAGTTAAATAATAAAGAATGGTTATATAGACCCATTAAAAATTTCTGTTTCGTTATTTTTAAGATCAACAACTTTGAGGAACTGGGTCGATTTCACAAAAATACTTTTATAAAATTTTTGATTATCTTTTGAAAAAAGGAGGACTCTTTTTTCTGAATTATCGACTAGTTTAGTAACCTTAAAATTATTTGGAGTAAAAATTGTTGTTATTTTTGTTCCTTCTTCAAAATTATTTAAATTTTCTTGATTCTCTGAATTAAATTGTACATTTTGGCTCTCTGCAGCTTCAGTTTGATCAATGCTCCGAGTTGAACTATTTGTAACGTTCGACTGTTTTAAGGAACACCCTCCAAGTGATAATATAAGGAATGCTAATAAAGTTATTTTTTTCATAAAATTCTCTCCAGTTCATTTAATTGTTTAAGATAACTATTAGTTTTAGTTTATCAGAAATGAAGTTAGTAGCGTTAAAATTTTAATAAAATTACTTAGAATAATTCGATTTATGTAAATATACTTCTTTATATTTTACAACAAACAAGACATGATTGAAAATAGATAAAAATACCTGGAATTTATAGATGTTTTATTTGTACCAAAAACGTTCGTTATTGGAAATAGACATTTTACAAATAATTAGAGTTCCCGTCGAGGTGCTTATCTTCATTCTATAATGTCAAAGAGTCTTCCCTTTTTAGTTACATTCATTTAAAATAATGATAGCAAACTGTATTTTACAAAAGGA
>NZ_MIKC01000028.1 GCF_001730315.1 Enterococcus ureilyticus
ACTTTGAAACTTTTGAAGAAAAGTGTTGACATCAAATCAAAGATTTGATATGATATAAAAGTTGCTGCGAGGTAACACAGTAGACCTTTGAAAACTGAACAAAGTAAGACGAACCAAATGTGTAGGTTGTTTTTACAACGGTAAAAACAAACAACAATTTTTAACAAGCAAGCAATATGCTAGCAACTAAATGAGCTTATCGATCGCAAGATCGTGTTCAACTTTTATTATGAGAGTTTGATCCTGGCTCAGGACGAACGCTGGCGGCGTGCCTAATACATGCAAGTCGAACGCTTCTTTTCTACCGAGTGCTTGCACTCATTTGAAAAGAAGAGTGGCGGACGGGTGAGTAACACGTGGGTAACCTACCCATCAGAGGGGGATAACACTTGGAAACAGGTGCTAATACCGCATAATAGTCGACACCGCATGGTGTTGATTTGAAAGGCGCTTTCGGGTGTCACTGATGGATGGACCCGCGGTGCATTAGCTAGTTGGTGAGGTAACGGCTCACCAAGGCCATGATGCATAGCCGACCTGAGAGGGTGATCGGCCACACTGGGACTGAGACACGGCCCAGACTCCTACGGGAGGCAGCAGTAGGGAATCTTCGGCAATGGACGAAAGTCTGACCGAGCAACGCCGCGTGAGTGAAGAAGGTTTTCGGATCGTAAAACTCTGTTGTTAGAGAAGAATAAGTAGGAGAGTAACTGCTCTTACCTTGACGGTATCTAACCAGAAAGCCACGGCTAACTACGTGCCAGCAGCCGCGGTAATACGTAGGTGGCAAGCGTTGTCCGGATTTATTGGGCGTAAAGCGAGCGCAGGCGGTTTCTTAAGTCTGATGTGAAAGCCCCCGGCTCAACCGGGGAGGGTCATTGGAAACTGGGAGACTTGAGTGCAGAAGAGGAGAGTGGAATTCCATGTGTAGCGGTGAAATGCGTAGATATATGGAGGAACACCAGTGGCGAAGGCGACTCTCTGGTCTGTAACTGACGCTGAGGCTCGAAAGCGTGGGGAGCAAACAGGATTAGATACCCTGGTAGTCCACGCCGTAAACGATGAGTGCTAAGTGTTGGAGGGTTTCCGCCCTTCAGTGCTGCAGCTAACGCATTAAGCACTCCGCCTGGGGAGTACGACCGCAAGGTTGAAACTCAAAGGAATTGACGGGGGCCCGCACAAGCGGTGGAGCATGTGGTTTAATTCGAAGCAACGCGAAGAACCTTACCAGGTCTTGACATCCTTTGACCACTCGAGAGATCGAGCTTTCCCTTCGGGGACAAAGTGACAGGTGGTGCATGGTTGTCGTCAGCTCGTGTCGTGAGATGTTGGGTTAAGTCCCGCAACGAGCGCAACCCTTATTGTTAGTTGCCATCATTCAGTTGGGCACTCTAGCGAGACTGCCGGTGACAAACCGGAGGAAGGTGGGGATGACGTCAAATCATCATGCCCCTTATGACCTGGGCTACACACGTGCTACAATGGGAAGTACAACGAGTCGCTAGGCCGCGAGGTCATGCAAATCTCTTAAAGCTTCTCTCAGTTCGGATTGTAGGCTGCAACTCGCCTACATGAAGCCGGAATCGCTAGTAATCGCGGATCAGCACGCCGCGGTGAATACGTTCCCGGGCCTTGTACACACCGCCCGTCACACCACGAAAGTTTGTAACACCCGAAGTCGGTGAGGTAACCCTTGTGGAGCCAGCCGCCTAAGGTGGGATAGATGATTGGGGTGAAGTCGTAACAAGGTAGCCGTATCGGAAGGTGCGGCTGGATCACCTCCTTTCTAAGGAATATTACGGAAACTTACACATTCGTCGACACTTTGTTCAGTTTTGAGAGGTTTACTCT
>NZ_MIKC01000029.1 GCF_001730315.1 Enterococcus ureilyticus
TTCTTGTTTTTCGATAAAACAAGAAATAGTGATTTTCATGCTTTAATATCACTATTTAAATCTTTATTCTGACGGCTAATTTGACGGCGGATAAAAATAAAAAAAAGAAACGATCTCAAAAAAATGAAATTCAGCATATGAGAAAAACATTTTAAAAAAACATTATTATGTAACATCTGTTATGAAATAAAAAAAGGGCATCTTATATCTAGGTAGATTTTTAAAAAATGAAAAAGGTCATAGAGACTCTAACTTGGCGATTGCTGCTCTTTGTTCTTCTAAGAATGAGTTTGTATAGGTATCTAGCGTTAGCTTTATTGATGAATGTCCTAATAATGAACTAATTGCAGCGATATTGACGCCTAATTCTACACAACGAGTAGCAAAAGTATGGCGGAGCGCATGAAAAGACACATCATCTAACCCAATTATTTTCTTGATCTTTTCAAAACGATAACTTACCGTCCTAGGTTCAATCGGCTGACCTTGATTCGTCACAACATAATCCGAAACTGTTTGATTTTTCAATTGTTTCAAGGCATTTTTCACCTTTTCAGAAAGTGGTATAATTCGATTTGCATTGGTCGTTTTAGGTTTTGTTTCAATAATTTTCGTCTTTTGACCTGAAATAGTTGGGAGAGCAATTCGTTGTTTTGTTCGCTGAACTTTTAGTACTGAGGATTCAAAATCGATATCTTCCCACTTCAAAGCACAAATTTCGCCAATACGCATTCCTGTTTCTAAGGCTAATAGGATGGGTAATCCTTTGATCGACTTCATAGACTCAACTTCTACCGCCTTTTGTTGCACACGATTTAATGCACGAACTTTGGGTTTATCAATTTTAGGCAAGATGATCCGTTCACAGGGATTTAAGTAAATGTATCCTCGCTCTTTCGCCGCTTCTAGACAGCTTTTTACAATACGAAATACAATATGAATCGAACTTGCAGCTAATGATTCGGTTAACTTTTTAACTAGCTTATCCATATCAGCTGCTGTGATTTTTTTTAAGGTGTAGTGTTCTAAGCTAGGTAAAACATATAGTTGAAGCTTATTAGTGTAACTAGCATACGTACTTTCTTTTATTGTTGGTGCCATAATCTCCGTTAACCAAAGATTGGCCCACTCCCCAAATGTTCCATAAAATTCTTTATTTGCCCCAGTGTAACTGCTTGTTTTCTGTACTTTTTTATCAAATAACTGTTCTTTTACTGAACGATAAGAACGAGCATAAATATAGCCATAGTGAATCGTTCCATCTATTTTTCTTGCTTTAGGGTATCTCCCCTCCCATCGTCCATCTTTTCGTTTATAAATATTCTCTCCTTTGGCCAAAAAAATCAAATCCTTCCTATATTATTGACGGCGAATCTGACGGCGGTAAAAAATAACCGATTATTCGCTCAATTCTTTATTCTGCCCCATAAAAGTAAACTATTTCTTTAGAATTCTCATTTTTTTCATTTTTTCTACAAAAAATTGAAAGTTTATATCGTTTTTTTATCCATTTGACTATTGATTTATCATTTACAAACCAATAGAATAGATTTAGATAGAGAAAAAAATTGGAATTTATAACAAACACTTCTTGTTTTATCGAAAAACAAGAA
>NZ_MIKC01000030.1 GCF_001730315.1 Enterococcus ureilyticus
TGTTTTGGCACTATTCTTTTTCAAGAAAATAGAAAAACCTAGAGGAAATTTCCTCTAGGAATCATATTAATCGATTTAATTCTTTAGATTTTCTTCATCAACATTAGTTGACAAAGAGCCAAAAAAACTAGAGGAAAGTTCCTCTAGGGATCATATTAATCGATTCAATTCTTTGGTTTTTCTTTACCAACATTAGTTGACAAAGAGCCGATATTTCATAATTTCATAAAAAAAAAACTACGATGATCATCGTAGTTTTTTTATACCGGCGGCCGGGGTCGAACCGGCACGCCCTCGCGGGCACTGGATTTTGAGTCCAGCGCGTCTGCCAATTCCGCCACGCCGGCATGAAATAATTTTGCAAGGCGGTAACCGGATTTGAACCGGTGATGAAGGTTTTGCAGACCTCTGCCTTACCACTTGGCTATACCGCCATATTTAACTATAAAACAATCTCTAAAAGAGAAAACTGGGGTAGCTGGATTCGAACCAACGCATGACAGGATCAAAACCTGTTGCCTTACCGCTTGGCTATACCCCAAAATTAGAACTAAGGGCGACTGATGGGAATCGAACCCACGCGTGGCGGAACCACAATCCGCTGTGTTAACCACTTCACCACAATCGCCATAAAACATATAATAAAAATTAAAAGCTAAGGGCGACTGATGGGGATCGAACCCACGCATGGCGGAACCACAATCCGCTGTGTTAACCACTTCACCACAATCGCCATAAACTATTAACAGGGATAGTAGGAATCGAACCCACAATGACGGTTTTGGAGACCGTAGTTATACCGTTTAACTATATCCCTACTAAGATAATGGAGGAAAGTGGATTCGAACCACTGAACCCTAAGGAACGGATTTACAGTCCGTCGCGTTTAGCCACTTCGCTATTCCTCCAAATGGCGCAAGACAGAATCGAACTGCCGACACACGGAGCTTCAATCCGTTGCTCTACCAACTGAGCTACTGCGCCAAAAAATATAAAACGGTCTGGACGGGACTCGAACCCGCGACCTCCTGCGTGACAGGCAGGCATTCTAACCAGCTGAACTACCAAACCGTAATTTAATGGAGGTTGACGGGATCGAACCGCCGACCCCCTGCTTGTAAGGCAGGTGCTCTCCCAGCTGAGCTAAACCTCCAAAAAATATAAATGACCCGTACGGGAATCGAACCCGTGATACCGCCGTGAAAGGGCGGTGTCTTAACCGCTTGACCAACGGGCCAATAAAAACTTAATACGGAGAGTAAGGGATTCGAACCCTTGAGACAGCGTTAACCGTCTACATGATTTCCAATCATGCTCCTTCGGCCACTCGGACAACTCTCCAGAGTTAAAGGAAGCAAAGTATTACTCATAAGTCCTATATTAAGGAACTCCGGCAGTAGGACTCGAACCTACGACATCATGATTAACAGTCATGCGCTACTACCAACTGAGCTATGCCGGAATAATTAGCGTGGCGACGTCCTACTCTCACAAAGGGAAACCCTTCACTACAATCGGCGCTAAGAAGCTTAACTTCTGTGTTCGGCATGGGAACAGGTGTAT
>NZ_MIKC01000031.1 GCF_001730315.1 Enterococcus ureilyticus
GGTTCTACGTCAAATTGTGTTGGTAAGCCAAATAACTGAATAGAAATCTAGGTCTGGTAAGGGTAGCACATTCTTATCAGGCTTTTTTTATTGTTGTGAAAAAATAAGTCCTTGAATAATATAAATACGTGAACGAAAATGATAAAAATTTCGATAGCCATAGGCTATCCGTTTGATGACCTTAAGTTTATTGTTTAGCCCTTCAGTGACACCATTAGAATACGAGAAGCGAAAAGCATTTTTAATGCCTTCTTTATATTGGTTAAAGAAGAGTAATTTCTTTTTGAACCAGTGTGGCAGCTGATTATCTAGCTGTTGAAGATACTCAAAAAAGAGTGTATCTTCTCGATGGGAAAAAGCGTATTTTAAGTATTGAACCGTATCATACCCTATCCGTAGGACATCATCATAGTGCAACAGTTCATCGACAATATCTTGTTGACTAAGTGGTCTTTTAAATAAGGGCTGATAAGCTCGATAGTTTATATCTAATTTATCGGAATCTTTCAATAGTAGCTTCCAATAGCGTTTTAAGCGACGGTATTGTTTCGGTTCAGAACTTTTCAAGCGGTTCATCGTTTGAATTCGCAGTTGGTTCAACGTACGATTCATTTGTTGGATGATATGAAAGCGATCCGTCACTAATTGAGCATTCGGAAAGACCGTTCGAAGAAGTTGATGGTAACTAGCGTTCATATCTGTTACGAGATACGTTACATGTAGCCGAGCTTCACGTGTAAAGCGCATAAAATGAGCGGTCAATTTATGTAATCGTCTATCTTCCAGCACTTCTAACAACTGATTCCGTTCCCCATCCACACAAATAAAGCTCATACTTCCTTGGCAAGATTTCATGGATTTAAATTCATCGATACATAGAATTTTAGGAAGGAAGTTCCAGTTTGTTCGATAATTTTTTGATAGTCTCTCCATCATTCTAAGGACTGTTATGTCTGAAACAAAGTGTTTTTGAGCAATCATTTTTCTTGAAACATTCTTTTTCAAGTCAAGCATAATTTGATATTGAAGCTGTTTAGATAAGTGATGATGTTCTTCAATCAGCTCTGTATGAGCGTGAAAAGTAGCCCCACATTCATGACAAAGAAAACGTGTCCGTTTTAGTTCTAATAGAGTGAAGCGTTCATTAAAAACAGGCAATTGAGCTGTTGTTGTATGACTGCCATTTTTGATGATTTGTCCATGATTGAGGCGCCCACATTTCTCACAATGAGTTGGGGAATAGGTCAGCTTGGCTTTAATCACTTGAGCTTGTACTCCTTTTACTGGTCTTTGTTCCAACCAATTTTCTTCAAACCGGAGGTTTTTGTCTGTAAGTCCGAGCAATAATCTGGTATTCTTATCCATAGGGAACAACCTTTCTGATGATTTGTGGTTTTTGTCGATTTCATTTTATCAGTTAGTTGTTCCTTTTTTGTGTTTAAATGCTTAAAAAAGTGCTGGTAGAAAATCTTTTTTGATTTCCACCAACACAATATATTATAGAGCC
>NZ_MIKC01000032.1 GCF_001730315.1 Enterococcus ureilyticus
GTGCCATTTCCTTCGTTATCGCGATCGACATAAATGAATCCATAGCGTTTTTTCATTTCGCCAGTTCCAGCTGAAACAAGATCGATACAGCCCCATGTCGTATAGCCTAAAAGATCTACACCATCAAGTTCTACTGCATCTTTCATCGCTTGGATGTGTGCCGCTAGATATTCGATTCGGTAATCATCGATCACATTGCCGTTTTCATCTGGTTCATCCACTGCACCTAAGCCGTTTTCAACGATAAATAATGGTTTTTGGTAACGATCATATAAGTCATTCATTGTCACACGCAATCCTAGTGGATCGATTTGCCAACCCCATTCACTTGCTTCTAAATATGGATTTTTCACTGAGGCAAAGATATTTCCAGCTGTTTTTTCATTGATCGCTGGATCCGTTGATTGAACACGTGATGAGTAATAAGAAAATGAAATAAAGTCTACTGTGTGTGCTTTCAGTAATTCTAAATCGCCTTCTTCAATTGGTAATTTGATGCCTTCCCGTTCTAATTCTTTCAACGCATATGCTGGATATTCTCCGCGAGATTGAACGTCGATAAAGAAGAAATTCTCACGATCAGCTTTTTTCGCTGCCCAAACATCTTCTGGTTTACACGTATAGGCATAGTTTGTGCCAGCCGCTAACATACAGCCAACTTGGTTTTCTGGATCAACTTCGTGAGCGATTTTTGTGGCAATCGCACTTGCTAATAGTTCGTGGTGTGCGGCTTGATATTTGACTTGTTCTTTGTTTTCGCCTTCTTCAAAATAAAGACCTGCACCCATAAATGGTGCATGTAAAATCATATTGATTTCGTTGAAGGTTAACCAATATTTCACTAAGCCTTTATAACGATTGAAAATTGCGTGACAAAGATTCTCATAAAAACCAACCATTTCACGACTGCGCCACGCGCCATATTTTTCAACTAAATGCATTGGACAATCAAAATGCGTGATCGTTACAAGAGGCTCAATATTGTGCTTGCGGCATTCTTTGAACAAATCTTCATAGAACTTCAACCCTTCTTCATTGGGCTCTGTCTCGTCTCCTAGAGGGAAAATACGGCTCCAGGCAATTGATAAACGGTAAGTTTTAAACCCCATTTCGCCAAATAGTGCGATATCTTCTTTATAACGGTGGTACATGTCGATCGCATTTTGTGCAGGGTAAAAATGGTCCTCCTCAAAAGCGAACATCTTTTTCTCACCTGTGATCACTGGAAAACGGTCTGGTCCAACTGGTGCTAAATCCACGTTCGCTAATCCTCGGCCGCCTTCGTTATAGCCGCCTTCACATTGATTGGCTGCAGTTGCGCCACCCCATAAAAAATCTTTTCTAAATGCCATGTCAAA
>NZ_MIKC01000033.1 GCF_001730315.1 Enterococcus ureilyticus
TGAAGAAAATCTAAAGAATTAAATCGATTAATATGATTCCTAGAGGAAATTTCCTCTAGGTTTTTCTATTTTCTTGAAAAAGAATAGTGCCAAAACATAAAGAAATTCTCAACTTAAAATTGTAAAAGTTACGAAACCCATAAGCATTTCTCTTCAACACTTTAATATGGTTGTTTAAACATTCCAATGGTCCATTAGAATAAGGCAATTCTAGCGCATTTTTAATTTCATTTTTGTACTTCTTAAAAGTACCAATAGTCGTTTGGTAATAGGTAGGAAGACGACAAAAATCTTCGTCTAATAGTGCATAAAACCGAGCAAAATCTCTTGTCTGTACGGCATAAAGAAAGTCCTGATAATACGTGTAGCCAGTCTTCAGCTCGTTATCATACGCAAGTAAACGATCAACGACTTCTGTTTCAGTTAAATAGGTGCGGAAGGAAGAACGCCAAAGGCGTTTTTCAAAATCAAGCTTCGACTGATTTTTTTGAAGAAGTTTCCAGTATTTCTTCAAGTGTCGATATTTTTTTGCTTCTGTATTTCCCTGATGAAGAAATGTATTCATTCTCTGAATACGGTGCTTTAAAAAGGTTCGGCTGATGAGTTGGACAATATGAAAGCGATCAAGAATAATCTGAGCCGTCGGAAATAACTTTTTAACGAGAGAAAAATAAGGGGCATACATATCGCAAACAATATACTTAACCGTTTTACGAACAGCCAAAGGAAAACGTGAAAAATACCGCTCTAGAAAAGGGAGCTGACGATTTTCAACGACATCAATTAACTGCTTTGTTTGACCATCCATCATGATAAAACTCATAGAAGCGGTGACTTGCTTAACTGATTTAAATTCATCAAAACAAAGGACTTCAGGTAAAGTGAGTCGGTTGATTTTTTTAGGTTCATAAAATCGTTTTAGGACACGATAAACAGAAGAGACAGAGACCTTCTTTTGACGCGCAATTTCACTCATAGAAGTGGTTTTTCTGAGCCTATCGGCAATGGATAGCTTCACTTTAGTTGAAATCGAACAATGTTTTTCAACAAGACTCGTTTTAGCAACGAACGATCGATTACAGGAGTAACAGAAGAAACGGCGTTTCTTCAAGCGTAAATACGTTTGATACTCCGAAACATCATTCAGTAAAATCAGACAAGTTGTAAAGCCCCAACGTATAATGGCGGCATTCTCTTTCGATTCACAATGAGGACAAACATGAGCAGCATAATCGAGCGTACCTGAGAAGACCTGACAGATTCTACCTTTGATTCGTTCTTTTTTTAAGCCATTTTCATTAAAAGTAATGTTTAAGTCTAGAATATCTAAGGTTTCTTTGATAA